>NC_010001.1:3500000-4177500 GCF_000018685.1 Lachnoclostridium phytofermentans ISDg | reverse complement strand
GAAGCTGCCGTAAAAGGTGGTGGAGGACCGAACACACATCCGTTGAAAAGGGTGGTGATGAACTGTGGATAGGGGAGAAATTCCAATCGAACCCGGAGATAGCTGGTTCTCCTCGAAATAGCTTTAGGGCTAGCCTCGATTTAGTCTAACGGAGGTAGAGCACTGAATACCCTAGGGGGCGTCAAAGCTTACCGAAGGTTATCAAACTCCGAATGCCGTATAGATGATGATCGGGAGTCAGACTACACGAGATAAGTTGGGTAGTCAAAAGGGAAAGAGCCCAGACCACCAGCTAAGGTCCCAAAGTGTGTGTTAAGTGGAAAAGGATGTGGGATTTCAGAGACAACTAGGATGTTGGCTTAGAAGCAGCCATACATTCAAAGAGTGCGTAATAGCTCACTAGTCGAGAGATCCTGCGCCGAAAATGTCCGGGGCTAAAACACACCACCGAAGCTGTGGAATCATACAATGTATGATTGGTAGAGGAGCATTCTTAACTGCGAAGAAGCTGTACCGTAAGGAGCAGTGGAGTGTTAAGAAGAGAGAATGCCGGAATGAGTAGCGAGATAGAAGTGAGAATCTTCTAGGCTGAATATCCAAGGTTTCCAGAGTAAAGCTGATCTGCTCTGGGTAAGTCGGGGCCTAAGGCGAGGACGAGAGTCGTAGTCGATGGACAACAGGTTGATATTCCTGTACCATATAGTAACAGAACTGTGGGGACACAGAAAGGTAGGAAAAGCCGGGAATGGAAAAACCGGCGCAAGCACAAAGTCAAGCGAAATAGGCAAATCCGTTTCGTGATGGTGAAGTGTGATGCGGAGTGAACTTTAAGTAACGAAGTTTCTGAACCTATGCTGTCGAGAAAAGCCGCTATTGTTTGCTATATGCCCGTACCGTAAACCGACACAGGTGGATGAGGAGAGAATCCTAAGGCCGACGGGAGAAGCATTGTTAAGGAACTCGGCAAAATGACCCCGTAACTTCGGGAGAAGGGGTGCCTGGGCAACCAGGCCGCAGAGAATTGGCCCAAGCAACTGTTTAGCAAAAACACAGGTCTATGCAAAACCGAAAGGTGAGGTATATGGGCTGACGCCTGCCCGGTGCTGGAAGGTTAAGGGGAGAGGTTAGACGCAAGTCGAAGCTTTGAACTTAAGCCCCAGTAAACGGCGGCCGTAACTATAACGGTCCTAAGGTAGCGAAATTCCTTGTCGGGTAAGTTCCGACCCGCACGAAAGGCGTAATGATTTGGGCACTGTCTCGACAATGCACCCGGTGAAATTGAAATACCAGTGAAGATGCTGGTTACCTGCGCCAGGACGGAAAGACCCCATGGAGCTTTACTTCAGCTTGATACTGGGATTCGGTGCTGCATGTACAGGATAGGTGGGAGACTAAGAAGTAGGAACGCCAGTTCTTACAGAGTCGCTGTTGGGATACCACCCTTGTAGTACTGGATTTCTAACCTGTAGCCGTGACCCGGCTAGGGGACAATGTCAGGCGGGGAGTTTGACTGGGGCGGTCGCCTCCGAAAGGGTATCGGAGGCGCTCAAAGGTTCTCTCAGAATGGTTGGAAACCATTCGTAGAGTGCAAAGGCATAAGAGAGCTTGACTGTGACACCGACGGGTGGAGCAGGTACGAAAGTAGGACTTAGTGATCCGGTGGTATAAAGTGGGATTGCCATCGCTCAACGGATAAAAGCTACCCTGGGGATAACAGGCTTATCACTCCCAAGAGTTCACATCGACGGAGTGGTTTGGCACCTCGATGTCGGCTCATCGCATCCTGGGGCTGTAGTAGGTCCCAAGGGTTGGGCTGTTCGCCCATTAAAGCGGTACGCGAGCTGGGTTCAGAACGTCGTGAGACAGTTCGGTCCCTATCCGGCGTAGGCGTAGGATATTTGAGAGGAGCTGTCCTTAGTACGAGAGGACCGGGATGGACTGACCTCTGGTGTATCGGTTGTTCTACCAAGAGCATGGCCGAGTAGCCAAGTCGGGACGGGATAAACGCTGAAGGCATCTAAGCGTGAAGCCCCCCTCAAGATAAGATATCCCATAGCACAAGCTAGTAAGACCCCTTAAAGACGATAAGGTTGATAGGACAAAGGTGGAAGTGTGGTAACACATGTAGCTGATTGTTACTAATAGGTCGAGGGCTTAACCTAAAAAGGTTTGTTTAAAAAATTCAATGTGAAGTAATTAAAGAAAATAGAAGTTTTAATAGTGAAAAATGAGAAAATCTCTTGTTTTTTGCTATTTTTTATTTTAGAATAACATTACTATGGATAAATCAGAAGGAACTGTGGATAACAGTTTCTTTTTTTGAGTGAGCTGTGGATAACAGCTCTTTTTTATTCTTCAAAGGGTGCAAAATAATAAAAGCAATATGCATATATTTAATATATATATTAGGCATTTCTTTTATTAATTATCTCAGAATCATTACAAGTCATCTAGAAAATATGATAAATTATTCTTGATGAAATTTTTATTGATATATTGAGTAATAACTAAAGAAAAATGTAAAACAATATAGTATACTAAATTATAAAAGGACTTTAAAGCGGAAAATAAATAATATTTTTTTAAACTTGCATTATTAGGAGGAGATAAATGGCATCAAGAACAATGCATTTAACAATTGCCAATGAGATTATTAATTCTGGTATGATAAGCAATATTGCAAGGTTTAGTATAGGACAAATATTACCGGATGCTATTACACATGATTTAGCGAGTCATGGAGATAGCCATTTTAAAGTAACTGTTTGTGATGGTAAAAAGAAATTGATTGATTTTGTTTCATTTAGGAATCAATTTGAAGATGAAATTAAAACAGACGATTTATATTTAGGATACTATTTACACTTAATACAAGATGCTATATATAGAAAATTCTTGTATTATGATTATGGCTATAAGGTTTTTTGTTCACAAGATGTAGAAGTCTTGCATAATGATTACAGGTTGCTAAATACATATCTTATTACCAAATATCAAATCAAAAATTGTGTTCAGAAGCAAGAAGATTTCGAAAATGAAAAGATCAATAATATTTATCCGTTTGAATTGAACAGATACCTAGAAGATATGGAAAATGATTTTTTGCCTTATAATAAAGGGGATATAGCTGTTTTCACAGAGCCAATGGTTGATGAATATATAAATATTTGCTCTAAATTATGTAAAAAAGAGATGGAAAGTAACAAAATAGGGCGTTTTTACCTTAATCCGATGGACTATGCTTGGGATCTTATTAGAAATAATTCATGATCTTTTAATTTGTTTATAACGAAATACAAGAAGCAGTTATACTTTCAGAACTTAGCATGAAAAAGTGTCATCATACTTTGAATAAGATAATATAAGCTTTTTAATGATTCGAAAATAATGCACCATTTTAATAAATTATTATCTGTTTTGTACAAAAAATCAATGTTATAATTACGTTATCAAATAAATATGCACAAAAAGTGGGAGGTATTATATGAAGAAACGTGTTCTTACGATACTCATGGCGATTACTTTAGTAATCTCATTACTTGCAGGATGCAGTGACAAGAGTGCGAAAACAGATAATGCTACGAAAGAGAATAACAAAGCGGAAGCTACGAAAGGGCCTACACAATCACCGAACTCAAGTTCTGATAAAATAACGTTAAAACTATTCTCTAATCTTCCGGATAGAAAGAATGGTCAAGGCTTAATAGAACAGATGATAATTGACGAATACACAAATAAGAATCCTAATGTAACAATTGAAGTTGAAGCATTGGATGAAGAAGCGTATAAAACGAAGTTCAGAGCGTACGCAATGAATGGTATGCCAGATGTTGTGAGTATCTGGGGACAGCCATCTTTCTTAGATGAAGTTTTGGAAGCTGGAGTTTTAGCAGAACTTAAAGAGAGTGATTATGCAAACTATGGTTTTGTATCAGGTTCTCTAGAAGGATTTAAGAAGGATGGAAAGTTATACGGTCTACCAAGAAATACAGACGTTATGGCATTTTATTATAACGAGAAAATATTTAATGATAACGGTTGGAAGGTTCCAAATACATTTGAAGAATTCTTAGATCTAGCAAAACAGATAAAAGATGCCGGTATGATTCCGGTTGCAATGGACGGCGGCGATGGATGGCCAATGGCGATTTATTTAACAGATCTTTTAGTTAGAATCAATGGGAACTGTAGCGAACTGATATCGAAAGGGATTCGCAGCGGAGATTTTTCAGATCCTGTATTTAAAGAAGCAGCTGAGTTATTAAGAAAATCTGCAGAAGTAGGAATGTTCCAGACAGGTTACGATTCTCAAGATTATGGTACTGCGATGAATTTATTTACCAATGGACAATCCGCAATGTTTTATATGGGAAGTTGGGAAGCTTCCATGGCTTTAAATAAGGATATTAGTGAAGATGTACGGTCAAATGTCAGAGTATTTACGATGCCAGCTTTAGCAAACGGAAAAGGAAAGCAAACAGATATTGCTGCATGGAATGGTGGCGGATATGCAGTTTCTGCAAATTCAGAAGTGAAGGATGAGGCAATTAAATTCTTAAACTTCATGTATCAGCAGGATAAATTATCTAAGTATGGATGGGAAAATGGGGTTGGTATGTCAGCACAGGATCAGTCGGCTTATATGACTGGCAATGAAACCATTCTTCAAAAACAGTTTACAGATATCGTTAAGAATGCAACAAGTGTATCCGGAACACCATTTAATGATTGCGGTACCTCTGCTTTTAAAACAGCAATAGAGAGTGAAATTCAGAGTTTATCCAATGGAACAAAATCAGTAGATGAGTTCTACAAAGCGCTAGGAGAAGCATGTAAGTAAAACACAAGATGAGTCAGTGAACTGCCTCACTTGCATCAATAAGTAATTGGAGGGGCCGTTGTCTAGTGATATTGCAATAGCCCCTTTCTAATATTCAGAAATATTTTTTATTGGAAGAGAAGCAGGTAAGAAATTGTTATTTCAACAATTTTGCTCCTGCATTCCTTATCACAAACTATTAAGCGCAGAAAGTAAGCGCAGGAAGGAGGAACAAGATGAAGAAATTATATAGTAATAAGCTTGTAATTCTAAGTTTGGTTTTACCAGGATTATTAGTATTTATTTTTGCAATCCTTGCTCCAATCTGCCTAAGTATATTTTATGGATTTACGAACTATTCGGGAATGGGAAAGTTTGATTATATTGGACTTAGCAACTATAAGAACTTAATCAAAGATAAAGTGTTTTGGACTTCTCTTCGCAACTCTTTGTTCTTAGCAATTGGATTTATATGTATTCAGCATCCACTTGCTATTATAGTTGCTGCTGTTCTTGATAAGCTACAAGGAAAAGCAGAAGGGGTATTTCGATGTATTTATTTTATACCAAACGTTATTTCGGTTGCTGTGATAGCATACCTTTGGAAATTTATTTATAATCCAGACTTTGGGTTACTAAATAATATATTGAAACTATTTGGTCAGCATGAAAAAATCAATTGGTTTAGCCCTAAATATGCGATATGGTCTGTATTAATAGTACTAATATGGCATGGTTTTGGGTGGGGAATGCTAATTTATTATACAGGAATAAAAAATATTGATCCGGTGCTTTATGAAGCTGCGGTAATCGATGGTGCAGATAAAAAAGCAGTCTTTTTTCGTATTACCTTGCCTTTAATGAAGCCAGTCATACAAGTTAATGTTACCATGGCCATTATATCGGCATTAAAACAGATGGAAACAGTATATTTGCTGACAGGCGGCGGACCAGGAAACAGTACACAATTCGCTGCAAATTATTTGTATCAACAGGCATTTAAAGCATTTAAGTATGGTTACGGAAATGCAATTGGTGTTGTGTACATCGTTATTTGCCTTGTAGTAACAGTGTCACTGAATCGTATTTTTTCTGATAGGCAATTAAGTAAGGGGTGAATTGTTTATGGACGAGGTAGGAAAAAAGAAAAGTAGATTTGGGAGATATCTATTGTGGTTTATCTTAATCTGTGTTGCGGTAATACAAATATTTCCGCTAATATGGCTTGTGAACTTTTCTATCGCTAGTAGTAATGAAATGTTTACGAGTGGACTACTTATAATCCCCAAAAAGATTCAGTTGGGTAATTATTATAAAGCATTTGTGGATGGGCATTTTCTACTGTACTTAAAAAATAGTGCTTTAATTAATGGGTTTGCTGTAATA
Organism: Lachnoclostridium phytofermentans ISDg; assembly: GCF_000018685.1. NCBI lineage: Bacteria > Bacillati > Bacillota > Clostridia > Lachnospirales > Lachnospiraceae > Lachnoclostridium > Lachnoclostridium phytofermentans. The sequence goes on along the minus strand of NC_010001.1, from coordinate 4,171,295 downwards.
CTTGTTCTCATCATCTCAATTATGGCAGCTTTTGCCTGTAGGAAAATGTTCTGGAAACTAAGTGGATTTGTCAAGATAGTTTTGTTGCTCGGAATGATGATACCAATCCATGCAACCTTACTACCAAACTATAAAATATATCATGTAATCGGTTTGACAGATACGATATGGGCCTTGTTGATACCATATGTCGCATTTTCTCTTCCACAGGGATTATTTTTAATGAGCGGTTTTATTGAATCTATACCGGTTGAGCTAGAAGAAGCAGCAGTGATGGATGGCTGCGGTATTTATCGAATTGTTTTTCGTATAATTACTCCAATGTTAAAACCATCCATAGCAACAGTAGCAATCATGACTTTTTTAAATAATTGGAATGAATTTATGATGGCAAGTACTTATTTAAGTACGCCAAAGTGGAAGACACTACCATTTTCTATATTAGAGTTTACGGGGCAATATTCTTCGAATTATGCGGTACAATTTGCAGTTATGGCACTTACAGCAGCACCAGCGGTCATCGTTTATGTGTTACTTAATAAACATATAACAAAAGGAGTGGCACTTGGGGCAGTGAAAGGATAGAACTTGAAATAAACAGGATTCTTTCTTATAATAATAGGAGAATATGGTGATTGTAATAGCCTAAGAAAAGAGGAGTATTACTATGAGAAGAGCCCATGAGTGGATGAAGCATCTTAGTTTAAAGAAAAAGATAATTCTATACAGCTATTTTGTAGTAACGCCTGTTCTTTTGATTATTAGTATAATATTGTTCTTAAATAATTATAAGAAAATGATACAAAAACAACATGAAGAAAACTTAAACAGCGTCAGAAGCTTAGTAAATAGTTTGGACGTTATTGAAACAGAGGTAACGGATTTGTCTTTGTATATCTGCATTAATAATGATATTACTAAGATATTGAAATCAGAGAATCCCTCAGAGCTGAATAAAGATTCTAGACTGTGGTTAAATCGTGCTCCAATGAAAATTATACAGGACATGATTGCATTAAAGGGCTATATTAAAACAATCGCAATCTATCCGGAAAATGGTGTCAGACCTTATTTAAGATGTATTGACGCTACCTCTTATCTGCCTAGCATAGAAGAAGTTAGAAATATCGAAATCTATCAAAAGTCATTGAAAGGTAAAGGCACTGTATACTGGCAGAGGGTTTCAAGAACAGATAAAAGTACATATCAGGCAAATCGTACCGACAAAATTGTAATGTATCGAGGAATGTATGATTTGGCGAAAAAGACTCCGCTTGGGTATCTGGTTATAGGTATTGCTGCTGAAAAATATACCGATCTTTGTGTAAATGCTATCCAGCAGCAGAATGAAGGTATCGTTGTATTTAGCGCTGAAGGTATAGAGCTGACGAGGTACGGAAAAGTAGATGGAGAAATAGTTAGATACATTCAAGGTGAGAACTACATACAAAAAGATCATCGACAGAGAGAGAGTCAGTTAACTCTTGGTGACTATAATGTTTTTTGCAGTCAGAACAAGGAAAATGGAGTATTGGTATGCAAGATGGTACCAAAGAGTAATGAAAAGGGACCTATGTATACCATTACATCAGCTCCTATTACCTTATTAATTGCTGTATTGATTGGGTTATTCCCTGTACTAATGTTTATATCTGCAATTGTATCAAAGCCTCTTGGCAGATTGTGCAGAGCGATGGAGCAGTTTAAGTTAGGAGATTTCAATCAGCAGGTGGAGGTAACCGCGTATGATGAAGTGGGAGAAGTAACAGAATGTTTTAATCAGATGGTTGTAGAAATCAAAGAACTGATTAATAATAACTATGTTATGGCACTGGCGGAGAAAGAAAGTGAACTTCGAGCACTACAGGCACAGATTAATCCTCATTTTTTATATAATACACTGGATTCCCTATATTGGCGCGCATTAGATGCAGGAAATGAAGAAATTTCAGAGGATATCCTTGCATTATCACAGTTATTCCGTATGGTTCTTTCAGAAGGAAAGGGCGTAACAACGGTGGCACAGGAGAAAGAGCTTTTAACGAGATATTTACATATTCAGAAAATGAGATTTTCTAAAAGATTAGACTATAAAATAGCGATAGAGGAAGAGGTATTGGAGGCTGTAATTCCTAAACTTATTTTGCAGCCATTTGTTGAAAATGCTATCGTACATGGATTCGAAAATGTTGGTACCGAATGCCTTTTATTAGTTACGGGAAGTCTTTCGGATAATCAAATCTTATTTTGCATTGAAGACAATGGCGCAGGGATGACAAAAGAACAAATCGAGGCAATCTGGAATGTAGAAGACTTTAAACGCTATGCAAATCAAAGGGTTGGCCGGTATGCAATCAAGAATGTAAAAGAGAGATTAGAGCTAAAGTATCAAGACAATTTTATGCTTACCATTGAGAGTGAGAGAGGAAAAGGAACCACTGTAACTATTCGTATTCCATTTGAAAAGAAGGAGATTTAAGGATATGTCAATGAAACTTCTGATTGCAGATGACGAAGACACAATCCGGAATGGGATTGCAAAATACATAAAGTTACATACCGACAGATTTTCACAAATCTATCTTGCGGAAAATGGACAGCAAGCGCTTGATATTATTCTGCAATATCAGCCGGATATGATGCTTCTTGATGTTCAGATGCCGCTAAAAACAGGCCTCGAGGTATTACAAGAAGCACAGAAACTTTCTCTTGTGCCAAAGACAATTATCCTAAGTGGTTATGATGATTTTGAATATGCAAGGAAAGCTCTGCGTTATGGCGCAAAAGATTATCTTCTAAAACCGTGTCGTTCTTCTGAAATCCTGGAGGCGATAAATAAGCTGGTACAGGAACAGCTGGGAACTAAGGAAGATGTGGAATGCGAAGAGGGTACAGGAATTCACTATATCGTAAGTAGTGCAATAGAGTATATGGAAGAGTATTATCATAAGAATCTGACCTTGATCGAGGTGTCTAATAAAGTAGGAATTACAGCTGGATATTTGTCAACGTTATTTACTCAAAATATGAATTGTGGCTTTGTTGAGTACTTAAATAAAATCCGTATCAAACATGCTTGCAGTTATTTGGAACAAAATTATTTTAAAACATATGAGATTGCATATAAAGTTGGGTTTAAGGATGAAAAATATTTTTCCAAAGTATTTAAAAAAGAAACCGGAATTACACCATATGAATATCGAAGAGACCATAGTATTGGAAAGAATATCAGAACTCATAAATAAGATGCTCTTTCTTATTCAAAAAGAAAAGGATGGAATAATAGGATGAAAGCGTTAATTTATAAAAGTAATGAAACCATGAGATATCAAAAAAGCGAAGTTTCCTTTGTTGAGAATCCTCGTGCAGAGATGAACCTAATCAAACTATATCCTAAGGAAACAAGGCAGACAATCTACGGCTTTGGTGGTGCATTTACCGAAGCAGCGGCGGTAACCGTAGCTTCCATGAGTGAGACTTCAAAAAAGAAGGTGTTGGATGCATATTTTTCTAAGGATGGACACAAGTATAACTTTTGTAGAACACATATCCAAAGCTGCGATTTTTCCCTTGGTAATTATGCCTATGTGGAGGATCCTGAAGATAAAGAGCTAAAAACCTTTGACTTAAAACGTGATCATCAATACTTAATCCCATTTATCAAAGATGCGCTTACTCTAAATCCATCGCTTATCTTAGTAGCAAGTCCATGGAGTCCGCCAGGATTTATGAAAAGCAATGGTGAGATGAATCATGGTGGTGTACTAAAAAAAGAATATTATCAGATGTGGGCTGATATGATAGTGCGTTATCTTAAAGAATACGAAAAGCTAGGGATTAACGTACAATACTTATCAGTGCAGAATGAACCAAAAGCTACACAAACATGGGACTCCTGCCTTTATACAGGGGAAGAAGAGGGAGTATTTGCAGCGGAATATCTGAGGAAAACACTAGATGCAAATGGGTATCCTCATGTAAAAATAGCAATCTGGGACCATAACAAAGACTGTATCATAGAAAGAACAGAGGAAACATTTGCTGTACCAATGGCAAGAGAAAGTGTCGCTGCGATTGCATTTCACTGGTATTCCGGGGATCATTTTGAAGCTTTGCAGACCGTGAAGGAAAAATATCCTGAAAAAGAGCTTATCTTTACAGAAGGGTGTGTAGAATATTCCAGATTTAAGACAAATAGTCAAGTGAAGAATGCGGAAATGTATCTTCATGATATCATCGGTAACCTTAATTCTGGTATGAATGCCTATATTGACTGGAACCTTGTATTAAATGTTGATGGAGGACCAAATCATGTAGGTAACTTTTGTGATGCTCCTGTTATGTATGATAAGGAAACGGATGAGCTTGATTTTAAGTTATCCTATTATTATTTGGGACATTTAAGTCGTTTTGTAACAGAAGGTGCGAAAAGGTTCGTGGTATCTCGCTGTACCGATAAAGTGGAAGCGGTAGGATTTCTAAATCCAGATAACAGTAAGGTTTTAGTATTGATGAATCGGACCGAAGAAGATAAGGTATTACAAATCTGTGAGGGAAATAAGGTAGCAGATATCCATTTAGAGGCGCATTCGATTATGACAATTTGTTGGTAGAACCTATAATCTTATCTGCTGGAGAACTAATAGCTTTAACTACTGGCAGAATTTAAAAGTTTAAACAACTGGTGGAGTTTGCAATCCTTTTCCTAGCATAACTTATAGTCTTAACTCCTATTAGACTTCATAAATTCATACTCCTAGGACTGTTTTTGGCAGTAATGAAATGTAATAAAAAATTAAAGAATTTGACAATAACATGCCATATCTCCTTGATTTAATTATGTTGATTTAGAGAGTATAAATATGGAAAATTATAAAGGAGGGTAAAGATGAGAAAGTGGCTACTAATGATTGCTTTACTGTCATCTATGTGTATTTTATGTAGTTGTAAATTTAAGACTGAATCGGATATTAATTCGGAAGATAGCAGAATAGTTAGCATTACTCCAACCATAACCTTAACACCAACCATAATACCTGCAAACCCAATAACGGTATCCAATACACCAACGCCAACTATATCAATAAGTGAAATCAATTCACAAGGAAATAAGGGTAGCTACGTGATTACCCCTGCTCCAACTTACGCTCCACCAGAAGAACAGCCTAAACTATCCAAAGAAGAACAAAAAAGATTGGATTCTTTAAGGAAACAAGCACTAGAAGGAAAAAGTGTTGAAATTAAGAATGGAGATTATTTCGATTTGGATGGTGATGGTTATCTGGAACAAATCAAGTATGAAAGAACGGGAAAGAACCATTATGAGAGGAGTTATTTGCTAACCATAGGAAATGCGACGAAAGCTTTTATGATTGATGCTCCTACCGATAAACTGTATCTTTCTAATATGACCAACGATGGTGTAAGCCTTCAGATATTAATAGATGATTACGGAGATAGTTGCCTTAATATTGTAAATATATTTTATTATAAAGAGGGTATCATATACGATCTCGGGGATATAGGTGGACTGGTAGACGATATAAAATCCTTGGGAGATGGGCTTTATGAATGTAGGGAGCGTGCAGATACTTTACAGACTTGGTTCCATCCTCGGAAGTTTTATATATCGGATATGAGCATGGGAAGTTATGACGTCAATGATAATTATGTAGAGGTTACAACACCAGTTTTGGTTCGTATGCCAAAGGAAATGTATCTGGTTAATACCAGAGTAATATTACTTCATGATCTCTTCCTGTATAAAACACAGTTTTCAATAACTGCGGAAGTAAAGTTAGAAAAGAATCAGTATGCAACCATAGTGACATCTGATGATGAAGAATGGATATATATTCAGGGTGATGTTAATGGAGCTGGCTGGATACGCATTGAGGAACTTCCAGAGGATAATACATTCATCGGTTTAAGTAATGCGGGTTGAACAACATACATGGGAAAAAATATAGGTAATTGAAAGTCCTTATCAATGCTAAGTAAATTGATAAGGACTTATTTTTATTTTGATTTCTATATTTTAATAATTTAATAATTTCTGAAACTTATTAATTTCTAAATTTTAATGATTGCTGAATATGAATGTTTTTGAATATGGATGATTTTTGAAAGTTTTTTGAACTTGGATGGTTTCATTTGAATGTCCTTATCCTTATTTATAACAAGGAAAAGTTCACAAAGCGTATTGTTCTTATTTAAGTACAATATTGACATCTGCGATAGTATATAGATTGGTATAATTTTAAGATATTAATTTAAAAGCTGTCTTGTGTATAAGCAAAAGTCACAAAAATACCAAGTATTGGACATCTAAAGAAAAATTTAATTAGTAAATATAGTACTAAAATGATAAAAGTTAGTTAGATATTGTGCACTTTATACAGAATTATTGACTTGTCTGGGCTTTTCTTTTATACTACGGATAACACATAAAGAGAGAGGAGAAGAGATTTATGAAACTTAAAAAAATCATGACAACATTGTTGGCAGCAAGTTTAGTGTTGGGACTAACAGCTTGTGGTTCTGGAAAAAAGAATACTACAGTAGATAATGATACTAGTGGTGCAAAGAATACAGAACAATCATCAGGTACAAAAAAAGATGAATCGAACGGAGAAAAGATTAAACTTCGTATGGCATGGTGGGGTTCACAAACTAGACATGATGCTACAGTAAAAGTAATTGAGCTGTATGAGTCACAGAATCCTAACATCGATATTGAGTACGAATTCTTTGATTTTGATGGTTACTTCACAAAGTTAAATACTTTAGTAGCATCGAACACTGTGTGGGATATCTTCCAATTAGGAGGTAATTTCCCAACATATTTAGACAAAATCGTTCCACTTGATGAATACATAGCAAACGGTACTGTAGATACGTCTCATACGACGGATGCTTACTTATTAACAACTCAATACAAAGGATCTCAGTTGGCATTATCCAGTGGTGTTAACTCCTATGGTATTGCATATGATCCAGCATTATTTGCACAGGCTGGTGTAGCAGAACCAAACGATAACTGGACATGGGATGAATGGAAGCAAGCTTGTTTGACTATTCATGAGAAGTTAGGAATTTACGGAAGCTCTAAGCTGGATGATTTTATATCTGGTTGTAGTATGGGAATCTCTCAAGAGGATTATTCTTTAAACTTCTTTGCTCCATCCAATGATAAGCTTGGATTTGATGATCCGAATATGTTAGTGGATTATTTAGCAATGAGAAAAGAATTAGTAAAAGCAGGAGCATATCCTGATCCAGGTGCAATTGCTGAAATTAAAGACATCGAAGGTGATTATTTAGTTACTGGTGAAGCTGCTATGACATGGGTAGCTAGTAATCAGTTAAAATCCTTAATTAAAGCAGCAGATAGAGAATTAAAAATTGCTCCTGCTCCAAGAAAGTTTGCAGATGGACCATCAGGATCTGTAATTCAATCCTCACAAATGCTTTGTATATCAAAAGATTCTAAGGTTCCTGAAGAAGCAGCAAAATTCATTAACTTCTTTATCAACAGTGTGGAAGCAAATGAAATTCTTCAAGGTGAACGTGGTATTCCAATTATGGATACTGTTCGTATGGCTTTACAGTTAAATGCAGATGAGACTACAAATACTATGTACAACTTTATTGATTTAATTGGTAGCTACAAAACTGGAGAAGAAGTTAACGTTATAAGCCCAGAGTGTAAGACAATTATTGAAGATCAATATAAATTGTTAGTAGAACAAGTTATTTATGGAGATAAGACACCTGAGGAAGCGGCAAAAGAAATTTTTGACTTTGCGAGCAGACAATTTAAATAATTAAGTAAGATTTACCATTGACCACGTGTGTATGACATATGAATAAAATGTTGTGTATTAGGACTCTTATTCTTTTTTGTGGAAATTACGAAGAAAGGTAAGAGTCCTTTTCGCAAGAAGGAGGATTCTATGGAGAAGAAGGAAAAGAGAAAATTAAGTTTACATAAATTTCTTTACAATGATAATACGGTGGGATATACCTTTGCACTTCCGTTTATTATTGGTTTCCTTGGTTTTACCATCGTTCCTATGATTGTTTCCATGTACTATTCCTTTACGGACTATAACTTAATAAAACAGGAAAACTTTATAGGGCTTGATAATTATATCCGTTTATTTCAAGATGTTAGATTCTTGAAATCAGTTCGCGTTACGTTAAAGTATGTATTTTTTAGTGTACCACTTAAGTTGGCGTTTGCTTTATTTATCGCTTATTTACTTACGAGAAAAAGCAAAGCTGTAACTTTTTATCGTTCTCTTTATTATATTCCTTCCCTTATTGGAGGAAGTATCGCAGTATCTTTAGTATGGAAAGAATTATTCTCATCTAAGGGATTAATTAACTCAATTTTGATGAATCTAGGAATTGAGAAAGTATCATGGTTTGGAGACCAAAAACTTGCAATGGTACCGTTGATATTAATGACAGTATGGCAATTTGGTTCTTCAATGATTATCTTTGCTGCAGGATTGAAAGAAATTCCTAGTACTTATTATGAAGCAGCGAAAATTGATGGTGCGAACAAAGGGCAATCCTTTGTTAAGATTACACTACCATGCCTTTCCCCTATTATCTTATATAATCTAGTTATGCAGACCATTTCAGCGTTCATGGCATTTACCCAGGCTTTTGTTATTACTAAGGGTGGACCAAACGATGCAACGAATTTCTACTCCCTATATGTATATAATCAAGCATTTAAATACTATGACATGGGATATGCAAGTGCAATGTCATGGGTAATGTTAGTTGTGATGAGTTTAATCACCTTACTAATATTTAAGTCCTCGAAGCGTTGGGTATTTTCCGAAGCGGGACAGGAATAGAAGGGAGGAGCAATGATGGGCATAAAATTTAGAAAACAAATTGGCAAAGTTCTGTACCATGCATTTGTTCTTTGCTTTGGTTTTGTCATGGTATATCCTGTTTTGTGGATGATTACCGGTTCTTTAAAAAATAATGTGGAAATTTTAAATGGTTCTTTAAGTTTGATACCTCCAAACTGGAGATGGGAGAACTTTGCAAATGGCTTTCGAGGGTTTGGCGGAATAACATTTGTTACCTTTTTTAAGAATTCCTTTATCGTTACTGTAATAGCAACGTTTGCTACCGTAGTAAGTTCTGCTTGTGTAGCATACTCCTTTGCCAGAATTAAGTATAGGGGAAGAAAAGTTCTGTTTACAGCAATGTTATGTACGATGATGTTACCGGGACAGATCATCTTAATTCCACAGTATATTATCTATAACAAATTAGGAATGGTAGGTTCGATCTTACCACTTGTATTACCTCATTTTTTTGGGCAAGCATTCTTTATCTATCAAATGATGCAATTTATGGCAGGAATTCCAAGAGAGCTAGATGAAGCAGCTACAATTGACGGCTGTAGTAAATACACCATCTTCTCTAGAGTTATCCTACCATTGTTAAAACCAGCCTTAGTTACAACCGTTATTATCCAATTTTATTGGAAATGGGATGATTTTATGGGACCATTAATCTATCTGAATAAGCCACAGGATTATACGGTATCCATTGCGATTAAATTATTTGCGGATGCATCTTCTACCACAGATTATGGTGCAATGTTTGCAATGTCAACCTTGTCTCTTCTACCGGTATTTTTAATCTTTCTATTCTTTAACAAGTACTTAGTGGAAGGAATAAGTACAAGTGGATTAAAAGGTTAATAAATATTATTATTTGACGGTAATTTATGCTGTTGCACAAGGTTACTTCCATTTTGAAAAGACACTATAATACCAGAATAGAAACAATATGAATTTATAATTTTCGTATTCTGGTAGAAGGGGGAACTATTATGATAAATCGTTACGAGTTAGTGAATAGACATAATCCTATCATGAAGGAAGTTAATCCAGAGTCACCGCTATCGGTAGGTAATGGCGAATTTGCTTTTACTGTAGATGTAACAGGATTACAGACCCTTTATAAGGAACAGATAGAGCATGAAGTACCTCTTTGTACTATGAGTCAATGGGGATGGCATAAAACTCCTACAAAGGCGAATAAGTACTATACTATGGACGATTTAGTGATGACAGAATATGATTCTGTGAATAGAACAGTAGCTTATGCAGTTGATAAGATACCGGGGAATGAAGAAGTATATCATTGGCTTCGTGAAAATCCACATCGTTTGAATCTGGTACGAATTAGTTTCTTCTGGGAGGACAAGGAGATTACCTCCAATCAGATAAAAGATATCAGGCAAGAATTAAATTTATTTGAAGGTATTCTAAATAGCAGATTTTTAATAGAAGGGTATCCTGTCAAGGTTACAACAGTTTGTCATCAGGAGGAGGATATCCTAGGAATTTGTGTAGAATCAGAAGCTTTGCTATTAAATAAGCTGACAGTAAAAATCTTATTCCCATACGGATCACCGGATATTACAGCCTCCGATTGGGAAAAACCTGACAGTCATCAGACTACTATTAAAAAGCAGGAGAAAAGTATTTGGTATCTTGAGCGTACGTTAGATCAGGATTCCTATCATGTGGCTATTAAAGCTGAAACTAAAGCAGAACTTCATAATACGAAGAAGCATGAGTTTACCTTAAAAGCCTTGGAAGATTACCTTTGTTTTACTTGTTCCTTTTCGAAGGAACAATCCTTTACGAAGGAACAATCCTTCACGAAGGAACAATCCTTCACGAAGGAACAATCCTTCACGAAGGAACAATCTTTCACAAAGGAACAATCCTCTACAAAGGAACAATCTTTCACAAAGGAATTATCCTTTCATAGTGAGCCTAACGAATATAAGGAAGAGGAATTAACCTTTTCTAAGGTAGTGAAAAGCAGTATCGCTTCCTATCGTGATTTTTGGGAAAATGGAGCTATTGTGGATTTTTCGGGTTCCACAGATCAAAGAGCAAACGAATTAGAGAGAAGAGTCATTTTATCGCTATATCTGTTAAAAATACAATCTTGTGGTTCGATGCCACCTCAAGAAACCGGATTAACTTGTAATAGTTGGTATGGAAAATTTCATCTAGAAATGCATCTGTGGCACAGTGCCTTTTTACCATTATGGAACCGAAGCAGGTATTTAGAAAAAAGTCTATCCTGGTATCAGGAGCATTTAGCTGAGGCAAGGGAGAATGCGAAGAGAAATGGTTACGCGGGAGCCAGATGGCCAAAGATGGTGGCTTATGATGCGATTGACAGTCCGTCTCCGATTGCGACTTTACTAATATGGCAGCAACCACATATTTTATATATGCTTGAATTATTATACCGCGATACAAAGAGAGAGGATATTCTAAGGGAATATTGGAATATCGTCAAAGAAACTGCGGATTTCATGTGTGACTTTGCACAGTGGAATGAGAAAAAGAAATGTTATGATCTACCTGCACCATTAATTCCTGCACAAGAACGATTTAATCCGCGCACTACGTCAAATCCTACTTTTGAATTAGAATATTGGAGCTTTGGGCTTAAGCTTGCTACATCCTGGGCGAAGAGACTAGGGAAAGAGAAGGAGGAATGGGAGTTTGTAGCAGACCATATGGCGGAACTTCAAGTGGATGATGGAAGATATCTTTCTCATGAAGGATGCGTAGATACATTTACTCACTTTAATGAGGATCATCCTTCTATGCTTTTAGCATATGGGTTATTACCGGGAGAGCGGGCAGATGCACGTTATGTTCAAAATACATTAGATAAGGTAATGGAATGTTGGAAATTCGATACGATGTGGGGATGGGACTTTGCCTTTATGGCAATGACAAAAGTTCGGTTGGGAGACCCTAGTGGAGCAATTGATATTCTATTAATGGACACCCCAAAAAATTCTTATGTAGCAAGTGGAAATAATTATCAGCGATTACGTCATGATTTACCTCTTTATCTTCCGGGAAATGGTTCCTTATTACTTGCAGTAGCGATGATGGTTGCAGGATATCAGGGATGTGAGGATACACCAGGATTTCCAAAGGATGGTAGCTGGTGTGTAAGACAGGAGAGGATGTTACCATTTCCATATTAAGATTCTATTGTATACGCGTACTAAAGCACGCAGATGGGAGTTTGTATGATTCAAAATCCAATATTACGAGGCTTTTGTCCAGATCCAAGCATTATCAGAGTTGGTGAGGATTACTATATTGCAACATCAACCTTTGAGTGGTGGCCAGGAATTCATCTTTTCCACTCGAAGGATTTGAAGAATTGGGAGCAGATACCTTCTCCGATTGCAAGGAGGAGTCAGGTAGATATGATAGGCAACCCAACTTCCGGTGGAATCTGGGCTCCTTGTCTTAGTTACTCTGATGGTATCTACTATATTGTATTTACGGATGTTAAGACAAAAAAAGGACGATTTTATAATAACCATAATTATCTCATTCAGTCGAATGCTATTGATGGGGAATGGTCTGAACCTATTTATTTAAATAGTACAGGATTTGATCCTTCCTTATTCCATGATACGGATGGTCGAAAGTATTTGGTGAATATGAGAAATGGTTTTAAAGGAATATTGCTTCAAGAATATGATACCAAAAAGAAAACACTTGTAGGGGAAATCAAAAATATTTTTAAAGGTACATCTTATGGGTATACAGAGGGACCTCACCTATATCACATAGGGGATTGGTACTATTTAATGACAGCAGAAGGAGGTACTGGATATGGACACTGCGTAACGGTTGCCAGATCAAAAGATATCTGGGGTCCTTATGAGGTGGATCCAAGTAATCCAATGCTGACTTCTAAGGAAGATGATGACAGTATCTTAAAAAAATGTGGACATGCAGATTTTACGGATACGGGGAATGGCGAATGGTACATGGTTCATCTTTGTTCCAGACCAAGGGAAGGGACAAAAGATTCCCTGCTTGGTAGGGAGACTGCAATTCAAAAAGTGGAGTGGACTGAAGACGGCTGGTTAAGACTTAACAATCAGACAGGTAAAGCGGATGTAGAAGTGGCAGAGCCAATTGGAATAACTTCTTATCCTGTACCTAAGCGGGAGAATAGAGATGATTTTGATAACAATACATTAGATATAGTTTATTCTAGTCCAAGAATTCCACTCGGGGAGAAGGCTAGTCTGTCCGAAAGAGCTGGCTATCTAAGATTATACGGACAAGAGTCACTGAATTCTTTACACAGCGTTAGTCTGCTGGCAAGAAGACAAACAGAATATTATGCGAAAGCTATGACCGGATTAGAATTTAAACCAAGTCACCCAGAACAGGTTGCAGGTATTACGTATTTTTATGATGCCTTAAATCATTTTATCTTTGGGAAATCGGTAGACGAAGAAGGTAGAGAAGTTTTAATTTTACTTCGTAATGATACTGGGGTATATGAAGACTTGATAGAGCCACTGGTATTAGAAGAACATAATCAACTGCATTTACAAGTAGAAACTGATGAGTATGGAGCCTATGCCTATTTCTCTTATTCTTATGATGGCTTAAGTTGGTTTAAAATAACTGGGGAGTACAGCACAAAGATACTGACAGATGAGCATTGCAGAGGTTTTACCGGAGCACATTTCGGAATCTTTTGTTTTGATATGACAGGACTATCCTTACCTGCGGACTTTGATTATTTTCATTACGAGGAATGAGAATAGGAAGAACCTGTTCTCTAGGTTCTCCCTGTTAAATATAGAATACTTGTAATTCAGGGTCTTCTTATTCTACAGGTTCTGCCTTCTTTGTACGTATTGGCTGAATTTCTTTTCTGTTTTGCTTCCGATACTTTAAAGGAGAGGATTCTGTGTATTTTTTAAATACTCTCTCAAAGTAAGTAATACTTTCAAACCCAAGTTGAGCCGAAATCTCGGAGATATTGGATTCACTGTAAAGTAGCAGGTATTGTGCTTTTTGAACACGGTGAATGTTGATATATTCATTCACTGTAAATCCGGTAACCTCTTTAAAAATACGGCTAAGGTAACATTTACTTACAAAGAAGTGTTTCGATAGGGCATCGAGTGAGATTGGATTGGTACAGTTATTTACAATATAAGAAGCAACCTCATCGACTTTACGATGTTTTGCTGTAGTAGCGGTAGTCGCAGGTATAAAGGTATTGGTATCAGCTTTACAGCGCATGGAAAAAATAAGTAATTTCGCTAGTTTCATCATAACGGATATCTCAAATCCGATCGATTTGTTTTGAATTTCTGTAGAGATACTAGTCAAAAGACGCTCAATACGTCGCTGATCCTTTTCCTCTAATTCTAATACGCCATAATGCTTGGAGAAGAAGTCCTTTAAAGACAAATCTCCAAAAAAGGAGAAGAAAGAAGCAAAAGGCTCTTCTTTTAACTCAATGAGAATTCGATCATGGTAAGAAGTACCGGCTAAACCTGTCTTATGTATTTGCCCACGATTTACAAAAACTAAACTACCCTTTTTTACAAGATAGGTTTGATGTTCAATAAAGTAATAACGTTCACCTTCCAAAAGATAATATACTTCATATTCATCGTGAAAGTGTTTTGTAGGCATGTTATATTCATAGTCTCGTATGATGCGGTCGATGGTGATTCCATTTAGGGATTCTTCAAATACAATTTGTCTCATAGTTTCCTCCATTTTTTGCGCTGTCTTACGTGAACCTTAAGTTTATGATTGCAGCGTAGACAAAACAATTCTTTCAAAGCGTTGGGTTAACCAATAATTTATGCCAAGAATGAGATGGTTTGAATTGGTTGATACACTAGGATATATTTTTAACCAGTAAAACAAAAGTATGATTTAAAAATTTGTAAGAGAAAAAGTGAATTGATATGTAACTTGTATCATATAGTTTGAAAATTAATATGAAATACAATATTTTATAATATAATTATACCTCATTCTAATAGAAAGTCCAGTGTAGAATAAGGTAGAATAAGGTTCTTTGTAAGAAAGGAGTAACGGAAGATGAAATATAATAATGGAAAAGTTTCTGATGTAAAAATTGCTTATATAGGAGGCGGATCTCGTGGCTGGGCATGGACATTTATGACAGATTTGGCTATGGAACCAAATATGAGCGGTAAGATATCTCTATATGATATTGATCAAGAGGCTGCAAAAAATAACGAAATCATTGGTAATATGATAACCAGACGAGATGATACGGTTGGAAAATGGAACTACGAGACAGCTAATACTATGGAAGCGGCGTTAACGGGGGCCGACTTTGTTGTAATTTCTATACTACCTGGAACCTTTGATGAGATGGAAGCAGATGTACATATGCCGGAGCGTCTAGGAATCTACCAGTCCGTTGGAGATACTGCTGGACCAGGAGGTATGATGAGGGCTCTTCGTACCATTCCGATGTTTGTTACAATAGCTAACGCAATTAAAGAGTACTCGCCTAAAGCTTGGGTCATTAATTATACCAACCCAATGTCTATGTGTGTAAAAACGTTATATCATGTATTTCCGGAAATTAAAGCATTTGGTTGCTGTCATGAGGTATTTGGAACACAGAAGGTTCTAAAAGGAATCGCTGAACAGGAATTAAAGATAGATCGTATTGATCGAAACGATATCCATGTCAATGTACTTGGCATTAATCATTTTACTTGGTTTAATTATGCTTCCTATCAAGGGATTGATTTGTTCCCTATTTATTGTAAGTATATTGAAGATCATTTTGAAGAAGGATTTGAAGAAAAAGATGAGAACTGGGCAAATGCATCCTTTGCTTGTAAGCACCGTGTGAAGTTTGACTTATTTAACGAATTTGGTTTAATTGCAGCGGCAGGTGATCGACACCTGACAGAGTTTATGCCAAGCGAACGATATTTAAAGGATAAAGAGACGGTAGCAGATTGGAACTTTGGTCTAACAACAGTTGAATGGAGAAAAAAAGATTTAGAAGACCGTTTAAATAAGAGCCATCGATTGGTTAGCGGAGAAGAAGAGATTAAACTTGAGCCATCTGGTGAAGAAGGCATACTATTAATCAAAGCACTTTGTGGTTTAACAAGAGTTATTAGTAATGTGAATATTCCTAATACGAATCTTCAGATTGAAAATCTTCCAAGTACTGCAATTGTGGAAACGAATGCGGTGTTTGAGAGAGATTCCATACGACCTATTATGGCGGGTGAAATGCCAGAAAACGTTGTTAAATTAACAATGCCTCATATTTTAAATCACGAGTACATTATGGAAGCAGCGCTTACCTTCGATAAATCCTTGGTGGTGAAAGCATTTGAACAGGACCCATTAGTAAAGGATATGGCAACAAAAGAAGAAGTAGAAAAACTTGTAGAGGATATGTTAGATGCTACAAAGGCATATCTTCCAAAAGAGTGGAATCTATAGAGATAGTATAGACGGTTTTAAATAGCCTCCAACCAAAATCTCTTTGTCACATTGTTAATCAGTTAGCTAGAGCATGACGGTTTATTTAGGTCGAGGTTACATCCGACAGGGAGCTCGAGCCGTCTCCTACTTTATTAAAAACAATCGCAAATCCATAATAAAGGGTTTGCGATTGTTTTTGTTTCTATAAATTTATTTTTCATTTTCTACATAAGATATCACTTGTTTCATAAATTGCCCACTCTGTTTAATAAACAGATCAACATCTAAATTATCATTATTCAAAGTTTTATGAATGAAGAGTCCGTCACTTATTAGTAGAATAAGCCAGGTAATATATTCTGCGGGAAGTTTATCATTTCGATCACTGATTTTTTTAGATATTAATTTTGCAAAATCATTATATCGCTGCATCAATTTGGAACGAACTTCTTCGTTGCCAAGCATAGCATCATAAAAAAAGTGTAAACGCATTCCTACATTCGCAACATCTCGCTCTAAAACATACTGTACAAGACGATGTAGCGAGGTATCTTTTTGTGGATTTTCTGTCCATGCAATTAAATCGTCCCATTGCTGTTGTAAATACTTATCCGTTATATCAAATAAAATATCATTCTTATTTTTATAATGGTAATAAAGTGTTCCTTTAGAAATACCAGCACAGGAAGCTATTTGAGCAAATGTTATTTCAGAGAGCTTCTGAGTTTCCAACAGTTGCTCGGTTGCATTAATAATTAATTCTTTGACATTATCTTTTCTTGGAGCAGCCATAGAATCTCCTTTCAATTCTTTAGAAGTAGCTATGTAATTACAATATCTTGAAACAGTATATACTTTTTTATCATATTTGTCCAATATTTAGGTAAAAAATAATGAAAAAATGTATAAAAGTATCAATAGTGAATTGACACATTTTCATAATTCTGGTAATATGTAGTAAAACGAGTCGGACACGTGTACGACTGGGAAGGAAGTGGGTGAATGAGCGGAAAAGTCTTTGAAAGGAAACTGAATAAGAAACTAGAAAGATACTTTCCTGGAAGTGTATCGGTAAAGGTAGAGGACGATTGCATTCGAGTTTCTGGACAGCTAACAAATTGGGAGGATATTATAAAGGCATGTAGAATGTGTGTCAGCAAAGATAAACGATTACATGTAGTAAATGACATTAAGCTTATGGATACGAATATTCGGGGTATGAGAATTCCAAAAGAAACTTCAAAAGAGCTCGAAGGCATGAAGCCAGATGTTTTAATTATTGGTGGCGGAATCTCAGGGGCAAGCATTACTAGGGAATTATCAAAATGGAACTTGAATATTTTATTAGTAGACAAAGAGGCTGATCTTGCTATGCAGGCATCTGGACGAAATGATGGTGAAGTTCATCCTGGTGTTGACTTAAACAAAGGAAGTTTAAAACAACATTATGTGGTGCAAGGCAATCAAATCTTTGACAAGGTTTGTAAGGAACTTAATGTTCCATTTAAGCGAAGAGGCCAATATGTAGGTTTTAAACAAAGATATTTATTACCGTTATTGGCAGCTTATGCATGGCAGAAAAAACATATTTGCGGTGTAACGGACACAAGAATTATCGGGCGAGAGGAATTAAGAAAACGAGAACCAGAGTTAAATGATGAGTTTGCATTTGCCCTATATAATTCAAGTGCAGGTTGTGTTTGCCCTTATGGATTAACTATAGCATACGCGGAAAATGCAGTACAAAATGGTGCAAAGGTTTCCTTAAATACAGCTGTTTTAGGAATGGATGTGAAAGACGATCAGATTGTAAGTGTGACCACAAACAAAGGTATTCTTTATCCCAAGTTAGTAATTAATGCGGCAGGAACATTTGCAGAAGATGTTGCAGCAATGGCGAAAGATCGATTTTATTCCATTCATCCAAGAAAAGGTACCAATTCTATACTGGACAAAAAAGCAGCACATTTGGTTAAATCAATTGCCTCTATTAAAATGATTTCCCGTAATAAGCTGCATACCAAAGGTGGTGGTATCTTAAGAACAGTACATGAGAACTTACTTGTGGGACCAAATGCAATTGAGACCTATGAAAAAGAAAACTTTGCAACAGAAAGTAAAAGCATAAAAGAAGTATTTAATAAACAGAAATTAATCGCAAAAGGGTTATCGGAGCGAGATATCATTACATATTTTACAGGAGTACGTGCAGCAACTTTTGAAGAAGACTTTATCATTGAAAAAGGAAGAAAGACAAAGAATCTGATTCACTGTGCAGGCATTCAATCTCCTGGGTTAACGACAGCACCAGTAGTCGCTTTGGATATTGAAAAGATGGTCATCAAGGAATTATCAAAAAAGGAGTTAGTTACTAAGAATAAAAAATTCAATCCAATACGAAAAGGTATCCCAGTATTGAGGGAGATGTCCAGTGAAGAGCGTACCAAAATGATTCAGAACAATCCAGACTACGGAATTATCATATGTCGTTGTGAGGAAATCAGCAAAGGTGAAATTATCGATGTGCTTAACTCTCCCATATCAGTACCAACCGTTGATGGTATAAAGAAGCGAATTCGTCCAGGAATGGGTAGATGTCAAGGCGGATTTTGTATGCCACTAATCTCTCAGATTATAAGTGAACATGAGAACATTTCAATTCAGGAAGTAAAAAAATCAAGCTCAGACGCTTATATAACCTTGGGGGATACAAAGGGGGGAACCACATGTTAAACTATGATGTAATTGTAATAGGAGGGGGACCTGCGGGTCTGGCTGCAGCCATATCAGCTAAAAGGCAAGGTGCAAAAGTTTTATTAATTGAACGTGAAGAACGGCTGGGTGGTATCTTAAAACAGTGTATCCACGATGGTTTTGGTTTACTTCGATTTGGTGAGAAACTTTCCGGTCCTGAATATGCATGGCGCTATGTCGATGAGTTTCATCAAAGAAAGATTGATTTTAATGTCCTTACCTATGTTACAGGAATTGAAAAACTAGAGCATAACTATTTGGTACGTGTAGTAAATACAAAAGGTGTGCTTGAATACACTTCAAAATCTATTATCTTAGCAACCGGCTGTCGAGAGAGAACAGCGAAGCAGGTTTTTATTCATGGAACGAGGCCATCAGGAGTATTTACTGCAGGAACAGCACAAGCATATACCAATATATTAGGTCAGCTTCCAACAAAAAAATGTGTTATCTTAGGAAGTGGCGATATTGGATTAATTATGGCAAGAAGACTCACCTTAGAGGGAGCAAAAGTATGTGGGGTATATGAAGCAAAGGCTACTCCCTCTGGACTAACACGAAATATTATGCAGTGTCTTAATGACTTTGATATTCCACTATATTTATCACACACGGTAACTAGACTTTACGGGGAAGAAAGGTTACAAGCAGTTGAAATCATGAAGGTGGATGAGTCAATGGTGCCAATTCCGGGGACAGAAGAGATTGTAGAATGTGATTCTTTAATATTATCAGTTGGCTTGATTCCTGAAAATGAGTTGGCAGAAAGTCTGAATGTACGAATGGATTCAAAGACAAAAGGGCCAATTTGTGATGATGATTTTATGACAAGTGAACCAGGAATCTTTATTTGTGGGAATGCACTTCATGTTAATGATCTGGTGGATTATGTATCAGAGAATGGGGAACTTGCAGGAAAAGCAGCTGCAAAATATTGCTATGAGTCAAAAGAGTTAGTATCATTCAAAGTAGACAAAGATTTTCTTTACTTTGTACCACAACAGATTGGTATCAGTCAAGAAAGCAAACCTGCTACATTTTATTTTAGAAGCAGTCAAGTATTAAGGAAGGCCGTAGTAACAATAAAAGTCAATGGAAAGCAAATATTTGAAAAGAAATATTCATATTTAAAACCTCCAGAAATGGAAACTATCAAGCTGGATATGAGTCAATTTCATTTAGTTAAAGAAGATACTCTAACAGTTGAAGTGAAAGGAGAAAAGTGTGAAGAAAAATCTATTTCACACCCCTTGATTAGTACGCGTGCAGAGCACGCAGATGGGAGCCAAGTATGAAAGAACTTGTCTGTATTGTCTGCCCCAATGGTTGCGCGATGATGATTGAAGAAATGGGGACTTCAATCAAGGTTTCAGGAAATCAATGTAAGCGTGGAGAAGAATTTGCAGTTAGTGAGATGATACATCCAATGCGAACCATCTGTTCTACGGTTAAAACAAACTTTCCTAAAGTACCTGTACTTCCAGTCAGAGTGTCTGAAGAAATACCAAAGGATAAAATCTCTGATGTTATGAGGGAAATAAATAAAATGGTGGTAACGAAACCTATTTCAATTGGGGATGTCATTATAGAAAATGTACTGGGGTTAAATGTTAACATTATAGCGACAAGCAACATATTAAAGGAATAATAATAGGAATTCAATCAAGGAGAGGGTAAAGATGAAGAATCCGTTGATATTAACCTTTGATTTGGGGACGCAAAGTATGCGTGGAATGCTCGTAAATAAACAGGGACAGATAGTACATATAATTCAACATAAGTATGAGACTCCATACTATTCCAAAAATCCAGGGTGGGCAGAGCAAAAGCCTGAATTTTATTTTGATACATTATGTTCTATATCCAAAAAGTTAAAAGAGAAAAGTCCAAATGGCTATGAGGATGTTATTGGGGTAACACTGACTACCATTCGAGATTCATCGGTGTGTCTAGATGAAAATTATGAGCCTTTGAGAGATGTTATATTGTGGTTAGATAGTAGAGAAACAAAACACGTAAAACCGTTTAAGTGGTGGATTAAAATCGCAATGAAACTAGTTGGTATGGAAACAACTTTAAATAAGCAATATAAGGTTTCCGTTGCAAATTGGATTATGGAGAATGAACCTGAAACTTGGGCAAAGACGCATAAGTTTGTTATGTTACCAACCTATTTAAACTATAAAATGACAGGGCAGTTAAAAGATTGTCCGGCAAATATGATTGGACATATTCCGTTTGATTATAAAAAAATGAATTGGCAGACAAAAAATAATCCAAAACGCTGTATGTGCGATATTCCAAATCTGAAGATGTGCGAGTTGGTACAGACGGAAGAAACGATTGGAATGATTACAAAACAGATGGAAGAATTGTCTGGAATTCCACAGGGGCTACCACTCATTTCCACTGGTTCCGATAAAGGCTGTGAAACGCTAGGATTATCGGTAATTAGTGAAGATCAAGCAGCATTGTCTTTTGGAACAACTGCAACGGTTCAGTTTGCTACAAAGAAATATTTTGAACCAAAGCGTTTTCTTCCAGCATATCCTGGAGTACCACGTGGGATGTTCAATCCAGAGATTGAGATTTTTCGTGGCTACTGGTTAATTTCCTGGTTTAAACGTGAATTTGCCATGAAAGAGTGTGTTGAAGCAAAGGAACGGGGTTGTGATCCGGAGAAGATTCTAAATGAAAGACTTAGAGAAGTACCGCCGGGGTGTGAAGGGTTAATCTTACAGCCTTTTTGGACACCAGGAGTTGTCACACCCAATGCGAAAGGCGCAATTATTGGATTTTCAGATGTTCATACAAGAATCTATCTTTATCGTGCGATTATTGAAGGAATCGGATTTGCACTAATGGATGGAATGTACAGTATGGAGCACCGGTCAGGGCAAAAGATAAAAGAAATATATGTAGCGGGTGGTGGGTCACAAAGCGATGAGATTTGTCAGATTACCGCTAATATGTTTGGACTTCCAGTCATACGTATTCAAACACATGAAGCCTCCGGCTTGGGGTCTTCCATTGCAGGATTTGTAGCCATGGGCGAGTTTAAAAGTTATGAGGAGGCAATCACACATATGGTACATGTAAAGGATACGTTTCAGCCAGATATGGAAGAGCATAGCATCTATAAAAATCTGTATCAGTATGTATATAAACGAATTTATCCAAGATTATCACCACTCTATATAAAAATAAAACATTTGACAAGGAGCGAAGTGTGAAAGAATAAGGCTCTTTCACACGGAATTTGTGCCTGCGTCGTCCTCGGCGCAAATATCCAGTCTACTAAACAGGCATGGTTTCCTGTGTGAAAGAACAAGGTTCTTTCACACAGACTACTGAGCAGGCATGGTTAAGAAGTCACGCGGATACTAAGCGGGTATGTTTTTAAGCGTGAAGGAAAATATCTTTACACTTGGTTATTTGAGATGCCGCAAAGCGGCATTGTGAAAGGAGCAGGTATAATAATGAGTAAGCCATATACAGGATTTGAACCTAAATGGGTGAAAGAAGCAGCGCCAAAAAACAGTTATCGATCTATCTTTCGCTGGGGAGACCCTGAGTTTGTGAAATATCCTAAAGAATCATTGTTTAAGATGATGAAGGAAAAGTTTGAGATGAAGGATGAAGATTTCAAACAATATACCGGTGATATTGGAATGGAGAAAGTAAAATTAGATATTCCATGTGGTTTAGATAAAGTACATATCAAGGCCCTAAAGGATATAGTTGGAAACGAATTTGTAACAACGGACGATTATCCACGTCTTGCTGTTGCCTATGGAAAGACCGGTTATGATGCATTGCGGCTTCGTGAAAGACGAGTTGATTGTGTACCAGATGTTGTTGTCTATCCTGATACAACGAAGCAGATTGAACAGATTGTTGAATATAGTACCAAACATAATATACCTCTTTATGTGTATGGTGGCGGTAGTAGTGTTACAAGAGGTGTGGAACCAATAAAGGGTGGGATCTCGCTGGATATGAGGCTAAGGTATAACAAAGTACTTTCCTTTAACGAGATTGATCAAACGATTACCGTTCAAACGGGTATGTCGGGACCACAGTTAGAAGAGGCGCTAAATCAAGCTCCTACCTTGTTTGGTGCTAAGAGAGCATATACCTGTGGGCATTTTCCGCAGTCTTTTGAATACAGCAGTGTCGGTGGATGGGTTGTAACAAGGGGAGCAGGTCAAAACAGTACTTATTATGGATGTATCTCTGATATTGTAATGGGACAAAAATATGCAACGCCAATTGGAACGATTCAAACAAGTCCTTATCCAATGGAAGCTACCGGTCCAAATTTGAATCAGATAATGATGGGTGGGGAAGGGACTTTTGGTGTTTTGACAGAAGTAACTTTAAAAGTCTTTCGCTATATGCCGGAAAACAGAAAAAGATTTTCTTATATTTTTAAGAACTGGGAAATAGCTCAGGAGGCAGCTAGAGAAATGATGCAGTGTGAGGCAGGATTTTCTTCCGTTTTTCGATTATCCGACCCTGAAGAAACAAATTTAATGCTTCGTTTATACAATGTAGATGAAACTCCTTTACATAAGATCTTTGATATCAGGGGATATAAAGATATGGAACGCTGCCTGTTTTTAGGATTTACAGATGGTGAAAAAGGATTTTCTAAAAATGTAGCTAAGAATATTAAAAGAATTGCAAAACAATATGGTGGCATGAGTTTGACCTCATTTGTAACGAAGAGTTGGGAAAAAGGCCGATTTAATGACCCATACCTTAGAGATACTTTAATGGATTTTGGTATTACAACCGATACATTAGAATGTACTGTGAACTGGTCCAATATGGCACAGGTACATAGGGATGTTAGAGAAGTCTGCCACAAATTACCGAACACCATTGTAACAACTCATATGTCACATTGCTACCCACAGGGAGCAAACCTTTATTTTATCTTTATTACCAAGTTAAGTGATGCTGAAAAGTTCAAAGCATATCACAGCACTATCCTTGATGCAATTCAGAAATCCGGTGCAGCTATGAGTCATCATCACGGAATAGGTAAAATGTTTGCACCTTGGTTAGAAGGTCAGCTAGGCAGAAAAGAATATGGAGTATTTAAGGTTCTTAAGGATTATTTTGATCCTGGGTATAATATGAATCCAGGCGGAACACTTGGATTAGATTTAAAGGAAGAAGAAAAGAGATTTCTAAAATCAGATATTAAATAACGTTTTAGTTCTCTTTCCTTCAAACATTATAACGCTACTATTGTTTTCTTGGGTATAATGGAAGGCTTACTATGATTATTCATTTTATCATAGTAAGCCTTTGTTTTAGTACTGATTTACAATCTTTAAATTATCGGTCCCACCCGCAAATAAAATTAATCTGATAACAGCAGCCCTTATTGCCTGTAACAACTTGATTGTGCATGATAACATTAATAATCTTACTTATGAAACTCATATCATATTTTTACATTCATGAAATGATAAGAGAAGCTAGGCGAATTAGCTATAGAATGTAAAAGAAGAATGACAGATTATGTAAACTAGTTTATAATATTGATTAGAAAGCACTATCCAGCGGAACATATCATTACATGAGGAGGTTTTTATGCTTGAAATACCGGAAAGTATAGTATTATCAAAGGAAATAAATGAAAGTCTTGTAGGTAAAGTAATTCGTTATGTAAAAGCAAATCAATCACCGCACTCTTTTGCATGGTATCATGGAAATCCAGAAAATTATGATGAACTTCTATCTGGTAAGACCATAGTAAAGGCAAGACCATGTGGTGGCATGTTAGAAATTAAAGCAGATGATTGTAAAATCGTATTTACAGATGGAACATCCATACGCTATTATGCTGATAGGAATAAAGCTCCAAAAAAGAATCAACTATATATAGAGTTTGAAGATGATTCTGCATTAGTGGTAACAGTCATGATGTATGGAGGTATTTGGGCATTTGCGGAGGGAGAATTTAAGAATAATTATTATCAGGGAGCAATAGATAAACCACATCCATTATCTGAGGAATTTGATTATACTTATTTTAGGTCCTTGTATACCGATAAATGTGAGAATTTATCCGCTAAAGCATTCCTAGCAACCGAACAAAGAATACCCGGATTAGGGAATGGAGTACTTCAGGATATTCTTTTTACCTCAGGCATTCATCCAAAGAGAAAGATGAAGAATGTAGAGGAAGAAGAATTTTTAAATCTATTCTCCGCGATAAAGAGTGTTCTTCGTGATATGGTGGAAGGTGGCGGCAGAGATACTGAAAAAGATATATTTGGTGAAGAAGGAAAGTATCTTACTTATCTAAGCAGAAAAACCTATCTAACCCCATGTACAAAATGCGGACAGGAAATAAGGAAGGCTAACTATATGGGTGGCACAATTTACTTTTGTGAGAATTGTCAGAAATAGGTTTACAGATATAAAATTTTAAAAGTAATGAATACATGTGATGGAAGGGAAGCTTTGCCTCCCTTTTTTGTGATGAATTTTGTCCTAAAAGTGTGCAATCTAAAAAATATGTACCTTCTATAAAATACAACCACTGATATCTTGTGTGGTTGTATTTTACTATAGGAAGTAGCTGATTTCATCAGCTGTATTTCATGCTATAAGGAAACGCATGGGGGTCTACCATAGCATGGGATTTTAGGAACTGCGATATGTAAGAAGGAGGTATGTTATGAGGAGAAAAACAAAAGGTAACCTTAGTAAAAAGATTTTGTCAATTTGTCTTTGTACAAGTATGGTATTATGTTCTGCTGTACCCAATATAGTAAGAGCATCAGATCAAATACCAGAAGAGTCTGTTCCTGTGATAGGAGATACTATTGTCACTAATGATGGTACAAACGATAACCTTTGGAAGCTGGTATGGCAGGATGAATTTAATGGAACAGAACTTGATACGACAAAATGGGGATATCAGGTTGGTGATGGGTCAGCCTATGGAATTGCGGGTTGGGGAAACAGTGAACAACAGTACTACACCGATGACGGAAATAATGTGAGCTTTGAAGATGGTAAGCTAGTAATTACTGCAAAGAAGAACCATGATAGCAACAAATATCAGGGAGCCTCTTATACTTCAGGAAGAATCTGGACCAAGGGTTCCATCGATGCATCCGAACAAGGAACACCCGCATTGTTTACCAAAAAATACGGACGTTTTGAAGCAAAAATTTCTATGCCAGAAGGAACAGGTTATTGGCCAGCCTTTTGGATGATGCCGGCTTATGATAAATATGGAGGTTGGGCGTTGTCCGGTGAAATCGATATTATGGAAGCAAGGGGAAGACTCGTGAATCAAGTGGGCGGAACACTCCACTATGGCGGTTCATGGCCAAACAACAAATACATGGGTGATAACTATACTTCAGAATCTTTTCGCATCACGGACGAACATGTCTATGCTTTAGAATGGTTACCGGGCGTTATGCGTTGGTATGTGGATGACATTCTTTATTATGAAACAAGCGATTGGTATTCAAAAAGAGATGGAAATCCTGTAAATTATACCTATCCAGCGCCTTTTGATCAGGAATTCTATCTCATGCTTAACTTGGCTGTCGGTGGAAATTACGATGGTGGACAGCTAGATACTTCACTGGATAACAGACAGATGAAGATAGATTATGTACGAGTTTATGACTTGGAAGGGCAGACATATGATGAAAATGTATTGCCTCCAGCCGTGTTACCAGATCCTCTTCCAGAGGGAGTTGCTATAGGTTCTAATCTTATTACTGGTACCTTTGATGCAATTCACAAAGTGACAAGTGATTATGCGAATAATAGTACCAATGGTTGGGATTTGGTTTGTTTGCCTGATTTTTCGGGAGATGCGATTGCAGAAAAACAAGAAGACGATTCTGCAAGAATAGCTATATCATCACAGGGAAACCAGACTTATTCCATTCAAATGATACATAAGCTTCCGTTAACAAAGGGATATCGCTATAAAGTATCTTTTGATGCAAAAGCAGATGCCTCACGTACGTTGGAAATTAAAGTAGCAAATCCGATAAATTTCAGTCTTTATTCGGATGTAGTTAATGCCACATTGTCTACGTCTTATAAGACACATCAGTTTACTTTTGATATGAGCAAAGACTCCACAACAGGAAGGCTAGAGTTAAATATGGGACTTAGCAACATTCCTGTATCCATTAAAAATGTAAAAGTTGAAGTATTAGAATTAATTGGGGATATTTCAGAGGATGCCCCAAAGCCACCACTTGCAAATGGAGAGCATATTTATAATGGAACCTTTGATCAGGGAAATGCAACTCGTATGCAGTTTTGGAGAGTGGTTGGAGCAACAGGTAATGTTACCGCTTTAGAAAGGGCTCTAAAACTATCGGGCTTTGACGTATCCTTATCAGATTCCTTTATAGAACAAGTAGGTTTAAATCTATTAAAAAAGGATACCTATCAGGTAAAATTCAATGCAAAATCGGAACATACCGGTACGGTTAAGTTAGAACTTTTAAGTGAAGATAGTATGACCGTCTATGGAAGTAAGGAATATGAGATAGGCTCTACTATGACACCATGCGAATTAACTTTTACAATGGGAACTGATACAGATGAGATGTCAAAGTTAAGAATCTATGTAGGTGGAAATACAGGTATCATTACGCTTGATGATATCTCAATGAAGCGCTTGACTGATAATAATGTAAGTTATGAAGGTGTGAAAATTTATCCGGTAGGTAATGGAGATTTTTCAGCAGGGACCGCAGGATGGACTGTATCGCAAACTGACTATGCTGTAGAGTCTGAAAATGGTGAAAATGTTTGCTATGCAGTTGGTGCTAGGTGTATAAATAATTACGATAAGATGCTATTGTACCCAGGTGTTGATATTGCTAAGGGATTAAATTACACAATGAAGTTTAAGGCGAGAACCTCAAGTGATCAGACTCAGACTCCGATTATCAGAATACAGCGTGAGGGCGGTGACTGGGCAAGTGTACTGGATACAAGCTTTGATATCACAAAGGAGTGGCAGGAATATACTTATAATTTTACAGCAGGGTTTTCAGGAAACCTTGGACTTAAGTATCTGTTAGGGGCGTTTAGTGAGATCTGTAGGTTTTATGTTAAAGATGTGGAGCTGTATGTTACAAATAAACCGTTATTACAAGGTGCATTTTTGGTTAGCTCTCAAGCTACACCAAAGGTATCCGAAGATATTATCCTAAGGTACTATGAAAAATCAGGATGGGAAAATGCAGAAAATATAAAGTTTTCTATCAATAATGTCCCAGTCGATAGTAGCCTTGTTAGTTTTAATAAAGCAGATAAAACGGTTACTTTAAGATCTGAATTATTTGATAGAGCTGGTGTCTATACCATACAAGCAACAGCGGATGGATATGATTCAACGAATGCATTAGTTCAGTCAGTAATGGAGAGCGGTGGTAATCTCGTAGTCAATGGCTCTTTTGATAATGGAACAGAAGGCTGGGGCACCTATTTTCAAAATGGCTGTGGAACGATAGATGCTACAGAAAAAAATGCAAAGGTTCATTTTATATGGCATGAGGGAAATACTTGGGATTTACAGCTTTACCAAGAGAATATCCCAATGGAAGGCGGAAAATCTTATGTGTTAGAATTTGATGCAAGCGCTACGATACGCAGACCATTTACCATAGAGCTTGGTGTGAAAAACGGTGCAAATCCTTTATCTACAGCAGTATTAGAAAAAGATATCTCTCATTATAAGTTTCGATATGATTCCCCTGTATCCGGTGGAACAAAATTAAATTTTCTACTTGGAAATGTAACTAAGGGAGATTTGATAACATCAAATCAAAACAATCCGCATGATATTATCGTTGTCAATATTGTGATTCGAGAGATGACACCGGAGGAACTTTCCAAAGTAACCCCGGAAATGATTGTAAAGCAAACAATCAAATTAGGAGAAGATAGTATCTTAACTCATTCAATAGAAGCAGCTTGGAATGAAGCACCAAAGACTGTGTACATAAACGGAGAAGCTGTACCGTCTAATAAGGTTACTTATTACGAAGATTCAGTTATCCTAGATAAAAGCTTATTCCTGGTAGCAGGAAATTATAGAGTTGTAATAAAAGCTGCTGGTATGGATGATACAATAGAGGTAACTCAGGTTGTGATAGGATCCGATGGTGAATTTATCAAAAATGGTACTTTTGAAGACTTTAGTTTTTGGGGATCATGGTTTATGAATGGAGATAAGACCGGATCATTAGTAGTTTCGGAGGGAAAAATAGCAGTAACTTCTGCTGGTCAGAGCTCTGAAACTTGGGCAATCCAAGTATTCCAAGACTTAGTACCGGTTAGTAAAGGGGTAGAATATACACTTACCTTTGATGCAAAGTCTACGCAGAATCACCAGATTGTTGTACAATGCGCAGGTCAAGCAGATAAGACATTTATATTAACTACAACTCCTCAGAAATATTCTTGGACCTTCACCTCAGCGATAAATGGTACGAAACTTAATTTCCTACTCGCTACCAAAGAGGCAGAAAATAATGTATATACAATTGAACTTGATAATATTTCTATCAAGAGAAGCAGTGATGTTGTAGTGACACCAACTCCAACACCAGAGGTAACACCAACAGTGACACCGACTCCAACGCCAGAAGTGACGCCGACAGTGACGCCAACTCCGACGCCAGAAGTAACACCAACGGTAACGCCAATGGTGACGCCAACTCCGATGCCAGAAGTAACGCCGACAGTGGCGCTAACAGTAACACCATCACCGACACCGATAATTACTCCAACCATAGTACCTATACCGGAACAGGTTAGGAATCCGGTTGAAGTATATATTTATGATGGAGCTGCAAAGATTGTGTTAAATATGGATGCTTCTTTAATAGAGTTACCAGAGGAATTTATTCTTTCACAACTTCGTAGCAATTATGTTGATAAGGTCATTATTGAAGTTAATACAAAACATGAGATGCTACCTAATTATGTGATTAAGAAGGAAGTTTTGGAAGCGGCTGTTAAAAATAATAAGGATATTTACTATGTTGTTAAGGATAGTTTAGGTACAGTTCTTTATGAGTTAAAATTGGATGTCAATAATTTAGCTAAGGGAACCATTACTGGAGAGTTATCTCTCGGTGTTGATATTGGTAGAATATCTAATAATAAGAGGATAAGTAGTATTTTATCGAAAGATAAAAACAATACTGACGGACTCTTCCTTGATTTTAAGCAATCAGGAGTACTACCGGCGCAAAGTGAAATTAAATTCTTTGTTGGGAAAGAGTATGGATTTAAAGCCTTACAGAAACTATATCTCTATTCGGTAAATAGTAATACCGGAATGCTTGAGCCGGTACCATTTGGTACAACATACAGAGTTGATAAAGATGGTTATGTGGAAATTCCTATTATAAAAGGGAATGAGTATGTTCTATTAAAAGAAAAAGTATCGAAAGAAGGAATTACATCGACAAAAGATCTTATACAAGTAGAAAATGAATTAACTTTAAACCAAGGAAAAAAACAACAAGTATTAGCAGGTCTTCCGATTACTTTGGAAAGAGTTGAGAGCTTTACAATGAAGGCTTTATTCAGCGCCAAAGGAAGAGTGGTTATAGCATATCAATCCAGTGATGAAGAGATTGCTACTGTTGATGAAAATGGAACGATTACTGCTAAGAGCCAGGGTGCTGTTACGATTACTACTAAAGTAAAATTATATTACGGAGCGACTTATACCTATCAGACCAAAGTAATTATCAAATAAAGGTTATTTTGAGTGCTATCCTATGAATTGATCTTTAGGATAGCACTTTTTATAGGAGTAAATTATTTTTTTAGTGTATTGTTTCATTTCTAAATTCGTGTATCTATCCATAAGTAAAGGGAGAAAGTCTGGAAGAAAATATTTAAAAGTAGATTATGAAAATGATTTAAAAGTAGATTACGAAATTAATTTAATTTAGTTGTTGACAATTAAGTTTTAAGGTGATACACTAAATAAGCTGTCGCTGAGAGATAACTGAATTGTGTAAACAATTTAATACTCTCAAAAACCTTTTAAAATAAGGGTTGACAAGCAAAGCAAAACATGATATTATAAATGAGTTGCTAAATTGTTTGAAAAGAATAAACAGTTCAAAAAACTTTGAAAAAAGTTCTTGACAAACAAAAAGCTACATGATATACTAACTAAGCTGCTTGTGAGAAACAAAAACAAGCACACAATGAACTTTGATAACTGAACAGTGAAACAACCTTGAAATTCGTTGAGAATAAAAGTCCAAGCAGAAATGTTTGGCAATAGAACTGTGTTTGATGAAAATCAGACACAACCCTATAACAGTAAACGGAAACAAAGATTGATAACTAAGGCAACTTAGAAGTCAGCAATTGTTCTGAATGGTTAAAACCTTAAAAGGTATCTAATTGACTAACGTCGATTAGTATCAGTTTTTAACTTCGTTAAAAACTTTAATTTGAGAGTTTGATCCTGGCTCAGGATGAACGCTGGCGGCGTGCTTAACACATGCAAGTCGAACGGAGTTTTTAAATGGAAGTCCTCGGATGGAAGTTTAGAAACTTAGTGGCGGACGGGTGAGTAACGCGTGGGTAACCTGCCTCATACAGGGGGATAACAGTCGGAAACGATTGCTAAAACCGCATAACATAGCGAAACCGCATGATTTTGCTATCAAATATTTATAGGTATGAGATGGGCCCGCGTCTGATTAGCTAGTTGGTGGGGTAATGGCCTACCAAGGCGACGATCAGTAGCCGGCTTGAGAGAGTGACCGGCCACATTGGGACTGAGACACGGCCCAAACTCCTACGGGAGGCAGCAGTGGGGAATATTGGACAATGGGGGAAACCCTGATCCAGCGACGCCGCGTGAGTGAAGAAGTATTTCGGTATGTAAAGCTCTATCAGCAGGGAAGATAATGACAGTACCTGACTAAGAAGCCCCGGCTAACTACGTGCCAGCAGCCGCGGTAATACGTAGGGGGCAAGCGTTATCCGGATTTACTGGGTGTAAAGGGAGCGTAGGTGGTAGGTCAAGTCAGATGTGAAAGCCCAGGGCTCAACCCTGGGACTGCATTTGAAACTGGCTTACTAGAGTGCAGGAGAGGTAAGTGGAATTCCTAGTGTAGCGGTGAAATGCGTAGATATTAGGAGGAACACCAGTGGCGAAGGCGGCTTACTGGACTGTAACTGACACTGAGGCTCGAAAGCGTGGGGAGCAAACAGGATTAGATACCCTGGTAGTCCACGCCGTAAACGATGAATACTAGCTGTCGGGGCTATCATGGCTTCGGTGGCGCAGCTAACGCAATAAGTATTCCACCTGGGGAGTACGTTCGCAAGAATGAAACTCAAAGGAATTGACGGGGACCCGCACAAGCGGTGGAGCATGTGGTTTAATTCGAAGCAACGCGAAGAACCTTACCAAGTCTTGACATCCCTCTGACAACCGAGTAACGTCGGTCTTCCTTCGGGACAGAGGTGACAGGTGGTGCATGGTTGTCGTCAGCTCGTGTCGTGAGATGTTGGGTTAAGTCCCGCAACGAGCGCAACCCCTATCTTTAGTAGCCAGCAGTTCGGCTGGGCACTCTAGAGAGACTGCCAGGGATAACCTGGAGGAAGGCGGGGATGACGTCAAATCATCATGCCCCTTATGATTTGGGCTACACACGTGCTACAATGGTGACTACAAAGAGAAGCAAGCCTGCGAGGGGGAGCAAATCTCAAAAAGGTCATCCCAGTTCGGATTGTACTCTGCAACTCGAGTACATGAAGCTGGAATCGCTAGTAATCGCGAATCAGAATGTCGCGGTGAATACGTTCCCGGGTCTTGTACACACCGCCCGTCACACCATGGGAGTAGGTAACGCCCGAAGTCAGTGACCCAACCGTAAGGAGGGAGCTGCCGAAGGCGGGATTTATAACTGGGGTGAAGTCGTAACAAGGTAGCCGTATCGGAAGGTGCGGCTGGATCACCTCCTTTCTAAGAGTAAGAGTAAAGGTTGTTTCACTGTTGAGTTATCAATTTTGCCTTAGGGCAATAAATTAAATAGATAGCACCAAATTTCTGGTGGCGATGCGCTTAGGGGAAACACCCGTTCCCATCTCGAACACGATGGTTAAGACTTAAGCGGCCGATGGTACTTTGCTGGAGACGGCACGGGAGAGTAGGTGGCTGCCAGATTTATAAAAAAGAAAAGAATGAAAATTCTTCTAATATATAAGTAATACTAACAAAAGATAGTTAAACAAAAGAAGTAAATATGCAAATCTTCTCACATGGTATTTATATCATAAGAGAGTTCACATAGATACTGGTTTAACCAGTGATTGGATGAATCAAATGAATATCTTCTATAATAATTAAGAAAGTATTTAACATATTTGATTGATGCAATGACTGATTAAATATCAGTCGGGTTGTAATAACAACCAAAAACTGTACTTTGAAAACTTCACATTGAAATATGAAACATAAATATTAACGTATTTATGAGTCAGACATCTAAATACAATGACACGTTACTCTTATGATAGACGATATCATGAGGGATAAACGATAAACAAACCGATAAAGTAGTCATCACGCTAGGTGATGAAATATCAATATTAGAACATGCTGAAAAGTGTGACCTAATACAAAGGTTAAGCTAATAAGAGCGTATGGTGGATGCCTTGGCACTAAGAGCCGATGAAAGACGTGATAAGCTGCGATAAGCTACGGTGAGGAGCAAATATCCTTAGACCCGTAGATTTCTGAATGGGGAAACCTAATGGAGCAAACCTCCATTGACGTATGGTGAATACATAGCCATACGCCGGGAACCCGGGGAACTGAAACATCTAAGTACCCGGAGGAAGAGAAAGAAAAATCGATTTCCTGAGTAGCGGCGAGCGAAAGGGAAGGAGCCTAAACCGTGGATTTATCCACGGGGTTATGGACCGCAATAAGTGACTTGAAAGGTAGAAGAATGGTTTTGGGAAAGCCAGCCAGAGAGAGTGAAAGCCTCGTATTCGAAACCGGAAGAGAGCGAGCGGTATCCAAAGTACAACGAGACACGAGAAACCTTGTTGGAATTCGGGGGGACCACCCCCCAAGGCTAAATACTACTTAGTGACCGATAGTGCATAGTACTGTGAAGGAAAGGTGAAAAGAACCCCGGGAGGGGAGTGAAAGAGAACCTGAAACCATATGTTTACAAGCTGTGGAACCACTTTATATGTGGAACCGCGTACTTTTTGTAGAACGGTCCGGCGAGTTACATTTACTGGCAAGGTTAAGGACAGAAAGTCTGGAGCCGAAGGGAAACCAAGTCTGAATAGGGCGTAAATCCATCTTTGATGGATCAGTCAGTACGTGTATACCCGAAACCGGGTGATCTATCCATGGTCAGGTTGAAGCTGCCGTAAAAGGTGGTGGAGGACCGAACACACATCCGTTGAAAAGGGTGGTGATGAACTGTGGATAGGGGAGAAATTCCAATCGAACCCGGAGATAGCTGGTTCTCCTCGAAATAGCTTTAGGGCTAGCCTCGATTTAGTCTAACGGAGGTAGAGCACTGAATACCCTAGGGGGCGTCAAAGCTTACCGAAGGTTATCAAACTCCGAATGCCGTATAGATGATGATCGGGAGTCAGACTACACGAGATAAGTTGGGTAGTCAAAAGGGAAAGAGCCCAGACCACCAGCTAAGGTCCCAAAGTGTGTGTTAAGTGGAAAAGGATGTGGGATTTCAGAGACAACTAGGATGTTGGCTTAGAAGCAGCCATACATTCAAAGAGTGCGTAATAGCTCACTAGTCGAGAGATCCTGCGCCGAAAATGTCCGGGGCTAAAACACACCACCGAAGCTGTGGAATCATACAATGTATGATTGGTAGAGGAGCATTCTTAACTGCGAAGAAGCTGTACCGTAAGGAGCAGTGGAGTGTTAAGAAGAGAGAATGCCGGAATGAGTAGCGAGATAGAAGTGAGAATCTTCTAGGCTGAATATCCAAGGTTTCCAGAGTAAAGCTGATCTGCTCTGGGTAAGTCGGGGCCTAAGGCGAGGACGAGAGTCGTAGTCGATGGACAACAGGTTGATATTCCTGTACCATATAGTAACAGAACTGTGGGGACACAGAAAGGTAGGAAAAGCCGGGAATGGAAAAACCGGCGCAAGCACAAAGTCAAGCGAAATAGGCAAATCCGTTTCGTGATGGTGAAGTGTGATGCGGAGTGAACTTTAAGTAATGAAGTTTCTGAACCTATGCTGTCAAGAAAAGCCGCTATTGTTTGCTATATGCCCGTACCGTAAACCGACACAGGTGGATGAGGAGAGAATCCTAAGGCCGACGGGAGAAGCATTGTTAAGGAACTCGGCAAAATGACCCCGTAACTTCGGGAGAAGGGGTGCCTACGAAAGTAGGCCGCAGAGAATTGGCCCAAGCAACTGTTTAGCAAAAACACAGGTCTATGCAAAACCGAAAGGTGAGGTATATGGGCTGACGCCTGCCCGGTGCTGGAAGGTTAAGGGGAGAGGTTAGACGCAAGTCGAAGCTTTGAACTTAAGCCCCAGTAAACGGCGGCCGTAACTATAACGGTCCTAAGGTAGCGAAATTCCTTGTCGGGTAAGTTCCGACCCGCACGAAAGGCGTAATGATTTGGGCACTGTCTCGACAATGCACCCGGTGAAATTGAAATACCAGTGAAGATGCTGGTTACCTGCGCCAGGACGGAAAGACCCCATGGAGCTTTACTTCAGCTTGATACTGGGATTCGGTGCTGCATGTACAGGATAGGTGGGAGACTAAGAAGTAGGAACGCCAGTTCTTACGGAGTCGCTGTTGGGATACCACCCTTGTAGTACTGGATTTCTAACCTGTAGCCGTGACCCGGCTAGGGGACAATGTCAGGCGGGGAGTTTGACTGGGGCGGTCGCCTCCGAAAGGGTATCGGAGGCGCTCAAAGGTTCTCTCAGAATGGTTGGAAACCATTCGTAGAGTGCAAAGGCATAAGAGAGCTTGACTGTGACACCGACGGGTGGAGCAGGTACGAAAGTAGGACTTAGTGATCCGGTGGTATAAAGTGGGATTGCCATCGCTCAACGGATAAAAGCTACCCTGGGGATAACAGGCTTATCACTCCCAAGAGTTCACATCGACGGAGTGGTTTGGCACCTCGATGTCGGCTCATCGCATCCTGGGGCTGTAGTAGGTCCCAAGGGTTGGGCTGTTCGCCCATTAAAGCGGTACGCGAGCTGGGTTCAGAACGTCGTGAGACAGTTCGGTCCCTATCCGGCGTAGGCGTAGGATATTTGAGAGGAGCTGTCCTTAGTACGAGAGGACCGGGATGGACTGACCTCTGGTGTATCGGTTGTTCTACCAAGAGCATGGCCGAGTAGCCAAGTCGGGACGGGATAAACGCTGAAGGCATCTAAGCGTGAAGCCCCCCTCAAGATAAGATATCCCATAGCACAAGCTAGTAAGACCCCTTAAAGACGATAAGGTTGATAGGACAAAGGTGGAAGTGTGGTAACACATG
Organism: Lachnoclostridium phytofermentans ISDg; assembly: GCF_000018685.1. Classification (NCBI taxonomy): domain Bacteria; kingdom Bacillati; phylum Bacillota; class Clostridia; order Lachnospirales; family Lachnospiraceae; genus Lachnoclostridium; species Lachnoclostridium phytofermentans. The sequence continues at coordinate 4,134,633 of NC_010001.1, read as the reverse complement.
TAGCTGATTGTTACTAATAGGTCGAGGGCTTAACCTAAAAAGGTTTGTTTAAAAAATTCAATGTGAAGTAATTAAAGAAAATAAAAGTTTTAATAGTGAAAAATGAGAAAATCTCTTGTTTTTTGCTATTTTTTATTTTAGAATAACATTACTACGGATAAATCAGAGGGAACTGTGGATAACAGTTTCTTTTTTTTGATTCGACTGTGGATAAATATTTACATAATTTTTACCATAAGTTAACGTATATTTGATTGATTTCCGATAGGAATAATGTAGAGTTAATAGATACCTTTTGAAAACAGGAGATTTGTATGAAGAATTGCACTCGAATCGATGAAAAACTTTTATTTCAGTTGTTTAAGAAACGCAGTAATACTATGGATTGGTTTATGTGTTTCATTACTTCCCTAGGGAACTGCTCTATGATATGGCTCGCGTTTTCTCTGTTTTATTGGATTTATGGCGATCGCCAGGTAACGAAAGCAATATTGTTATCGCTATTGTTAACTATCATTGGTAATAATCTTATTATAAAGTCTCTTTGCATGAGAAAACGTCCCTGTGATAAATATAAAGATATTAAAATGCTTATTAAAAGACCAATTGGATCCTCGTTTCCATCTGGCCATGCTGCAACTTCATTTGCATGTGCGACAGCAATTGTAGCATATGACTTAAGAATTGGAAGTATTGCGCTGATATTGGCAACTCTGATAGCAATTTCTAGGGTATATTTATTTGTACATTTTCCATCCGATGTTTTAGCAGGGATATTATCGGGAATCACATTCGGATTAATAGGTATTAGAATTCTCTAAAAGTACGATTTAGCTTAAATTCAGGGCAGTATACGTTGCTCATAAGGTTTGGGCTGTCGGTGGGTACGCTTCAGTGTATTTAGAATAGAGATTCCCTTTATATTAAATTAAGTAATTACAGTCGGATGCAATAGAGTTAAGAAATCTTATATAATAGATACTTAAAATCAATATATGGCATAATTTAAAAAAGGTATATCAAGAAGCTTTGTAGAGCTTTTGATATACCTTTGGTTTTATAATAAGGCCAAATAAGTTGGTAGCTAAAAGAGAATGAAACTAGACTACCAGCTAAAGTTCCTATAATGATCGTAAGTGGAAAGTAAAGCGTTGGAATATTTAGGATTAATATGTCTTTTTTGATGTCAAAATTAAAAGTATTTCTTTAGAAGAATGCAATTTATGATTATTTTTTATTTTAATGAGAACATCGGTTCACCTAATTTGTAATTTACTGTATTATTGTATATATTATTTACAATTATAGTCATATATGGTAATATACAATTAAATATAAATTAGGAGGATTGTTAAATAGCTTTTTGTATGGTAATAATTCTGGTAGTCTCAGCCTTTAATGTGTTTACTAATGCCTATGCGCATGATATTGGATTTGATTGTGATCAAACAAAAGCTTTGGAGGCATACAATGATTTAATCAATAATTTTAGAAAAGAATCTCGAATGATTACATATCCTGATGAGTTTGGTGGAGCATATTTAGATAAAGAGGATTTAATCATACAACTACTTGATACTTCTGATGATTATGTACAAAAATATAGAGTATTAACTAATTATTCAGATAGTATTAGATTTGAAAAAGTTGTTAATTCATATAATAGTTTATTATCTTTGTATGATGACATAGATGAACTATTCAAAGGTTATACTATTAATGGTTATGGTGTAGATGTAATTAATAATAATTTAAAAGTTTCTTTTGGGATAAATCACAAGGTGGTTGCGAAGCCCCTGTGGGCACTATTGTTAAATATTATGGAAAAATGTCAGGTTATAATACAGGTACTATCACTGCCACCAACCAAGTTGTGACTTATTTTGATGTTGATGGGAAGAACAAAATTCTTGTTTATGGATCTTCCGTTATTAAAGGTAATTTAACGAGTCCTGGAGATAGTGGCGGAGTAGTCTATTTAAAAAGTGCAGCTGAACGTAACTTAATAGCAGGAACAATTATAGCTTCAAATTCAGATGAAGGGGTTAAATTTACACCACGCAGTCTATATGAAGATATTGGTTTTAGCTTTGATACATCTTATTAAACAAAGAAAGGAATTCGTTAGTGAAGAAAAGAGGAATTTATCTATTTTTCATTTGCATTTTCTCAATTTTATTACTAATTATACTATATATCAAAAAAAGGGATCATACTTTATTTACACTAGAGTTGACTATAGGGGATACCTTGATAGAAGGAAATCCAGTTTCTTGCGCAACAAAAATATATTATCATGGAACAGAGGAAAACATAGAGTTCCAACCTACGAAGGGAATACGGACTATATTTGTACATGAAAGCGGAATGGAGATTATCGCTGATTACCAATATATTAATAATAAGAACATTTTCTTTGACAAGGAGTATCCTTTGGTTTTTGATTGTTCAAATTATGGTTGGTATAAGAGACAGAGCTCAATGGATGTTTCCAAAGTAGTAAAGATGGACTATGACATTCAGCTTTCCTCTACGCCTCTTTTTCTGATTGCCGGAAAATATACTGTTTATACTGAAATTCAAGGTGTTCTTTTGGATAATCAGACAGAGATTTGTTTTGTGAGTCCTAAGAAATCAATCAAGGTAGAAGAAGTGGATGAAGATTTGCCTAATGTAGGGACATTTCAAAACGAGGATATCAAAGGGAAAGTATTTATCAATAATAATGAGTATACGAAAGATGATACGTTTTATTGCTTTATTTCTTATCAATACATTCCGCAGGAAAGAGAACATCTACTTTACGCCCCTATGTTAAGCATCAGGAATGAGACAAGAACTATCTTTTCAGACAATGTGGTGCAAATGTGGACGTATGGAACAGTTTCACCTGGTATTATCATTATTGAAACTCCTTGCAACATGAGGTTTGGGAATAAGAACAATTTTAATGTAGATCATGAGAAGGAGGTAGACTATAGTAAAATTAGCTTAAAGTCCGGAGGGTACACGCTAATCACAAGGTTTGGATTGGCGGAGGATGCGCGTAGTGTACTTAATATAGAGATTCCTTTTACAGTAGAATAAAATTAAGTAATTACTGTCAGATGTAGTATTGTATTTTTACTGAAACCATTAATAAACGTAAATAGAATTTTAGTATGGTATCTTATAAAATAGATAGAATTAAATTCAATATATGGTATAATTTAAAAAATGGTATATCAAGAAGACTTTATAGAGTTTTTTTGATATACCATTGATTTTATAATAAGGTTGCAAATTTCAAGATAAAGTTATTGACTGAAATTTAACAAGGCTATATAATGTAGTGTATTAAAGCAATGCAGTATAAAGGTGGCAAAGCTTTGAATAACCGACAACGGCTAGAATGTGACTGTATCATAAGTTGTTCTAAGCATAGAGCTTGTGTCATAGCATGCTTAAAAGACAGGGTGGTAAAGTACTAGATTTGCCAGGTGTTAGGATAATCTATAGTAGGAATAAGGAGGATTTTCAAATGGGTAGAGTTTATAATTTCTCAGCAGGACCAGCGGTTTTACCAGAAGAGGTTCTAAAGGAAGCCGCAGAAGAGATGCTTGATTATAACGGTACTGGGATGTCCGTTATGGAGATGAGCCATCGTACTAAGGAATATGAAGCAATCATTAATACTGCTGAACAAGATTTACGTGATTTAATGAATATTCCGGATAACTATAAGGTGCTTTTCTTGCAAGGTGGTGCTTCTTCACAGTTTGCTATGATACCAATGAATTTAATGAAAAATAAAGTAGCAGATTATATTATTACAGGGCAATGGGCTAAGAAAGCCTATCAGGAAGCAAAATTATTTGGTACAGCAAATGCGGTTGCTTCTTCTGCTGATAAGACATTTACTTACATTCCGGATTGTTCCGATCTCCCTATAAGTGAGAATGCTGACTATGTTTACATATGTGAGAACAATACGATATATGGAACAAAGTTTAAGACACTACCAAATACTAAGGGCAAGCCACTGGTGGCTGACGTATCCTCTTGCTTTTTATCAGAGCCAGTAGATGTTACGAAGTATGGTTTAATTTATGGTGGTGTTCAGAAGAATATTGGACCTGCTGGTGTTGTTATTGTAATTATTCGTGAGGACTTAATTACTGAGGATACCCTACCAGGAACACCTACGATGTTTCAATATAAAATCCATGTTGATAACGAATCTATGTATAATACACCACCTGCATATGGTATTTACATCTGTGGTAAAGTATTTAAGTGGCTTAAAAAAATGGGTGGCCTTGAAGCAATGAAGGTTCATAATGAGAAGAAAGCACAGATTTTATATGATTTCCTTGATCAGAGCAAGATGTTTAAGGGCACTGTCGTAAAAGAGGACCGTTCTTTAATGAATGTTCCATTTGTAACTGGCTCTGAAGAATTGGATGCAAAGTTTGTAAAAGAAGCAAAAGCTGCAGGCTTTGTAAACTTAAAAGGACATAGAACCGTTGGTGGTATGAGAGCAAGTATCTACAATGCGATGCCAATCGAAGGAGTAGAGATACTTGTTGCATTCATGAAGGAATTTGAGGAAAAGAATGCCTAAGTCAGAGGGGGAGAAGATATGACAAAGTATAATTGTTTAAATCCGATTGCACCAGTTGGACTTAATATATTTAATGATAATTATGTAAAAACCGATGTATTTGAGGAAGCAGAAGCAGTATTAGTTCGAAGTGCAGCAATGCATGAGATGGAGTTCTCTTCTAACTTAAAAGCAATAGCCCGTGCAGGTGCAGGTGTTAATAATATTCCATTAGATAAATGTGCAGAGCAGGGTATTGTTGTATTTAATACACCAGGTGCAAATGCAAATGGTGTAAAAGAATTAGTTGTAGCTGGAATGCTATTAGCAGCCCGTGATATCAGTGGTGGTATCAACTGGATACAGACTGTAAAAGACGATGAAAATGTAGCAAAGCTTGTAGAAAAAGGGAAAGCAAAATTCTCTGGAACTGAAATTCAAGGGAAAAAACTTGGGGTTATCGGTCTTGGAGCAATTGGTGTTCTTGTAGCTAACGCAGCCAATAGACTTGGGATGGAGGTATTTGGATGTGATCCATTTATTTCTGTGGAACATGCTTGGAACTTATCTCGTGATATAAAGTACGTAAAGACGAGAGAAGAAATCTTTAAAGAGTGTGATTATATTACGGTTCATGTGCCATTACTTGATGACACGAAGAAAATGATTAATAAAGACACCTTAGCAATGATGAAAGATGGTGTTGTAATCCTTAACTTTGCTCGTGACCTTTTGGTGGATGATGATGCAATAGAAGAGGCACTTAAGTCTGGTAAGGTAAAGAAGTATGTTACTGACTTCCCTAATGCTAAGACAGCTGGAATGGAAGGAGTAATTGCAATTCCTCATCTTGGTGCTTCTACAGAAGAATCGGAAGATAATTGTGCAGTTATGGCAGTGAAGCAACTTCGTGACTACATCGAGAACGGTAACATTGTGAATTCCGTGAATTATCCAAGTCTTGATGCTGGTGTATGTCAGGCTGGTACTCGCGTAACGATTTGCCATAGAAACAAACCAAACATGCTTGCACAGTTTACTACTGTATTTTCCTCTAAGAATCTTAACATAGAGAATTTGGCAAATAAGAGTAAGGGTGATTATGCTTATACTGTACTTGACTTATGTACTGTGGTAACTGAGGAATTTGTAAAAGAATTAGAAGAAATCGAAGGTGTATTAAAGGTAAGAGTTATATAATTTAGATCTTATTCTGAAGGAAACTTGAAGTCTTTCCATACATGACAAGGAAAAGTACGCAAAGCGTGCTTTTTCTTATTTTAAGAAACCTATATATGATAAAATCAAGATGAAATCATGATTTTACCATGATTAGAAGAAAAATCATTTGAATAAAAGAAAATAATGTGTATAATTATAAGAGTGCTAATAAAGTTACACATTACATAAGGATGTTTGGAAAGGATTTTAAAATGCAGTTATTAAAAGACAGAATAAGAAAAGATGGTATCGTAAAACAAGGTAATGTACTAAAAGTGGATTCCTTCTTAAATCATCAGATGGACATTGAGTTAATCAATGAGATTGGAAAAGAATTTAAGAGATTATTTGAGAAAGAAAAAATTACTAAGATTTTAACGATCGAGGCATCCGGTATTGGTATCGCATGTATTGTGGCACAGTATTTTAATGTTCCAGTTGTATTTGCAAAAAAAGCACAAAGCATCAACATTGAAGGTGAAGTTTTTGCTACGAAAATAGAGTCGTTTACACATAAGAAAACATATGATGTTATAGTATCAAAGAAGTTTTTAAAACCATCTGATCGAGTTTTAATCATTGATGATTTCTTGGCAAACGGCTGCGCTTTGGTAGGTCTTATAGATCTCGTAATTAGCTCAGGTGCGTCGGTTGAGGGAATAGGAATCGTAATTGAAAAAGGGTTTCAATCTGGTGGTGAAATTATTCGTGAAATGGGAATACATTTGGAATCATTAGCAATTGTAGATAGTATGAATGCAGAAGATGGTACCGTTGTATTTCGAGGAGATAAATAAAGTATATGATTGCACCATGGAAAAGTTCTGTGGTGCATTTTTACGTTTACAGCTTTCAACTAATTTTAAAAACATATATAATGTAATTATAGAAATACAATAAAAGCATATGTTATTAAGTAATAAAAGTAAATATATTTAATAAAACAAAAGCACAAGTAATCATGAAACGCAAAAGACATACGCAATTATGGAGGTAAACATGGACAGTGTATTTCGTTACTTAAAACCTTATTATGGGCAGATGGTTTTTGGTTTAATAATTAAAATCGCGGGAACTTTTGCCGACTTAGGTCTACCATGGGTATTAGCATATATATTGGATGATGTCATACCTTTTGGTAAGGTATCATATATCCTGATATGGGGCGGAATTATGGTTTTGTTAGCCGTAGCAGCAAGAGTGTTAAATATTATTGCGAATCGAATGGCATCAAAAGTAGCTAGAGATAGCGTACAGACCATAAGGCATGATACGTTTGAACGTATCACAAACTTATCTGGTGCACAGGTGGATAAATTTACGGTTCCATCTCTGATATCCAGAATGACTACGGATACATACAATGTGCATCAAGTGATTGGAATGATGCAACGATTGGGAGTACGTGCACCAATTATACTAGTTGGTGGCATTGTATTAACAGCAACATTAGATCCTATACTAACTCTTATCTTAATTGCAATTCTTCCACTACTAGGCTTGCTTGTCTACCTAATTTCTAAAAGGGGTATCCCAATGTATACCAAGGTACAGGCATCTGTAGATAAGATGGTTCAAACAATTCGAGAGAATATTTCCGGAATACGTGTTATTAAAGCATTAAGTAAAACAGAATATGAAAAACAAAGATTTCGTCATGTAAATGATGAGTTAATTGGAAATGAAATCAAAGCAGCCAGCGTTATGGCTCTCTCAAGTCCTATTATGAATTTATTACTAAATACTGGTCTTGCTATTGTAGTTATTGTTGGTGCATTTCGTGTGAATTCAGGGGTTACACTACCAGGAAGTATTGTTGCTTTCTTATCCTATTTTACAATGATATTAAATGCTATGATGATGGTTACCAGACTTTTTATAAACTACTCAAAGGCTAGTGCATCTGCAAAACGTCTTAAAGAAGTTTTAGATGCAAGCGAGGAGCTAATTGTTACTCCAGTTGAGGTTTCGAAAGAGCAGGATCAAAAGTACTTAGCATTTGATGATGTTTCCTTTAGTTATGAAAATGATGAGGAAAAATTAAGCCTTAAGAATATAAGCTTTCAGCTAAAAAAAGGAGAAAGCCTTGGTATTATTGGCGCTACCGGTAGTGGAAAAACTACATTGATTCAGTTGTTAATGCGTTTTTATGATGCTACGGAGGGGCAGGTCATTATAGAAGGGAAAGATATAAGATCGATACCTCTAAGAAAACTTAGAGAAAAATTTGGTGTAGCGTTCCAGAACGATATTATTTTTGCTGATACTATCTTTGAAAATATTTCTTTTGGACGTAATCTTTCGATGGAGCAGGTCATAGAAGCATCACAAGATGCTTGTGCTTATGATTTTATCATGGGGAAGGAGAATGATTTTTCCCATGAAGCAGCAATCAAAGGTGGTAACTTAAGTGGAGGTCAAAAGCAGAGATTATATATATCAAGGGCTCTTGCAAATCATCCAAAGTTTTTAATACTTGACGATTCTTCCTCTGCACTTGATTATAAAACGGATTCGATGCTCCGCCAGGCAATTCATAAAAACTATCAAGATACTACAATTATTATGATTGCTCAAAGAATTAGCTCTATTATGCAGTCTGATCATATCCTTGTTCTTGAAGATGGAGAGATGTTAGGGTATGGAACTCACGAAGAGTTACTGGAACGCTGCGATGTTTATCATGAGATTTATGAGTCTCAAATGGGTAGCATGGAATAGACATTAAATACTGAAAAAGAAAAGAGGGACAGTCTTGGCAAAGGATATGTTTCAAGCTAGAAAAGGAAGTAAAGAAAGAGCAGAAAAAGTAGTAGATAATACTAATAATACGCAATCAAGTAATAATTCAAACAGTGTTAAAGTCAGTAATACGCAATCAAGTAATAATTCCAATAGTGCTAAATCCAATACTACTAAAGCCAATAATACTAAATCCCCTAATACTGAGGATAGACCCAAAAATACAGGAAAAGTCTTACGTGGCTTATGGAGATATTTAAGAATCTATTGGTGGATGCTCTTTGGTGCAATCCTACTTGCTATGGCAAGTAACCTTTTTGCATTAGTGGGACCAATGCTCTCTGGAAAGGCAATTGATTTGATTGAATTTGGGGTTGGTAAAGTTCCAATCAAAGAGGTACTTTGGTATGCATTACTTATGATAGGGTTTTACATCATTTCATCCATATTGTCTTATTTATTATCGATTTTGATGATCCGGCTGAGTCAAAAAATTGTAAGGAAAATGAGAAATGATGTTTTTGATAAGTTAATGGAATTACCGGTTGGATTTTTTGATCAACATCTCGCAGGAGATATTATAAGTCGAATTTCATATGACATTGATGTAATTAATACATCACTTTCCACGGATTTGGTGCAGATTTTTGCAAGTATTATAACAGTTGTTGGTTCTTTGATTATGATGATAATTATCTCACCAAGTTTGGTACTTGTTATGTTAATTACAATCCCAATGTCTATCTTATATACAAAATACATGGCGAATAAGACAAGACCGTTATTTCGAAAACGATCCGAAAAGCTTGGTCAAATGAATGGTTTTGTAGAAGAGATGGTATCAGGTCTACAAACCATAAAAGCGTATGCTGGAGAAGATGTTGTACTTGATAAGTTTGATCATATTAATGAAGAAGCGGTAGAGGCGTATTATCAGGCAGATTATTACGGTAGTATTGTAGGACCTACGGTTAACTTTATAAATAACATTTCACTAACCTGTGTTACCATCGTAGGTTCGGTTTTATACTTATACAATAAACTAACCCTTGGTGATATCTCCTCCTTTGTTTTGTATTCAAGAAAATTCTCTGGTCCAATCAATGAGGCAGCTAATATTATAAGCGAGATTCAGTCTTCGTTAGCTGCAGCAGAAAGAGTTTTTCGTGTGTTAAATGAACCTTCTGAAGTAGCGGATACATATCAGGCAAAAGAACTTCAGAATATTCAAGGGAAGGTTGCAATTGAAAATGTGTCATTTGGTTATACAAAAGAAAAAACAATTATCAAGAATCTAAATCTGAATGCAAAAGAAGGTAACTTAATTGCAATTGTTGGTCCTACTGGAGCCGGTAAGACAACGATTATCAATCTTTTGATGCGATTTTATGATGTGGATCAAGGTGCAATCTATGTCGATGACAATGAGATTAGAGATTTAACAAGGGAAAGTTTGCGAAAAGCTTATGCTATGGTGTTACAAGACACCTGGATATTTGGCGGAACGATATACGAAAATATCGCCTATGGAAAAGAAGACGCTACGATGGAGGAAGTTGTTGCAGCGGCGAAAGCAGCGAAGATACACTCTTACATTAGGAATTTGCCATTAGGATATGATACCGTGTTGAATGAAGATGGTATGAATATCTCAAAAGGTCAAAAGCAGTTATTAACGATTGCTAGGGCGATGTTGTTAGATGCTAAGATGCTAATTCTTGATGAAGCTACATCAAATGTAGATACAAGAACAGAAATTCAAATTCAAAAAGCAATGAGAAACTTAATGGTGGATAAGACTTGTTTTGTTATTGCTCATCGCTTGTCTACCATTCAAAGCGCAGATAATATCTTAGTTGTAAATGAGGGTAATGTCGTAGAACAGGGAACTCATTCCGATCTTATGAAGAAACGAGGATTTTATTATCGTTTGTATGCTTCCCAGTTTGAATAAAGATTGAGATTTATTAGAATTCAAAAAAGAGTAATTAGAATTACATGCTCCGCAAGTTTTTCTTATCAATGAATAAGAGAGAATCACAAAAAGAAATAATTTCTTTTGTGATTCTCTCTTTATTTGTTAGAAACCTATTAAGTTAATTACTATCTTACGTATTTCTTACAAATTAAATCATTTATTGGATATGAGATTTTATAACACATCTTGATTCTAGTGCTGCTTTGTCTTCATTTTACGTGCTAGTTTTTTACTAAGACCGTTCTCCTTTTTTTCGGTAGGTAGCTTTTTTCCCTTCGGACGCTTTTGAGCAATAAAGATATAATAACCATCCTTTTCATGAATCTCTACGCCACCAAAGACAGAGATGATTTTATTCTTATACCAGTCTTTACGCTTAGTTACCATATAGAGCTTCCCACCCATGATTAGCCTGCGGTAACTCTCCTCAATAAAATGTTTTGGAACAGAAAAATCTACATGATAAGGAGGATTCGATAGAATGAGGGAATATTCATCTACTGGGAGATTACGAAATCCATCACTTTGTAAAATAGTAAGCTCATCCAATACTTGATTGTATTCAGCATTTTTCTTACTAAGTTCCACAGCCTTTTCTGAGATGTCACACATAGTTACTCTTGCGGGAGATAGTACTTTACTGGCGTAGATTCCGACTAAGCCATATCCACAGCCAAGATCTAGTAGGGTATCAGAATTATCAAACGTTACGTAAGATAGCATAGCTAAAGTTCCACGATCCGCAAAGGAGGGTGAAAAAACTTCTGGGTCAGTAATAAAATCTAGTGAAATGTCTTCAATTGTAACATGTATCATATAAAGGAAAGACCCCTTTCTTTTTACAGTTTATTCATCTAAAGATTATAGCATGGTGGCGTAATTTAGTCAAAATATCTAAATATATTCCTACAAGAAACTTTAAAAAATTGTAACGTTTTTTTGCTTTTATTAAATGTGTATAAAATGTGTATAAAATGTGGGAATAGTATTTAAAAACAACTTGTTTGATGATATAATGGAAAAAAGCAGTGGAGGCAGCTATGAAGGAGTTATTGTTTCTAAAACCAGTTTTTAAAGAGATGATCTGGGGTGGTACGAGATTAAAAGTTGATTTTCATTATGAAATTCCAAGCAATAACACTGGAGAGTGCTGGGCAATCAGTGCACATCAGAATGGTGATTGTGAGATTATAAATGGATTTTATAAGGGCTATACATTAAGTAAACTATGGTCAGAGCATAGAGATATATTTGGAAATGTAAACCAAGAAGTATTTCCACTGTTAGTTAAGATTATCGATGCGAAGGATGATTTAAGCATTCAGGTTCATCCAGATGATACCTATGCCAAGGAAAATGAGGATGGATCATTAGGAAAAACAGAATGCTGGTATATTCTTGATTGTGATGAAGATGCTGAAATTGTGATAGGTCATAATGCAAATAGTAAAGATGAGTTACGGGAAATGATAGGGAAGAATGCTTGGACGGACTTGATTCGTATTCTTCCAATTAAGAAAGGTGATTTCTTTCAAATCGAACCCGGAACAGTTCATGCTATAAAAAAGGGAACCTTGATTTTAGAAACACAACAAAATAGTGACATTACGTATCGGCTTTACGATTATGGTCGATTACAAAATGGAAAACCAAGAGAATTACATCTTAGTAAGAGCGTTGATGTTATTCGCTGTCCTCACGTCGATAAACAAGCAAATCATGAAAAATTAGAGTACCCAAATGCGACGAAAGAACATCTTGTAACATGTCCATATTATACTGTGTATAAAATTGAAATTTACGGAAAACAAGAATTTACGCAGGATAAACCATTTACACTGATCAGTATAATTGAGGGAAGTGGAGAGATAGATGGAATCCCAATTCATAAAGGAGACCATTTTATTATTCCGTCAGATTATGGTACATATCAGTTGACAGGTAATCTTCAACTGATCGCTTCATATATTTAAAATAGGTTACCAATGCTTATCAGTATATTAGTTGAACTAAAGTTCAGCATATATAGATAAAATTTAAGGACAAGTAATATTTAGGAGGAAAAAATGAGTAATTTTTTTAATATGGACAATGCATTTTTTACAATCATGGGAAAAGTATGGGATATGATTCTCCTCAGTATTATCTGGGTGCTGTGTTCCATGACACTTGTGTTAATCGGGCCAGCCACAACTGCCTTGTACTATACTGTAGTAAAAGTAATTCGTCGAGAACGTGGTTATGTAACAAGAGAATTTTTCCATTCATTTAAAGATAATTTAAAATTGGGTACTATAACAACAATTATATTCTTCGTTGTAAGCTATATCATGTACATTGACTTTACTTATTCCAAATTGATGCTAGATGATGGAAAGAGTTATGGATCCTTGTTAATCGCTGGATTTATTGCAATCACAACAGTATTAATATTCGTTTTAATTTTTGTCTTCCCTATTTTATCAAGATTTACTCTAAATTTAAAAGGGTTATTTAAAACTTCATTTATTATTGCTATGAAGCACTTTCCTACTACATTATTAATGGCAATTGTTATTGCTGTATTTGGATTAGCAGTATATATAATCTATCCAGCAATTTTTATTGCACCAGCACTTTGCTGTTTGGTTTGCTCCTTCTTAATTGAACGTGTTTTTAAAAAGTACATGCCAAAGCCAGAAGGAACAGAAGAAGAAACAGGAAAGGACTTATGGTACTGGGAATAGATTTTCGGTATTACTATAACCTTTCATAGACTCGTATGGGAAAAGCAAGCCATTGTTATGATATAAGTAACGATGAGCTTGCTTTATAGTTATAGCAAAATTAAATTGATGATTCAAAGAGTAGTGCAGAAATGAGGTTATAGATGAATAAATTAGTTTTATTGGCGCAGAACACTATTATAAAAGATGATCTTATAGAAGATTTAGAATTAAATAAATTTATGTCAAAAGTCTCGACGCTATGGGATGATTTTTGGCCTAAGGCATTGCATTTCTTATTTTTGATACTGATATCGTTTTTTGTCTACTTTGTAGGTAAGAAACTTATGAATGTCTTAGTTAAAATCATAAAAAAAGCATTTGAACGAGCTAAAATGGATGTTGGTGTATCTAACTTTCTTATATCTGTGTTAAAAGCCATATGCTATGGTCTGCTTTTAATTACGATTGCTGCGATCCTAGGATTACCAACAACATCCTTTGTTGCTTTACTTGGTTCTGTAGGTTTGACAATTGGTTTGGCATTACAAGGAAGCTTATCCAATTTTGCCGGTGGAGTGCTCATATTGATATTAAAACCATTCCGTGTTGGTGATTTTATTATTGTCAAGGGGAATGAAGGTACTGTAATAGCTATCGATATTTTTTATACTAAGATATTAACTACGGATAATAAATTAGTTGTTTTACCAAATGGGACCCTGGCTAACAGCGAGATTACCAATGCTACAAATGAACCAATCAGACGTTTGGATTTAATTATTCCAATTGGTTATAAGGATGATATCAGGTCGATAAAACAGGAGCTTTTTTTAATAAGTCAAAGGAATGAAAAGATCTTAGAGGATCGTCCGGTTGATTTATTTGTAAGTGCCTATGGAAAAGATGCAGTTGAGCTTTCAATGCGTGTATGGGTTAAAACGGAGAATTGTTTTTCATTAAAAGGCGAACTCCTTGAAACAATCAAATACATGTTTGATGAGAAAGGCTTTACAATACCATTTAATCATGTGGATGTTAATGTAATGAACGACAAAAAGGTTAAGAAGTGATTTATAAGTAGAAAAAATAGCAAATAGAGTCCTTACTTATAAGTACAGAATAGGTTCTGTAACTATTGCATAATTTGAAAAGATAAGACAACGTTTTTTTTGATAAAACAGAAAATTTATAAGTTTTTAAAAAAAATACTTCACATTTTTCTATAAACATGATATTTTAATAATAAGAAATTGTTCTTAGAGCAAGGGTGTTCTCCAATTAGTGAGAGCACCCTTTTTTATAAAAATTGCGGAAATGCTAGGAAAGTAAAGTTGTTTTTTGATTTTGGATGTGCTTTAATGGTAACTGAATGTAATTTGAGAGGGATTTTCTGAGAGATAACTAATATCATTTTAGAAGGAGATAAGATTTATGGCGGAGAAATTAACCGATATTTTTGGTATCGACGTATTTGATGAAGCAACCATGATGGAATGTTTGCCAAAGAGAACTTTTGAGGCGTTAAAAAAGACCATTAAGAATGGTGAGGATTTGGATCCACAGGTTGCTGAAATCGTAGCCAATGCGATGAAGGACTGGGCAATTGATAGAGGTGCAACACATTATACTCATTGGTTCCAGCCGATGACAGGTATTACCGCTGAAAAGCATGATTCTTTTATATCTCCAGCTCCATCTGGAAAGATATTAATGGAGTTCTCAGGAAAAGAGTTAATTAAGGGTGAACCAGATGCTTCTTCCTTCCCATCCGGTGGATTAAGAGCAACATTTGAGGCAAGGGGTTACACTGCTTGGGATTGTACGTCTCCAGCATTCTTAAAAGAAGACGCTGCAGGTGTTACTTTATGTATTCCAACTGCATTCTGTGCATATACCGGTGAAGCACTTGATAAAAAAACTCCATTACTTCGTTCGATGGAAGCCATAAGTAAACATGCAGTTCGAATCTGTAAATTATTTGGTCATAGTGACGTAACAAGTGTATCTTGTTCCGTTGGAGCAGAGCAGGAGTACTTTTTAGTAGATAGGGAAAATTACTTAAAAAGAGATGACTTATTATTTACAGGCCGTACCTTATTTGGCGCTATGCCTCCAAAAGGACAGGAGCTTGACGATCATTATTTTGGTTCTATTAGGGAAAGAATTGCTTCCTTTATGAAGGAGCTGAATGTAGAACTTTGGAAGCTTGGTATCTTAGCAAAAACCCAGCATAATGAAGCTGCTCCAGCACAGCATGAAATTGCACCTATCTATACTACAGCCAATATTGCCACTGACCATAACCAGTTAATTATGGATATTATGAAAAAAGTTGCAATCCGTCATGGCCTTGCATGCCTTCTTCATGAGAAGCCATTTGCAGGTGTAAACGGTTCTGGTAAGCATGATAACTGGTCTATCGTAACCAATACTGGAAAGAACTTATTAGAACCAGGTAAGACACCACATGAGAATGTTCAGTTCTTATTATTCTTATCTGCTATCTTAAAAGCAGTAGATTTACATGCAGACCTGTTAAGACTATCTGCATCGAATCCAGGCAATGACCACAGACTTGGTGCGAACGAAGCCCCACCAGCAATTATTTCAGTATTCCTTGGCGAGCAGCTTGCAGATGTATTAACTCAGTTAATTGAAACAGGAGCAGCAACGAGTTCCAAACAGGGCGGAAGATTAAGAACTGGTGTGCATACACTTCCAGAGCTTAAGAAGGATGCAACGGATCGTAACCGTACATCACCATTTGCGTTTACTGGTAATAAATTTGAGTTCCGTATGGTTGGCTCTTCTATGTCAATTGCAGATGCAAATACAACGGTTAACACTATAGTTGCGGATGTTCTTTCCGATATGGCAGATGAATTAGAAAAGGCAGATGACTTTGACCTTGCGGTACATGACCTAATTAAGAAGACAGTAACCAAACATCAACGAATTGTATTTAACGGAAATGGATATTCTGATGCATGGGTAGAAGAGGCAGAGAGACGTGGCTTACCAAACTTAAATTCAATGGTTGCAGCAGTACCGGCGTTAGTTACTGAAAAGGCAATCAAATTATTTGATAAGCATCACGTTTTAACCACAACAGAATTAAAGTCCCGTGTGGAAGTTTTATATGAATCCTATTCAAAAGCAATTAATATCGAAGCTAAAACGATGATTGAAATGGCAAATAGAATGTTTATTCCTGCTGTTATTAAATTCACTACAACACTTGCGAATAGCATCAATGCAGTAAAAACAGCAGTACCAACAGCAGATGTAAGTGTTCAGGCAGATTTATTAACGGAGACTTCGACATTATTAGCTCAGGCAAAAGCAGCACTTAATAACTTATCGAAGTACACAAAGACTGCCGCATCTATAGAAGAGGGAGAAGAACAGGCAAATTACTTTAGAAATGTAGTATTCCCAGCTATGGATGAGCTTAGAACACCAATTGATTTGCTAGAAACGATAGTTGATAAAGAGGTATGGCCAGTTCCTACTTATGGAGATCTATTGTTCGAAGTATAATGAATTAAAAGATTTATATTCATAGATTTATAAATACAAGAAAAAGCACGTGAACTTTTCCTTGTCATGTAACTATAAAACGAGACAAATATATTTCTTTACGAAATCATATTTTGTCTCGTTTTATAGTTAATAGCGTTATAAGAAAGAGGTATGTTATTTATAACAATGAAAAGTTTACAAGGTGTGTTTTATCTTATGAAAGCGTGCACCTAGCATAGGCGCAATCTACAGTCTTTGTCCTTAAAAGGAGGCACCTTCCTTTACATAAATATTACCAAATGATATAATGGAAATAATGATGCAAAGGAGGATGGATGAATGAAGAAGTGGATAATATTATGTTTCATGCTGTTAATGGTCTCGGTAACTGCTTGTAGTCAAAAATCAAAGTCCCTAGATGTTACCAATCCTCAGAAAGAACAAGAAGATGAGATGGATTTATCAGGGAATTTATTGGGTACACCAAAACCGAGTGAATTACCCGGTAAGGACATAAATATTCCAACGAATACTCCATCGATAGGAGAACTGAATAAGGATGATAACTTAGGTAAAGATAAGAATGAACAAGGAATAAAGGCGGGTGAAGATAAGGCTGAAGATAGCGAAAATCCCGATAAAAATAAAGTGAGTTCTAGTACAGAGGTAATAAAAAAAGGTACGAAAGGCTGGGTTTCTGAAGATAAGACAGAAGTTTGCATCGATGATGATGGTACGATATTATCAATGAAAATTAAGGAAGGCGAAGTTTATATAACCGGTTTTGTAACAGAGTCAGTAGGCGAACTTATTATTCCGGAAAGCGTAGAATCCTATCCAGTTACTGTTATAGATGAGTATGCATTTTATAATACCTCAATCACAAAACTTGTATTACCAGAAGGTCTTAAAGTAATTAAAGGCAGAGCATTTAAAAAGTGCTATAAACTAAGTGAGATAAACTTTCCTGCATCCTTAGAAGTGATAGAACAATCCGCGTTTGGAATATGTCCTGCCCTTGAGACGATGACATTGCCAAAGGAAAATAAGCACTATACCATAACAGATGGGGTATTATATACGAAAGATAAGAATACGCTAGTGAAGTATCCTACTGGTAGCGAAGAAAAGGAATATACAGTTTTAAAAAGTGTCACACGGATTGCAGAAGGTGCATTTTCCTTAGCGAAAAACTTGAGAAATGTAGTATTATCAGAAAAACTTACAATTATCGAAAATGAAGCCTTTTCTGGCTGTATTCAGTTATCTATTGATTTAACGCCGAACATAACGAAAATTGGTGATTATGCTTTTTCAGATTGTTATTCCATAACGGAACTAAGACTTCCAGATAGTCTTACTCAACTTGGAGAGGGTGCATTTAGTGCTTGCGAGAAACTAGAGAGTGTGATTATTCCAAAGAAAGTAACAAGGATTCCATTTGCTGCATTTGCCTCAGATACCTCATTAACTGAGGTTGTGTTTTTAGGTTCTACAACCACAATTGAAGATATGAGCTTTTCCACCTGCCAATCTTTAACCTATATTGATATCCCTACAGGAACGATACATATTGGTGATATGGCTTTTTATGCATGCACAAATTTAACGGAGATTACAATACCAGATACTACGGTATCCTTTGGAAATGATATCTTTGGAGAAACATCAAACATAGTAATTGTTGCCTTAAAAAATTCGATGGCAGAAACCTATGCAAAAGAAAATGGTTTCGATTATCAAGAAGCAGTGATGGATATAATAGAATAATAGGGCCTTCCCCTCTTTCGTGAATCATACTTTTTCTTGTATAAACAAATGAAAGAATATAGTCAAAGCAGATATTCTCATAACCACTACGTGGCATTTCACCAGGAGCTTGAACTCCTGCTGAAAAAGGCAAGTCCTTACCCCCGCTTTAAGAAGCGGAGGACTTCCCTGATGTGGTTAAATTAACTTATGAAAAGAATAAAAATGCGCTAAAGATTTACAGCAAGTTAAAAAGGGCTTGCAAATTATAGATTTTACTGTAAAATAAGTAATAGCGCAAAAATAGAAAGGCTAGGTATCGAAATGATTCAAGCAAGTGATGTAACTCTTAGAATAGGAAAGAGAGCCTTATTCGAGGATGTCAATATTAAATTTACAGAAGGAAACTGCTATGGCTTAATTGGAGCTAACGGAGCAGGAAAATCCACTTTTTTAAAAATCCTTTCAGGGCAAATCGAACCAAGTAAAGGAGATATCATTATTACTCCTGGACAAAGATTATCATTTTTGCAACAGGATCACTTTAAGTATGATGCATTTGATGTTCTCAACACAGTAATTATGGGAAATCAGAGATTGTATGATATCATGAAAGAAAAGGATGCCATTTATGCAAAGGAGGATTTCTCCGAAGAAGATGGTATTAAAGCAAGTGAACTGGAAGCAGAATTTGCAACATTAAACGGATGGGAAGCAGAATCCGATGCTGCCACTTTATTAAACGGACTAGGAATTGATACAGATTTACATTACAAGATGATGAGCGAATTAAATGGTGCTCAGAAGGTGAAGGTACTTCTTGCACAGGCTTTATTTGGTAACCCAGATATCCTGTTACTTGACGAGCCTACAAACCATCTTGATTTAGAGGCTATTCGTTGGTTAGAAGAATTCTTGATTAACTTTGAAAATACGGTTATTGTAGTATCCCATGACCGTTATTTCTTAAATAAAGTTTGTACACATATTGCAGACATTGATTATGCTAAGATCCAGTTATATGCTGGTAACTATGACTTCTGGTATGAATCCAGTCAGTTAATGGTAAAGCAGATGAAGGAAGCAAATAAGAAGAAGGAAGATAAGATTAAGGAATTACAGGATTTTATTCAACGTTTCTCAGCGAATGCATCAAAGTCAAAACAGGCGACTTCCAGAAAGCGTGCGTTAGAGAAAATTGAACTTGATGAGATTCGTCCTTCTAGTAGAAAGTATCCATACATTGATTTTAGACCAAGCCGTGAGATTGGAAATGAAGTTTTAACAGTTAAGAATTTAAGTAAGACGATTGACGGTGTTAAGGTTTTAGATAATCTTTCCTTTATTATTACCCATGATGATAAGGTTGCTTTGGTTGGTGGTAACTCACTTGCAAGCACTACCTTGTTTAAGATTTTATCCGGTGAAATGGAGCCAGACTCTGGTGAATATAAGTGGGGAATTACAACAACCCAGGCTTACTTCCCAAAAGACAATACGAAAGATTTTGACAGTGAAGATATCATTGTGGATTGGTTAATGCCATATTCTCCTGAAAAGGATGTTACTTATGTTCGTGGCTTCCTTGGAAGAATGTTATTCGCTGGTGAGGAGGGTATTAAGAAGGTTAAAGTACTTTCCGGTGGTGAGCGTGTGCGTGTTATGTTATCTAAGATGATGATTATGGGCGCAAATGTATTACTTATGGATGAGCCTACAAACCACTTGGACATGGAATCAATTACAGCACTTAATAATGGATTAATGAAGTTCTCTGGTGTTGTAATGTTTACCTCTCAGGATCATCAGTTTATTCAAACTATCGCAAACCGTATTATGGAAATTACGCCTAACGGATTGATTGATAAGATTACAACTTACGATGAGTACCTTGATAGTGATGAAATGGCACGTAAGAGACAAGTATTAAATATAAATACAGAAGAGGACTAAGCGTGAGTTTGTGCCTGCGTCGTCCTCGGCACAAACTTCCAGCCTACTGAAGGCATGTTTTCAAGTTTGAAAAGGCAGGGTCAAATGGTTTCATTTTATGAATCCATTTGACCCTGTTGTTGACTTCTTGTACTAATCTAGGTAGAATAAAAAGCAGAATTAGATATCTTTTAATTAGCTTTATCATGAGAAAAGAAAGGACTACAACATTGAATAGTTTTACCTTAAAACTTATCGCATGTTTTACCATGCTAATTGACCATTTTACCACAATTTTTGTGCCAAGGTATACTACTCCATTATTTCATATAACTCTATCATCCTATGAGCTTGATGTTACATGGTATGTAGTAGGGAGAAGTATTGGAAGAATTGCGTTTCCGATATTTGCATTTTTAATTGTGGAAGGATTCTTTCACACGAGAAACCGAATGAAGTATTTACTTCGTCTGCTTCTTTTTGCAGTAATTTCCGAAATTCCTTATGATTATGCTTTTTGGGGATTCCCGAATATGAATTTAAAATTATTATTATATAAGCAAAACGTTTTCTTTACACTAGCAATTGGTTTATTAACTATTATAATTTATGATTATATTAAGAATCGAATGCATAGTAATACAATGTGGATGACCTTATTTGGCGTGCTGACAATTATTGGTGGTACAGGATTATTAATTTTGGTTCAGGCTGATTATTCTGAGTATGGATATGGTGTCTTACTAATCGTGGGATTTTATTTAGCTTATGGGAATCGGAATCTACGTATGTTACTATTTATCCTACTCGTTGGATTTTTCCGCGGTGGTATTGAGTTTATGGCAATTTTAGCGGCACCATTCTTATATTATTATAATGGTGAACGTGGTACAAAACGGTTTAAATACGCCTTTTATACTTTCTATCCATTACATTTAGTAATTCTACAGGGAATTTATCAGTTCTTATCTAATTAATGAAGTGTGAAGAGAATTTCTAAGGCGCTAAAAGACACCGCCTAAGAAAGTTTTTGTCGAATGAAAGGTGCAAAGCGCCAGAATAGGGGTTTTCATGAAATCATTAAAAATCGTTGATGTGAAAGGCTTTATGTCTAAATTACTGATTCAGAATGTGTTTGATGCTTTTTTAGTTTCTGATGTAATAATCCATACTTTCCAAAGGTTTGAAATGAACGGTAAATTAAACCGTGATTATTATAGCACAGAAGAGCTCGAATCCCTAGGAAGTAGAACTCATTCGAAATGGAGTGAAGTCAGACCATTTGCCTACCAGGTCGTAAAAGGGAATAAGACTCCGTTATCCTTTCAAATTAGTCTTATGCTATCAGGGAAAGCAATTGAATCGGTATTAACAACCCAGGGGGTATTATTAGATAGCAGCGAGGTTACCGGATTGTATTTACACATTCGATATGAAAACAGTGAATTACATGTAGTAACTGGAACAGGATTAAAGACATTTTCCTTAGATAAATCATTAGATTATGCTTGGGATGAACAAGTTATGAAATATCTTAAAAGCAGTGAAATCGCATATGAAGAATAATTGTTAGCACTCATTACTAATGAGTGCTAATTTTTTCTTGACATTTCAGATACCTCGTATTATAGTAATATACAACGAGTTGACTATCATGCATTGGACATGCATTTTCATGCAAGTATGAATGCTTATTAATGATAAATAAAAGATAAAAGGAGTGTTTTTCTCATGAGTATGGAACAAGGTAATTTATCAATTAATTCCGAGAATATTTTCCCGATTATTAAAAAGTGGTTGTATTCCGATCATGACATTTTTTTCCGTGAATTAATATCAAATGGCTGTGATGCGATTACTAAACTTAAGAAACTTAACATTATTGGCGAGTTCTCTATACCAGAAGGGGAAGAATTTAAAATCAATGTTCTTGTAAATGCGGAAGAAAAGACATTGACCTTTATTGATAATGGTGTTGGTATGACTGCGGATGAAGTAAAAGAATACATCAACCAGATTGCTTTCTCCGGAGCCCAGGATTTCTTAAATAAGTATAAGGACAAGGCGAATGAAGACCAAATTATCGGACATTTTGGACTTGGATTCTATTCTGCATTCATGGTAGCACATAAGGTGACGATTGATACCTTATCTTGGCAGGAAGGTGCAAAACCTGTTCACTGGGTATCAGAAGAGGGAATCAACTTCCAGATGGGAGAAGGGGATAAAGCTGAAAGAGGAACAAAGATTACTCTTTATTTAAATGAAGATAGTTATGAATTCTCCAATGAATACCGTGCAAAGGAAGTGATTGAAAAATATTGTTCCTTTATGCCAGTGCCAATTTTCTTTAAAAATGAAAATGCAACAGAAGAGCCAGAAGAGGAAACAGAAGTAGAATCCGAAGTAATGGAAGATTCTATTGTTGATGCTGAGGTTACAGAAGATGGTAAGGTAGCAGAAACAAAGAAAGAAAAGAAGGGGCCAAAGCCACTTAACAACCCAGAACCATTGTGGACAAAGCATCCAAATGAATGTACAGAAGAGGATTACAAGGAATTTTACCGTCAGGTATTCCACGATTATAAAGAGCCATTGTTCTGGATACACCTCAATATGGACTATCCATTTAACTTAAAGGGTATCTTATACTTCCCTAAGATTAATACGGAGTATGATAGTGTTGAAGGAAAAATAAAATTATATAGTAACCAGGTATTTATCGCAGATAACATTAAGGAAGTAATTCCTGAATTCTTAATGCTTCTAAAGGGTGTTATCGATTGTCCTGACCTACCACTTAACGTATCAAGAAGTGCTTTACAAAATGATGGTTTTGTGAAGAAGATTTCTGATTATATTACTAAGAAGGTAGCAGATAAGTTATCTGGTATGTATAAGGTGGAACGTGAAAATTATGAAAAATACTGGGATGATTTAAGCCCATTCATTAAATACGGTTGCTTAAAGGATGATAAATTCCGTGAAAAAATGAAGGATTTCATTATCTTTAAGAACTTAGAGAAGAAATATGTAACACTTCCAGAGTATCTTGAGGCTGCTAAGAGATTAAATGGTGAAGAGAATACGGAAGAAGTAAAAGCAGAGGTTGAAGAAACAAAATCCGAGTCTGCGGGCGAGCCAAAAGAAGAGAAGAAGGATACCGTATATTATGTAACCGATGAACAGCAACAGAGCCAATATATTAAGATGTTTAAGGATGCTGGTATTGATGCTGTGTTTATGACACATAATATCGATCAGCCTTTTATCACTCAGTTAGAGCAATCCGATGAAAAGATTCGTTTCCAAAGAATTGATGCTGATATTAATGCTACAATGACGGAAAGTTCTTCTGAGGAAGAAAATAAGGAATTGGATAAGAAAAAGGACAGTCTGACAGAAGCTTTTAAGAAGGCATTAAAGAAAGAAATGTTAGAAGTTAAGGTTATGAAATTAAAGGATGCAAAGGTTTCTTCCATGATTACTTTATCAGAGGAGAGCCGTAGAATGCAGGATATGATGAAAATGTATAATATGTATGGTATGGATCCATCTGCATTCGGCCCTACAGAAACATTAATCTTAAATGCCAATAACCAGTTAGTTCAGTACGTATTAGATAACAATTCCGCTGAGCATACCGATATGATCTGTGAGCAATTATATGACCTTGCTTTCATTGCCCATAAGCCATTAGCACCAGAAGCTATGACGAAATTCATTGAAAGAAGTAATGAGATATTAATGCTCTTAACAAAATAAAAAATATTTATAAGGGAAACTGTTGCACAGTAACAAATGCAACAGTTTTTCTTTTTTTATGATTAGTGGATTTGTTTTCATGAAAATGATGAAATATTTTTTATATTTGCTTATTCATAACAATGTGAAGTTCTAAAAATACTTTTTTGTGTTTAAAAAATTAAATATCTTTTATACGAAAGTTTCGCACCATTTTATAAAAGAGAATTAATTGATAACTCATTTATAAAAATTGACATTTTTTTTATGCATGTTGAACAAAAAAATACCTTTTACTTGTAATTGACAGAAAATGTAAATAGTGATAATATACAGAGTGTACAGACAAGTTTGATATATAAATATAAAATACAGACGAAATATGAGAAAGGAAGATATTGTTAAATAAATGACGTAATTGTCTTGAATATATATTGAATTATAAATCAAATTATTATACATAAGCCTACCTAAAGTGAAAAGAGGGAAACGTAGAATTTTGTAAATAAACCTAGTAAAATCGCTAATCTTATATTATTTAGAACCTTCAGATCAATTGATATATAAATTTGAAAATTTATGCAAAGAAAGGAAGGGATGAGAAGTGCGTTCGAATGCCTTATGTCATTGACGTGGAGAGTTAATTAATAAGGAGGGTTTTGTATGCAAAAACGTATCTACAAGAGAGTAGCAGCAGCCATTATGACCGCTGCAATGGTAGTTACTCTAGTTCCTCAGGGAGCAAAGACATCCGCTTTGGCTGGTGAAACTGAGCAAGCTTTAGCGGCGGCAGCAACAAGGGGAACCTATGAGCAACGTTTTATGGACTTATGGTCGGATATTAAAAACCCAAAGAACGGTTATTTTAGTCCTCAGGGAATTCCGTATCATTCTATTGAAACAATGATTGTAGAAGCTCCTGATTATGGTCATGTAACTACTAGTGAGGCAATGAGTTACTATATGTGGCTTGAAGCTATGTACGGCAAGTTTACAGGTGACTTTTCTGGATATGGGACCGCTTGGAATGTAGCAGAAAAATATATGATTCCAACGGATGCAGATCAACCACCAACCAGTATGAGTAAGTATACACCGAGTAAACCTGCAACTTATGCACCTGAGTATCAGGATCCTAGTCAGTACCCAGCGAAGCTCGATTCGAGTGCTCCTGTTGGTAGTGACCCAATTTGGTCACAGCTTGTTGCAGCTTATGGACGGAATACAATCTATGGTATGCACTGGTTACTAGATGTTGATAACTGGTATGGATTTGGTTCTAGGGGAGACGGAACCTCAAAACCATCCTATATCAACACATTCCAACGTGGAGAACAGGAATCAACATGGGAAACAATTCCTCAGCCATGCTGGGATACAATGAAATATGGTGGAACGAATGGTTTCCTCGACTTATTCACTGGCGATAGTTCCTATGCACAGCAATTTAAGTATACGGATGCACCAGATGCTGATGCAAGAGCAATTCAGGCTGCTTATTGGGCAAGTGAATGGGCGAAAGATTATGGTGTAAATGTCGATACTTATTCATCAAAAGCTACGATGATGGGCGATTATCTTCGTTATTCCATGTTTGATAAATATTTTAGAAAAATAGGTAATTCTACAGTTGCTGGTACAGGATATGATGCATCACATTATCTGTTATCCTGGTATTATGCTTGGGGCGGTGGAATTACAGCTGATTGGGCATGGGTTATTGGATCTAGCCATAACCACTTTGGTTATCAAAATCCTATGGCAGCTTGGGTTTTATCTCAAAATTCGAAGTTTAAACCAAAAACTACAAATGGACAGGCTGACTGGGCAACAAGCCTTACTAGACAGCTTGAATTCTATCAGTGGTTACAATCTTCAGAAGGTGGGATTGCCGGTGGTGCTAGTAACTCAAAGAATGGTCGTTATGAAACTTGGCCAGCTGGAACAGCTACATTCTATGGAATGGGCTATGAAGCAAACCCAGTTTATAAAGATCCAGGAAGTAATACCTGGTTTGGTTTCCAGGCATGGTCAATGCAACGTGTTGCAGAATATTATTATAAGACAAATGATGTAAAAGCAAAACAGATCCTAGATAAATGGGTAGCTTGGGTTAAATCTGTGGTTGTATTAAAAGCAGATGGAACCTTTACGATACCAAGTACACTTGACTGGAGTGGTCAGCCAGATACATGGACAGGCTCCTATACTGGAAACTCTAAGCTTCATGTGACAGTGGTTGATTCTGGTACCGACCTTGGCGTTACAGGATCTCTTGCAAATGCTTTGTTATATTATAGTAAAGCTGCAAACGATGTAGCTGCAAAGAACTTAGCAAAAGAATTATTAGATCGCGTATGGAAATTATATCGTGATGATAAGGGCGTTGCTGCTCCTGAAGCACGTGCAGATTATAAGAGATTCTTTGAGCAGACCGTTTATGTTCCAAGTACCTTTAATGGTAAGATGCCAAATGGTGATGTGATTAAGTCTGGTATTAAATTCTTAGATATCCGTTCTAAGTATTTACAAGACCCATCTTATCCAAAGTTACTGGCAGCATATCAGAGTAATAAGTCACCAGAGTTTATATATCATAGATTCTGGGCTCAGTGTGATGTAGCGCTTGCAAATGGTGTATATGCACTCCTTTATGAGAATGGTTCTGGCACTACTGATTATGCTAATATTAATCCTACAAATGGTTCCTTTGATAAAGCTGTAGGAAAACAAGCAGATCTTAGTACAACATTATCAATGCAAGGTTATACCTTTGTTAACTTAAGTAAAGGTACTACACCTCTGACTTTAAATACAGACTATACTGTTAATGGTACTACAGTAGTCCTTAAGAAAGAATTCCTATCTACATTACCACTTGGTGATACTACAATTACTTTTAATTTTAGCAATTCTTATACAAAACCTTTTGTAGTAACCGTTGTGGATACAACAGTAGTTGTGGTAGTAGGAGATGTTAAGGTTCAGATGTTCAATGGAAATACTAGTGCAACAACGAATGGAATTGCACCTCGTTTTTATCTTGTAAATACAGGCTCTAATAGTATTAATCTTTCTGATGTAAAGCTTCGTTACTACTATACAATTGATGGTGAGAAGAGCCAGAGTTTCTGGTGTGATTGGTCATCGATTGGAAGCAGTAATGTTACCGGAACTTTTGTAAAGATGGCAACTCCAAAGACTGGAGCAGATTATTATCTTGAGATTGGATTTACAAGTGGTGCTGGTTCTTTAAAGGCAGGACAGGGAATCGAAGTTCAAGGTAGATTCTCAAAAACTGACTGGTCTAATTATACCCAGACTGGGGATTATTCATTTAATAGCAGCGGTAACTCCTATGTTGATTGGAACAAGGCAACTGCTTATATAAGTGGAAAACTTAATTGGGGTATCGAACCATAAAATTTTCTTTTAAGTTTGGCAATAGAAAGTGTTAAGTCACTTTCTATTGCCAGTATGGTACGCAGAAAGGATGAGAGATATGAAAAAGATAATAAGTCTTTTATTAGTGATAACACTTCTGATATCCATGGCACCATCGAAAGCTGACGCAGCGGAAACCAATTATAATTACGGAGAAGCTCTTCAAAAATCAATCATGTTTTATGAGTTTCAACGTTCTGGTAAACTGCCAAGTACCATTCGGAATAATTGGAGAGGTGACTCTGGTTTAACCGATGGAGCAGATGTTGGTTTGGATCTAACTGGTGGCTGGTATGATGCTGGTGATCATGTAAAATTTAATCTTCCTTTGGCTTATACTGTAACAATGTTAGCATGGGCAGTATATGAAGAAGAGGCTACTCTTTCAAAGGCAGGCCAATTAAGTTATTTATTAGATGAAATTAAGTGGTCTAGTGATTACCTAATTAAATGTCATCCACAAGCAAATGTATTTTATTATCAGGTTGGTAATGGAAATACAGATCACTCTTGGTGGGGACCTGCTGAAGTTATGCAGATGGCTAGACCGTCCTATAAGGTTGATTTAAATAACCCAGGTTCTACTGTAGTAGGAGAAGCAGCAGCAGCTCTTGCAGCAACAGCACTTATATATAAGACAAAAGACCCTACTTATTCAGCAACTTGCCTTCGTCATGCAAAAGAGCTTTTTAATTTTGCAGATACAACAAAAAGCGATGCTGGATATACAGCAGCAAGTGGGTTCTATACTTCCTATAGTGGATTTTATGATGAATTATCCTGGGCAGCTACATGGATTTACCTTGCAAGTGGAGAAGCGACCTATTTGGATAAGGCAGAATCTTATGTAGCCAAATGGGGAACAGAACCTCAATCTTCCACATTAAGTTATAAGTGGGCACAAAACTGGGATGATGTTCACTATGGTGCAGCTTTATTATTAGCAAGAATTACAAATAAAGCAATTTATAAGAACAATATTGAAATGCATCTTGACTATTGGACTACAGGGTATAATGGTAGTCGTATTACTTATACACCAAAAGGACTTGCTTGGTTAGATTCCTGGGGTGCATTAAGATATGCGACGACAACAGCATTTCTAGCAAGTGTTTATGCTGATTGGAGCGGATGTAGTGCTGGAAAAGTTAGTACTTACAATGCATTTGCGAAACAGCAGGTAGATTATGCATTAGGAAGTACCGGAAGAAGTTTTGTGGTTGGATATGGTGTAAATTCTCCAACAAGACCTCATCATAGAACTGCTCATAGTTCATGGGCAGACAGTCAGACGGAGCCAAATTACCATAGACACACCATTTATGGTGCTTTAGTAGGTGGACCTGGTAATAATGATAGTTATGAGGATAACATTAATAATTATGTAAACAATGAAATCGCTTGTGACTATAATGCAGGTTTTGTTGGCGCATTGGCTAAAGTTTATAAAACATATGGCGGAACACCAATTGCAAACTTTAAGGCAATCGAAACAGTAACAAACGATGAGTTATTTATTCAAGCTGGTATTAATGCCTCTGGTCCATCTTTTATCGAAGTAAAGGCATTGGTTTTCAATGAGACAGGTTGGCCAGCTCGTGTTACCGATAAATTATCCTTTAAGTATTTTATTGATATCTCGGAATATGTAGCAAAGGGATATACAAAGAATGATTTTACGGTATCGACAAATTATAACAATGGAGCAACCACATCGGCATTGCTTCCTTGGGATGCTGCGAATAATATCTATTATGTGAATGTAGACTTCTCTGGAACTAAGATTTATCCTGGTGGACAGTCTGCATATAAGAAAGAAGTACAATTTAGAATTGCTGGTCCACAAAACGTTAATATATGGGACAATTCCAATGACTACTCCTTTACACAAATTGCTAATGTTAGTTCAGGAAATACCGTAAAGACCACATATATACCATTGTATGATAATGGTAAATTAGTATTTGGTAATGAGCCAAAGACGGGTGTTCCTTCTGCAAGTCTTGATAAGACTACAGCAAACTTTGACAAAAACCCAGCTGTATCCGCAGATATACCAGTAACCATTAACTATAATGGTAATACATTAACAGCGGTTAAGAATGGAACAACGGTTTTAACGAAAGGTACTGATTATACTGTATCTGGTAATGTAGTAACGTTATCTAAGAATTATTTCTTAGCACAGAGCGCTAGTACGGTTACTTTAACATTTGTATTTAGTGGCGGTAACGATGCAACATTAAAAGTGACTTTAGTAGATACTTCTCCAAGTGCATCCATTAATCCAAATTCTGCTGTCTTTGATAAGGCTAGCGGAAAACAGGAAAATATAGTTATTACGCTTACACCAAATGGCAATACCTTAGCTGGACTTAAGAATGGGTCTAAGAGCCTGGTAACTGGAACTGATTATACCGTTTCCGGAACAACAGTGACGATTCTATCTTCTTATTTAAGTCAATTTGCAGTAGGAAGTCAATCTATTGTATTTGAAATGAATAAAGGGACAAATCCAGTCTTAGCAGTTACCATTAAGGATTCTTCTGTTGTTACTCCAACAGGAAATATTAAACTTCAAATGTTTAATGGAAATTCTTCTGCAACAACGAATGGCATTGCACCAAGAATTAAATTAATTAACACCGGAACTACTGCAATCAACTTATCCGATGTTAAGATTCGCTATTATTATACAATCAATGGCGAAAAGGATCAGGCATTCTGGTGTGATTATTCGACGATTGGTAGTTCCAATGTAAATGGTACTTTCGTAAAGATGAGTACACCAAAAACAAATGCAGATTACTATCTAGAATTTTCATTTAAGTCCGCTGCCGGAACTTTAAACGCAGGGCAAAGTATTGAAGTTCAAGGAAGATTTTCTAAGGTAGACTGGACAAACTATACACAAACAGATGATTATTCGTTTGGTGATAGTAACTCAAGTTATGCTGATTGGAATAAGACAACAGTATATATCTCTGATGTTTTGGTTTGGGGAGTCGAACCATAATAGGAGAAAAAATGTAATAATTTTTAGAGGGGTCATAACTTAGTATACATGTCTGTATATGAGGTCCGACACGTGCCACACGGCATGTGTCGGGCCTCATTTTTATACAGCGTGTATGTGACCTTATTCATGACAAGGGATCGTCCGCGAATAGTGCTACTTCATTCATGAAAGAATTGTTTATGAGGGATGATGCTTTCTTATATTAATAAATGCTGTGATTATCCAAAAAAAATTTATTAAGTAATCTATGATAACTATAGTTGATATTTACAATTACTTACATTATAATTGTTAAAAAATGGTTTATTCAAATAAATGCAAAAGGGGTGGATGTATTATGTTTCAGTATGTAGATTTGGCAAATCAATTGGTAGACCAGGTAAATTCTGTTTTAATCGGGAAAAAAGAGAAGGTTACCTTTGCAGTTACAACACTACTTGCAGGTGGACACTTATTATTAGAAGATGTTCCAGGGGTTGGTAAAACGACTCTGGCGAATGCGATTGCAAAATCAATCGATTGCAGTTTTGGAAGAATACAGTTTACACCAGATACTTTACCAAGCGATGTTACTGGTATGTCTATCTATAATATGAAAACAGGTTCATTTGAGTTTTCTGAGGGAGCTATTATGCATCATATCGTATTGGCAGATGAGATCAACCGGACTTCTCCGAAAACACAAGCTAGCTTATTAGAGGCAATGGAGGAGAGACAAGTAACGGTGGATGGAAAGATATATCCATTAGAGGCTCCCTTTATGGTAATTGCGACTCAAAATCCAATTGATTTTATGGGAACTTATCATTTACCAGAAGCTCAACTGGATCGCTTCCTGATGAAAATATCCATTGGCTATCCAGCACCGGAAGATGAATTAAAGATGGCAATGCTTTATCATAATGGTAGTAGATTATCAGAATTAAAGTCGATAATGACAAAAGAGCAGGTAGCCATGATGCAAGAGGAGGTTAAAAAGGTCCGAATACATAAAGATGTTTTAGCATTTATTGTGGATGTTACAAAGATTACGAGAGAGGACGAAAATTTTATACTTGGAGCGAGTCCAAGAGCTACCCTTGCTGTTATGAAAGCGGCGTCTGCGACTGCATATCTAAATGGAAGAGATTATGTCGTACCGGATGATGTGCTGGCTGTTATTTATCCCGTGTTATGCCACCGATTTGTACTCTCAATGGAGGCAAAAATTAATAAAGTATCTCCGGAGAAGATACTTCGAGGGTTGTTGCAGAAAGTTACGATTCCAATTCTTCGAGACTTTTCCTAAAGGAGGGAGTGAATCGGATGAGGCGCAATCGAATGCTTTTATACCTTTTCATAATACTTACTGGCATTTTTGTTAGCTATTATGGGGGATATGTAAGCTATGGACTATTTTTTTTCAGTCTTAGTATTCCAATTGTTTCTTACATTTACTTAATCTACGTGTATTTGCGATTCAGAATATACCAGTTTATAGAGCATAAGACGATGGTAAAGGGAGAGCACATTTCATATCAGTTTTTATTAACCAATGAAGACTATATGACTTTTTCTAATGTGAATGTAAGCTTTAAAAGTGATTATTCTACCGTAGAAAATATTAGCTCCGATCGAAGTTATTGTTTACTTCCTGGGGAAAAAATTGAACAAGCGACGACGATTTGCTGTCATTATCGTGGAGAATATCGTATTGGAATCGATAAGGTAACAGTTACTGATTACCTAAATTTATTTCATCTCGTTTATAATGCACCATCTGCAATACAAGCGAAGGTATTGCCAAGAATTATCCGCTTGAATTCTTTAAAATTATATAAGGAGACCGAAGGAAAAACTCTTGAATTAAATCCAGTATTAAATCAGAATGTACCTGATGTTGAAATACGAAGATATGAACCAGGTGATGAACCAAAGAGAATTCATTGGAAGGCTTCTGCAAAACTAAAAACGCTTGTAACAAGAAAATATACACAGGAACCAAAGACAGAAGTTTATCTGTATGTGGATTTCGAAAAGAAAAATTCGGATGAGGTTAGTAGAGTCATTCTCGAAGATAAAATCATAGAAACCGCACTTGCGCTTTGTGACTTTTTTTATCGTTGCAATACTCCGGTTAGAGTTATCTATGACATTGCTGGAATAAAAATATTGAATATATCAGGAAAACAAGATTTCGATCAATTCTACCAACTGTGTACGGATGTTTATTTTCGAGCGAGACATTCTATAAGTTCGTTATTAATGGAAAGTTGTAATCTTCTTAAAAACACCTCATTTTCCATAATTCTTACACATACATTCTCGGAAGATATTGTAAAAGCAAGTTATCATATGGTCTCTTTAGGAAACGAAGTAGCAATTCTTTATTTTGGAGAAGATGATGTTTCAAAACTTTCGATAAAGTTAGATTCACGTATTTATTTTCAGCAGATCATACCGAATCAAGAAATCTCAGAAGTATTAGAGGGCTAAGTGTGAAGAGAATTTCTAAGGCGCCAAAAGACGCCGCCTAAGAAATTCTAAAACTTCACACTGAAGTTTGTGCCTGCGTCGTCCTCGGCCCAAACCCCTGGCCTACTGAGAGGGCATGGTTTAAGGATTGAAATAAAATTAATTTTTTTTCGCATAGATATTGTGCCAGTGTCGTCTCCGGCATAAATATCCAGCCTAGTGAGGGCATGGTTTTAAGGGTGGAACTCACACTACTACAGAGCAGGCAAGGAGGAGTAGTTGAAATGAATGTAAAAATATTGTTAAAAAACCATGGATATCCCTGTCTTTTAACTATGCTATTATGTATCGCCGTTCTATCGTTTACCAATAATTATTTTGGACTTCGTGTAAATGAAGAAATTCTATTACTTCTTGTTTTCTTTTGGGTTGTAATTTTGCGTTGTTTTGATCATATCAAAAAAAATGTTCTTCCTTATCTTGTTTTATTAATCTTTGCTGTGACTATAGTGTTCCTATGCTTTCTATTTGATATATCATTTTCTAAGATAATTACTTCATACACCTCGTGGTTTCATCAGACATTAAGCGATGGAAAATCTAATTCGATAGGATATTCCGCTGCAGCGATTATACTTTTATTAATTATAACTTCGATACTTATTTACCTATTACAAAAAAAACATTTCACAAGAATTATTGGGGCAGTAATAGCCTTTTGTGTACTTCTGTTTTTAGGATTTACGGAGCAGCTCACAACAAAACTTGTAGTAGTCAGTTTGCTATTCTATATATTCCTTACGTTGGTGGAAATTAGGATTACTTTTTTTTATAAGAAGGATAGAAGTGTTCCTTCGATGGCAATGACTTTTTTAGTTCCATGTGGCTTACTTCTAAGTCTTATCCTATTAATATTACCTGCTTCTGAAAATCCAATCGAGTGGAAAACTATCAAACGGTGCATTACTGCAGTTTCAGATTCCGTAGAAACTTTGGTTACAAATATTGATTTATGGATACATCCGGATAAGAAAGAGTTTAACTTAAATTTTGCTGGATACTCCGAGGAAAGTAAAGTAGGAGGAAGTATTTCGGAGTCTGAAGAATTAGCGATTTCTTTAAAAACCAGTTCATTAAATAACATTCCAGTATATTTAAATGGAAATGTGAAGAATAAATTTGATGGTGAGAAATGGGAAGATATAGTAAGTTATAAGAAAGAAGAATATACGGAAGCAGAGCTTGATTCTTTAGAGTTATTATATGCTATCGACCGAGAAGGTTTAACGGAAGACTATTCCTCTGTTATTTCCACCCGTAGTTATAGTGTTACATATGAGGGGATATCGACAAGGACATTATTTTATCCATTAAAGGTATTAAATATTGGACTAACAAGTCGCAAGGATGCCTATTCAGACGATGAAGCGAATTTACGTTTTCATGATATAAAATCAAAAGGAGTCAATTATTCTTTTCAGTTTATGAATTTGAATCTTGATAGCAACTACTTTAATAAACTCATAGAAAATCAAGCAAGATTTCAGTATCAGAACGAGAATGTCACTTCTTTTCTTCAATTTAGAGATAATATTGCAAATAAGAAGTATCCAATCACTTATAAAGTTTCGGAACAATTAGGAGAATTGCTTAAATTACGTAGAGATCGAATTTATGAAGATTATTTGAATGTTTATGAAGGGCTACCAAAGCGTGTTTCTGATTTGGCATTTGATATAACGAAAAATTGTAGAAATGATTACGAGAAATGCAAAGTGATAGAGAAATTTTTTGCTAATTATACGTATAGTACGATTCCGAAGCAGCCTGAGGAGGGGCATGATCTAGTGGATTACTTGATCTTTGAATCCAAAGAAGGCTATTGTACGTATTATGCAACTGCATTTGCGATGATGGCAAGATGTGTTGGTATTCCGACAAGATATGTTCAAGGATTTCGAGTACCCCAATCCGAAGAGGGCAGTCAATATTCCTATTATGTTTACAATAAGAACGCTCATGCGTGGCCAGAAGCATATATCGAAGGAATTGGCTGGATTCCTTTTGAACCTACCCCATCATTTTATGATTATCGGTACCAACCATGGAGTTCTGATAAAGGCATAGGGAATGGTACGGTGGTTACTCCTAGTATAGGGGCGCAATACGACCCTTACAACTATCAAAAATTATTAGAACAGGAAGAAAGAGAGTTTCAGACTGCTCGTAACACTTATCGAAGCATATCTATGATTGCAGGAATTGTAGTGCTACTTATCTTATTTGGTGTATTCCTTTATTATATGCTAAGAATTCAGCTTTTTAACAGAAGTTATCGGAAGGCAAACCTAGTAAAACGAGTTTATCAAGATATTAAAGCAGTGCTTTTAATGGCAGAGTTTCTAGGTAAGGGAATTGAAAACTCTGAGACATTCCAGTGCTTTATAAAACGTCTAGTCGTAGAGCACTCAATGAATGAAATAGAAGCGGAGAGCATCATTGATATTTTTCAAAAAATACGTTATAACGAAGAGGAACCTTCTATAGAGGAACAGCAAAAGATTGAGTGTTTCCGAAACTATTTTGCGAGTGATTTAAAGAGAACAATGAAAAATCGTGAGTATTTAAGATTACGATTATATTTACTACGACACGAAAGAATGATTGGATAATAAGGTAAAGTATACCACGTGAATTCTTCATAAAAAGAAAGTTGCTACATAAACTTTTCATTAATGAAAAGGTACACTTCGTGAACTTTTACCGTGAATAATAGAAACGGAATATTTTATTGAAAGACTACATTCAATAAAATATTCCGTTTTTTATGTTATTTTCCATAAATACATTCGTAAGTATTTTTAATAGAATTATATGTATAAATTGCATCTCCATCTAATGTGACATAAAAGTTTGTCACTAATATATCCTTATTTTCAAGTTTTGCATAGGTACCAAAACTATAACAAATACGATCTTTGATAATCAGCTTTGTATTATCCGATAAAATTTGATATTCATTAATTTCAGCAGATAACCCTGTTTGAAGAGTTGATAAGGAACGTATCATTTGGATAGCATCTTCTTCTACAATAGTTAGGTCCTCGTTCACATCCTTATCAAGAACATAACTTCCAGCAATAGAATTCCAATTTTCAGTAAAGAAATCATTGTCAGTTAATGTTAAATAATTATTGTCTAGGGTAAAGGTAAGACTTATTTCATCGTTTGTAAAATGTTTTGCGGTTGTCCCGTCAATATAGCCGATGCCGCTGAGACGATTTACGCCAAGGCTATTACGCGCTAGTATATGAAATTCAAAAGAAGTGGAATCATTTTGAATCAAGGTTACGGTAGAGGTAGTTACACCTCGTAAGTCTTTGCGAATAAAGGTGCCATTCCAGTTGGTTTCGGTATCCTCTTTGACTGGGCTTATACTAAAGGAAGAAAATGGTGTGTGCTTACCATCGGAAGTTAAACAGGAGAGCTCACCGGTATTTTTATTCACGAGTATTGCTGGCTCCAATGCTGTTAAGTTTTTGGTAGCGATAAAAGAATAATAATTCTTTGAATTAATTGTTATATTTTCAGTAAGTAATGATATTGAGTATTTTCTAGTATTAATTTGCCCCTGAATTAAGGAAATAGCATCCTCTTCCGTTATTAAGATATCCTCTGCAATAGGTGTAGCTTCGGGTGTTTCGGTTATATCTGGAGCCCCCGTTACGGAAATCGTAACATCAGGAGTAAGCTCACTAGAGGTACTAATCGAGGAATTATTTGGCCCTTGTGTTGCTTGACAGCCACTACAAAGAATAGTGGTTAGGATACAAAGCATAATCAGTTTACGAGATGACATAGTAAGCCTCCTTTATGGTTATAGATAAGAATAGGATAATATCGGAATAAGGCAAATTTTAGGCAAAAATTTTACATGTTTCTTAACTTATTTATTTTCCATTATAAAATTTTAACATACAGATCAAAATGTGATATAATGTGTAACATTATCTAGAGTAAAATGATATAAAAGCATACTGATATAAAAACATATTGATATAGAAGCAAATTCATATGAAAATGCAAATTGATATTAATGCAATTTGATATGAAAGAAATTAATAAAAAGCAAATTAATAGAAAAGCAAATTGATATAAAAGTAAATAGTTATAGAAACATATTAATATAAAAGCAAATTAATATAAAGCAAATTCTTATAAAAAATCACTAAGATACCAGAATTGAGGAAATAATGAAGAATGATTATAGAGAAACAGTAGAATATTTATTACATTGGTATGACCTAAATGCAAGAATTTTGGAATGGAGATCCAATCCTAAACCTTATTATGTATGGATTTCTGAGATTATGTTACAACAAACGAGAGTGGAAGCGGTGAAATCTTACTTTGACCGTTTTATCAAGGAATTACCAACCATAAAAGATTTAGCGGCAGTTGAGGAAGATCGATTGATGAAACTGTGGGAAGGTTTAGGTTATTATAATCGTGCCCGTAATCTTAAGAAGGCAGCAATCATAGTTATGGAACAATATAATGGTGAGCTACCAGCAAATCGAGAAGAATTAAAAAAACTTCCGGGTATTGGTTCGTATACCTCAGGGGCAATCGGTTCGATTGCTTTTCAATTACCGGTAGCAGCGGTTGATGGAAATGTGCTCCGTGTTATGAAACGTATCGCGGGAAGTTTTGATGATATTACGAAGGAAAAAGTAAAAAAAGAGCTAGAAGAAGATATTGAAGCCATTATCCCGAAAGATCGTCCAGGGGATTATAATCAGTCACTTATGGAACTTGGTGCAACAGTTTGTTTACCGAATGGGAAACCACTTTGTAATCAATGTCCAGTTATGCATCTGTGTAAAGCATTTCACAATGGAGACGAGTTAAAAATACCGGTGAAGCCGAAAAAAAAGGAGAGGGTAATCGAGGAAAAAACAGTACTTGTGATGGAATGTGCTGGCTACTATGCAATTCGAAAGAGGACGGAAAAAGGACTTCTCCATGGTTTATGGGAATTACCGAATATAGAGGGAAAACTTTCGATAAATCAGATGGAGGAAACAATAAAAACCTTAGCTCCTTATGCAAAAGTAGAGAGAAAGCTAGGAGAAGCAAAACATATATTTTCACACAAAGAATGGCATATGATCGGTTACTATATAAAGGTTGAAAGAATAGAGGATGTTCCGATACCAGAATTAATCTGGGTAGATAATCAGAGTATTCGAAAGGACTATTCTCTTCCAACAGCATTTGAAGCATATCGTAAGGAATTAAATTAAGAATAATTCTCTTATGAAGTCAATGTTTATTGAATATAACGAGAAAAGAAATTTTGGTTGCCAAAATAGGACGTTTAGTGTTAAGCTGTCAATAAATATAGGACAATCTGGGGAGGTTATGCAATGGAAGTAGATTTTTCATTATCCGCTTATCGAATCTTTAATGCGGTGGCAAAAACAGAAAATATATCTTTGGCAGCAAAGGAACTGTATATTAGCCAGCCTGCTATTAGTAAGGCAATTGCAAAGCTGGAGCAAAGTATGTCAGTTGCGTTGTTCACCAGAAATTCTCGTGGAGTGAAACTAACAGAAGAGGGAAAACAGCTTTATTGCTATACTCGAACTGCATTTGAAACCCTGAAAGAAGGGGAAGATGCAATGAAGCGAATCCACCAGTTAGGTATTGGACATATTCGTATCGGTGTCAGTACGACATTATGCAAATTTGTCCTGTTACCATTTTTAAAAGAATTTGTGGACGAATACCCACATATACGATTTACGATTCAGTGTCAGTCTACGCTTCAAACGTTAGACTTAATAGAGGAAGGAAAATTAGATATAGGATTAGTAGGTAAGCCAGACACCTTAAAGGGAATGGTTTTTAAAAAGGTTGGCGAAATACAAGATATCTTTATCGCAACAAATAGTTACCTTGATAATTTAAGAATCAGAGAGGGAAGGGAACTGACTGGTCGTGAATTATTAGAAAAAGGTAACCTTATGCTTCTTGATGAAAAAAATATAACCAGAATGTATATCGATGAGTATTTTGCAAAGAGGCAATTAAAACCTGTGCAGATACTAGAGGTAAGCAGTATGGATTTATTAATAGAATTTGCAAAGACTAGTTTAGGAATTGCGTGTGTTATTGGAGAATTTGTAAAGAATGAATTAGACTGTGGTGAACTAACAGAGATTTCTTTACCAGGAAAGCTAGACAAGAGAGAGATAGGTTTCGTTTACATGAAAGAAAGAGGTAATCAGGAAACTGTTCGAAATTTTGTTCAAAAGATGGAGGAATTAATATGCGAAAGCCAAAGATGATTCTATTTGACTATGGGCAGACCTTAGTAAAAGAGGAAGGGTTTGAGTCGTTGGCTGCAGTAGAGGCAGTATTATCAAAGGCAATAAAAAATCCATATGGTGTGACAGCTCAGGAGATGATTGCGTTTGATAGAGAGTTAAATAGAGAGATTGGTAGATTTACAAAGGAATCGATGGATGATTACAAATTAGAGGTTCATAACCATCCATATCAAAGATTTCTGTATGAATATTTTGGTTTGGAATTTAAAGAAGAACCGAGTGAGATAGAACAATTATTCTGGGATACCGCAGCACCAGGAGTTCCAACGGATGGTATCGAGGCAGTTTTAAATTACCTGAAAGAGAATGACATTCGTGTCGGGGTTATTAGTAATATATCGTTTAGTGGAGAGGCTTTAAGACGTCGTTTGGCTTCCGTTCTTCCAGACTACGATTTTGAGTTTATCCTTGCATCAAGTGAATATGTATTTCGAAAGCCAAACAAATTTTTATTTCAGTTAGCGCTTCGAAAGGCAGGATTACAGCCAAATGAGGTATGGTATTGTGGAGATAACCTCCTTTGTGATATCAATGGTGCTTCTGAAGCAGGAATATTTCCAATATGGTATACTGGTGCGAATAAAACAGGTGGTTTTGATTATCTTGAGGATTATGAGGCAAGTCACCCAGACATACCTTTATGTAAAGTAGAGGATTGGCATCAATTTGTTGAATATTTAAAGCAAACGGATTAAATATTATTGGAACTATAATCACTTCTAATAATCGGATTTACGATGCAAAGAAAGCATCTTTAATTAGAAATTTAAGATATTAATTACCATATGAAATCGGCAAGTAATGGAGGACACTAGTATTACAGTGCATCCATCACTTGCCTTTTTATTTTACAAAAGAGATCTACTGCCCATGCTACCTATTGCGCCCAATGCTCATAATCTTACAATAGAACACTTGCAATTGAAAAACAGCGATCAAGGTGCTACTACTTCAACCTTAATTCTGTCTGGGTCTTCAAACTAATTCTTCTAATAACCAACCCCAAAAGGCAACTGAACTCTTCAAATCAGAAACATATATTTCAATGTGGTGTAAAAGTCCTTGTGACAATGGATAACCTCCTTGCAAAATATAAATTCGCTTCGTATATGCTTTCATTATTAATTACCGGAAAATTATACTACATATCTCGTTATACTTCTACACAATTTAGTGATGAGTAATCAATAAGAAATTAACATAATTATAAGTCATATTAAGTATTCATATTATATATTTTATTTATACCAAAAACTATGTTAAAATGACGTTAAATATATAGTATACTTTAGATAGTACTTAAAAACACATATTATAAAAACAGGTTAAAGCTCATCTTATTAAAAGATTATTTTATTAAAAGCTTATTTTATTAAAAGCACATCTTATACAAAACTTATCTTATTCAAGAAAGGACGCGAACATATGAATTACAACATAGCAGTAATTCCGGGAGATGGTATCGGTCCGGAGATTATTACAGAAGCAATGAAGGTACTAGATCAGGTTGGTCGTAAATTTGGTCATACATTTACCTATACAGAAGTATTAATGGGAGGTGTCTCAATAGATACAACCGGAGAACCCCTTACGAAAGAGGCATTAGAAACAGCTAAAGC
This sequence comes from Lachnoclostridium phytofermentans ISDg, assembly GCF_000018685.1. NCBI lineage: Bacteria > Bacillati > Bacillota > Clostridia > Lachnospirales > Lachnospiraceae > Lachnoclostridium > Lachnoclostridium phytofermentans. The sequence continues at coordinate 4,093,524 of NC_010001.1, read as the reverse complement.
AAGTGATTCTGTACTCCTTGGAGCGGTCGGCGGTAATGTAGGGCATAGTAACTGGTATAGTCTACCTCCTCATTTAAGACCAGAAGCAGGATTATTAGCCATAAGAAAGGGCTTAGGGCTATTTTGTAATCTTCGACCTGCAGTGTTGTTTGAACAATTAAAGCAGGCATGTCCATTAAAGGATGAGATTATTGGCGATGGATTTGACTTTGTTGTTGTACGTGAACTTACCGGGGGAGTCTATTTTGGTGAAAGAAAAACTACAGTAGAAAATGGGATTAGAAAAGCTGTTGATACCATGCCTTATGATGAAAATGAGGTTAAACGAATTGCAAGATGGGCATTTGAAGTGGCAAGTAAACGAAAAAGAAGAGTATGTAGCGTAGATAAAGCGAATGTTTTAGATACCTCAAGACTTTGGAGACAGGTTGTAAAAGAAGTAGCGATGGAATATCCGGAGGTAACTTTAACAGATATGTTAGTAGATAATTGCGCAATGCAGATTGTAAAGGACCCAACGCAGTTTGATGTGATATTGACAGAGAATATGTTTGGCGACATCCTTTCGGATGAAGCGAGTATGGTGACAGGATCAATCGGTATGTTAGCATCAGCAAGTCTTGGTGAATCAAAACTTGGATTATACGAACCAAGTCACGGTTCTGCGCCAGACATAGCTGGAAAAAATATTGCGAATCCAATCGCAACAATATTATCGGCTGCCATGATGTTACGTTATAGCTTCGATCTTACAAAAGAAGCTGATAGCATAGAAAATGCAGTAAAAGAAGTATTAAACTTAGGGCTTCGTACCGCAGACATTATGTCAGAGGGCTGTACGCTAATAGGAACGAGAGAAATGGGAGATTCCATTGTAGGACAGATTTAATATGGTTTCTTAAATTCATTATAAAATGATAGTAGTATAGTGATAAATTTAGATTTGTTTAATAATTATTATGAATCTCTTCTCATTGAAAATTTTAAAATAAATGCAATAATATCATGTAAAAAACAACACATATTGTAAAGATTAAAAGATAGTAAACTCATGGATTGTCAGTGCATTTTCCATTATTATATGTTAATATATTTTGGTAATCTGAAAGCGAATGGTTGTAATAACATACATAACAACATTCGTTTCATCACTTGGAGGTTAAAATGGAAAAATACATTAAGAGTTTATCAAAAGCATTGGTTATCCTGACAGTTATTTTCTTTCTAAGTTTTTTTGGAGGAGCGAATGCAGATAAGATTGGTATGCCAAACTTTGTATTTCAGGTTTGTGTATTCAATGCAAATGCGCTGATGTTTGTGATTCCTTTCGCATTCGTTGTTATCTTTGGTATTGGTATGACTGCTCTGTTTAAGAAGGTACTAAACAATACTAGCCGAATGGTAGTAAAAAAAGTAGAAGGAAAGTTTCCGGTCCTTTGGTTTATCGTCTCCTTTGTTTGCTTTATTCTTTACTTTATGTTTGTAAATGTGTTATTTGCATTACCAGAAGCATAGGAGGATATAGTTATGGGCATGACAATGACTCAAAAGATTTTGGCTGCACATGCAAATCTACCAGAAGTAAAAGCTGGACAGTTGATTGAGGCAAATCTTGACCTAGTGTTAGCAAATGACATTACAGGTCCGGTTGCTATTCATGAAATACAAAGATTAAAAAAGAAAACAGTATTTGATAAAGATAAAATCGCATTAGTGCCAGATCATTTTACGCCAAATAAAGATATCAAATCGGCCGAACATTGTAAGTGTGTCAGAGAGTTTGCGAAAGAGCATGACATTACGAACTATTTTGAGATCGGTGAGATGGGAATTGAGCATGCCCTCCTACCAGAAAAAGGACTGATTGTAGCAGGAGAGACTTGTATTGGAGCTGACTCACATACCTGTACTTATGGAGCACTTGGAGCATTTTCTACCGGTGTTGGCAGTACCGATATGGGTGCTGGTATGATTACTGGAAAAGCTTGGTTTAAAGTTCCAGCTGCAATTAAGTTTATATTAACTGGAGAACCAAAAGAGTGGGTGAGTGGAAAAGATGTTATTTTACATATTATCGGTATGATTGGTGTAGATGGTGCATTGTATAAATCCATGGAATTTGTAGGAGCTGGAATTAAGAATTTGACCATGGATGATCGATTTACGATTGCGAATATGGCAATAGAAGCCGGTGCTAAGAATGGTATCTTTCCGGTGGATGATTTAACCATCTCATATATGAAGGAACATGGGGCAAAGCCATATACCATCTATGAAGCAGATGAAGATGCAGAATACGAGCAGATAATTACAATAAATTTATCAGAATTAGAACCAACCGTAGCATTTCCTCATCTCCCTGAAAATACGAAGACTGTGAAAGAAGCAGGAGAGGTTAGGATAGATCAGGTTGTCATAGGATCCTGTACCAATGGAAGAATTGGTGATTTAAGAATTGCTGCCAAGGTTTTAGAGGGAAGAAAGGTAGCAAAAGGGATGCGAGCTATTGTATTTCCTGCGACTCAGGCAATTTATTTACAAGCAATTGAGGAAGGATTAATTCAAACCTTTATTAAAGCAGGTTGTGTAGTAAGTACCCCAACCTGTGGACCATGTCTTGGAGGGCATATGGGGATTCTTGCAGCAGGAGAACGAGCTGCATCCACAACGAATCGTAACTTTGTTGGACGTATGGGACACGTAGAATCTGAAGTATACCTTTGCAGTCCTGCAGTCGCAGCAGCAAGTGCAGTAACTGGAAAGATAAGTGAGCCATCCGAACTCTTTTCATAAAGGTAAAGTGAAAACAACAAGGAAATTTTCACTTTTTATCTATGGCAAGGAATTTCGCAAAGCGTGCTTTTTTAGTTTGTAGTATGCAATGGGCACTTAATAACTTTTGATATGAAGAGGTGCTAGGGCGCCAGAATAGAGGTATGTATGAAATCACATGGTATAGTTCATAAATATGGAGATAATGTAGATACAGATGTTATTATTCCTGCTAGATATTTAAATTCCTCTGACCCAAAAGAACTTGCAAAAAAATGTATGGAGGATATCGATAAGGAATTTGTTAACCGCGTAAACCTCGGTGATATCATGGTAGCAAATAAGAATTTTGGCTGCGGTTCCTCCAGAGAACATGCACCAATTGCAATTAAAGCTTCTGGTATTAGCTGTGTAATTGCTGAAACATTTGCAAGAATATTTTATCGAAATGCAATAAATATAGGGCTTCCAATCATAGAATGTAAGGAGGCTGCAAGAGATATTGATGCTGGTAATGAGGTTGAGATAGACTTTGATAGTGGTATCATTACAAATCTTACCAAAGGAACATCTTATCAGGGGCAGGCATTTCCTGAATTTATGCAAAAGATTATGAAAGCAGATGGCCTCATTAATTATATCAATGAGCAGTTAGAAGCAGTATAAGGACACTCTTTTTTGAATTAATATGTAAAAAAAGTGAGTTTCATATAAAATTCGTGATTCATGTTTTGATATAAAGCTACGGAAACAACTCGAAAAATCCAATCGGAAGGCATTTAGCTTTCAGATAGAGGATTCGAGTTGTTTTCGTTTTTTGATGAATACTAGTAGTGGAGTATTCCGCTATTATTAGAAAGGTTTTCAAGGGATTTACTTTACAATATAATTATAGTACAATGAAATGAAATTTGAACAAATACTATTGTGTAGCAATGCTTTAAAGTATAAAACATGTCTACAGAAGGGTTGTGAAAAGATGGTAAAAACAGTGGTTTCGGTAGGTTTGCCAGTATTAGAAACGATGCATATTAAAAAGAATCGCCTGGAGCCGGAGAATAAAAATGGAAATGAAAGAAGGATTTGTATTGTCACAGGAATCCATGGTGATGAGCTGGAAGGCCAGTATATATGTTATCAATTGATACGTCGTATTCAGGAATCGAAGGAGTTCTTAACAGGGATTGTAGATGTTTATCCATGTGTAAATCCACTTGGTATGGAATCGATTACAAGAAGAATACCGACCTTTGATCTAGATATGAACCGAAGCTTCCCGGGAGATATGGATGGCGATATGTCCGAGTACGTTGCTGCAAAGCTTGTAGAGGATTTTGAGGGAGCAGATTTTTGTGTAGATTTGCATGCAAGTAATATCTTCTTACGAGAGATTCCACAGGTCCGACTTGATAAGCAGCATGAAGAAAGCCTATTGGAATATGCAAAGTTGTTGAATACTGACTTTATCTGGGTTCATTCCTCTCCAACGGTTGAACCTGCAAGTCTATACCATAGCTTAAATCAAAAAAAGGTACCAACGTTAAGTATTGAGATGGGCGTTGGTATGAGAATTACAAAAGAGTTTGGAGATCAGATCTTAGAAGGTATTTTTTGTCTGATGCATAAGCTTGGTATTTGGAGTGGACCTGTCATTACACCAAAGACGTCAGTGATCTCATCCGATCAGGATAAGGTGACTTTAATACATGCAGAAGCCTCAGGTGTATTTTTACCATGTGTAGAACACCTAATGGATATCAAAGCTGGAGATGTTGTGGGAAATATTGTGGATAGCTTAAATGGTACGATTGTTCAACACATTATAGCTCCTTGTGATGGAGTCGTGTTTACATTAAGGGAATACCCTGTTGTTTATGATGGTTCCCTAATTGCTAGAATCCTAGGAGGGGTGTAAATGTTTCAAGAAATAATTCATACGGTAAAAAGTCCTTATCGTGATGATATGCATATTGTTGGTTTTCGCTTTGGAAAGGGAGAAAAAGCAGCATGTATTGTGGGACCAACTAGGGGAAATGAAATACAACAGTTATATATCTGCTCTCAGTTGATTAAGGAATTAACTAGGCTTGAAAAAATTGGAGCAATTGTAAATAACAATGAAATCCTGGTAATACCAACATTGAATCAATCTAGTATTAACATAGAGAAACGTTTTTGGGCGATGGATAAGTCTGATATAAACCGTTTGTTTCCAGGAGATGATAGTGGTGAGACAACAGAGCGTATCGCCGGTGGAGTATTTAAGGCAGTGGAAGGTTATAATTTTGGTATCCAATTCGCAAGTTTTCATACTCCAGGAGAATTTATTCCTCATGTCAGAATGATGGAAACAGGGCATGAAAGCACTAGCCTCGCGAATCTATTTGGGCTACCATATGTACTCACAAAAAAACCACATCCATTTGATACAGGAACTTTAAATTATTGCTGGCAAGTGAATGGAACGAATGCATTTTCTGTATATACTCCAGCAACCAGCAGTATTGATGAAACATCAGCAAGACAGGCGGTATCTTCGGTTCTTAGATTTCTAACACGTATGGGAATCATCAAGTACAACTGTCATAGCGGTTATATAGCAAGTATTGTGGAAGAAGAAACTTTAATGCCAATTAAAACAGATGTTTCAGGAATATATCGCCCTCTTAGAAAACCAGGAGAAGAAGTGAAATTTGGTGATGTCTTAGCAGAAGTTGTTGACCCGATCGAAGGGGAAGTAATCTCACAAATCATAGCACCAAGCGATGGTATTATCTTCTTTGCTCATAGTAAACCTTTGGTGATACAAAATTGTATTGTATATAAACTGATACGAAGATTACACGAATAAACAAAGGAAAATAGTAAGTAGTATATGAAGTAAATTGATATTAGAAACAATAAGGGTGATATAAGTTTTCGTTGGTAAAACGAAAATCTATATCACCCTTGTTATTTTAAGCATTTTTTAATTATATCTCTAATATTCTATAACTTGTCTACCATTGACTGAATAAAAAATTGTGCAGGCTCAGAGAGTGGCAGGCTATCATCGTAGGCTACAACTAATTTTCGCTCTGGCATTTCATCAGCTGTTTCTAACGTAATAAGCTCTGGGGAGCTAACATTATTGATACAAAAATCCGGTACAAATGCGATGCCGAGACCAATTTTAGCTAAATCAATCAATAAATCATTACTGCTAAGTTCTATAGCAGGCACCAAATCCAAAGATTGTTGTAAGAACAAATTATGAAGGAAGGCGCTTGTTGTAGATAGCTTCGTAAGCATAAGGATAGGTAACTTCTGAAGCTCTGTTAACGTAAGCTTATGATCGGCAAGTGGAAAGGCGTCTGGTTTTGCAACAAAGACATCTCGAAAGGTAGTAACATCTTGAATATTTAAGTTATTGTTTAATGCAGAGTTAGGTGAATTGACAACTATTAAATCCACTTGATTTGTCTCAAGCAACTCTGCACATTTAAGTGAGGTACCATTAATAATACGGATATGTACCTCAGGATAGGATTTGTGAAAATTATTTAGATATGGTACTAAGAAATATCTACAAATCGTATCACTTGCGGCAATTCGTAATTGCATACCACCTGCTGGGGTAGAGTTTAGGAGTTGATTCTCACCTCTGCTGATTAAATTAATAGCTGGTTCTATATGCTTAAACAGCATCTCACCTTCTTTGGTAAGACTTACTCTTTTAGTACTACGAATAAATAGTACCTGATTCAGTCGTTTTTCTAATACTTTTACGGATTGGCTAACTGCAGATTGAGAGATGAATAATTCAGCAGCAGCTTCGCTAAAACTTAGAGTTTTTGCAACATAATAGAATACTTTATATAACTCGTAATTAATATCCAATGCGCCTTCCCCTTTCTATGATTTCGATTCCTACTATAACAACAGATAAAGGACGATAAAGGATACCATAACCTGTATAGTAATAAAACGGAATACGGTCTGTGGATCAGACCAACCTAGTTTTTTTCTAACATGATCATGGATTGGTGTTCTGGTATTTACTAAAATCTTAATCTTAAAGAAACGAAGAAGAGCAACCTTCACCAAACCAAGCCCTCCGTCGATGATAAAAACTATAGCAGCAGGGATAAAAAGTAATGGACTACCTGTTTTAAGAGCAATTACTGCGATAAATAATCCGATTGCTCTGGAACCAGCGTCTCCCATTAACAATTTACTTGGAGAAGCATTAAACCATAGGTAACCAAGAATACAAGCAATCATAAGTAGAGAAATTAAAGCATAATCTTGGTTGTCTATAACTGAAACAAACACAAGGTAGAAGGTAAGTATCGTAGCAATGCCGATGCTGCCACTAAGCCCGTCTACTCCGTCGGTACAATTGGTTACATTAATAGAAACCCAAATTAACAACATTGCAAGTAATACATAGATGACAGGATTAAGTTCAAATGAAGTACCAGTGGTTAGAATTGTTAAGGTACTGCCATTAAAATTCACATAAGTAACGGCGCACACAAGAGCAATAACTAAATCGATAAATCCTTTTTTATATTCGCCCCAAGGTGCTTTTGAGCTATCGTCTAAGTAACCGCTCATCATAGCAGCAATAATCATAAGTAGATAAATAATTAGTTCTCTGGAGATTGGAACGAATAACAATGTAGCTACAACGAATACTAGGATAAAAACAATTCCTGCACCGCGAGGCTTTCCTTGAGACAGCCCACCATTTACCGCATGAGCTCTTCCACCGTCCCTTGGTAGAATGTTCTGTAGTACCTTTAGTAAGATACATGTTATCAAGAAAGCTAGCAATAACCCTACAAAAGTAATACTTTTGCCTGACAAGTTATTAAAAATTGAGTAAAGCATATCATTTCCTCCGAGTATTCAACAGAATTCTTAACTACGCATGCTGGTTCTCCCTTACAAATACTGTATGGATGAACTAGCTTTTTGCGCTTTGGACTAGATAAAATAGTCACACATATTGTACTATAGACATACAAGATTGTCTAGTGCACTGTCTCATTAACTGAAATATAATCAGACAATAATAAGATGGGACAATAGCTGGCTTTATTAGTTCACCTAATGAAATATTTCATATATATTAATTTCATTTATAAATACGCCTATGATATAATAAATATAACCAGAAAAGAGGAAGTATACACAAAAACCTAGAAAAATATACGGAGGTAATGACGTGGGAAGTGTCAAAAGAGTATATGTAGAGAAAAAAGTACCTTATGCAGTACGTGCTAAAGAGCTAAAAGAAGAGCTTAGAAGTTATTTAGGGCTTAAGACACTTACAAATGTGCGTGTTTTAATCCGTTATGATATAGAGAATGTAAGTGATGAAACCTATCAAAAAGCACTCGGTATCGTGTTTTCAGAGCCACCAGTAGATGATTTATATGAGGAAAAGTTTCCATTCGCATCAGGGGATAGAGTATTTTCCGTGGAATATCTCCCTGGACAATTTGACCAGCGTGCAGATTCTGCGGAGCAGTGTGTAAAGCTCTTAAATGAAAAAGAAGAGCCAGTCATTCATTGTGCAACAACTTATGTATTAGATGGTACGTTAGGGGAAGAAGATTTTGTTCGTATCAAACAATATTGTATTAACCCTGTGGATTCTAGGGAGACAGATGAGGTAAAACCAGAAACTTTAATGACAGAGTTTGAAACACCTGAGGATATATCCTATTTAATTGGTTTTCAAAGTATGGGGGAGACGAAGCTTCTTTTATTATATGAATCTTTAAATTTAGCAATGACTTATGCTGATTTTAAACATATACAAAATTATTTTAAAGTGGAAGAAAAGAGAGACCCTTCGATTACGGAAATTCGTGTTCTAGACACTTACTGGTCCGATCATTGCCGCCACACCACTTTCTTAACGGAGTTAACTAAGGTAGATTTTGAAGAAGGTTATTATAAGGAGCCAATTAAGGCTGCATATGAAGATTATAAAGCGAATAGAGAGATCCTTTATAAAGATAGAGATGATAAGTACATTTCGTTAATGGACATTGCATTACTTGCGATGAAGAAACTAAAGGCAGACGGGAAGCTTGAGGATATGGAAGTTTCCGATGAAATCAACGCCTGTTCTATCGTAGTTCCGGTTGAAATTGATGGTGTGACAGAAGAGTGGTTGGTATTTTTTAAGAACGAGACTCATAACCATCCAACCGAAATTGAACCATTTGGTGGAGCAGCAACTTGTCTTGGAGGAGCAATTCGTGATCCATTATCCGGACGTGGTTATGTTTATCAAGCAATGAGAGTAACTGGAGCAGCTGACCCGACGGTATCCTTAAAAGATACCTTACAAGGTAAACTTCCACAAAGAAAGATTGTAACAGGAGCTGCGAAAGGTTATAGCTCTTATGGAAATCAAATCGGTCTTGCGACTGGATTAGTAGATGAAATCTATCATCCAAATTACGTTGCAAAACGAATGGAGATTGGTGCTGTTATGGGTGCTGCACCAAGAAAAAATGTGATTCGAGAAAATTCCGAGCCAGGTGATATCATTATTTTAATGGGTGGTCGTACTGGTCGTGATGGCTGTGGTGGTGCTACGGGTTCCTCTAAAGTACACACAACAGAATCCATTCAGACTTGTGGTGCAGAGGTACAGAAAGGTAACGCACCTACCGAGCGTAAATTACAGAGACTTTTCCGCCGCGAGGAAGTATCTAAATTAATTAAGAAATGTAATGACTTTGGAGCAGGTGGTGTGTCTGTTGCTATTGGAGAATTAGCAGATGGTCTTCGTATTGATTTAGATAAGGTTCCTAAAAAGTATGCTGGTTTAGATGGTACAGAACTTGCGATTTCTGAATCTCAGGAGCGTATGGCCATTGTTGTAGATAAAAATGACGTAGAGCAGATGCTTGCATATGCAAATGAGGAGAATCTGGAGGCTGTAGAAGTAGCAGTGGTTACGGAAGAGCCTAGATTAGTACTTAACTGGCGTGGAAAAGTAATTGTTGATATCTCAAGAAAATTCTTAGATACCAATGGGGCACATCAGGAGGCAACTGCAGTAGTAACAATACCAAAGGCAGAGGAGAACTATTTTAAAGCGGGTGCATTCTATCCTGCTGCTAAGACTGTAAAGTTACATGGTGAAGTGTCTGAAACTTCTTCGGAAGAAACTTCTAAGGGGCAAACTCTTTGTGAGGAAATGGGTAAAAAGGTTGATAACTCTATCAAAGAACAGTGGTTATCAATGCTTTCTGACTTAAACATCTGTTCCAAAAAAGGATTAGTAGAGATGTTTGATAGCTCCATCGGTGCAGCTACGGTAACGATGCCATATGGTGGGAAATTTCAGTTAACACCTGTTCAGACAATGGTAGCAAAACTACCAGTTCTTCGTGGTGCATGTGACACCGTAACGATGATGAGCTATGGATATGATCCTTACTTAAGCAGCTGGAGCCCTTTCCATGGTGCGGTATATGCAGTAATTTCTTCTGTTGCTAAAATTGTGGCAGCAGGCGGTGATCATAAAAAGATCCGATTTACCTTCCAGGAGTATTTTAGAAGGCTTGGTAATGATGCACGTCGATGGGGTGAACCATTAACTGCATTGCTTGGAGCTTATGATGCTCAAATGAAGCTGGGACTTCCATCGATTGGCGGTAAGGATAGTATGTCAGGGACTTTCAATGACATTGATGTACCACCTACCTTAGTATCCTTTGCGGTTGATGTAGCGAAAGCAAATGAGGTAGTTACCTCTGAATTAAAAAATGCTAGTAATCGTTTGGTACGTTTCTCTATAGAGAAGGATTCCTATGATTTACCTGAATATGAAAAGCTACAACATCTATATCAAGCGATTACGAAATTAATTCATGAGAAGGTTATCGTATCGGCATATGCTTTAGGTGCTAAGGGTATTGCGGAAAGTGTTTCTAAGATGGCATTTGGTAATCAGTTAGGAGTTGATTTTGACCCTAATCTTACAGATTCAGATTTATTCGCACCTGCCTACGGAGATATCGTAGCGGAAGTAAGTGAATCAGATTTCGTAAAATTAGATGCCCTAAATGTTTCATACCAGATGGTAGGTACCGTTACAGATACACGCATTTTTAATTATAAAGATATATCTATTACAATGGAAGAAGCATTATCTGCATGGTCAAACACGTTAGAAAAGGTATTCCCAACTCGTTCTAATATGGAAGAAGAAGTAGAGACAGAAAAGGTTCCATGCTACCTTTTTGATGCAAAGACAATTTATATAGCAAAGAATAAGGTAGCAAAGCCAAAAGTTTTTATTCCGGTCTTCCCAGGAACAAACTGTGAATATGATAGCTTACGAGCCTTTGAACGAGCTGGTGCAGAGGTTAAGACTGTAGTATTCAAGAATTTGGATGAGAGAAGTATTATAGAGTCTGTGGACGCATTTGAGAAAGCAATCAAGGAAGCGCAAATCTTAATGTTCCCTGGTGGATTCTCCGCTGGTGATGAGCCAGATGGTTCTGGAAAGTTTATTGCTACAGCTTTTCGTAATGTTCGTATCAGTGATGCAGTGAATGACCTTTTAAAAATAAAAGACGGTTTAGTACTTGGTATCTGCAATGGTTTCCAAGCTTTGATTAAACTTGGGTTAGTTCCAAATGGAGAGATTATGCCACAGACAGTAGATTCGCCAACCTTAACGATGAATAATATTGGACGTCATATTTCAAAAACGGTGTATACGAAAGTGGTATCGAATCAATCTCCTTGGTTAAGGAAGGCAGAACTTGGCGGAGTTTACTCCATTCCAGCTTCTCATGGAGAAGGACGCTTTGTTGCAAATGAAGAGTGGCTTAAGAAACTTGCAGCAAATGGACAGATTGCTACTCAATATGTTGATATGAATGGAAATCCAACCATGGATGAAAATTATAATCCAAATGGTTCCTATTACGCAATTGAGGGTATCACAAGTCCAGATGGTCGTGTTCTTGGTAAGATGGCACACTCCGAACGTCGTGGAGATGGAGTAGCTTTAAACATCTTTGGAAATCAGAATCAGTATATTTTTGAATCCGGTGTATCTTATTTTAAATAGAGACATTAGTTATACGAGTTAGGGGAGTTTTTCTAGAATCGGAAGTATGGGGTTAAAAGTAAAAAGGTTAAAAGTAGAGATTTATAGGAAAGCTATTGTAGAGCCGATGCTTACAAGAGATCGACAGCTTTACAATAGCTTTTTATTAGCAAAGTCATTTTCTAAGACGCATTGCTTGCGTAGACTTGTAATTTGTAGTAGAATTTATCAAACAGGTAAATTGAAAACTGGTGGGACATAGGAGTGAAAGAATTCGTTTATACTATAATAAGTAAGCCACATTAACTTCTAAGAGTCATATCGCTATATCCTAGAATCAATATTTTTGTTTCTAAGAAAATCAAATTAGTTATCAATTAATGTTGTGAGATATCGTAAATTAAGCATAAATATTAATCATAAAGCTTTTTTGGAGATAATTGTTTACAACATACTTTTTATAAAACTTAGAGAGAAATATTTCAAAATAAAATGGTGTTAAAATACCAGAAAGAGGTCAATATGTCAAAAGTGTTAGAACGTTTTTTAAATTATGTTAGCTTTCATACAACTTCCGAGGATGATCAAGAGCCAGTACCAAGTACAGATAGACAATGGATACTTGCAAAAGCTTTAGAGCAGGAATTAAAAGCGTTAGGAGCTACGAATGTTCGAATGAGTGAGCATTGTTATGTGTATGCTACCATTCCTGCAACAACGACGAAGAAAGTACCTGCCCTTGGATTTGTAGCTCATATGGACACTGCTCCAGCGCTAACCGCAGAAAATGTTAAGCCTAGAGTAGTGAAGAACTATGATGGTGGGGATATTGTATTAAATGAAGCACTAGGAATTGTTATGTCTCCAAAACAATTTCCAAGGCTTAAGAATAATGAAGGTCAAGATTTAGTAGTAACAGATGGAACCACATTGTTAGGTGGCGATGATAAAGCAGGTATTGCGGAAATCATGACAATGGCAGAGTACTTACTAACTCATCCAGAAATTGAACACGGAACCATTCAGATTGGCTTCACCCCTGACGAAGAAGTTGGCCGTGGAGTAGACTTCTTTGATGTAGAAGGATTTGGAGCAGATTTTGCTTATACTGTAGATGGTAGTACGCTTGGAGAAATCGAATATGAGAACTTTAATGCTGCAGGTGTAAAGTTAAAGATACAAGGAACAAGTATTCATCCAGGCTATGCAAAAGGAAAAATGAAGAACGCAGTATTACTCGGTATGGAATTCCAGCAGATGCTTCCAGTATCTGAAAATCCAGCATATACCGAAGGTTATGAAGGATTTTATCATCTTGATAAAATAGAGGGTACTGTTGATTCGGCAACACTTTATTATATTATAAGAGATCACGATAAAGTTAAGTTTGAGGAAAAGAAGAAGTTATTTTCTAAAGTTTGCGAATTTTTAAATGAGAAATATGGTCAGGATACTTTCTCAGCGGAGATAAAAGACAACTATTATAATATGAAAGAAAAAGTTGAACCACACATGCATTTAGTAGATCGTGCCAAAGAAGCTATGGAGGCACTAGAGATTACACCGACTGTTGTTCCTATTCGTGGTGGTACGGATGGCGCTCGTTTGTCCTTTATGGGTCTTCCTTGCCCAAACCTTTGTACTGGAGGCGAAAACTATCATGGACGATATGAGTATGTCTCTGTTAATGCAATGGAGAAAGTAGTGGAGATTCTAATAAAGATTATTGAGTTATACGCAAAATAATAGGTAGCTAAAAAGAATTGATAAAAAGTTAAGAAAAAAGAATTAAGAAAAAAGAGTCAAGAAAAAGGAGTTAAGAAAACAGAATTACTTAAGTTTTCTTAGCTCTTTTTAGTTATATTCAGGGCTTGTTTAAGTATTAAAAGTTATATCTGCCATAAAATATTAATATTGAAAAGACAGTTGACTTTAAAATAAAGTTCTGCTAGACTATACTGCAATACAAATAGAATTTTTGGAGAGTTTTGGTTATAACTGAATACAAAAATCAATAGTTTAAAGGCGTTGATGAGGAGGAGTACTTACGGAATCGAAGCAAAGAGAGGAGACGGCTGGTGAAAGTCTTCGGGAGATTCGTAGTAGTGGTAAAAGGGAACTTATAGCCATATGGTACAGGAGTGCTTATGTACCGGGAAGTAGCCTCGGAGCTTTGAACCGAACAGTAGTTACTTAGTAGGCTTCAACGGATGTCCACCGTTAAAAGGAAACAGTATTGGTTCTGCTTCATAAGGAGCAACCTGTACTGTAGAGAGCAGAAGAAATTCTGAAATTAGGTGGTACCACGGATATTACGTTCGCCCTAAGCATCCTTGCTTATGGCGGGCGTTTTTTTAATATCAAAGAGACGTGGACTCACTTTGTTGGTTTGATTATAAGATTTGAAATGTGTGATTGGTTGAGATTAAGAATAAAGAAATTACAGAAAGAAAGGTGTATAGAGATATGAAAAGTGATGCAGTAACCAAAGGGATACAACAAGCACCTCATCGATCTTTATTTAATGCGTTGGGATTAACCAAGGAAGAACTAGATAAACCACTCATAGGTATTGTAAGTTCTTATAATGAAATTGTACCAGGACATATGAACTTAGATAAGATAGTGGAAGCCGTGAAATTAGGAGTTGCGATGGCAGGAGGAACACCAATCGTATTTCCAGCGATTGCAGTATGTGATGGAATTGCGATGGGACATATCGGTATGAAATATTCCCTAGTAACGAGGGATTTGATTGCTGATTCTACTGAAGCAATGGCAATGGCACATAGTTTTGATGCTTTAGTAATGGTTCCAAACTGTGATAAGAATGTTCCAGGTTTACTTATGGCAGCAGCTAGAGTAAATATTCCTACCATATTTGTAAGTGGAGGACCAATGCTTGCAGGTCGTGTTCACGGAGAAAAGAGAAGCCTTAGCAGTATGTTTGAAGCAGTTGGCGCACATGCAGCTGGTAAGATGACGGAAGAGGAAGTTGAGGAATTTGAAAATAAAGTTTGCCCAACCTGCGGATCTTGCTCCGGAATGTATACGGCAAACAGTATGAACTGTTTAACAGAGGCGCTAGGAATGGGACTGAAAGGAAATGGAACAATTCCAGCAGTATACTCTGAACGTATTCGACTTGCAAAACATGCCGGTATGAAGATTATGGAGCTTCTACAGAATAATATACGTCCAAGAGATATTATGTCAGAGAAGGCTTTTCTTAATGCGTTGGCAGTCGATATGGCACTTGGCTGTTCTACAAACAGTATGTTACACCTACCAGCCATTGCTCATGAGGCAGGAGTTGATTTAAATGTAGATATCGCAAATGAAATCAGTGCAAAGACTCCAAACCTATGTCACCTTGCTCCGGCTGGTCATACTTACATGGAAGATTTGAATGAAGCCGGCGGTGTCTATGCTGTTATGAATGAACTTGATAAGAAGGGATTATTGTATACAGACCTAATTACTTGTACAGGTAAGACTATTAAAGAGAATATTGAAGGCTGTGTAAATAGAGATCCAGATACAATTCGTCCAATTGAAAATCCATATAGTCAAACTGGTGGAATCGCAGTGTTAAAGGGTAATCTAGCGCCAGACTCCGGTGTAGTAAAACGCTCTGCTGTAGCACCTGAGATGATGGTGCATGTTGGACCTGCAAGAGTATTTGATTGTGAAGAGGATGCAATTGACGCAATTAAGAGTGGGAAAATTGTTGCGGGAGATGTCGTAGTAATTCGATATGAAGGACCAAAGGGTGGACCTGGTATGCGAGAAATGCTAAACCCTACCTCTGCTATTGCAGGTATGGGACTTGGTTCTTCTGTTGCATTAATTACAGATGGCCGTTTCTCTGGTGCATCCAGAGGTGCATCGATAGGTCACGTATCACCGGAAGCAGCGGTTGGTGGTAATATCGCTCTCATAGAGGAGGGGGATATCATCAAAATTGATATACCGAATAATTCTCTTAACTTCGTAGTATCCGACGAGGAGTTAGAGAGAAGAAGAGTCAATTGGAGCCCAAGAGAGCCCAAAATTACGACGGGTTACCTTGCACGTTATACTGCTATGGTTACCTCTGGAAATCGTGGTGCAATTTTAGAAGTTCCACGTGTTAAGTAAGAAAGATTAAGATAAAGCTTACTATCTTCTGTTTGTGATTCACACGCAAAAAAGAGTTCTTCACTGATTGGAGATTGCAGAAGTGGCAAGATTAAAAGATTGAAAAAATGATACTATAGAAAGAGGTGCAGTATGTTATTAACCGGTTCGCAAATTTTAATTGAGTGCTTGAAAGAACAAGGCGTTGACACCATATTTGGATATCCAGGTGGTCAGGTGCTTAACATTTATGATGAGCTTTATCGTCATCAGGACGAGATAAGACATATTTTAACTTCCCATGAACAAGGGGCTTCCCATGCTGCGGATGGCTATGCACGAGCAACCGGAAAAGTCGGTGTATGTCTTGCAACGTCAGGTCCAGGTGCAACGAATTTAGTAACTGGTATCGCAACCGCTTATATGGATTCTGTTCCTATGGTTGCAATTACAGGTAACGTTCCTGTACCTCTTCTTGGTAAAGACAGCTTTCAAGAGGTTGACATTGCGGGAATCACGATGCCAATCACAAAGCATAATTTTATTGTGAAAGATATTACGAAGCTTGCTGATACGATCCGTCGTGCATTTAAGATAGCAAAGAGTGGAAGACCAGGTCCTGTTTTGATTGATATTACAAAGGATGTTACAGCAGCAAAATATGAATACGTGGAGGCTGAACCAGAAGAGATTACCTATGACGAATATCTAAAAGTAACTAGTAAAGATTTGAATGAGACTTTAGCCTTACTTCGTGGTTGTAAGAAACCTATGGTATTTGTAGGCGGCGGTGCTATTATATCGGGAGCAGAAAAAGAGTTGATGGAATTTGTAGAGCTCTTAGATTGCCCGGTTACAGATTCTTTGATGGGAAAAGGTGCATTTCCAGGAAACCATACAAGGTATACCGGAATGCTTGGAATGCATGGTACAAAAACTTCGAATTTAAGTGTTACGGAATGTGATTTATTTATAGCAATCGGAACGCGTTTTAGCGACCGAGTAACTGGAAATGCTACAAGGTTTGCACAAAATGCGAAGAAGATACATATTGATATCGATCCGGTTGAGATTAATAAGAATGTTGTTATAGACAAACGGTTAATTGGAGATATCAAAGCAGTTCTTCGTTTACTAAATGAGAAGTTAGAACAACAATCACATGAAGAATGGATGAAAAAAGTTGAAGAAAGCAAGAAAAAACATCCATTAACTTATCAGAATAATGTTTTAACAGGTCCTTACATCTTAGAAAAAATTGATGAACTTGCAGGTGAGAATGCAATTATTACAACTGAGGTAGGACAGCACCAGATGTGGGCAGCACAGTACATTAAATATAGAAATCCTAGAACATTTATTACTTCGGGTGGATTAGGGACAATGGGATACGGCTTAGGGGCAAGTCTTGGAGCAAAGGTCGGAATGCCAGATAAGACAGTAATTAATATTGCTGGTGATGGTTGCTTCCGTATGAATATGAACGAGATTGCAACTGCGACAAGATACAATATTCCAGTTATACAGGTAATATTTAATAATCACGTTCTTGGAATGGTTCGTCAGTGGCAGACACTCTTCTATGGAAGACGTTATTCTCAAACGATTCTGAATGATAAAGTGGATTTTGTAAAGCTAGCAGAAGCTATGGGAGCAAAGGCTTTCCGAATTACCAAAAAAGAAGAAGTGGAACCTGTATTAAAAGAAGCACTTTCTTTAAACGAACCAGTCGTAATAGATTGTATCATTGATAATGATGATAAAGTTTGGCCTATGGTTGCACCAGGTGCTGCAATTGAGGAATGTTTTAATGAGGATGATCTTGATAAAAAGAATTAAAATAAAGAAATTAACTCAAATATGTATGTATAAAATTACAACCTGCATTGTGGGAAAAAATCTGCAATGCGGGTTTTTTATTTTATTTAATATGTAAAAAAATAGGAATAAATTAAAATATCAACGAGATAAATAAGTGTCACTTATAAATAAAATAAGCTGGAATAATTACAAAAATTTCAGTGAAATCAGGCTTCTTAGCGGATTAAAGTAAAAATCAAAATTTAGTGTTATTTCGTCCTTTTATTACAAAATTCTATCTTTTAATGCTTGACAGTTGAGAGCGCTATTGATAAAATGAGCGTGTATTGAGAAAAGTTATTTGTTTAAATATGCAAATAATTATACTAATTGTATATTTATAAACATTATAAGAAAACAGTGTAAGGGTGCTATGAACTTTAAGAATGAAAGCACGTGTTAGTCGGTTTCATTGCCTTACTAGCGTTTTTTATGATTCAAACAGGGGTACCTGTTAAGGAGTAAAGCTCCTTGAATAAATTATAATAGGAGGAAGTATTTATGGAACGCTTTTTTAAATTGAAGCAGAACAATACAAACGTGCGTACAGAAGTAATAGCAGGTTTCACTACATTTTTTGCAATGGCGTACATTATCACAGTAAATCCAGGGATGTTATCAAAGACTGGAATGCCATGGGGAGCGGTATTTTTAGCAACTATATTAGCATCTATCGTCGGAACTTTAATTATGGGACTTGTTGCTAATGTTCCATATGCACAGGCACCAGGAATGGGACTAAATGCATTTTTCGTATTTACCGTATGCTTTGGTCTTAAGTTTAGCTGGCAGGAAGCTTTGGCAATGGTATTTATCTGTGGTTTGTTTAATATTTTTATTACGGTAACAAAACTTCGTAAGTTAATTATTAAATCCATTCCGGAAAGCTTACAGCATGCTATCGGTGGCGGAATCGGTATTTTCGTAGCATATATTGCAATTGTTAATTCAGGACTAGTTATCTTTGTTGGTGATCCAATTGTTCCTAGCATTGCAACTTTTAATAATCCAGCCGTTATTTTAACTGTAGTTGGACTTGTACTTACTGTTATTCTTTTATTATTAAACGTAAAGGGTGCCATCTTTATCGGTATTCTCGTAACTACATTACTTGGTATTCCTTTTGGCGTAACAAAGACAGCAGATTCGATAAGTTTTAGTGAAGCATTAAGTCAGTTACCAGAAACTTTTGGTGCTGCATTTGGTAAAGAAGGTATTCAGCATTTATTTTCGGATGCAAGCAGAATTCCTCTTGTATTAATGACAATCTTTGCATTTAGTTTATCAGATACCTTTGATACCATCGGAACATTTATTGGAACTGGTCGTAAAACAGGAATCTTCTCTAAAGAGGATGAAGAAGCACTTGAAAATAGTGCAGGATTTAAGTCTAAGATGGACAAGGCTTTATTTGCAGATGCTACAGCAACCAGCATTGGTGCTATCTTTGGTACTTCGAATACTACTACTTACGTAGAGAGTGCAGCAGGTATTAATGCAGGTGGACGTACTGGCTTAACCAGTGTAGTGGTAGCTATTTTGTTTGCAGTTAGTGCATTCTTTGCTCCATATGTAAGTGCAATTCCTTTTGCAGCTACCGCTCCAGCTCTTATTGTTGTTGGTGTTATGATGCTTTCCGCGTTTAAGCAGGTAGATTGGGATAACTTAGAAGAAGCTATACCAGCGTTCTTTGCAGGTGCCTTCACAGCTCTTTGCTATAGTATTTCCTATGGTATTGCAGGAGGATTTATCTTCTATATTATTGTAAAATGTGTTAAGGGAAAAGTAAAAGAGGTAACACCGGTACTTTGGGTGGCAACAGGTTTATTTATTGCAAACTTTGTAATTTTAGCATTATTATAAGAAATATTTACAGTTCCATATTTTAAATATTAGGAATTTATGGGGTTACGAATTGGCATTTTTGCTATCCGTGACCCTAATTCTATGTCCGTATCGTTAACAAGTTTTTGGTAAAAATATCTTAAATATCGTTAAAAGAGTGAAATTTAGAATAGTTTTTTGTTAAAAGTGCATGATAAGTTTATTATTTAACACCTTTTAATATTGTATTATCAAAAATCATCTGCTATAATCTCGTAGTGAGCGCGATTGCGCAAAATTGTGCAATTTGTACATAGAGTGCAAATTCCATACATGGCGTTATGGTAACTAAATGGGACACAACTAAAAATGAGGAGGCAATTACATGAGTGGCAATGTCATTGTTGGACAGTCTGGAGGACCAACAGCGGTTATTAATTCAAGTTTGGCGGGGGTATACAAAACAGCAATGGATCGAGGGGCTAATAAAGTCTACGGTATGCAACATGGTATTCAGGGCTTTCTTAACGGGCAGATTGTTGACTTATCCGATCATATTAAGAGCAATCTCGACCTCGAGTTATTAAAGCGTACACCTTCTTCTTATCTTGGTTCATGCAGATATAAGCTTCCTGAAGTTTCCGTGAACAAAGAAGTTTATGAGACCATCTTTCAAAAGCTTCATGAATTAAACATTGAGTATTTCTTCTATATTGGTGGTAATGATTCCATGGATACTATCAAGAAATTATCTGAGTATGCAGAAATGACAGGAAGTCACATTCGTTTTATGGGCGTACCAAAAACAATCGATAATGACTTAGCTGCAACGGATCATACTCCTGGTTTTGGTAGTGCGGCAAAATACATTGCTTCAATTACAAAAGAGGTAATTCGTGATGGATTAGTTTATGATATTAAAAGCGTTACTATTTTAGAAATCATGGGTAGAAATGCTGGGTGGTTAACTGGTGCAGCTGCTCTTGCTAAGAGTGAAGACTGCGAAGGACCGGATATGATTCTTCTTCCGGAAGTTCCATTTGATACGAAAGACTTTATACAAAAAGTGGATGAAATTCAAAAGCGTAAGAAGTCCGTAGTGATTGCTGTTTCAGAGGGTGTTCGTCTTGCAGATGGTAGATATGTTTGTGAGGTCGGAGATGCAAATGGCAGTGTCGATGCGTTTGGGCATAAACAGCTTTCTGGTACAGGTCGTGTATTAGCTAACTTAGTGGCTGGTGAGCTTGGCTGTAAAGCACGTGCGATTGAATTTAGTACCTTGCAACGTTGTGCCTCTCATATCGTATCACGTACGGATATTTCAGAAGCATTCCAAGTTGGTGGTGCAGCAGTAAAAGCAGCTTATGAAGGTGAGACTGGCAAGATGATTACCTTAAAACGTGTTAGTGATGAACCATATCAGTGTACTACCGATATCTATGACATAAAGGCAATTGCTAACGTAGAAAAACGTGTACCTATGGAATGGATTGACGTTCCAAATTATTATGTAACACAGGATTTCATTAATTATGCAAGACCATTAATTCAGGCAGAACTTACTCCAATTATGGTTGAGGGACTTCCAAGACATTTATATTGTGAGGAGTAATCTTTCAAGGGAAATAATAAAAAAATGAATAGAGTTCATTTTTTTACCCAGAATAATAAATGGTTCTGTTAAAAGCATTTAGTAAGCAATAGAAAGCAAATTAACGGGCTTTCTATTGCTTTTTTTATTTAGATTGCTCATCCTTTTTTTGCAAGGCGATGCGTATTTACTTAGATAAAATCACTTTTTGTTTTTAAAATTTTCACTTTTCAAAATTAAAAAACTATGATATGATATTATATAGTATTTAAAACTACGTTATGTGATAGATAATTACTACGTGATAAAGACATCATCACAATATTTACAATTGACAGGAGGACTATTATGTCTTATAAAATTTTATGCGACAGTTGTACTGATTTACCAATGGAGTTACAACAGGATGAACATATTGTAAAAGTAGCATTGTCCATTCAAATAGAAGAAGAAAACATTATCGACGACGAGACATTTAATCAGATTGATTTTTTACGGAAAATGAACGATAGCAAGAATTGTCCGAAATCATCCTGTCCGTCTCCAGACAGTTATATGTCTCATTTTGATGAAGCAGAAGATATCTATGTGGTAACCTTATCCTCTCGTTTAAGTGGATCCTATAATAGTGCGGAACTTGCTAAAAAGTTATATTTAGAAGATCATCCAAATAAAAACATCGAAGTGGTTGATTCCAAATCTGCATCGGTTGGCCAGACCCTTATCGCAATGAAGATTCAAGAGTTGATTGAAAAAGGATTTTCCTTCTCTGAAGTAGTATCTAAAGTAAATGAGTTCCGTGATGGATTAAAAACAAAGTTTGTTTTAGAGACCTTAGATACGTTAAGAAAAAATGGTAGATTAAGTAACTTAACCGCAGTTATTTGTAGTGCTCTCAATATTAAACCTATTATGGGAGCTGATGATGGAAATATTGTTAAAATTGATCAGGCTCGTGGGATTGAAAAAGCACTACTAAAGATGGTAAAATATATGGAAGAGGATGTGATTGATGCAAAGAACCGTGTTCTTGGCATTTCACACTGTAATAATTTTGAACGTGCAATATTTGTAAAAGAAGAAATTATGAAGTGTATTCCTTTTGCAAAATGTTTTATAGCAAACACGGGCGGTATTTCTAGCTTATATGCAAATGAAGGCGGCATCATTGTTTGTTACTAATCGGTAGAGAAAGGAAAGGATAGGACCAAATGAAAGAGTTTGTCATTACAACAGATTCCAATTCGGATTTATTGCCATCCTACATTAAAGAGAAAAATATTGGTATTATCTCTCATTATTATGATTTAGAAGGCATAACTTACGGGGAGGACCATTTATTATCTGCGAAAGAATTCTATGATAAAATGCGTGCAGGTGTTATGCCAACAACTATGGCAAGTAACCCTGCCGTAATTCGCGAAACCTTTCAGAAATATGTTAGTGAGGGGTATGATGTTCTTCATATTAGTTTTTCATCTGCACTTAGTGGTGGCTGTAACAATGTTATGGTAGGTGCAAAAGAAGTATGTGAGGAAAATGAAGGCGCTAAGATTATTGTTATTGATACCTTGAATGTATCCTTAGGTCAAGGTATGGTTATAATGAAAGCTGCCGCGATGAGAGAGCAGGGCAAGAGTATCGATGAAGTAGCTGCCTGGATTGAAGAACATAAATTAGAATTTTGTGTTCAATTTACCGTAGATGATTTACATCATCTTCATAGAGGTGGTCGAGTTTCTAAGGCAACAGCTATTGTAGGATCTATGATAAATATTAAGCCTATTTTGGTCGTTAACAACGAAGGTCAGCTTGTATCGAATGGAACTACTCGTGGAAGAAAGAAATCACTAGCTACATTAGTGGATAATATGCTATCTACCATGGGAAAATATAAGAACGAGAATAATGTTATCTGTGTTGTACATGGAGATGTCGAAGAGGATGCTAATTTCTTAGTAAATCTCATAAAGGAAAAGTTACATACCGACGACATTATTGTGAATACAGTAAGCCCAAGTATTGGAGCTCATTCCGGTCCTGGTGCAATCGGTATTTGTTATATGGGAGAGCATCGATAAATAAAACTTACGTTATTATTTAACTACATGAGTGAACCAAGGAGATAGATCAAAAAGTTCTTTTTTGAGATACTATCTTCCTTGGTTTCATCTAATGTTATAGCTAATTTAATTGAATTATTTTCCTTTATTTGGTCTTGACAATTAAAATAAATTGTAGCATAATATCATAGCGACCTGCTTCTTTTTCCTTGTACATACAACAGTCACAATTCGAGGCGTGGCTCAGTTTGGTAGAGCGCTACGTTCGGGACGTAGAAGCCGCAAGTTCGAATCTTGTCGCCTCGAGGATAGGTTTAATTTTAAATCATATCAAAATATTATGCCGTTATAGCACAGTCGGTAGTGCGATTCACTCGTAATGAATAGGTCACCGGTTCGATTCCGGTTAACGGCTTTAAAAAATTAGTAAAATTAATAGCTGTAGCAGTTAGGTAAAAGTGTGGCACCCTGAAAGAGGGTGCTTTTTTAATTTATAGGAAATTACAATACAATTTCCTATAAATCAAAAACTCTCCGAGGGATGCACACTCACCCTACTGGTTCGGTGCGACAAAGTGACTTCGCACTTATTCGCCAATTCTTATATCACTACCATTAATCAGTATTACTTGAGAGTTATTAATAGGTGTCAAAACCAAAGTGTCTTTATACTTAGAAATAATTTTTTCTACTGTTTTCTGAAATGGGAAACAATTATAGTGTGGTAATGGATAAAAATCAATAATGTTTAAGGCATTAAAGTTAGTTAAATCATTAGCCTTCTTGTAATCGTCCATATCTTTCACATATTCAATATTGGGAGATAGAATCATTGAACCAGCTGATTCACCAATATAAATCTTCCCGGATTCGATTTGCTCCATAATTATTTTGTCAGCTCCCACTCTTCGTAGCTCTTGAAGTAAAAAGAAGGTATTTCCACCAGAAACATAAATAAAATCGTTGTTTTGCAGTTTGCTTAATATATCAGATTGCGTTGCTGTGGAAATCTCCAGTTCATCCACTTTAAGCCCCAGTTTCTCCAGTGCTTTCCTGCCTGACTTTACGTAGAAATTCATTTTTTCGTGTAATGCAGCAGTGGGAATAAAGGTTACAGTTTTTTCTGTTAAATCGCTGGATGCGAACTCTGGGAACAAATTTGCAACATCCTTAAACGATGAAGATAAAAATAGTTTTTTCAATACGAATATCCTCCTGTTGGGTTTATTTCTATTATAACCAAGTATTGTTGACATCTATATGTCAGTCAATTAAAATAAAGTACAAGGTGTAATTATGAAGTTTGAACGAATGCTAGCAATCGTAATGCTACTTTTACAAAGGGAAAAAGTAACAGGAAAAGAGCTTGCAGAAATGTTTGAGGTATCGCTTCGAACAATTTATCGGGATATTGAAGCAATTAATGTAGCCGGGATTCCGATATTAACCACTTCTGGTATCGGCGGAGGAATCAGTATTATAGAACAATATAAAATAGAAAAAGGTATCTTTACAGCAGATGATATTAGTACAATGCTGATGGGACTTGGAGTTGTTCAAAGTGCGCTGTCGGGTAAAGATATTACAACAGCACATGCTAAGTTAAGAAGCTTTATATCTGAAGAACTGGCGGATGATATAACTGTAAAAACAGATCAAATTTTCTTTGACCTATCCTCGTGGATAAGAGGTAAAGATTTAAACAAGGTATTGGATATTGTTAAATCCGCAATGGAACAAAAGCATACAGTAACTTTTTCCTACTACGGACACAGGGGGCAAGAAAAACTTCACAGCATTGAGCCCCACCGTCTTGTTTTTAAAGATTAATTTTATTGACGATGACTATGGTTATGGTATTCTAATGAGTTTCGGAAACAAGTTAACTTGCATAGAACCTAATTATGTTCGAGTCGAGTTACAAAGACGTTTGGAAGCGATGCTAGAGAAATATATCACATAAACATTTGGCGGAGAATATGGGGAAATCATTTAATACAGAATATCTTCATTTCTGGACTTGTGCGAAATTCATCAAGTCGGATAATACAATTTCTTATATGACGAAATACTAACAGCATAATCCAGAGATTCGAGGTATGGAGAATTTGCCATGCCTGTAGCACATATTTGTTTCTCCTTGATTTATAATTAGCATTGACAGTCATTTGAAACATGTTATTATGGTTGTATGTGAAGATTATGGAAGGAAAAGTATTTTCTTATATATCGAAGAAAAGGTCATTGTGATAGGAAACGTACTGAAGAAGACGTATGGAAGAAGACATCGATAACTTAAAGAACTATCTTGAGTTATAGTAGAAGGAAAAGGGGGAATCAGTATGAGATTAGCAGCGATACTGTGGGATTATGATGGTACTTTAGTCGATAGTACTAAAAAAAATATACGCGTTACAAAAGAGGTATTAAAGCACTTTATACCTGAAATCGAGCAACATATGCCGATAGCGCTAACCTCAATTGATGAATATCAAAAAGCAAATTATAAATATAAGAACTGGAAAGAATTATATGAACATGCATATGGGTTGTCTATGGAACAGATTGAAGAGGCAGGGAAGCTTTGGAGTCCTTATCAGCTACAGGATGATTTAAATGCAGAGTTGTTTCAGGGATTACTTGAAATAATTCCAAGGTTGCCAGTAAAAGCCCAGGGAATATGCTCTCAAAATAGTTCAAAAAACATAGAAAATACTTTAGATTCCTATGGACTAGCATCGTTCTTTCCTGTGATTATCGGTGTGGACGAAGTTGGTTTTAATGAACAAAAGCCGAACCCTTCGGGATATTTAAAATGTCTATCGAAGCTAGGGGTAGATTATGAAGATTCCGTATTAATTTATATTGGAGATCATGCAGAAGATGTTATTTTTGCTAAGAATGCAGAAAAGTGCTTGTTAGAACAGTTAAGTGAAAAGAACACAAATAGTACTGTGAAAATAATTACAATTGGAGTGAATTACAGCGGTTCAGATGCTTCCACATGGGTAGTGAAACCAGACTATGTTGTAACTTCGCCAAAGGAAATAGAAAGTATCATAACTGAAATTATTGAGAATTAGAAGGAAACGCCTGTGAACAAATATACCTTAGCATTTCGTTTGTTAAAAAAGAACTATAAAACTGTATTACTATTTGAATTATTTTATAAATTAATTGGATCCACTGTATTTACTCCATTGCTTCTTGGTATGTTAAATCTTGCCTTAAAGCTTTCGGGAGAACAATATCTAACTAATGATAATTTTTTCGAGTTTCTAAGAAGGCCTACAACGATAGGTATCAGCTTAATTGTCTTATTGGCTGTAACATTATTTACTTTATTTGAGATGACTGCCTTAGTTCAATGTTTTCATGCTTCGTTTCATAATAATAAGATGACGGTTGCACAAATGTTTCAGGCTGGCTATCGATCTGCTTTTCGATTATTTAGGAGAAGGAATGGACTAATTGTTGTATTTGTTTTATTTATTATCCCGATTACGAATTTTGCGATAGTGTCTGGTTATATTTCAAGTATCAAAATACCAGAATTTATTATGGATTATATCAACAACAATCGGTTGCTTTCGGTACTATTTATTTTATGTATGATCCTTTTTGCTATTATTGCATTGCGCTGGATTTTTAGTATTCATGCGTTTACACTAGAAGGTTGTAACTATAAAAAAGCAAGAAAAGAAAGCCTTCGAATGAATAAAGGACGTTATATTAAGCATGCCATAGGATTAATTGTATGGAATATATCCATAACTTTGATTGTGTTACTATTTACCTCTCTTTCCATTGGTGCAGTGGCTCTTGTAATTAAATCGTTAACCAATTCAACGATTGCCTATTCTATGACACTTGCTATTGTTGCAGGTGTGCTACTATTACTATTAATCGTGTTTGCCAATTTTTCAGTGGCTATATCTTTTGCATTTATCAGTGCATTATATTATAAACAAAAGAGATATGCAGGGGAGGAAATCCCAACTTATCGTTCTTCTGATATTACATTCCATAAGTTGAAAAAGGTATTAGTATTTAGCGTATTAGTTGCTGCAGTGATAAATGTCTTCTACGTATCTGTTGTAACCAATAAAAATTTTGATTGGAATGTACAATTATTTGAACATACACAGGTGTCCGCGCATCGTGGTAATTCTAGTATAGCGCCAGAGAATACCATGCCCGCATTCCAAAGTGCAATAGAACAACGAGCGGATTATATAGAACTTGATGTTCAACAGACGAAGGATGGAGTGATTGTAGTAGCGCATGATTCCAATTTGAAACGAATCTCTGGTAAAAATATAAATATATGGGAAGTTACCTACGATGAGATTAAAGATATCGACGTTGGAAGTTGGTTTCACAGTGACTTTTCTTCTGTTAGATTATCTACATTAGAAGAGGTAATTAAGGAGACAAGGGGTAAGATTAAATTAAATATTGAACTTAAGCCAAGTGGTCATGAAGTCGATTTTGAAAAGAATGTTGTTGACTTGATTAAAAAGTATAAGGTAGAGGGTGACTGTGTCGTAGCCTCGATGAGTTATGATTGTTTAAAACAGGTGAAGGAATATGCACCTGATATAAAAACAGTTTATATAACAACGGTTGCATACGGCTCCTTATTAACCATGGAGTATGCGGATGTTTATAGCATTGAAGCTACCTTTGTAACAAGTAAATTGGTAAATGACATTCACCGTCAAGGGAAAGAAATCTATGCTTGGACTGTGAATAATGAGAGTAGTGTACAGAAAGTGATCGATGTAGGTGTTGATAATGTCATTACGGATAATCCTGTTATGGTTCGTGAATTAATATATTCTAAGAGTTTAAATGAAAATATAGTAGATTTTATATATCGTCTCATTAATAAATAGTGATGAAAGATAGAAATGTTCGGTCCTATTCTTATGGTCACAAATATGGTTACAAATATGGTTACAAATAGGGTTACAACTAGAGTTACAAATAAGATAAGAAATAAGATGTTACTTTAATTACGCAAGTTTTACACCTAAGCTTTAAAAAAAATAAAAAACACGAAAAGATGAGTGATAATTTCACCTCCAAGTTTGTGGCTGTTCTATCTTTACGCTTGTGAGGTATGAAATTAGCGCAGAAATGAGGAAAAGTATGAAACTAATTCTAATAAGACACGGAGAACCAAATTATTCGATTGATTCACTTACTGAAAAAGGATGGAGAGAAGCGGATTTTCTTTCTGAAAGAATCAGCAAGCTTCCAATTTCGGCAATTTATTGTTCACCTCTTGGAAGGGCAAAAGACACAGCAAAAGCAACATTACGAAAATTAGGTACCGAAGCTGAGATATTACCTTGGCTTAGAGAGTTCGATGCTCCAATTGAACTTGGTGGTAATGAAAAAAAGTTGGTACCGTGGGATTTTATGCCTGGTTATTGGACGAAACAAGAGGAATTTTACGACAGAGATCGATGGTTTGACAATGATTTGATGAAGACAGGACCGGTTAAGGAAGAGTATGAAAAAGTAGCTGCTGGACTTGATGAACTTTTATTAAAACATGGATATCAAAGAGATGGTAGATTATACCGAGCTATACCAGGAAGTGATGATACAATCGTGCTATTTTGCCACCTTGGAATTACTTGTGTTATACTTTCACATCTACTTGGAATCTCAGCACAATTAATGTGGCACGGATTCTTTATTGCACCTACTTCAGTTACTATAATAGAAACAGAAGAGCGTATGAATAATGAAGCATTCTTTCGCTGTAGGGAGGTAGGAGACACAGCTCATTTGTATGTGAAAGGAGAACCAGTGTCAAACGCTGGATTCTTTCCAAGACAGCCTAAGTAATGTGAGAGTGGCATTATTTTTACCATTGGATCATCTAGAATCATTGATTTTTATCTAGCGAGTATTATAGGTAGTGCTTAAATTATACTAATTATACTAAGAAATAATAATATTAAACGAGTGTTATAATCAAAAGTTTGTTAATTCAAAATTGATTTATAACACTCGTTTTATTTTATTGTGTAAATATAAGGAAAATAAAATTAATATCTATCTTATTTAAAAAGGCAAATTACAGTAATGAGAAAGAACAAATAGTAGTAAATAGATAAAAACAACCTAATAAATAAAAAATAATGAACAAATATTGGTAACTGAGTTGTATTCTTATTAAAGGATTAAAAATTATTCTAACAATAGGTTAAGAAAACATCATATAGATTGGGGGGAGTGGCAGTGGAGAGTTCCTATGAAAAACATTCCATAACGGAAAGTTTTCATCAGTATTCAGATATGGTTTACCGTATTGCGCTTAATTCGGTACGAAGTATTTCAGCTGCAGAAGATATCACACAGGAAGTTTTTTTAAAACTATTAGAGAAACAGGTTACCTTTGAGTCAATGCAACATGAAAAAGCGTGGTTAATTCGCGTCACAATAAATTATTGTAAAAATTATTTAAAATCAGGGTGGTTTCGAAAAATCACAGAACTTACAGAGGATATTCCGTATAGCAGTGGGATTGAGTATACCTTGGAGCAAAAGGAACTTTATAACCAACTGATGAAGTTAAAAGAGCAGGAGAGAACGATAGTTTATCTATATTATTATGAAGAGTATACTCTGGCTGAGATAGCAAAAATATTAGAGATGAATAGTAACACGGTAGCTACGAAGTTACGTAGAGCCAAGGAAAAACTTAAGTTTCAAATGAAAGGAGGGGTGTATTGATGAAAAAAGAGTCAAAACAGTATGGAGAACTTAATGAAAATGATTTAAAAATTAATATGAAAGCAGTATATGAAGGAATGAAATACCAATCGAAATCAAAGCAAGAGTTGTTAGCACGGATTCAACAAATAGAACTAAGAAAAAATGACACTAGTTCAGAAGAAACGCATGACTATGTCTATTTGAACTTAAGAAATCAAAAGAAAATAGAAGGAAGAGGAGTATCTTTCTTAAAGCTAGGAGCACGTATTTTGACGATAGCAGCAGTTATATTCTTTGTTAGTGTCTTGATTTATAATGTTCATATTCGATTAGAGAAACAAAAAGAAGCAGCGGTAGATTTAAATGAGGTAGATCAAATAAATAAAGAAAATAAAGAACAAAACGAAAATAAAGAACAAAACGAAAATAAACAAGGAGAACATAACTCACAGAATTCAGACAGTGAACAAAGCCATGAGAATCAGCAAAACAAAGAGAGTAATCAAATTAATGAAGAGTACGGGAAAGATAATTTATTCGGGAATGAAAGAGAAGTTCCTGTCAGAGTTTCTATGGAAGAACTTCATCTTACAGGAGAGTTTAGGCTATCGGATTGTTATCTTACCAATGTAGTGCAACCAGAGAATCAATATATTATAGATAAAGAAGGAATACTATGGGGACTAGGTGATAATCGTGCAGGACAGCTTGGTCAGAGTGTGCAAGGTTATTTCGGTGAGGCATATGTTGATTATACCAAGGAACCAGTGAAAATAGCAGAGAATGTTGTCCATGTAGATGCTAGCAGAAATTATTTTGCTGTATATCTAACGGAAGATGGCAGTCTCTATGGAATGGGGGCTAATTTTGATGGACTTATGGGAATAAAACAGGTAGGCTCGTATTTTAATCATTCTATCGATGTCTGTGCAATTCGTCCTGTTTTGTTAATGAAGGACGTTGCTTATGCTAGATGTGGTGAATATCATATCCTAGTACTTAAAAAAGACGGAACTGTATGGAAAATTGGAGATACCAAGGATGATAGTCAAAAACCAGATTCGATGGGAACAATAGATTGGTATGAAAACACCCCGATTTCGGAACCAAAGAAGATGTTAGAAGATGCAATCTATATTTCCACAGATAGCTTTCAATGCGCAGCAATCCGCTCGGATGGAACTTTATGGACTTGGGGAGATAACAGAAAAGGAGTCTTAGGTACTGGAAATTATGAAGAAGGTACTGTAGAAACCCCTCAACAGATCGCTACTGATGTAAATATGGTATGGCTCGGTGAAGTAGCATTTAATTCTACAGTTACGAAGATAACTTATGGAATGAGACAAAGTGAAGCAAGGCTTCCTATTCCTCAAATGATTATTCAAAAGAAAGATGGTACCTTTTGGGGTTGTGGGGTAGGGTTTGGTGAGTACGAGAAAATAGTTAGTGGAGAGAAAATTAAACTATCAGCAGACTTAGTGCCAGTAGGGTTAACCAGCAAAGATAGTCAAATCATGAATCATGAACTTAGAGATTTTCCTTTAGGGACTTCATATTTCGAGGTGATTCAGTATCTAAAGAAAAAGCAAATCTCTTATCAAGCATTTGAAGTTAGTAATGAAATTGAGATTAGTCATAATTACTTTGGAAATCAATATGCTTGTAGTGTGCTTGAATTTTCGGATAGTGGTAAGCTAGAAACTATTGAAATTGGTTTTGGTTTCTCACCAGAGGGCAAGATTCGGGTTCAGAGTTCTGTAGAAGAGGTTCAAAGTATCTATGGGGAAGAGGATATAAGCCTTTACAAAAACAATGGAAGTATTATAAAAGAGTATGTCTATGCAAATGGATATCTACAGATATCGAGTAGAGATGGTGCTGTTACTAATATTAAGATTAGTAAATACTCTTTTTTACCCCAAGTAATTATGGAGAAGCTGTGCAGTAAAGAAGAACGAACCTATCAATCAGAACAGGATAAGTTGATGGAAATTCCACCAACGATAAATGAATTTGAATTACAGAATGGTAAGGTTATTCTTTATGAAACCGTAGATAGTCAATCATTAACTAGACAATATCAGGTAGAAACCATACCATGTAAACTTGGTAAGGCGGTAGTGGTAACTAGAAGTACAACAATTGATAATGAAACAAAAGTGGATCAGTTAATACTTTCCATCATGGATGA
This sequence comes from Lachnoclostridium phytofermentans ISDg, assembly GCF_000018685.1. Lineage (NCBI taxonomy): Bacteria > Bacillati > Bacillota > Clostridia > Lachnospirales > Lachnospiraceae > Lachnoclostridium > Lachnoclostridium phytofermentans. Next base: position 4,061,293 of record NC_010001.1, on the reverse strand, counting down.
TAAATTTGATAAAGTGCTAGCCAAAGTAATTAAACTGAATGCTATTGGAGGTAGTCACATTTCTATAAACGAACAAGAAGTTAGTGTGGAGTACTCAAAAAATCCTAAGAAAATAATAGAAAATGCATCAGATAAGGAAATAGGAAAAATTTATTTAACAGATGATGGCTGGGTTGAAAGAAATTAAGTATATTTGAAGCAATTGATATGTTTTGATGTGTAGCAGAATTGGATTATTGGATAGAGGAATAACCTATTTAATTCAGTTCTGCTTTTTATGTTATGTGCTATCATAGCTCTTGTCAGTAATAATAGACGATAAAATTAACCGCGCCCCCAGCCAGGTTACGAAGTATAACCGCATCTGAACTCATTCTTTACGAATGAATCTCATTCTTTACGAATGAGGGGGAAAATGCTAGAATAAATTATGGATTAGAAATAAAAACGTTATAAGAATAGCAAAATGGGGGAGTCATTTGTCATGGAATACAAAATGATTGGGCAAGGAAATACCGCTAACGTTTATGAATGGGAAGATGGAAAGGTATTAAAATTATTTCATCAAGGATATCCAATCAATTCTGTTAAAAAAGAGTATGAGAATGCAAAGAGATTGAATCTGATGAACTTTGAAAAACCAATGGTGTATGATATTGTTGCGGTCTCAGAGCAATATGGTATTCTATATGATAAAGTGAATGGAATTTCTATGTTCGATTGGCTGATGACGACTGGAGATATGAAAGTCTGTGCTCAAAAAATAGCACAGCTACAAAATAGAATTAATGAGAATAAAGCAAATGAATTTATGGATTATAAAGAATTCTTGCAAAACAATCTACAGCGCGTTGTCCTTTCAGGGGATATGGAAGCTAGAAAACAGGGTGAAGAGATGCTTCACTTGCTTACAACATTAAAAGATGGAGAGAATCTATGCCATGGAGATTATCATCCGGGCAATATTTTTATAGAAGGGGATAAGGTATCTGTCATTGACTTTATGAACTGTTGTAAAGGTCCTAGAGAATATGATATTGCTAGGAGTCTATATCTAATGCAATATTCACCGATTCCGCAAAATATGCCTGGAGTGGAGGAATTATTAAAGGCCAGAGAACAATTAGCAGATCACTATCTGAATTATATGAAGGTAAGTAGAAAAGAGTTGAAAGATTATCTAGCTGTTATTTCAGTCTCAAGAGGTGGCGAATAGTATAACAGGAGGTAAGTGAAAAATAAAAAGAAATTTTACCACTTGTTTATAGCAGTACCACATTTGCAAGCATACGCATTTTTGCAAGAAAGACAAAAGCAGCGTAGAAATGAGGAAAACTATGTATAAAATCTTAATGATAGAAGACGACATGACCATTGCAAAGGCAATTAAAGATCATCTGTGCAAATGGGGTTATGAAACAGAATATATTACCGATTTTCAGAATGTAACAGAACAGGTAATTAAATTCGAACCTCATCTGGTTTTATTGGATGTTTATCTGCCTTATTATAATGGTTTTCATTGGTGTAGTGAGATAAGACGAGTATCGAAAGTACCTGTGGTGTTTTTGTCATCCGCCGCAGATAATATGAATATAGTGATGGCGATGAATATGGGTGGCGATGACTTTATAGCAAAGCCTGTAGACCTTAATGTACTGACTGCAAAAGTTCAGGCAATCCTACGCAGAACTTATTCCTTTCAAGGACAATTAAATGCGATTGAACATAATGGAGCAATTTTAAATCTAAGTGATATGTCTATGATTTGTGGACATGAAAAGGTAGAGTTAACAAAAAATGAGTTCCGTATTATGCAAATCTTAATGGAGAATATCGGACGTGCTATTACAAGAGAAGCGATTATGGAACGTTTATGGGAAAATGATAGCTTTGTTGATGATAATACTTTGACGGTCAATGTGAATAGACTTCGAAAAAAGCTAGATGATGCAGGATTAGAAAATTATATCACTACAAAAAAAGGTGTTGGGTACATGGTAATGTAGAAATAGTTAGGAGTAGAGATGGAGAACATAAGGAAGAACATAAGGAAGAATAAGAAACAGAGTATTAACATAGTATTTAAGCTCTTAGTTTCTTATATAAAAAGACATATATCAATTATTGTGTCCGCAGGGATAACGATAGTACTATTTCTTATCGTATTCAGTCTATATAATCTTCCAGTCGAAGCGGTTTTGTATGCCACTGCATTATCCATTGTAGCAGTTAGTTTATTTGGTATAATACGTTTTTATATCTATTATAAGAGGCAGCAAAAACTTCAATGGTTAAAGCAGACAATCACCCTATCAGAACTAGAATTTCCGCAACCACAGGATAAGATAGAGGAAGATTATCAAGAAATTATCCGCATATTAAGTGAAAGGTATACAAAGATGTTATCTGATGTAGATGTAAAATTATCAGACATGATAGACTATTATACCATGTGGGTACATCAGATTAAGACACCAATTGCAGCAATGCGTTTGTTATTACAGAGTGAAGAAATGTCAATGTCAGAGGAATTACAAGATCAATTATTTAAAATAGAGCAATATGTAGGAATGGTACTCCAATACCTGCGTGTAGAGAGTATGTCAGGAGATATGCTATTATCACGGTATGACCTTGATGATATTGTAAAACAAGCTATAAAAAAGCATGCAAAGTCTTTTATCAGAAAGAAGATTACATTACATTATGAAGAAATTCAAAAAATTGTATTAACAGATGAAAAATGGCTCGTCTTTGCGATAGAACAGTTAATATCAAATGCATTAAAATACACGAATTCAGGTAGTATCTCAATTTATTTAGATGCAGAACTTGAAGATACCTTAGTAATAGAAGATACCGGTATTGGTATTAGCCCTGAGGATTTGCCAAGAGTATGTGAGAAAGGTTACACTGGATATAATGGTAGAGCAGATAAAAAATCTACTGGAATCGGTTTATATCTTTGCAAACGTATCTTAAATAAGTTATCGCACACCCTGACGATAACCTCCGAAGTTTCGATAGGAACTAAGGTGTATATAGGCTTGGCTACGAAAGAATTAACCGTGGAATAACTAGAATAATCATGGCATGGAAAAGTTCGCAAAGCGCTTTGTTGCAAAAAAAGGTTGGAGTGTGCCTTTTCACAAAGAAAAATTCGAGAAGCGTGCTTTTATACTAAAAGAGTTAGCAGAGTATACTTTTTTTAAAGAAAAGATTTACAAGCGCACTTTTCTTTAATATCTTACAATAATGTAAGTTTGAACAGGAGAATGTAAGCCAAAGCGATGGCTACGCATTCTCTTTCTTTGTTATACTAACACCATATTCGAGGTAGAAAATTATTTAGGAGGATAGATATGTCATTATTAGAAGTTAAAAATTTAAAGAAAATATATACCACACGATTTGGTGGAAATCAGGTTCAAGCCTTATCGAATGTCTCATTTTCGGTGGAGCAAGGAGAATACGTTGCCATTATGGGTGAGTCTGGCTCTGGAAAAACAACATTACTAAACATCTTAGCTTCTCTTGATAAGCCAAGCAGTGGAGAAGTGCTGTTAGATGGTAAGAGCCTTAACACAATAAAAGAGTCTGAGATATCAGCATTTCGACGTAATAATTTAGGGTTCGTATTTCAGGATTTTAATTTACTTGATACATTTTCCCTACAAGATAATATCTTTTTACCATTAGTTTTATCTGGTAAGCAGTATGATGAAATGAAAGAAAGACTTCAAAAGATTGCTGCAAGATTAGGTATCTCAGATTTGTTAAATAAATTCCCTTATGAAGTATCCGGAGGACAGAAACAAAGAGCTGCAGTTGCAAGAGCATTGATAACAAATCCACGCTTAATTCTTGCGGACGAGCCAACAGGTGCACTTGATTCTAGAGCTACCGATAGTTTACTAAAGGTATTCTCAGATCTCAATGACGAAGGTCAGACTATTTTAATGGTAACCCATAGTACAAAGGCTGCTAGCCATGCAAAAAGAGTACTTTTTATCAAGGATGGTGAAGTGTATCATCAACTATACCGTGCTGGTATGTCAAAAGAAGATATGTTTGCTAAAATATCTGACACACTAACTATGATAGCAACTGGATCTGCTCGCGGGGGTGACATACATGAATAGTTCTTTATATGCAAAACTTGCTGCAACGAACATTCGTAAAAACGCTAAAAATTATGTGCCATACATTCTTACTTGTTTGATAACGATAATGATGTTTTACATGATGTGTTTTTTGGCAAATAATTCTGCTCTAAGTACTATGTCAGGTGGGGGATCGCTTACCGTAATTTTAGGTCTAGGAACGATAGTAATCGGAATTTTTGCAGTTATTTTTCTTTTTTATACGAATAGTTTTTTAATTAAGCGAAGAAAAAAAGAAATCGGTCTTTATAACATATTGGGAATGGAGAAGAAGCACATTGCCAAGGTGTTGGCATTTGAAAATCTTTATGTTGCAATAATCAGCCTAACTTTAGGATTATCATTCGGCATTTTACTTAGTAAGTTAATGGTCTTAGCGCTTGGTAAGATGCTAAATTTCGAGATAGCTTTTGGATTTGAAATCTCTGAGTTTGCTGTAGTAACTACATTGATTTTATTTGTTGTTATTTTCTTATTACTTTTACTAAATAATTTACGACAAATTCATCTGGCAAATCCAATTGAATTACTACGTGGAAAACAAGTAGGGGAGAAAGAACCGAAAACAAAGTGGCTTCTTACGTTGATTGGTTTAGCTTGTTTATCTGGCGGTTATTATATTTCCGTAACAACAACATCGCCTTTGGATGCCATAGGATTATTTTTTATCGCAGTAATCTTAGTTATTATAGGAACTTACTGTGTATTTACCGCAGGTAGTATCGCTGTTCTAAAAATGCTTCGTAAAAATAAGAGATATTATTACAAAGCGAATCATTTTATCTCAGTATCTGGTATGATATACCGTATGAAACAAAATGCAGTCGGTTTAGCAAATATTTGTATCTTAAGTACTATGGTTCTTGTTATGATATCCTCTACTGTATCTCTTTATATTGGATTTGATGACTCTCTAAAAAATATGTTCCCAAAAAACATTCAAATATCTGGACGTGATATTAGTGAGGAAGAGGGAAAAGAAATTGAAAAAGTGATAGCAGGGATTACTAATAGCCAGCAAGTAGAGCAAAAAGATATGATTTCTTATCGTTTTGTGAGTCAATTGGCAAAGAAACAGGGAAACCAGTTTCTAAAGAGTGACACTGGTTACTATAAGGATGGAATACTTCTTTATATGATACCACTTTCAGATTATAATAAGATACTTGGAGAAACAAAAACACTAGAATCAGATGAAGTATTTGTTAAGTATATGAAAAGTAAATTATCTGAGGACACGATAACATTTGGGAAAGAAAGTTATCATATTAAAGAAATATCAGAAGTGTCCCAAAATGATTTCTTTTATTCACCGGAGATGATCGATACCTATTATATCATCTTGCCTGATACAGATTCCTTAGAAAAAATCAGTAAAGAATTAAGTGATATAGGAGAAGATTTCAATAGAAAAATCCAATATTATTACGGATTTGATCTTGATGCACCAAGAGAAAAGCAATTGGAGCTATATGAAAATATTCAAGAATTAAGAACTCAAGATAATGTAGAATTATATCAAAAATTTTATGTACAAAGTGTAGAAAACGTAAGAGATGAATTCTTCTTTGTCTATGGCGGTCTCTTTTTCCTTGGTATCTTTTTAGGAACACTGTTCTTAATGGCAACCGTACTGATCATGTATTATAAACAGATTTCAGAAGGAAATGACGATAGAGAACGATTTGAAATTATGCAAAAAGTTGGTATGAGTCAAGAGGAAGTAAAAAAGACGATTCACAGTCAGGTGTTAACGGTATTTTTCCTTCCGATCGTAGCTGCTGCTATCCATATTGCTTTTGCATTTAACGTAATTACAAAGCTATTGGCAGTTTTAGGTTTATTCAATGTTACTCTATTTGCAACTTGTACATTAGTGACTTTAGGAGTATTTATTATATTCTATGCTGTTGTTTATGGACTTACTGCCAGAACTTATTATCGTATTGTGAAACACTAATTTTAGGGTAATATAATATTCATGCATTAATAGACGAATGAATACCCGTGATTTGATAAGGAATTGGTATGGTTATAGAAGCTCATAATTAGAGATTTATAACCAGCCTATACAGGTATACAACAAATTATAAGCTTTTCTTATTTAGCATGAATGAAATCAGCTGTATAAAAAAGGAGATGTATTATTGATTCTTTCAGAAGGGACTTAGTCCTGTTTGAATTATTCAATACATCTCCTTTTTCAATAGAAAGCAGAGTACTAAGCGATTTTGTTATTGGTAATTATCATTAGGATTAATAGCTTTTATATTTACAAATATTGTTGCGTACTTAGGTCATATGGACTATAATGATATTATTATGGAGAATTATGTCAACGTATGTAGGGGGAATTCATAGTTATGATTATTCAGCATAATATGCTATCAAATTTTACGAATCGTTAACCCAAGCAAATCAATCACCAGAAGGAATATTATCTCTAATAAGATAAAAATAGTTGGTTTCGGTTAAAAGTTCATTCTTAAATAAGTGTATGGTATTATAGAGTAATAAGGTTGTTAAGATACGACAGAAGGTGTTAATACAATCAAGAACTAATCAAGAACTTTCGAAAAAATGGAGGTATATATGAGAAAACTAATAACTAACGCATAGCAAGAGCTATTGCGTTCAGATTCTTTGGCCAATAGCGCTTGCTAATCCTAGGTAGAAACATTTTAGGAGGAGCAACTATGAGCTATGTAAAGGCTGAAAATATATTGCCTTATGAATTAATTGAACAAATACAAGATTATATTGATGGTACATCCATTTATATACCTAAGAAAGAGGAAAATAAGAGTCCCTGGGGTGCGAAAACCAATACTAGATTGGAACTGGAACAAAGAAATGTTGCTATTTACAAGCGATATTCACAGGGGAAGAATTATAGGATTCTTGCAGCGGAATTCTATCTCTCGGAGAAAAGTATTCAAAGAATTGTTTTAGAGCAACGACGGAAAGATATTAACAAAAGTGAGTAGCTAAGGTAAATCCATAGCATATAGTAAGAAAAGATATGACATGAATCATAGACAAGATAAAATATATACTACATTGCTAAAAGAGCCCATCTTCGTATAATGAAATTAGGAAAGGAGATGGGCTTATGGGTAATGCATCATATCTTGAAACACCATTATGGGATAATAGTTTACCTCTTAAGAAAAGGTTAGATTATCTCGTTGAAAACCTGACATTGGAAGAAAAATTTGAGTTTCTAGGGACAGGATGTCCGACGATTGAACGCCTTGGAATACAAAGTACCTTTCATGGAGGAGAGGCTGCGCATGGTATAGAAGCAAGACACGACCAGTCATTTAATAAAGGAGAGCCGGAACCAACGACAATATTTCCGCAACCGATTGGAATGAGCTCTACTTGGGATACGACACTTTTAACTAAGATTGGCGTAACAGTTGGTAATGAAGCTAGAGTTTTATATCAACGTCACAAAAATGGAGGTTTGTGCCGTTGGGCGCCAACGATAGACATGGAACGTGATCCACGTTGGGGACGAACAGAAGAAGCTTATGGGGAGGACCCCTATCTTACAGGGAAGATGGCTTCTGCATATATTCAAGGTATGCGTGGAGTTGATCCGTTTTATATTCGTTGCGGTGCGACCTTAAAGCATTTCTACGCTAATAATACAGAAAAGGATAGAATTTTTTCATCCTCTTCTATCGACCCTAGAAATAAACATGAGTATTATTTAGAACCTTTCAAACGTGCAATTACAGAGGGGAAAGCCGAAGCTATTATGACGGCATACAACGAAATTAATGGAGTCCCTTGTATTGTAAATAATGAAGTAAAAAACATTGTAAAAGAACAGTGGGGGCTTCGTGGGCATGTTGTATGTGATGGTGGTGACATGATGCAAACAGTTAGTGATCATAAATATTTTGGCTCCCATGCAGAAACCATTGCCTATGGGTTAAAAGCAGGTATTGATTGTTTCACTGATAATCGTGAAGTGGTTAAACAAGCAGCCAAAGAAGCTTATCAAGCCGGGTTGATTACAGAGGCAGATTTGGATACCTCGATTTGTAATTCATTTTCAACCAGAATCCGTCTTGGTTATTTTGATGCGATAGGACAAAACCCATATGCACATATAACCGAAAAATATATTAATAGTGAAGAGAATAAATCTTTAACGCTAGAAGCTGCAACAAAAGCCATGGTATTATTAAAGAATGAAGGACAGATATTGCCACTTACTAAAGAAAATTCATCCTTTTGTGTGATCGGTCCATTATCCGATGTTTGGTATAAAGATTGGTATAGTGGGATACCACCATATTCCGTAACACCATTACAAGGTATCAAAGAGTACAACAAAGGGACTCGTAAGAATCTTACGAATTCTAAGGTGGTGGATGGATTACCTCGCGTTAGAATTCGATATCAAGAGAAATATCTTTGTGTAACAGAGGAAGGTTTTGTCACACTAGGGAGTAAAGAATTAGCAGAGACATTTACTATCACAGACTGGGGTAACGGAAATCTGACCATAGCGACTAGTCAAGGGAAATACCTGTCAGCAGATGAGGAAGAAGGACTTATTACTGCAACTAAGACGGAAGTATTTGAATGGTTTGTAAAAGAAGCATTTGATTTCCATCTTGTGGGTAATTTAGGCGAAAAAAGTTTTCAAACTATATTTGAAATTCTAAGTGAACAAAAAAGACAGGAAATATCCGTAACAATAGATACTTGGAAGGATGATTATGTAGCGATTAATAAGGAAGGAAAGCTTTCATTTTCTAAGGAAGAAAAAGTTACATTGGATCTTGAACTTGTATCCGATGGTATCGAAGAAGCGAAAGAATATACAAAGAATAGTGATTATGCTATTCTAGTAATGGGTTGTAATCCTGTTATTAACAGTAAAGAAGAAATTGATCGGAATGATTTAGATCTACCGCCATATCAAGAAAGATTAATAAAGCAAGTACATAAAGTAAATCCTAAGGTAATTCTTGTACTTATAACAAATTATCCATATGCAATACGCTGGGAAAAGGAACATATTCCGGCAATTATAACGACTACATCTGGAAGTCAAGAACTTGGTAATGCGATTGCTGCTGTGTTATTTGGTGATGTATCACCATCGGGTAGGTTGCCAATGACTTGGTATCTCGATACGAAGGATTTACCACCGATAGAGGATTATGATATTATTCGCGGTAACCGAACTTACCAGTATTTTAACAAAGAGGTGTTATACCCATTTGGACATGGTCTTACCTATACAACTATGCAATATCAAAAGCTTACAGTGCAATTAGAGGATTTTACTAATCTATTAATTAAAGTAACTATTGCAAATACAGGAAATAGAATTAGTGATGAAGTGGTGCAGGTTTATGTGAGGCAGGAAGTCTCAAGAACTGTTAGACCTCGTTTGCAGCTAAAAGCTTTTGAGAGAGTAAAGAATATCTTACCTGGAGAGAAGAGGGAGATAGAATTTATAATTTCTACCAGTGATTTAACCTATTATGATGTAGTAAATGGTGGTATGATATTAGAAGAATCTGAGTATACAATCTTAGTTGGGGCATCTTCTGAGGACATTAGACTACGCGAAACAGCTTTCATTCCTGGAGTGAAAGTGGGATCTCGAAATCTTAGGAAAAAGATTTTAGCGGATCATTATGACGACTGCAGGAATTCGTACCTACACCGTGGAAGCTTAGGTGATACTGCGGTTGTTGTTAAGAATAAAACTGAAGCAGCGATACTTCTTTACCGAGATGTTAGAATAGAAGAAAAGCCAATTAAATTTCATTCTACCGTTCAATGTGTGGGTGAAGGAAGTCTGATAGTTTCATACATTAAGCAAAGTGATGTAGCGAGTTCCGAGGTAAAACTAGGTGATATTACTTTAGAGAATCAAGATAAGTTTTGTGATGTTATCATACCAATTAACTGGGATAGAATAACATGCAATGAAGTCATTACATTAAAAATTACATTGTTAGAAGAGATGAAATTATCCTCTTTCTATGCAGAATGATTTCTAAAGAAACTTATTAGAAATGAGGAAAAAGATGATACAATTAAGAGCTCATCATGGTATGTGTATAAAAAAATTTGAAGGAAAAGTTATAGCAAAGAATTCGTTCAAAATATGATTAATGTGATAGAACGAATTGAAGAAGAACCAATTGTTATAAGTCTTAAAGAGGATTTGCTTTGCGATTGTTGTCCTCACAATAAGAATGGTTGTGAGACGAATGAAAAAGTAAAGCGATATGATATAGAATGTTTAAGTGAATGTGGCATTCAAGAAGGTGATCAGATTATGTTTCGTGATTACTCAAGATTGATTGATGAAAAACTGAAAAACACTGGAAGGTGGAAAGAAATATGCTGTGATTGTGAGTGGAACAGCGTATGCCACGCCAATTAATGCGGTTATCAAAGGGACAGCCATTATTAGGTATGCTATTAAGAAGAGATTCTTATGTGCTACTTAATAATGGCCTTTTTAATTAAACTAAATTTATATATTATAAAATAATTTTATTGATTCTCATGTGAGCACGAACTTTGTACATAGAGCCAGGATGGTATATTAGTATAGAAGATTCTTTTGTAAGGTGTAACTCCATACAGGGATTTTATAAAAATTGTCACAATTCCTAGTAAATTAGTAGAGATAATGAGAATCTTAACACCAACTTAACGAAATTCATGTTATCATATAAAATATAGTAAATCATACTGCTTATGTTCGGGGAAAAGGCAGTGTGAGACCCCAGATATATTAAATGCAAGAACGAATGAAAACTTAGGAATCGTGATAGGGAGCAGATGAGGAAGTTAGAATTCTGTATATACTTGCGGTAAGTGCCTAAGAAAGGAGATTTAGGAATGTACAATGTAATGTTAATAGAGGATGAGAAAATGGACCGAGTGGAAGAATGCAGAGTACAAGCGGAGGATTTGGAGCAAGGAACTTACTTCGCACAAATAGCTGCTCAGATGCAGAGATACATTCAGGAAAATTATTCGAAGGACATCTCACTTCAAGATGCAGCTAAGACTATGTGTTATTCCGAAGCTTATTTTAGTAGGTTATTTAAGCAGTGTTTTCATGTAAATTTTACAGTATATCTTACACAATATCGCATTAGAATAGCAAAGCAATTGATGTTAAAACAAAATATTAGTATTAAGGAGATTGGTGCTAGAGTTGGATACACCGATAATAATTATTTTACCAAGGTATTCCGTAGAAGCACCGGTCTTAATCCATCAGAATATCGTACTAGGTTAATGGGTAAACTTATGGAAGGAAAATATGTTTGCTAATGCCCCTTGTTTTCTTAGTCAAAATGTTTTATGATACACATAGCGCAAGCGTTAGAAAGGAATCCTTATGAGAATAGGAATGGGTTATGATGTTCATAAATTAGTAGAAGGACGCGATTTAATTATAGGAGGCGTTACGGTACCTTATGAAAAGGGTTTGTTAGGTCATTCAGATGCAGACGTTTTAGTTCATGCCATTATGGATGCCATCCTTGGTGCTGCAGCGCTTGGAGATATAGGAAAGCATTTTCCAGATACATCAAAAGAGTATGAAGGTGTTTCAAGTATAGTTTTATTAGAAAAAGTGAAAGAATTAGTTGAGAAAGAATGTTATATCATTGGGAACATCGATGCTACAATCATCGCACAGCGACCAAAGATGGCACAGTACATTCCTCAAATGGTTACTAATATTGCAAAAACTCTTCATATCTCAGAAAAACAGGTTAATGTCAAGGCAACTACAGAAGAAGGACTTGGCTTTACTGGTAGCGGGGATGGAATTTCCGCTCAGGCAATTTGTTTGTTAAATACAGTTGATAACTATGCGTACGATGGTACAGATAGTGTTGCATATGTTTATGATCCTGAAGCCACAGAAACAAAAAACTGTTCTGGTTGTCAGGGATGTTGCAGGAATAAATGATAATTTGGTTTGTCTTATCTGAAATTTAGGTTGACAAAAGCAAAATCTTTTCATAGAATAATTACAAAATATGTGAAAAGCATTGATCGGAAAGAGTAGCTTATTCTGAAATCACAGAGAGGGAATGTCACCGGCTGAAAGCATTCTTGAATTTCTTATAAGCGAAGTGCATCCGTGAGCTGGTTAGGCGAAGAGAGTAGCTTAACTCGGTTACAGCCGTTACCTGTTTTGAGCTCGCTATTATGCGAATTTGAGTGGAACCGCGGATTACTTCGTCTCTTAGATTAAGAGACGAAGTTTTTTTTGTTCATGACAAGGAATAGTCCGCGAAGATTACTTTTTCTTAATTATAGGATATTGCGTTTCGATTACCTTTAAATTAGAAAAGTGCATTTCTATTGCTAAAACAGGGATGGTAGTGTTAACATAGGGGGGTAATATTATGGGATTCTTCCGTTATGTGAAAGAAGAAATGAAAGTAATACGAGAGAGAGATGCTGCTATAAAGTCAAATTGGGAAGTTTTTCTTTACCCAACCTTTAAAGCATTATTAAGGCACCGTGTTGCTCATTGGTTATATACTAGAAAACATTATTTCTTAGCAAGATGGTATTCACAACGTACCGTTAGAAAAACTGGGATAGAGATTCATCCTGGTGCTACGATAGGAAAGGGATTATTTATTGATCACGGACATGGCGTAGTAATTGGAGAGACAGCAATTATAGGTGATAATGTTACCCTTTATCAGGGAGTTACACTTGGAGGAACTGGCAAGGAACAAGGAAAACGTCATCCAACGATCGGAGATAATGTAATGATAAGTGCTGGAGCGAAGGTACTTGGTTCTTTTACGGTTGGTGAAAATTCGAAAATAGGTGCAGGTTCTGTTGTATTGTCAGAGGTACCGCCGAATTCCACTGTTGTTGGTGTTCCAGGTCGTGTTGTGAAGAGGAATAATCAAAAGGTGCCAAGAGAAGAGATGGATCAAGTACATTTACCAGACCCAGTTCGTAATGATTGTGAGCAATTACAAAAAGAAAATGAACGTCTTTGTTCCGAATTAAGAGATATGAAGCAAAGAATAGAAGCACTAGAACAAAAACAATAAAAAAATTGGTAATACTAATTTATATACAATAAATAAGAAGGAGAAACGTATGAAGATATACAACACATTAACAAAAGCTAAAGAAGAATTCATACCCTTACAGGAAGGTAAAGTTAGCATGTATGTATGCGGCCCGACTGTTTATAATTATATCCACATAGGAAATGCAAGACCAGTAGTCGTATTCGATACGGTAAGACGATATCTAGAGTATAAAGGATATGATGTTAATTTCGTATCTAATTTTACTGATGTTGATGATAAAATAATTAAAAAAGCAAACGAAGAAGGGGTTTCTGCACATGAAATCTCAGAACGTTACATCAAGGAATACTTAAAAGATACTGAAGCTCTTAATGTATTACCGGTAACAACCAGACCAAAGGCAACAGAAGAAATCGATGGTATGATTGACATGATTGAAGAACTCATAGAGAAAGGTCATGCTTACGAAAAAAATGGAACCGTTTACTTTAAGACAAGAAGTTTTAAGCAATATGGTAAGTTATCAAAGAAAAATATAGACGATCTAGAGGCAGGCGCGCGAATTGCAGTAGCAGATGAGAAAGATGATCCAATGGATTTCGTTCTTTGGAAACCAAAGAAAGTTGGCGAGCCTGCTTGGAGTGCGCCTTGGTGTGATGGTAGACCAGGCTGGCATATTGAGTGTTCTGTTATGAGTAAAAAATATCTTGGAGATCAGATTGATATTCATGCAGGCGGTGAAGACCTAATTTTCCCGCATCATGAGAATGAAATCGCTCAAACTGAATGCTGCACTGGTAAAGAATTCGCAAAGTATTGGATGCATAATGGGTTTTTAAACGTTGATAATAAGAAGATGTCAAAATCCGAAGGAAATTTCTTTACTGTACGTGAAATCTTCGCAGAGTATGCACCGGCTGTACTTCGTTTCTTCCTATTAAGCGTAAATTATCGAAGCCCGATTAATTTTAGCCGTGATATTATAGAATCATCAAAAAATGGTTTAGAGCGTATCCAAACCGCAGTAGAACAGCTTCACTTCTTAGCGAAAGTAAAAGCTGAGAAAGGTGAGCTTTCAACTGAATTAACAGAGTCTGAAAGCACTCTTTTGAAGGAATTTGATGCACTAATTAAAAAGTTCGAAGACGCGATGGATGATGACTTTAATACTGCGGATGCTATTAGTTCTATCTTTGAGATGGTAAAGTTATCAAATACGTATGTAACAGTAGAGAGCAGTGTAGAAATGATTCAAAAAGTTCTTTCCAATATCACGACATTTTGTGATATACTTGGATTGGAAACAGAGAAAAAAGCAGAAATTCTGGACGAAGAAATCGAACAACTCATTGCGGATAGACAAAGTGCCAGAAAAGCAAAAGACTTTGCGAAATCAGATGAGATTAGAAATCTTCTCCTTGAAAAGGGAATTATCTTAGAAGATACCAGAGAAGGAGTAAAATGGAAGAGAGCTTAATCGCTAGGGTACGTGATACCTTTGCACTCCCAGAGACTGATATTAAAACCTATTCTCCACTCACCCTAGCATATATTGGGGATGGCATCTATGATTTAATCATTCGTACGATGCTAGTAGAGAAGGGTAATTCACAGGTAAATAAACTGCATCAAAAAGCTAGTAGCTTAGTAAAAGCAACTGCACAGAAGGAAATCCTCCATGCAATACAGGATATATTAACCGAGGAGGAACTTGGTGTATTCAAACGAGGAAGAAATGCTAAGTCTGTCACAACGGCAAAGAATGCATCTGTGACTGATTATCGAATAGCAACCGGATTTGAAGCTATGATAGGTTACCTGTATATGACGGAGCAGATGGAGCGAATTCTCTATTTGGTTAAGGAAGGTTTGACTAAAACCGATTTACTTGTTTGATGTCTTCTAGATTGTTCGTGTAACAATAAAAAGGCATTACGTTAAAAATGTGAAGAAATACATTTCATACCAGCGATGTTTTAAAACGATAGGGGTATGCTTAAAGATTGTGTAAAAAAGATTCTCACATATATTTATGGAGGTTAAATGAGATACGAAGAATTAACAATGGTAGGTAGAAATGCTGTATTAGAAGCATTTCGTGCGGGAAAGACAATAGACCGATTATTTATTTTAGATGGCTGTCAGGATGGTCCGATTAAATCAATTTTAAGAGAAGCAAAGAAGTACGATACCATCATTACATTCGTTAAGAAGGAACGTCTTGATCAGATGTCTGAAGAAGGGAAACATCAAGGGGTTATTGCTTACGCAGCTGCCTATGAATATGCGGAAGTTGATGATTTGTTAGAGGCTGCAAAAGCAAAGGGAGAAGCACCATTCTTAATTATATTAGATGGAATTGAAGATCCCCATAACTTAGGTGCAATGCTTCGAACTGCAAACCAAGCGGGAGCACATGGTATCATTATTCCTAAGCGCCGTGCAGTAGGACTTACAGCTACTGTAGCTAAGGTGAGCGCAGGAGCTATCAATTATACACCAGTTGCTAAGGTTACCAACCTTGTAGCAACCATGGAGGAATTAAAACAAAAAGGCCTATGGTTTGTATGTGCCGATATGAGTGGTGAAGTGATGTACCGTCAGAATCTAACTGGACCAATCGGCTTGGTAATTGGTAGTGAAGGAGAGGGTGTTTCTCGACTTGTAAAGGAAAAATGTGATTTTGTAACTAAGATTCCTATGGTAGGAGACATCGATTCTCTTAATGCATCTGTTGCTATGGGTGTATTAACTTATGAAATTGTTAGACAGAGAAGTTTTGCGAAATAAAAGAATAAATTTATTTAAACAGAAAATTGATAAGATGATAAAAGAAAACCGCCGTTCTATTTATAGAGGCGGTTTCCTATGCTGTAGACCTATTATTAAAGCAAACTCGAAAAAAGCCCCAATATTTAGCATTAAAAATTGAGAAAATAGTTGTATATTTAATTTAAAGTTACTCCGTTTTAAATGGTATGCTAGTCTCGTATAATTGTGGATAGTTCTCATGAAAAGTGGATAGAAGTAACAAAACAAGCAGTAATAGTGGATAAAGGCAAGGTAAGAACGATGTAGATGTGAATATTTTACCACAAGGAGGGGGAGCAATGTCCAAGAAGCAGTATGAGATGATTAGTGATGAAGAAATCATTTCACTCATTCGCGGGGATGACCGCCTAGCGATGGATTATTTAATCGACAAATACAAGAATCTAGTGCGTAAGAAAGCGAAAGCCTTGTATTTGATTGGAGGAGATAGGGAAGATCTAATCCAGGAGGGAATGATAGGTTTATACAAAGCCATTCGTGACTACCAAAAAGATAAGGAGGCTTCCTTTCTTACCTTTGCTGATTTATGCGTATCCAGACAAATGTATACCGCAATCAAGAATTCGAATACGAAAAAGAATCAGCCACTAAATAACTATATCTCAATCGATAGTTCGAATTACAATAATGATGTAGAGGGAGCTGATTCTATCTCATATGTAGCTCATTTGGCTCATGCTAGAAGCATGAATCCAGAAGAGATGCTAATTGACAGAGAAAATACATCTCAGCTGGAAACGAAACTGATGGATTCGTTAAGTTCTTTTGAAAAGAAGATCCTGACTCTATATCTGAACGATAATAGCTACAGTAAGATTGCACAGATGCTAAAGAAAGAACCAAAAGCAATCGATAATGGTTTGCAGCGTATCAAACGTAAGCTTAATACTGCATTAAAAGACCTACAAGGAAAAGGTTAAGGAATAATTTAGAATCAACAAATTTTGGATAATATTAAAACAATTTAAACAATTTAGCTAATTATTTCATTTAGATGTTGCATTTTACTTATAAATATGGTATCATACAATTCGGACGTAATAATAAACGTTAAGCTGTTATGGCTCAGTCGGTAGAGCGTCACCTTGGTAAGGTGGAGGTCACGGGTTCGATTCCCGTTAACAGCTTTCTAGTAAAATCAAGACTTTCAGCATTTTGGAAGTCTTATTTTTTTGCCTGTGCTCAATGAGTTTTTCTATGAGTTTATTACATGACGCCATTTGCGTAATCCTCAAATGTATTTTTTTCATTTCATCATCCACGTGAGAATATCTATCAAGTGTTGTTTTAACTGCTGAATGACGCATTGCTTCAGATACTTTTTTGGATTTACAGCGTTTTTCATCATGTTTGTTCCAAAACTGTGTCGAGCATTATAAGGGGATATGTGTGACATATTATTGCGTTTAAGTATCCTTCCCATAGTCTTTCTTAAATAGTTAGGTGTCATTGGCCGCATATCTGGCTCAAGACAATTAATAAAGTATACTAATAATGAGAAGTAGGAAATTTTAAAGAAACAGTATTCCCAAACATTTATTACTATGGATTATGATAACATATCATCCGTCTTTAAATCGAATACAAGCGATTTAAAGACAAAGCGGTGGTATTAGTAATGAATGCAGCTTAAATGGAAGCCCATTTCTGTTGCTATATGATATTAATTATGGTGCGTGTATTAAGGCTAAAGATACAGATGTAATAAAGAAACTAGTGTCATATATTAATGCTTAAAGACCATCTATCATACGGTAGGTGGTATTTTATTCTCTGTATTAATAACTTACATGAAATTAATATATAAGGAACGGAAAGATAATCTAATCTAAGGAAGGGATGTTGATGGAAGATAATTTATATCACGGTGGATTTATATAAGACAACGAAAGATATAAGCACTTGACATGTTAAATATGCTTCCCTATGATCTTTGTTTTACAATCTAAAGAATAATCGTAAGGGAAGCATAGTCGTTTAAATGTATTTAAATTTATAAGGCTATATTATTATAAGGCGCTCTCATTCCGCAATTAGATATCTCTGTAAAAATTGAGGTAATGCGAGTTTTGATCCTTAAGTTCCGAACTCTTACTTCGCAGCATCTATAGCATTTTCCTTATTCACACCAAGTTTCCTAAAGGTGTAAATAAACATCGATGCTGTAGTCGAAACAGCTATGAAGTCAGCAATTGGCTCAGCTAGGAAAACTGCAAATACTTTATCTTCAATAAAGATTGGTAATATGAAGATAAGTGGAATGAGTAAAAACACTTTTCTTAATAAAGCAAGGAACATACTAATCTTTGCATTTCCTATCGCTATAAAAGTTTGCTGGCATGCTATTTGAATACCAAAGATACAAGAAGTCGCCATATAGATACGAACTGCCCATACTGTATAATCAATAAGCTCTGGTGAATTAGCAAAGATTATAATAAATAGCTTTGGTACAAACATTGCAATTGCCCAAAGCAATGTGGAGTAAGTCAAACAGGAAGTTACCAAAATTTTAAAAGTCTTTTTTATACGGTCAATATTACCTGCTCCGAAGTTATAAGAAATAATCGGTTGGGCACCTTGGGTAAGTCCTTGGAGTGGTAACATTGAAAATTGCATGATACTGGCTAAGATGGTCATCGCTCCTACTGCGAGATCACCACCATACTTATATAAACTTGAGTTGAAACAAACAATAATTACGGCCTCTGTGAACTGCATGATAAAAGGAGAAAGTCCAAGTGCAATACATGGAAGCATAATCTTAGGAGTAAATCTTACATTTTCTTTTTTAATCCGAAGTACTGATTTGTCCGATATTAAGAATCGAATTACCCAGATACAGGATACGGCCTGGGAAAGTATTGTTGCTAATGCAGCACCCTTTACCCCCATATCAAAACCAAAGATTAGGATAGGGTCTAAGATGATGTTAATAATGGCACCAATAGCCACCGTATACATACTAGTTTTTGCAAAGCCCTGAGTCGAGATAAATGCGTTCATACCAAGTGTGATTTGTACGAAGATGGTACCGAGTGCATAGATATTAAGGTAGTCAAGTCCGTATCCTATGGTATTCTCGCTGGCCCCAAAAATCATTAAAATTGGTTCTCCAAATATTAAAATGACTGCGGTTAGTATAATTGACACGGTAATTAAGGAGAAAAAAGAGTTTCCAAGAATCTTCTCAGCACTTTCTGGATCCTTTTTTCCTAGCATAATACCTGCTCTAGGGGCACTTCCCATAGCAACTAAAGCTGCAAAGGCACTGATAGCCATGATTACTGGCATAGTTACTCCAACTCCAGTTAACGCCTGTGTACCTATGTCTGGAATATGACCGATATAAGCACGGTCAACCATGTTGTAGAGTACGTTAATAATCTGTGCTGCGATTGCAGGTACGGATAGTTGAAATAAAAGCTTACCGATCTTTCCATTACCTAAATCAGCACTCATTTGTTTGTTCATGAAATCATCCCTTCTAGATTCGTTATCATTTGTTGACTAATTTTATCTAACAATAATTGATCTTCTTCACTGATACCAGCCATTAAATAATTATGGAATTCATCACGAGCTTTGGCCAACTTTATTAAAATGGGTTCACATTCTTTTGTAGGATGAAGGTGCAAGATACGACTGTCCAAAGCATCTTTTATCACAGTTAAATACCCAGAATCTATAAGGGATTCGACACTTTTAGCCACAAGACCTTTTGATATCTTACGGTATTGTACAATATCTTTTGCACTATCAAGAGGTTTGTTATTCTGGAGAAATAACAAACATATTACTTCATTTCTTGTGAGATCATAATCACATACTACTTCATGACAAGTTTGAAGATAGAGTTTATCCATTTTTATAAAATTTACAAGAAAACTTTCCATAGTAATTCCCTTTTTCCTTTCTCGCTTGATAGGAGATTAATGTTAGAATAAATAGTTCAAAAATGAACAATATTTTAAAATCAATCGTACTGGATAAAGTAGTATTTGTCAATAAAAAATGATAAAGAATTATATTAAGTCGTTTATTAATTACACAACTTACATATTTATCCATATACAAATTATTATCGGATCACTTAAATCATGAGAAATTTCAGTATTTAGAAGAATAGAATATAAAAAGATCCTAGCATAAATTTTCTGAAAATATTTAATTTTATACAGACAGAGATAGAAAAGATAGCATTTTTGTACAATTAAAATACAAAAAATAAAAATATTAATTCGTATTGACACCATAATATATAAATGATACAATAAGGTTGAACGTTAAATCTATACAATGTGCACAATTGGATAGTAAATAATAAACTCTCTAACGTTTAACGTTAAATCTAATTAAAATGGAAGGGGATAAGTTTTATGAAACGAAAAATGATCGGCCTATTGTTATGCTTAACGTTAGCAATTAGTTTGCTTTCGGGCTGCAAGAAAAATGATGCAAATTCTACCTCAGGCGATACAAAGCCAACAGATGCTGCAAAACAGACGAATACTCCCGTACCTACAAAAGAAGCAAGTAATCCTGTAGAAAAAAAGATCCAGCTAAAATTAGGTATCTGGCCAGAAGATACCCTTACTGATGATATTAATATGCACAAGGAATTTGTAAAGAGATTTAATGAGACCCATCCTAATGTTGAAGTAGTTCCTGCTTACTATAAATACGCTGTTGATACCTTTGTTCCAAAGGCTGAGTCTGGTAACTTACCAACTATCTTTGAATCCTGGTATACAGAGCCACAGAAGTTAATTGCAGGCGGATTTGTTGCTGATATCACAGATAATTTACAGAAAAGAGGATGGTTAGATACTCTTAATCCATCTATCCGTGATTTATTGTCCAAGGATGGAAGAATCTATGGTATTCCACGTGATGGTTACGCTCTTGGCTTAATGCTAAATGTGGAATTATTTGAAGAAGCAGGTCTTGTAGATGCCAACGGTTACCCAATCTATCCAAAGACTTGGGACGAATTAGCTGAGACAGCAAAGAAGATTAAAGATGCTACTGGTATGGCAGGTATTTGCATACTTGCTAAGGACGGTGCTGGTGGATGGCATTTCTCCAATATAGCATGGGCATTTGGTGCTACATTAACCAAAGATAATGGGGATGGAACCTTTACTGCAAATGTAGATTCCGCAGAAGCTATTGCAGCTATGCAATATGTTAAAGATTTAAGATGGAAATATGATGTTTTAACACCAGATCCAATCAACGAAGATTGGGGTACTGGCTTTGCTAACCTTGGTGTTGGAACAGCAGCAATGTACATAGCTGCGAATGACGCAGTAAATCAGCCTACTCAGGTAAATGGTCTTCCTGTAGACAAATTAGCTATGTGTGCTCTACCAGCAGGACCTAATGGTGCTCAGTATTCTTTATCCGGCGGTACTCCATACATGTTCTCTAAGGATGCTACTTCAGAAGAAATCGATGCAGCTTTAGATTATCTCGAGATTATGGGTAAAGCTCCTGTTGCTACTGATGAAGCAATCGCTGGTATGAAGGCAGATGCTGAGAACAGAGTAGCAAATGGTGTTCCAGTAATTCCAAGATTCCCATGCTGGATTGTTCAGAAAGTTTTAGACGCAGAATCTCAGATTATAAAAGATTATGGTAACGTAGATCCTAAGATGTTTGAGAGTTATTTTAATGCAACAAAGCAAAGCGGAAATCTTAGAATGGAAGAACCAGGTTCTGCTCAAGATTTATATGCAGAGTTAACGAAAGTGTTACAGGCTGTAGTTACAGATAAGGATGCAGATGTTGCAGCATTAATGCAAAAAGCAAATGCTAATTATCAAAGCATATTAGATGATCTTTTCAAAAAATAAGTAAAAATAGTATACAATTTTTTAGCACTGGAATACAGCGCTAAGAGATTGTGAGAAAATCATTTGCGTATGTGGATTTAATAGTAAACTGCATACGCAAATGGTTTATAACATTGACTGGAATGGAGGTAGAATTAAAGGAATGAAAGAAAAAAAGAAAGTGCCAAAAACATCTTGGAAGAAAAAAGATTTCCTTGGCTGGATGATCATGCTGCCTTCAATTATTTTATTTGCATTTTTCGTATGGGAGCCTCTTATTGAAAGCGTTCGGTTATCATTATATACGGCTAAGGGGATTCATACAGAAGATTTTGTTGGTTTTGATAATTATCTAAGAGTGTTACGACATCCAGACTTTATGGATGCATTAAAAAATACGTTTGTTTACATAGGTTGGTCATTAGTTATTGGATTTGCAGTTCCGATTATAATTGCACTTCTTATCACGGAGACAATACATTTTCGTAGTTTATTTCGAGTGGGGGTATACTTTCCGAATATAATCCCAGGACTTGCCACAGTTATGTTGTGGGGGTTTTTCTTTCGTCCGGGTAATACTGGTGTTTTAAATATTCTATTATCAAAAATCGGAATTGAAAGTCAGAAATGGTTAAATAATGCGGCGTTGACAATACCACTGATTGTCTTAACCATGACATGGAAGAGTGCCGGATCTACCTCTTTGATTTATATGGCTGGTATTAGCGGAATTAATCCAGAATTATATGAAGCAGCAACAATTGATGGCGCAGGTATTAGACAAAGAATTCGTTTTATAACGCTGCCAAGTGTATTTTCTTTAGCTAAGACATTATTAATACTTCAGGTGATTGCAGTATTTCAGATACTTTATGAACCATTGGTAATGACCAATGGTGGGCCGAACAATGCTAGTATATCTATTATGCAGCTAGTATATAATTATGCTTTCCGTGATTATAAATATCCAATGGCTGCGGCATTATCGGTCATGATTTGCATCGTTTTAATTATCTTAAGTGGAATCTACTTTAAACTTACTACAAAGAAAGAAGATTAGGGGGGAGAGTATGTTTTTTGAAAAATATCGTAAGAAAAAAGATGGAACCATACGATTTTACGATCTTCATTCAAAGAAGATTAAAATACTCTGTATTCTAATTTTACTTCTTTGCTTCTTGATGTTTATCATATCCATCTTTCCTGCAATATGGGTTTTCCTTGGGAGCTTTAAGGATATTAAAGAATTTCGAAAAAGTGAAACCATTCTTCCAAATCACTTTGATTTAAGTGTATTTGCAAAGACTTGGAAGGATTTAGGCTTCTTAAAGTATTATATGAACTCATTTATTTCAGTCGCAGGCTCCGTTGTGTGTGCTGTTATCTTTAATGGATTACTCGCATATGGATTAGCTATTTTACGCCCAAAAGGACATAAGTTTTTATTGGGTCTTGTCATGTGGAGCTTATTAATTCCTGCTACTACGAGTGTTGTTGCACTTTTTGTTAACATTAATCGTGTGGGATTAAATCAATCATTTATTCCACTATGGCTAGCATTTGGAGCAAATGCATTTTTTGTCATAATGTTTAAGCAATTTTTTGAAGGCCTTCCATCAGAATTGTTGGAGGCAGCAAGGCTAGATGGTTGTGGCGTTTTACGCGTATTTCAACAAATTGTTTTACCATTATCAAAACCAATTATTGCTGTTATTATGATCTTTGCAATTACAGCGTCTTGGTCAGACTTCCTATTACCTTATCTAGTTTTGGATGGTTCTGGAAAGGAAACGGTAATGGTTCGATTGTTTGCATTCCGTACTTCGAATGCAACTGACGTTGAAGTTTTACGTGCGGTAGCATTTTCTATGATACCTCCGACCGTTTTATTTATCATCTTCCAGAAAAAAATAACAGAGGGTGCCACAATGGGCGCAATAAAGGGATAGACTATGGCAAAAATAGCAGATTTATATTATAAAGCAGATCCTTTTCAAATTATTGAAGAAGGATTTGACCCAAACTACGCAAAAGTTTCGGAATCCATATTTTCTCTAGGAAATGAATATATGGGAGTCCGTGGATATTTTGAAGAAGGATATTCTTCCGATAGTTTAGTAGGAAGCTATTTCAATGGTATTTATGAAAGAGCAGAAGTTTCTTCACAAAATTATAAAGGTATTATAGATTATACCGAGTTTATGGTGAATTCGGTGGATTATTTTTATACGAAAGTATCTTTGGACGGAGAACAACTTGATTTGGCGAAGGTAAAAATAAATCAGTTTCGTCGTTACCTCGATCTAAAAACAGGAGTTTTAAAGCGTAGTTTTATATGGGAGTTGCAAAATGGAAAACAAATAGAAATCATGTTTGAGCGTTTTTTATCCATGAGTGACGCTTGTATGGCTGGACAGAGAATACGATTCCTGCCACTAAATTTTGATGGAAAGTTAAACGTTAGCCTTGGATTAGATTTTACAAGACCTCATTATATGACAGGCAAAAACTATTTTACCTGTGTTGAAGGTAGCGCTGAAGAAGATAGCGCGGCTGAAAAAAATAGCCTGACTGAAGAAATTAGTAAGGCTGAAGAAAATAGCATGGTTGAAGAAAATAGCCAGGCAGAAGAAAAGAGCCTGGCATTAGAAGATAGCGCAAAAGATGACAGCTTATTTTTAATTGGAACAACGAAGAACACAGGTCAAAAAATTGCTTCCATGTGTAAAATCGATGTTCCGAATTCAGCAACAGGTAACATTGAGAAAGAAGAAAACAAAATTGCAATAGCTTATCAAATTGAATTAAAGAAACAACGTGAAACAGTGATTACAAAAGTAATATGTAATCTAGTTTGTAAGAAAAAAGATGAATCTGAATATAAAAAGTTTAACGTTAGATGCGAAGAGAAATGGAACAATAGAGCAAACTTCCATTATGACCAACTTCTTGCTGAGAGTATCATGTGGTGGAAAGAAAAGTGGAAAGAATCGGATATTGTAATTGAAGGTGATGAACTAAATCAACAAGGGATCCGTTACTGTATTTTTCAAATGCATCAGACTTATCACGGAACAGAAGCTGGAACTAATATTGGTGCTAAAGGGCTAACCGGTGAGGCTTATAGCGGCAATGCGTTTTGGGATACCGAGACTTATTGTTTGCCATTTTATATATTTAACAACCTAAAAGCAGCAAAAAATTTATTAATGTTTCGCTATGAGACTTTAGAAGAAGCAAAGCTACGCGCAAAGGAATTGGATTGTAAAGGGGCATTTTATCCAATTGCTACAATTAGTGGTAGAGAATGTTGCAGTTTATGGCAGCATTCAAGCCTACAGCTACAGGCTTCCACAGGAGTTGCCTATGGAATCTGGAGTTATGTGAAATTAACGAATGATGTTGAATTTTTACACCAATATGGAATTCCGATGTTAATTGAAATAAGCCGTATGTTAGTTACGAGGGGAGATTATAACGCTGACGGTACTAAGTATGGATATTATGGTGTGATGGGGCCAGATGAATTTCAGATGATGGTGAATCACAATTGTTATACGAATGTTCTTGGCAAATTGACACTTAAATTTACTTATGATGTTATGAAGCAGCTAAAAGAAGAAGGACTAAGTGAGCAGGAGATCGTAAATCGTTATCAAGTATCCAGTGAGGAGATCGAAGATTTTAAGAAAAAAGCGGATGACATGTGGATACCGTATCATGCGGATACCTTGCTATTTGAGCAACATCAAGGGTATTTTGACCTTCCTCATGTAGATGTAGATGCAATACCAATAGAGGAATTTCCTCTTTATCACCATTGGACCTATGATAGAATCTATCGAAACGATATGATTAAACAACCGGATGTCTTAATGATGATGTTATTGTTTAACTCAAACTTTACAATAGATCAGTTAAAAGCAAATTATGAATTTTATGAGCCAAGGTGTATTCATGAGAGTTCCCTGTCTCCATCGGTTCATTCCATCCTGGCAAGTCAGTTAAAGAAACATAAGGAAGCTTATCAGTTCTTTGGTTTTGCAACAAGAATGGATTTAGATAATTATAATCGTAATACGGATGAAGGTTTACACACTACTTCGATTGCAGCAGCATGGATGAATATTGTATATGGATTTGGTGGTATGAGAGCAGATGGAGAACTCCTAAGTTTTACACCAAGTATTCCAGAAACTTGGACTTCATACTCCTTCCGTATAGGGTATCGTGGAAACGTAATATTAGTTGAGGTATCAAAAAAGGAAGCTACATTTCAAGTATTGGAGGGAAGTGATGTTCTCGTAAAAATCTATGAGAACGAATATACCTTAGACCAATCGAAACTAAAACTTGAGATACCATGTTGACCTAAAAAGGGGATCCTTTACCTTAATTAAGGCTATATTGATTCTATTACTCAGTATGTTTGTGTTCTGCGTTGCATCCACAAACTAAAGATACACAAGGAGCAACATAAGAATGGGGGAGGAAAGCTATGGACTGGATGTTGACGGAAAATGGTTATGACAGTAGCCTTGCTGCAACGCTTGGAAATAAGTTTTTTATAGGCAATGGATATCTGGGAATACGAGGTACTCTCGAGGAATACGAAAAAGACCAATTGGTTGCCATTAATCTTTCAGGAATTTACGATCAGGTTGAAAAGAAGTTTCGAGAACCAATTAATGCTCCGAATGCTCTTTACACCTATATAGAGATTGCAGGTGAGCGAATTGGATTACCTAATTCAGAGACGAAATCTCATCAGATTACCTTAGATTTTGCTCATGGACTGTTTGGTAGGAAGACTTCCTATCCTACCAAGGATGGAGAGATTACAGTTGAAAGTGAGCGTTTTTGCTGTATGGAGCAACCTCACATCATTTGTATGAAATATTGCATTCACACGGGTGTCGATATGGAAGTAACTTTAGTATCTGGAATTGATGCAGATGTTTGGGATATCAATGGACCACACCTTAACAATGTAAAGTTTTCTAGTTCCAGCAAAGAAGAGAATACCTTTGAGCTTTCAGTCCATGCGAATACTTCAGAGAAGAGAATAGGAATCAATGTTTGGGAGATCACTTCTTTACGTATCCTAGATGATATTATCCCGGACTGTTTAGAACAAAGAAAGAAACAGCAATATACACATGAGGTTGTAAAAGCAGAAAGTAAAATATTAAATCGATTTACGATTTCATTGCCTGCAAATGGAATGGTGTGTTTCTATAAATACATAGGAATCTATACAGAGAAAGACAGTGCCTTATATGAGAGGGAGAATAAAGAACTTTTACATCATGCCCTACTACAAGGATACGGAACCCTAAAAAGTGACCATATGGAATGGTGGAAAAAATGTTGGGAAAGAGATCAAGTAGTACTAGAAGGTGATGAGGAAGCCATGCAGGCATTAAATTACTCTTTATATCATTTGATTTGTATAGCCCCAAGACATAGTAAGAGTATGTCAATACCGGCAAGAGGTCTATCAGGACAAACTTATAAAGGTGCTGTATTTTGGGATACGGAGATGTTCTTACTTCCTTTCTACCTTTACACAGAGCCAAAGGTCGCACGAAGTTTAGTGAAATACCGGATTGATACTTTAGTAGGTGCTAAGAAGAAAGCGAAGGAGTATGGTTATTTAGGCGCATTTTATGCATGGGAGAGCCAAGAAGGTGGATACGAGGCTTGTTCTGATTATAACGTTATCGATGTATTTACCGAACGTCCAATGCGTACTTACTTTCGTGATAAACAGATCCATATTTCTTCAGCAGTTGTGTATGGATTGATGTCTTATGTTCATACGACGAATGATTACTCTGTTCTAGAAGAAGGAGGAGTCGAGGTCGTTCTTGAGTGTGCACAGTTTTATTACTCCATGCTGCTTCAAAAAGTTCCTTTTGGACAATTTGAATTACATGATGTGGTAGGGCCGGATGAATATCATGAAAGAGTGAATAACAATTTTTATACCAATCGTATGGCAAAGTTTACTTTTGATATGGCAGTTGAATTAATTCAAAACATATCAAAACTTTCAAAGGAGACACAAAATAAATTAGCCAAACAGTATGGGTTATCTGCATTATTAACGAAGTTTGAAGAAGCTTCCAAACGGATCTATTTAAAAGACCCGGATAAATATACGAAGCTAATAGAGCAATTTGACGGCTATTATAAATTAAAAGATTCTACCCTTGATGAAGTTCGAAGTAAGGTTATACATCCAAAGGAATATTGGGGTGGAGCGTACGGGGTAGCTGCTGATACAAAGATTATTAAACAAGCAGATGTAGTAACTACATTGGCATTGTTTCGTGAGGAATATGAACAGGATGCGTTACAAAAGAATTGGGATTATTATGAGCCAAGAACAGAGCATGGGTCAAGTTTAAGTGCTTGTATGTATGCATTATTAGCGTGTTATTGTGGTAATCCCGATCAGGCATATCCATTCTTTTTAAAGTCAGCTATGGCTGATTTAAAAGGTGGTGGAAAGGAATGGGCAGGGCTATTATATATTGGAGGAACTCATCCTGCCGCTGCTGGCGGTGCTTATATGACGGCAGTATATGGATTTGCAGGACTAACCATAAAAGAAGGAAGTATTGCCGTTAAGCCATGCCTTCCTTCTTCCATAACAAAGTTAAGTTTTTTAGTTCAAATAGGTGAGAAAAAATATCGAGTTACGGTGACGAAGGAAGAAGCTTTTGCAGTGTGTATTTAGTATCGTTCACAAATTAACTAGACCGATTACTTGTCGAAACTTCCAGATGCATCATTCAAAAAGTCTCGACTCTAGATAGTTAAGACACTGTTTCTTTCCACCAAGTGAACCGGAAGTATAATCTCTCTTTGCTTTAGAGTACGATTTTCCAGGCGGTCTAACATAAAGTAGGCCGCTTGTCTACCTTTCTCGTTTGCATCCTGATGGATGGTGGTTAGAGGAGGATCGGTAATACGGCTAATGCTTAAATCATCAAAACCAATAATTGAGATATCTTCAGGAACACGTTTTCCAGCCTGACGAAGTCCCGCAATTAATCCGGCAGCCATAATATCTGCTGTTGCAAATAATGCAGTAATATCATTTCTTGCTGCAATTTTAGCGCCGGTGCGTAAGCAGGAAGTAACATCCATACCAGCCTGTAAAATCATCTCAGAACGAATTGGAATATGAAATTCTTGCAATGCTTGCTTATATCCAAGCAAACGTTGATAGAGAACACCATTTTCTTTTATCATTGGAGAAACAAAGGCAATGTTTCGGTGACCGTGCTCCAATAAATGCTTTGTAGCAAGGTATCCGCCTTTATAGTCTTCAAGACCAACATTACACATGTTACGATGGCTGACATAACTATCGATTAATACAATCGGTATCGATAGTTTCGTTAATTCTTCATAAAAAGAATCTTTAAATATACCAGTAAAGAATAGACCGTCTACATTCCAGTTTCGAAGAAAGGTTTGTAAGTCATCCGAAGTTTCTACTGTTCGTAACATTAAATAGTAACCGTTTTCCCGTAAGGTAGCTTCAATTGCTCCGATAAAAGCAGAGTGGAAAGGGTCCTCCATGAAGTTTTCCTGTTTATTGACGATTAAGTGATTGATAATTCCTATCACTTTAGAATTATTAGAAACCAAAGAACGGGCAGACATATTCGGTACATAGCCAAGTTCCTTAATAGTGTCATTTATTTTTGCAATTGTTTCAGCAGATACACGACCTGATTTCCCATTTATGACATTAGAAACAGTGGTACAACTGACACCAACGATTTGAGCAATATCTTTAATTGTAGCCATGAGATGTTTCCTCCTTTTAACAGGTTTAAGGTTAAACCTAATAGCGTAAGTTTACCATTAAAATGTAAAAATGTATAGAGTTATTTTTTAAGGAGATCAGTGTGAGCATTTAAAGAATCTATAGTTGTGTAGCACTGTATCAGCATTCAGATGTAGTCAATTAGTGAGTATTTATATAAAATTCATTATTCATGAAAAGAAAGAGTTATGAAGCTTACTTTTTCTTGTCATGAATAAAATAAGTTACTTAGTGTAGCTGTTCATTACAAAACCTATAATAGTAGGAGGAGATAGTTTGATTAAGGGAGTTATTTTTGATTTAGATGGAGTTTTGGTTTCCACCGACGAACTGCATTATGAAGCATGGGCTAAATTAGCAAGAGAATTAAATATCAATAATTATACGAAAGAGGACAACAAAGCACAAAAAGGAATTAGTAGAATGGAGTCCTTAGAAATTGTGTTAAAGAAAGGAAACATAGCTTATACCGAGAAGGAGAAAGAAGCACTTGCGGATAGAAAGAACAACTACTATGTAGAAATGCTAGACTCTCTCAATGATTCTGCTGTGTTAAAGGATGTAAAAGAAGCTCTGGCAATGCTAAAGAATAGAGGAATCAAGATAGGAGTTGGTTCAGCCTCAAAAAACACCCCTCTTATTCTAGAAAAAACAGGACTTGAGCCAAGTATTGATGCAGTTTCATGTGGGATTGATGTTACGAAATCAAAACCAGATCCGGAAGTTTTTTTGGTTGCTGCTAAAAAACTTTGTTTACCACCAAATGAATGCCTTGTGGTGGAGGATTCCTATGCGGGTGTTGTGGCTGCAAAAGCAGCAGGGATGAAGAGTTTGGCAGTAGGACCAGAACGTAAGTTATTAGAGGCAGATTATGATTCAGAGACATTGCTAAGTGAGACAGATTGGGACTTGATGTTAAAGATATCATACAATTTTTAAGCACCAGAATACGGTATGCAAAAAAATTGTATAAACAAGGGAGGAGCTATATGAGCCAAAAGTTTCGTAAGTTGGAAGGTATCGCAATTGTAGTGTTATTCGTATGTCTGATAGGTCTTTCGGTTATGTTAGTGAATAAGAAAAGGCCAGCGAAGGAGGTGATTTCGGTTCAGGAAACAAATCTAGTTTTGTATGAAGGCCCAAAGTCTTTACGTGATGCTACCAAGGAGGATTTGGTTTCTGCAAACGAGAGCTCTAAAGATTTTTCACTTCTTCATTGTACCGATACTAAAATAATGGTAAATGGATATGACTGTTATGTATATGATACAAATGTAAATCATTCTAGAAGATGGTATAACGATTACATGCCTCCAAATGCAAGAACTCCAATTTCCTATTTTGATTTTGAAGGTATCGTAGAAGTAACAATTAAGGTACCTAATATTGACCTAGAAACAGCTAGCGTAAGTCCATTGCAATATGGAATTATACCAGTACTTGATGTAGAAAACCATACCGTTACATTTACAATTACAAAACCTGACCAATATACCATAATGTTTAATAACTCACCGGAAAGAGCGGTACATTTATTTGCGAATGAAATAGAGACGAATATACCATCCAAAGATGATAAAGATGTTGTATATATTGGACCTGGAGAATGGAATATTGAAAACATTATTCTTGAGGATAATCAAACACTATATATCTCGGGTGGTGCTGTAATTCATGGCATAGTAAATGCTAATTTTGCTAAGAATATCACCGTTCGCGGAAGAGGAATTATCGATGGTTCTAAATTTAATGGATGGAAGGGAAAAGAAGCATACATACCATTAAAGTTTGATAACTGCGAGAACATCACGATTAAAGATATTATAGTATTAAATCCGAATGCTTGGGTATGTCAGGCATTTAATTCTAAAAACGGTACTATAGATAATATAAAAATTATATCCTCAAGGCCAAATGGGGATGGTATCACTTTACAGTCCTGCCAAGATTACACCGTTAAAAATGGTTTTGTTCGAAGCTGGGATGATTCTTTGGTAATTAAAAATTATGATGATAACTCAAAAAATATAAAGTTTGAAAATATGCAGCTATGGACGGATTTTGCGCAGTCTATGGAGGTTGGATATGAAACGAATAAAGGCAAACGAGAGAATGCTTTTATCTCTGATATCACATTTGAGAATATTACGGTGCTTCATAACTTCCATAAGCCTGTAATATCAGTTCATAATGCAGATGATGCAGCGATAAGTGGAATTACTTTCAAAAATATTGTAGTTGAAAATGCTCAGATGGGAAGTGGCGATGGTGACGAGATGCCATACCTCATTGACATTAATATTGCCGGGAGTTCTAATTGGTCCTCAACTAGAGACCGAGGAACTATCAAAAATGTCGTAATTGACGGAGTAGATGTGCTTGGTGGTAAAAACTGCTCTTCAAGAATTAAAGGCTTTGATGCAGAGCATAACATTGATGGTGTTATTTTAAAAAATATCAATGTGTTAGGAGAGAAGATCACGAATTTGGAACAAGGAAAATTTGAAGTAGATGAAAAGACTACAAAGAATATTATCCTTGAGTAAGTGTGAAGGAAACCAAAAGTTTTGTGTCTGCGTAATCCATGACTTGAAACTTAATATTATGCATTGTCTTACAAGCAAGACAAAGCATGCGCAGAAATGGAGGGAAAGATGAACAAAAAACGAGTTATTATCCTATTATTAGTAGTTTTTAATGCCGTGCTTTTAATCTATACCCTTCGGTTACCTAAGCAAGAACCGAAGGTGAGGGAAACAATAGAAACACATGTAACTGCGGTAGATGCGATAGACCAGACGGAAGCGTTGGAACACCCTGACTTTATTAAGGAAGAATATGTTACTACCATTCCAGAGGGAGAAAATATTGCACTTGGGAAAAAGGCTACCTCAAATAGTTTTGCTCAAAGCTATACAGCAAGGAAAGTAACCGATGGAATTGCCGTTGGAGTTTCCTATTGGGAAGGTAAACCTAAAAGCTATCCGAATATCATAACAGTAGATTTAGAAGAAGTATACTCTATACATACAATACGTGTTTGCCTCTCTCCAATGAGTATCTGGGGAAAGAGAACTCAGGATTTCTCTGTATCAATTAGTAAGGATAATGAGACATTTACGGAAATAGTACCATCCAAACAGTATACTTTTGACCCTGATAGGGGGAATGAAGTTCAGATTAAGCTAGAAAATATTGAGACCCGTTATGTTCAGCTAACTTTTACTGCAAACTCAGGTGCAGCAGCTGGGCAAATTGCGGAGCTTGAAGTGTATCATTAGAATATGTTTTCTTTTGATCTAAAAAATACAAAAAATATTTAATCTTGACAAAATTTTTAATCTAATCAAAAATAGTACACCGCTACATAGAAGAATCATATAATATTACATAATATCATAAAAAAGATAAGAGGTCACTATGAGTGATCCGCTATGCTGTCCGCAAGACCCTAACCGTATGAGTATTAATCGTGCGCTCATTGAAGATGTAGATTTTAGAGGAAACCAAGGAAGAGTTACAGTATCCTATGATGTAACACAGCCAAATCAAATTATTTTAAGAGAATTACTGGTTTTGCTTGTAGATGAACGTACTATAATATTAGATAGTTCTGGACGAAGAATAAGAATGAGAGATTTACAGCCGGGTATGCTTGTAAATGCCATAGTATCACCAATTTTTACAAGAAGTAATCCACCGCAAACCACAGCGTTTCAGATTACTGTCGTAAGGGAAATTAGGAATCCAACTAGGATTGAAAATATCTTACAAGTTAATGTGAGAAATCAAACGATATTAACAGGAAACTCTCGAAATCCTGCAAGCCAAATTCGCTTTGTAGTTAATAATAACACGGAGATATTTGGACCAAGAGGAAATCGTATCTCTTTATCACAGTTAAGACCAGGGCAGACGGTAAGGATTACTCATGAGAATTTTATGACAGCTAGTATACCACCACAGACGGTTGCAATTAGAATCCAAGTATTATTATAGAGGAAATTCTTTTATAATAGCTTATTTTGAATATAATATAATAGTTGATTGATGTATGGAAATGGTTGAGGAAAATTATGATAAAAAGAATCATAATTTCATGCAACCATTTCTTTTTTTATTAACTAAAAAATGAAGGGTTAAATGCCTTGAAATAAGTAGGAAAATATGGAACTCGTCTATAATTTATGCTAAAATGAAGAAAAGTTATAAATTACTTCATAATTATGTAAAACTTCATTTTTTAAAATCACAATTTATGGAGTTAAGAAAAGATTTTTATAGAAATTTACACCATGTAATTACGACTCAAAATAACATATGCGTAATGGCACTCCATGAAAGGGAGGGATTAAATGCAAAAAAATCAGATGGAACAAGAAAAGGAAATTCGGAAAGAACTTAATACCCTTTATGCAGAATTCGATTATATATACAAAGATTATTGTTCAAAAGAGCAGCACGAGGAATTAGCTAATTTAAAGAAGGAAGGACAACCCTTACCAGACAACTTATCCTATGATCCCAAATGTGAGAAGTTATATTATAGTATTCCATCGGGTTTATCAACTGATGAACTTAATGATTTAACAAGATTACGCATGTTAAAGTATACAAGAAATATAAGTTATGGAGTTAATTTTATTGTAATTGTTATAGTACTAGGGATATTGCTAAAAATACTCGTAAACTTTCTATAGAGGATTAATTAAAGGTTGATTAGATCTTAAATGGAGGAATTTAAATGAACTATCCGTTTGATTGCATAACCGATTTTATATTTGTTGAAAATGAAATATTTCCTTGTGATATCATCTTAATTCCCGGTGGAAGCCATCCGCAGTTAATGGAAAAAGCGGTCGATTTGCTTGAAATGGGAATGGCAAAATACATACTTCCAAGTGGCGGAAAAAATAAAAAATTACCCGATTATCCAAATGAGGCGGATTTTTTAAAAACAATAGCAATAAAAAGAGGCATCTCTTCAGATATAATTATATGTGAAAATAAAGCTACTAACACATATGAAAACGCACTTTTCAGTTACGAATTATTAATGGGAAAATGTATAGATATAACCAAAGTGATTCTTGTATGCAAGGCGTATCATAGTAGACGTGCACTATTTTCATACCAAAAAGTGTTTCCAGCGAATACAACGTTTTTCGTTTGCCCTGTTACGGATAACAGAGGTATAACAAAAGAAAATTGGTTTACAAGAAATGATTATATCGAACTGATTATGCGTGAAGTCGAAAAAATGGGTAAGTATTTCAGTGATTCCATATTATCTATGTATGAACGTACATTATGAACATAAAACAACATAAAAATAAATAGTGTTTGACTCTATCCTTGCGTCACCCTTTATACTCCAATTATCACGTGATGACTTTGAACAAACTAAAAACAATGATAGCATAACTTTGCTATCGTTCTTTGAAAGGGCAAAAGTGCCTGAATGGAGGTAAGGAATGAAAACATATTTTGTTACAGGTGGTGCAGGGTTTATTGGAACAAATTTTATTAAGTACCTATTTGAATCTCATGGTGAGGATGTTAGGGTTATTAACTATGATAAGCTAACTTATGCAGGAAATCGTGAGTGGTTAGAAGCATTTGAAGGAAAGAAAAACTATAGATTTGTACAAGGGGATATCCTAGACAAAGAATTGTTAACAACTATCTTTAAAGAAGAGGGGATAGATTTTGTAGTGCATCTGGCAGCAGAATCACATGTTGATCGAAGTTTGCAATCAGATATTGAATTTTTTCAAACAAATGTCATTGGGACGAGGATGCTTTATCAAGTGATTCATAACGTGTGGAAAGATGATATAAGCGATAAGAGAATTCTACATGTATCAACAGATGAAGTATATGGTGAATTAGAGGAATCTGGGCAATTTATAGAGCATATGCCTTTACATCCTAACAATCCTTATTCTGCAAGCAAAGCAGGGGGAGAGATGGTAGCAATCGCTTATCGTAAGACTTATGGATTACCGATTGTAAGGACAAGATGCAGCAACAATTTTGGCCCTTATCAGCATGAGGAAAAATTAATACCAAAGTGTATCAAAAACTGCTTAAACCATAAGAAGATACCAGTGTATGGGGATGGAGAAAATATAAGAGAATGGCTCTTTGTTAAGGATCACTGCATAGCGATGGATACTGTATTATTAACAGGAGAATTAGGAGAGGTATATAATATCGGTAGCCATCAAGAGATGAGTACACTCCACATTGTTACTACCATCCTTCAATATCTAAAAGAACACGTGGATTCTTCCCTATCAATGGATTTGATTGAATTTACAGAGGATCGTCTTGGACATGATAAACGTTATGCAGTTGATACAAATAAAATAGAGACAAATCTTAATTGGACACCTAAAACCGATTTTGAGAATGGAATGGCCGTTACAATAGATTGGTACCTAAAAGAATATAGATTTCGTTGAGTATTGCAATAAAGACATTGCGAAACGCAGAAATGAGGAAAATTATGAAACTAAACCAAGAGAACGTTTATTTTACTGTAGGTGAATTTGCTAAGTGTGCGAACATATCAATCAGAACACTTCGTTATTACGATAAGATAGGGATACTTCCGCCATCAAAACTAACGGACTCGGGTTATCGTTTATATACGAATTCTGATTTTCTAAAACTTCAAAAAATATTAGCATTAAAGTTTTTTGATTTTAGCTTAGAAGAAATTGAAAGTATGGCGAGCAGCACTGTGGATAGAGAGAGTTTTAGAGACTCTCTCCATCTGCAAAAACAATTACTGCAATCAAAGATTAATCAGTTAGAAATGATAAAGTGTACAATAGATCAAGCAGAAGATATGTTGCAGTCTGAAACAGAAATCGGTTGGGATAAGATTACAGATATTATTCATGCAATGACTATGAAACAAAGTATCAGAGAGAATTATAAAAATGCGGATCATCTGAATGTTAGAATCTTATTACATAAAAAGTACTCCAAAAACCCACAAGGCTGGTATCCTTTCCTAGCCAGTCATATTCCTTTTGCCAAAAATCAAAAGATATTAGAACTTGGCTGCGGTAATGGTGCCTTTTGGGTTGAAAACGAAGCTATTCTACCAGATAAATTATCAATTACAATAACAGACATATCAGATGGGATGATAAAGGTTGCAAAAGAAGCTATAGACCAGACCGGTTTATCTTGTACCTATGATGTTTTAGATATTAATCATCTTAATTTTACGAAGGAATCCTTTGATCTTATAATAGCGAATCATGTACTATTCTATGCAAATGACAGAAATAAGGTTTGTGAAGACATTGCACGTATTTTAAAGCCGAATGGTGTATTTGTATGTACAGCTTACGGACAACAACATATGAAGGAAATTGAACAGATTACCAAAAAGTTCAATCCCAAGATAGCGCTATCGGAAATAAATCTTTCTGATTTATTTGGATTAGAAAATGCAATGGATTATTTACAGCCTCATTTTTCTTCTGTAAATAAAATGGATTATAAGGATAGTTTAATTCTAGATGATTATCGTCCATTGCTACACTATGTTCTTTCTTGTCATGGAAACCAAATAGAGGTACTACATGGACATCGTAAAGAGTTTGAGTATTATTTAGCAGAGTTGTTCCGGCAAAAAAGACAAGTTGAGATTACAAAACAGGCAGGAATGTTTCTATGTAGAAAATAAGTTTTTTGGGAGAAGCTGGAGTGTTTTTATGGAAAAAATAAGTTTTAGGAAGGAGTAGATACTTATGGCATCTTGGATGCTTCATTTAAGGGTAGGAGATAGAGTATTGCAACAGAATGGAGGGTTCTATGATTATTCTATTATTACGCCATGGAGAGTCAGAGGGTGACTTAATGGATGTACATGAAGGGCGTGCTGATTTTCCTTTAACGGATAGGGGAAGAGAACAAGCAGGTAAGGCAGCTAAGTGGATTAGTAAAAATTATTCAGTTAACAGAATCTATTCCAGTACTTTGTTAAGAGCAGAAGAAACTGCTAGTTTGGTATCAATGGAAACTAAAGTACCAATTGAATTAAGAGAAGGTTTAATGGAGTTTAATAACGGGAAATTAGCAGGAATAGATCGTGAAGAAGCAAAACGTAAGTATCCTGAGATTCCAGATTTGCCAATACACGAGAGTAGATATGAGATGGAGTCCAAATTAGAGTTTCGTTTTCGCGCAGAAGCTATACTATCCGAGATAATTTCTAACAATAAGGAACAAGAGGTCGTGGTTGTCATATCACATGGTGGCATGATCAATCAGCTCTTGTTAGCTTATGAAAAACAACCAATAGAATCTGAAATTTGGCATGCAACTGGTGATACGGGAATCCATTGTTTGCGATATGAGAATGGAAAACGTGGAATCTTATATTTGAATAATACAAAACACCTTGAGATAGTGTAGAAAATGAATCTTCTTAGTGAAAATTGAAGAAAGTGTCATGAAAAATTAGGATCATACTAATTGTGAAGTTATAAGAGAACAATTGGTAGAAAAAATTAGACCTATTAAAACAAATAAATAATTTATAAAGAGGATTTTCAACAAGTTTAATGTTACTTAAATATAATAAGGATCAAGTAAAAAATTAAATAATCTGTAAAAAGAGTTATTTATAATTAAAATGTAGGATGATATATAAAAGTAATTTCACAAATCAACTACATAATAGAAAGATAAACCGTTTAAACTTTATGAAATGTGAATTACTGTATAGAAATGTAAAAAATTACAAATGAATGTTTGACATATAATTCCAAACGTCTTATAATAAATGTGGGGATATCAAAATTTAACATATGAGTATACGATTAAGGGGTGAATTTATTGAAGAAAGTCATTTTCATGCTAATGATAATGTTATGTTTATCAGCTTCAGTTCATCCAATGGAGGCGTTTGGAATTATACCGACATATTCAGAGGAATCTGACAAAAGAATTGATAACGTAACCGTATTACAGTCTGTGGTATTTGATACTTTCCTAATAAAATCGGAAACTTTGCCTAAAGAACAAGCGAACAAGCCGATTGAAGAGAATCCTAAACAAGAAGGACAGGCTAATACAGAGGAAGCACCTGCTAAAGTAGATATTATATACATACTACTGGTTATCATCGGTTTTATGCTGTTAGGAGCCTTTATGCTTCATGCGAAGGAAAAAAGAAAAGATTTATAATAGGGGCAAAAGGACCTGTTGCAAAATAAGTTACCAAACCTAAGGTATCATATTTTGCAACAGGTCTTTTTCATGCAGAGCATTCAGATGCCACAAATTTTGTGGTAGCACAGTAGATTCCAAGCTCATTTACTCTTTTATCTTGGAATACGAAAGAAACTGTAGCGTTTTTTCGAAGGATAAAACAAGCAGATACCTTTTGAACGTAGTGGTAACATGTCTAGAATTAAATGACTACTAATGCCAATAAAAAGCCCTAAAGCAATACTTAAGTTAAATTGAAGTACGATAATACTGGTAATAAATAAAAATAGTAAGCTATGAGTAAGGGTTCTATGTTTGATCGGTAGATGAACAATTGACCCAAGAAAACTCTTTTTATGGTCGATATCTGGCAATAAAGAACCTAATACAGATGCAGTGATATAATCAAATGATGTAATGGGTAAATCCCAGTGATAAGTTTTATTACAATAAAGCAGTAATCCTGAGATGGCAAGACCACCGATAATATGTGTTTTTCCTTTCATAAAAATTCCTCATGTCTAACAATTCTAGTAAAACTCCCATGAAGTGATAAGTAAATCGATGAATAGCTAAAAATAATAGGTTTCGCTCATACTGAGTAAAAACCAAGATGTATCCCACCGTGTGCTATTGTAGACATAGTTTATCTCATAATTTATCTATAGAAGTAACTGTGTGAATATGGTATAGAAAAATAACCTGGATTTCTAGTGGAATATTATGGGACAAGTGAGCATATGATAGAAATGATATTTAATTTTAATATGGAGATTATGTTTAGTATGAATATTAAGTTTAGCATTAATACAAAGTTTACTATGAATATGAAATATATCTTACGAAATATAGGGGCTTTCCTTCTTACTTTTATACTTATATTCCTATGTTGTACAAACTTTAAAAGTCAGATAGTATTTGCAAAAAAGCAAGAAACTCTAATAAGAAAAGCATACCAGCCTCTAAGTAAGATAAGTAAGAACCGTTATATATTGGAGGATGATGGTGTTTATCGAAAAAAGATGAGCGAAGACGAGCTAATATTACTAAGTGGTAAGGATGAACCAATGGATATCGCAAAAAGCGCGACTGTGATGATAACTGGAGATCTTATGTGCTTACGTGCTCAACAGTATGGGGCAAAGAGTAAAAGTACATATGTTTTTAATGATAGTTTTTCTTTTGTGAAACAAATATTTTCAAATAGTGATTTGGTCATTGGAAATCTTGAAACCTTAACATCTCATTCAAATTACTATACCTACGAACAAAAAACAATAGAAGGTTCCCCTAATTGCAATGCGCCTGGAACTTTTTTAGATGCTTTACGGTATGCAGGTTTTGACGCAGTAGTTACTGCAAATAATCATTGTCTCGATGGTGGAATGGCCGGAATTAGAGAAACAATAGAAAAATTACAGGAATATCATATAGCACAAGTAGGAACTTACTTAGGAAATGATTTACCTAGGTTTCTTATCTATGAAGTAAATGGAATTAAAATTGGGGTTTTAAGTTATACGGAATATATTAATTTTCGTCAAAGTTTATCCGCAAATGATTTAAATAATTTTGTTAACTGTTATAGTAAAGCGTCAGTAGAACGTGATGTTAAGGAAGCAAAAAAGGCTGGGGCAGAATTTGTTATAGCGTATAATCATTGGGGAATAGAAAATACAACAGAGATTACGAATCTTCAGAAACAACATGCAAAAGAAATGGCAGAGGCTGGAGTGGACGTTATTATCGGATCACATCCTCATTGTTTACAAGAAGCAGTATACATAAAGACAAGTGATAAAAGACAAGTACTATGCATGTATTCTATGGGGAATTTTGTATCAAGTATGGCTACCGAAGCAAATAACGATACAATCATCCTGCGCCTTCTGGTTAGTAAGGAAGATGGGAAAGTAACATTAAAGCAATCAGGATATTATCCACTAAAAGTTTTTCCTGTTTATGAAAATAAACACTATGTGATTGTCCCGACACAAAAAGAGTTTCAAAAAGGAAATACTACAACAGCGTTAGAGAAAGCGGGTAAGCGGATTAAGAATGTGTTAGGAACAACCATTAAGGAGTGGAAAGTCAAAGAATCCAAATAATATTCTCTTTTACACATAAATTCCAATTAAAGTATACAAACTATTGGTAGCAACTGTGAAATTGGCAGTGCAATATATTTAACAATAAGAGAACGTAATAGTTTTGTGCTTTATTGTTAGTAAAGGAGAATATTATGAAAAGGCGTATTGTTGCAATCGCTATGATTGTAATCATGGCATTTGTATTAATGTCTTGTAGTAAGAAACAAAACGAGGGAGGAGCTACACCCTCAGCAACGCCTTCCGCGGGCGGAAGGTTTACACCCGGAACTTATGAAGGAAAAGCATCCGGGTATGGCGGAGAAATAACCGCGACAGTTGTCCTAAGTAATGACCGAATTGAATCAGTTAATGTATTTGGACCAAATGAGACAAAGAACATAGGATCCATTGCAGTGAGTGACTTACCACCAAAAATTGAGGAACAACAATCAGTTCAGGTTGATGTTGTGAGCGGTGCAACTACAACAAGTAAAGCAATTATAGAAGCAGTTACAGCAGCACTTACAAGTGCTGGTGTCGATGTATCTAAATTGGCACCAGTAGAACCAGAAGCGACAAAAGGAGCTTCACTACCAGAAGAAATGATAGCAGTTGATGTATGTGTTATCGGGGCAGGTGGGGCTGGAATGACAGCAGCAATTGAAGCCAAGGCTGCAGGGCTATCTGTCGTTATCTTAGAGAAGATGCCAATGGCGGGAGGGAATACCGTAAAGGCAACCGGTGGTATTAATGCAGCAAATACTCCTCTTCAAAAGCAACTGGGAATTGCAGATACAGTTGAGAGTTTCGTTGCAGATACCATGAAAGGCGGAAAATATTTAAATAATGAAGCTTTAGTACGTACTATGGTGGAGAATTCAGCGGATGCTATCGCTTGGTTAGATTCGA
This sequence comes from Lachnoclostridium phytofermentans ISDg, assembly GCF_000018685.1. NCBI lineage: Bacteria > Bacillati > Bacillota > Clostridia > Lachnospirales > Lachnospiraceae > Lachnoclostridium > Lachnoclostridium phytofermentans. The sequence continues at coordinate 4,019,302 of NC_010001.1, read as the reverse complement.
TTGGAGCACCATTAACAAATTTATCATTTTCTGGTGGAGCTACTTTTAAGAGAATGCATGCACCAGAAGGCGGAGCACCAATTGGAAATTACATTGTGAATACCTTTCTAAATAATATAGAAAGTAATGGAATTGATATACTATATAATACAAAAGCAACTGAAATTTTAATGGATCAAGGTAAAGTATCTGGAGTTTTAGCAAAGGGAAAAGAGAAAGACTATAAAATAGCATGTGAAGCTGTTGTTCTTGCAACAGGTGGATTTGGTGCTAATGAAGCTATGGTAGAGGAATATGATAAAAAGCTTGCTGGTTATAAAACAACGAATACTCCTGGAGCTACCGGTGATGGTATTATAATGGCACAGGATATCGGTGCAAATGTAGTTGATATGGATCAAATTCAAACCCATTCGACAGTAGAGCAGGAAAACAGTATTATGATAACAGAATCTGTTCGTGGTCAAGGAGCAATCCTAGTGAATCGTAACGGAGAGCGTTTTTATAATGAATTAAGTACGAGAAACTCACTGTCTAATGCAATTTTAGAACAAGAGGGGAGTTCCGCTTATCTAATTTTTGATCAACAACTAAGAGAGAAACTAAGTGCTGTAGAAAGTTATATCAATGCAGATATCGTAAAAGAAGCGAATAATCTTTCAGAACTTGCAAGTGATATTAATGTAGATCCAGATAAATTAATCCAGACAGTGGCAAATTGGAATAAAACAATTACAGAAAAGGGACAAGATTTATTCAATCGTACCACTGGTATGGAGACAACTATTTCAAAAGCACCTTATTATGCAATTAAAGTAGCACCTGCAATTCATCATACGATGGGTGGTGTAGAGATTAATACGAAGGCAGAGGTAATTTCTACGGATGGCAAGCCAATCAAAGGGTTATTCGCAGCAGGAGAAGTTACTGGAGGAATCCACGGTGCGAACCGAATTGGTGGTAATGCGGTATGTGATATTGTAGTTTTTGGAAGAATTGCTGCAAAAAGTGCGGCAGAATATGTTAAAACACATTAAGGGAGGCCATATGAATAATAATAATTCATTTCATTCGAATAATTCTGAGAAAAGAGAGCAAAAGAAACAAAACGAAAAGTTTAACAGTACTACTCAAAAGGCAAAAGTAGAAAATCAAAATCAAACGCATAATTCGAAAAAGGAAGGGATTGCACCAATTAACCGTGCAAAATAAGATTAAGAGGAATAGGAAAGGAACTAGCATACATCCATTAGTTTTTGCTAGTTCCTTAATTCTTGACATGGATAAGCTAAGAAGTGTACTTTTTCCTGTTATATAAGAAAAATCCAATCAAAATTTATCAACACACGAGAAAATTTATGTTATAATAATCTATAAACTCACATGACACTACTTATATAATAAAAAAGGTGGTATAGTGCTAGTTTCAATACAGATGAAAATTCAGGATAAATGCTTCTAGGGATGCACCTTTACCCTGTGGATTTTGCTAGATGAAGATTTTCAACTAATCAAATTGTCTTTGTACTTAAGGTAGAGACCTAGCGAGCATTCAAGATTACATACTGAAATTTTTATGTTCAAAAGAACAACTTAGGATTCATTAAATATTAAAAGCGAAAGGAAGAAGGATATGAATACTACATGGTCATTAGATGCATTATACACTGGATATGATGATGAAAATTTTAAAGAGGATATGAAACAGTTTGATTTGATGAGTGTTAAGATGGATAATTTATCAAAAGAACTTGATAATTTACCGGAAAAACAAGCACTAAATCAAATTTTTGATTGTTTAGAGGAAGCTTTTCGATTAGAGCATCTCGCTGCTTACTGCTCTCTACGTCAGTCTACGAATACACAAGAAACAGAAGCAACTTCGTATCTGGGTCAAATCAATCAAAAATCCTCCAATTTAGCAAAAGCAAATACTATTTTTATGAAATATATTGCTAAAATAGATGATATCGATGCGTTAATAAAAGAGGATGAAAGACTAAGTGAATATGCTTATTTCATCCGTAAAATAAAGGAAAACAATAAACATCTATTGAGCGATGAGACAGAAGAAATCATTGCTAAGATGTCAATTTCAGGTGCTAATGCATGGAGTGAATTACAAAGCTATCTTACTTCAACGGTGAAGGCATTGTATGATGGAGAGGAAGTTACTCTATCAGAAATTCGTAATATGGCATATAGTACGGACAAATCTACTCGAAAAAGAGCCTATGAAGCAGAACTTGAATGTTATAATAAAATAAAAGACAGTGTCGCATATTCTTTAAATAGTATCAAACTCCAAGTTTTAACATTATCAAAGTTAAGAGGGTATTCTTCTGTACTCGATATGACTTTAGATCAATCGCACATGCAAAAGGAAACGCTTAATGCAATGATTACTGCTATGAAGGAGTATATGCCAAAATTCCATGAGTATCTTCGTGCGAAAGGAAAAGCATTAGGACATGAGAATGGTTTACCTTGGTATGACTTATTTGCACCAATGGGTGCTAGTGAGAAAAAGTACAGTATTGAAGAGGCAAAAGAGTATTTATTAACACATTTTCGTACCTTTGCACCAGATTTAGCTCAAATGGTAGAGCGAGCATTCGACGAAAGCTGGATTGATTTTTATCCTAAGGCAGGTAAGGTCGGCGGAGCTTTTTGCGCTAACCTTCAACCAATAAAACAAAGCAGAATTTTATCAAATTATGATGGTACGATTTCTGATATTGTTACATTAGCACATGAGCTTGGTCATGCTTATCATAACCATAACATTCATGACCACCGCTTATTAAATAGCGATTATTCTATGCCAGTAGCAGAAACCGCATCTACTTTTAATGAAAATGTAATTCTTAATGCAGCAATTAAAGATGCAAAAGGGGAAGAAAGATTAGCATTAATCGAAGGTCAGCTTCAGGATGCTACACAGATTATCTGTGATATCTATTCCCGCTATCTATTTGAGACTGCGGTGATTGAAAAACGTAACGATAATTTTATGTTCGCAGATGAGTTATGTGAAATGATGCTTGCAGCACAAAAAGAAGCTTATGGCGATGGTCTTGACTCTGAGTCTTTACATCCTTATATGTGGGTATGTAAGGGGCATTACTATTCTGGTAGTAATAGTTTTTATAACTTCCCATATGCATTTGGTGGTCTATTTGCAAGAGGGTTATATGCGAAGTATATGGAAGAAGGAGAAGCATTTTTACCAAAATATCGTGCACTTTTACATGCAACAACAGTAAGTGATGTAGAGGATGCTGCCAAAATTGCTGGAATTGATTTGACAGATCCAGATTTCTTCCGTAAGGCATTACAAACATTTTCAGATCAAATCGATGAATTTAAGAAATTAGTCTAGTTTATAAATTTAAAAAAATAATCAAGTTTATTAATTTAAGAAATTTTGTCGAAATATAATACTTTCTTAATTTTTTCTTACAAATTCTATGGTATAATGTTTACAAACATTATACCATAAATATTTGTATCAAATCACGGAGTGGATAAAGTGCAATTGAAAGTTATTACCATATGCTGATGGGTTGCTGATAACCAGTGGCAAGCGTTGTGAGTGCACATAAACGGTACAAAGTGCTACATACCATCTGAGCTTGTGAGTATGGTATAATGAGATGAATAACTGGAAGTTAGGGGAAGTGGAGATGAAGCAAAAAAAAATATGGCTCCTAGTTAGCTTATTTCTAATATTGATGTTAAGCGGATGCCAGGGAAAGTTTTATTTTACGACTGACAGTGAACGTTATACTGAAGATAATATGAAGTATTTTGGAACTGTTAAGGAACCAATCGAGGAGATTTCTACAATTAATGTAAACACACAGTATGCAGACTTTGATATAATAGCATCGGATGGATATTACGTGGAATATTCTTATTATTATGTCAATGAAGAACCAGTTATTTCAATAATAGATGGTATATTAACTTTTAATGATAGTAATATGAATCAAGGTGGTTATTCCATTAGCCTAAAAAAGTCGAATTATTTTAAACTATATATTCCTGCATCCGCAGACTTTAATAAAGTTAATATTACAGTATCAAGCGGTAATGTTTCAATGGGAAGCTTTTCTGCTAAGGATGTAAAGGTAGAAAATTCGTATGGAGATACCATAATAACATCAACAGCAATTGATAAGCTTACCACTGTGGCTTCTTCTGGTGATCTTACTATTGATAGGAGTGCAATCGGAGAAGCAAATATCAAGAATAGCTATGGAGATATAGTGATAAAAAATATAAATGAAGAAGATTTTTTTACAAAAGAATATCCAGATGCTAGCATAACTGTGGAACTTAGTAGCGGTAGTTTGAAGATAGATAAGCTAAAAACAAAGGAATTACAATTTAATAATTCTTATGGAGATGTTAAGATAGACGAATCTACAATTACTTCCCTAAAAGGAAAATTAAGCAGTGGAGATGCCACCGTTGAGGATAGTTCTGTTGATAAGATAGATATCAATAATTCTTACGGTAAGGTAAATTTACACTTAATAGGGAAACAAGAAGATTATTGCCTTGATATTACTTCAAAGTATGGTGATGTCTGGGTTGGAAAGAAAAAATATGACGGTTCGGTTCTCGTAGACAAAGGTGGAACGAAGCGTATTACATTGTATTTATCAAGTGGTAGTGCAAAAGTTACTTTTCAATAGACTGTAAGTAAAAGAAATGAGGTAATACGATGAAAGAAAAGAGACTGATTCAACAGTTGCCCAAACTTCGACAATTGTTACGTTTGAAACGTAATTTCATTCTATTGCTATTACCCATTTCTCTTTTGTTGCTTCAGGTTGCTAAGAGGAGCAGTTATTTTACAGAAAAAGTATTAGTAAGATTTTTCTATCGCCCATGGTCACTATTTTTATCAACGCTTACAGGTATCTTTCCTTTTTCGTTAGCAGAGCTTATCGTTATTCTTGGACCTATACTATTAACGATTCTTTTGATACGATTCCTTATGCATAGTATCAAAACAAAAGAAGATCGTTACATAGTGGTCGGTAAAGGGATTGTAAATATTTTATGCGGTATTAGTATTGTTTTGGCTCTATATATTATAGGGTGTGGAATTAATTATAATCGTTATCCTTTTAGCTATTACAGTGGTTTAACGATATTAGAATCTTCAGAAGATGAATTGTATGAATTATGTGTATCATTAGCATTACGTGCAAATGATTTGAGAGATACGATTCCTTCGGTGGATGAAAGTGGAGTCTATGATTCCACAATGTCCAAAAAAGAATTAATGCTGGAAACGAAACGAGCATATCAAAAAATTTCAAAAGATTATTCTATATTATCAGGTAGATATCCAGCTGCAAAACCGATTACATTTTCACGAGTAATGTCGCAGATGGAATTAACCGGAATATTCATTCCGTTTACAATGGAGGCAAATGTAAATGTGGATATTCCAGATTACTCTATAGCATCAACCGCATGTCATGAAATGGCTCATTTACGTGGTTTTATGAGGGAAGATGAAGCAAATTATATTGCTTATTTGGTTTGTACCGCCTCAGACAATGTTGAACTGAAATATAGCGGTGTAATGCAGGCTTTAATCATTGCTGGAAATGCTCTATATGATCAGAATAAAGAGCGTTATCGTGAGGTTAGGATGCTTTATAATGAAGGAGTGCATGCTGATTTAGTAGATAATTCAGTTTATTGGAGTGAATTTGAGAATACTGCAGTTAGCAATGCTGCTACGATGATGAATGATACCTATTTAAAGGCGAACAATCAGGAAGATGGAGTGCAAAGCTATGGAAGGATGGTTGATCTTTTGCTAGCTGAGTACCGTGAGAATATGAAATAATGTAGGAATAAATGAATTACAAGAAGTAGACTGTATAAAAGTAGGATTTGCGATTAATACCAGTATGCAATTATCTACAAGTATGCAACGATTATCTATTAGGTAGGAACCTTATTAATCAAGAAGACAAGTGGAGTGTCGGTAGGAGTGAAAGCTTCTAAGGGAACACACCATTGGTCTTCTTTTTTATTGAAACAATTAAAAACTCTCCATGGGATGTGCTCTTAACTTAGGGGGGCACGACAATACAGCTGATTGGTATTAGCTATGGGAACTGAGAAATGTTATCTGAGAAATGGCAGTTAAAGGATTTGACATTATTCTACAAGAATGTTAAGATTGTTACATAAATGTTACAAACATATGAAGCACTATGTAAGATATCTTTCCAAAGAAAAGATAAATTATATGGAAAGATACATACATTCCCAAGGTAAGAACGATGACTCTTGCCGTTTTCAAGTAAGGAGAATTGATATGAAATTAAAAAAACTTATTACCCTACTATTGATCGTCTGCATATTGTCTGGTGTAGCAAGTACACCAATAAAAACAGAAGCCAGCACTGCAAAGTCCTACACTAGCTCAGAACTAAGATTATTAACTGCTATCATCTATTGCGAGGCAGGTTGGGAAAGTTATAAAGGAAAAGTTGCGGTTGGTAATGTTATTCTAAATCGTATAGATAGTAATTTATTTGATCATGTAACAACGATAAGAGAAGCAGTTTATGATTTAAAACGCTGGGGACGTCAGTTTGAACCTGCTTATAATTTAACTAAAAGTGGTAAATACACTACAAAGGGTGCACCATTAGAAGCAGCACTAAAGCTTTATGTATACGGAAACTATAAAAGTGAGGAACAAAAAAATGTAATGGCAGAATGTAAAGAAGCTGCAAAAGCCGCAATGAATGGTACGAATATAATAGGTGATTATCTATACTTTAATAGTTATGTAACGGAAACCAAAGCAAAGTGTGTGAAGGCAAAGATACCATATAAAATTATTGGGAAACATATCTTTTTTGAGAAATTCTATTAGAAATTCTTGTAATAGCTAAAGATTCACTAAACTACTAGAAGTACTAATATAAAACTTATGAAAATGGAATAATAGTTAGTAAAGAAACCTCTTCCTGGCACGATAGTAATATGCCAGGAAGAGGTTTTGTTTATGGCAAGGAAATGTACACGAAGCATGCTTTTCCTTGTTTGTGACTTAAGTCTCAATTATTACCACTACACAAGATTCTATCTTTTCTATTTGAAAAATGTGTGATATGATAAGTAGTAGATTGTAAAATTATAAGTAAATGCCATAAAGGCAGAATTATTGAGATATCATTTTAGGAGGAACATCATGGACAGCGATGTTAACAAACTAGAGGTAAATGAGGCAGTAGAGAAAGAGGTTGTCTCAAAAAACTTTATTGAACAGATCATTGATAAAGATATAGCTGAGGGACATTGTAAAAAGGTAGTAACAAGATTCCCGCCAGAACCAAACGGATATCTTCATATTGGACATGCAAAGTCCATTATTTTAAATAGTGGATTAGCGAAAAAATATGGTGGTACATTCAATTTACGTTTTGACGATACAAATCCTACTAAGGAAAAAACAGAATTTGTCGAATCTATTATTGAAGATGTAAAGTGGATTGGTGGAGATTTTGAGGATCGACTTTTCTTTGCTTCTGATTATTTTGAGCATATGTATGAAGGTGCAGTAAAGTTAATTAAAAAAGGAAAAGCTTTTGTTTGCGATTTATCTGCGGAAGAGATGAGAGAGTATCGTGGAACTTTAACAGAGCCAGGAAAGAATAGTCCTTACCGTGATCGTAGCATGGAAGAAAACCTTGATTTATTTGAAAAAATGAAGAATGGTGAGTTCCCAGATGGTTCGAAGGTACTTCGAGCTAAGATTGATATGTCATCACCTAATATCAATATGCGTGATCCAGTAATTTATCGTGTAGCGAGAATGACTCACCACAACACTGGAGATACATGGTGCATTTATCCGATGTATGACTTTGCCCATCCAATTGAGGATGCGATCGAAGGAATTACACACTCCATCTGTACGCTAGAGTTTGAAGACCATAGACCACTTTATGACTGGGTAGTACGTGAACTCGAATACGAGAATCCACCAAAGCAGATTGAGTTTGCAAAGATGTACTTAACCAATGTAATTACTGGAAAGCGCTATATCAAGAAATTAGTGGAAGATGGTGTTGTAGATGGTTGGGATGATCCAAGATTAGTAAGTATCAGTGCGTTAAGAAGAAGAGGATTTACACCAGAATCGATTCGTTTGTTTATGGAGCTCTGTGGTGTTTCAAAGAGCAATAGCTCGGTAGATTATACCATGCTTGAGTATTGTATTCGTGAGGATTTAAAGTTAAAAGCAAACCGTGTTATGGCAATCATAGATCCAATAAAGCTAATTATTACGAATTATCCGGAAGGACAAGTTGAGTATTTAGAAGCAATGAATAATCAGGAAAATGAAGAAATGGGGACAAGAGAAGTACCATTTAGTAGAGAGCTTTATATCGAAAGAGAAGATTTCATGATCGAGCCACCTAAGAAATATTTCCGTCTCTTCCCAGGTAATGAAGTTCGATTAATGAATGCTTATTTTGTAACCTGCACTGATTATAAAACAGATGATGCTGGTAATGTTACAGAAGTTTATTGTACGTACGATCCGGAAACAAAGAGTGGCTCTGGTTTTAATGCAAGAAAGGTGAAAGGTACGATTCATTGGGTATCTGCACCGCATGCAATCAAGGCAGAAGCCAGATTATATGAGAATCTAGTAGATGAGGAAAAAGGCGTTTATAGCGAAGATGGTTCCGTAAATCTTAATCCAAATTCTATTGTTGTTAGAGAGTGCTACGTAGAACCAAGCTTACAGGGTGCAAAAGCATTTGATAGATTCCAGTTCTTAAGAAATGGATTCTTTTGTGTGGATTGCAAAGATTCCACAGACGAAAAACTAGTATTTAATAGAATTGCATCACTAAAGAGCGGTTATAAGCCTGCATAAGGAGGGAATGAGATGGCCAATTTATTTTCTGGGTTAGAATCAATGGGGTTAGGAAAGCTTACCAATATGGATGTGTATGAAGCGAATGAAGGGCAACAGGGGAAATCAGATAAGGAAGATAAGCCTCAGATAACTGAGGCGGATTTTATCTTTGAAAAATCCTATACTTGTCCGGTGTGTGATATTGAGTTTAAGTCTAAGACTGTGAAAACGGGAAAAGTAAAATTAATATCCGCGGATACAGATTTACGTCCAAAATACCAGTTAGTCGATTCTTTAAAATACGATGTAGTGGATTGTCCGGTATGCGGTTATGCAGCGCTTAATCGTTTCTTTAATTTTATGACTTCGCCACAGGCAAAATTAATTAAGGCTAGCATTTCTTCCGTTTACAAAGGTGCTGCGCCAAGTGGTGATATCGTATCATACGATGAGGCTATCACAAAGCATAAGCTTGCTTTGGTTAATACCATTGTAAAGAAAGGTAAACTAAGTGAAAAAGCATATACCTGTCTAAAAACAGGTTGGTTAGTGCGTGGGAAGAAAGAATCTCTTCCTACGACTACACCAAACTACGATAAAGTAGTTGCACAGTTAGAGGCCGAAGAAGTTGACTTTTTAACAAAAGCTTATGAGGGATTTGTAGAAGCTTATTCGAAAGAAAACTTCCCAATGTGTGGAATGGATGAGGCTACCATTACATACCTTTTAGCTGATTTAGCAAGAAGAACCGGAAAGACAGAGGATGCACTTCGTTATATTTCTAAGGTAATTGTAGCTAGAGATGCCAATGAACGTATCAAAGATAAGGCAAGGCAGTTAAAAGATCTGATGAATAATTAAGAAATCTGGTGCAAAAAGTAGCTATCGATATAAAAAAGGCAATATAGCCAGAAATGTGAGATAATAAAAATTTTCACACGTAAATTAGAGCCTGCAGCTCAAAACCTGCAGGCTATGGAAAGGCTTAATTATTAATATGAAAGAGCAATTATATACTATACCAGTAAATGATGCGTTCAATAAAGAGTGTGAATGCCCTGTTTGCGAGATGTATGAAACTCTACAAAAAAATGCAATTGACTTTACCATGGGGCCAAGCTACATGGAGGAGGATGTGCGTATGGTAACGGATCAGGCTGGTTTTTGCTCCAATCATATCAAGTTACTGTATGAAAATCAGAACCGTCTTGGTTTAGCATTAATGTTAAAGACACATATGGATCGTTCTATTAAAGAGACTGAGAAACTATTACAGCAAAAGCAGGCTATGGGTGGCGGATTCTTTAAGAAAAAAGAAGGAGTTCATCCTGTTGTAGATTATACTAGAAGTTTAGAGCATACTTGTTTTGTCTGCGATAAAATAAAAGGGATGTTCGAACTTTATCTTACTTCTTTTTTCTATCTCTATCGTAAAGAAGATGAATTTAGAAAGAAGTTTCGTGCATCGAAAGGATTCTGTACTAAGCATTTTGGAATGTTGTATGATTTAGCAGAGAGGCATCTAAATGGTGCAATGTTAGAAGAGTTTCGTTCCGAAATCGGAACACTTTATGTAGATAATATGAAAAGAGTCAGAGATGACTTAGAATGGTTTACGGATAAATTTGATTATCGCTATGTCAATGAACCATGGAAGAACTCAAAAGATGCTCTTCCAAGAACAATCCGAAAGACCAATAGTGTTCCTGTAGAAGATAAATAAAGTTATCAAAAAGCGAGGACAAACGAAAAATTCCAAGTGGAAAGAATTAAGTTTCACTCTGGAATATTTTCGTTTGTCCTCGCTTCATTCTATGAAATCCAATGAAATCTCTGAAATATCTTCATAAGGAATGGTAATTTACATAGGAAAAAAGCAATTGATGCACCGCTTAGGTTTAAAATTAAGTCATCAATATCCATAACACCAAGGTTTGTTATAAATTGGGCTAACTCAATAACAGCAATAGTAAGAAACATTACACAAGCAAATGGGAGAAATTTTCTAAGCTTTTGAAACAACAGTGGTAAAAAAAAACCCATTGGTGCAAACGCGGCCAGATTACCAAAAATATTAGTGTATATAATGGATGAATTTAAGTTATCGGAATTTTTTAAATAACTCATCATAGTATGAAATGGGATAAAGTTTGTACCCGTCATAAATCTCCTTTTGATATTACTTGAAAAAGCATTTTCAAAAAAGAAATGTCTACTTGTAAAAAGTAAGTTAAGAAGTATGAGGCAATAAAACACAAAAATTAGTAATAGACCAGCTCTCATGGAATACTGTTTCCACTTTATTTCTTGAAAGGAACTAGAGAGAAGTGAGGATGCAATCAATGAGAGCAGGGTGATGCTAAAGAGCCCTAAAAAGACGCCACCCGTATCATATCCAACGTGAAAGCTTAGTACTTCCACTGCTGTAACAAGAATAAGTCCAATACAAAGTAATCCCAAGATAGCGGAAATACCGCGTTTTAATATTTTTATAACCATGCAATTTCCTCTCAATCCTATGTAGGTGTTATTCTTAGTGAAAAAACCAAGAGTTTAGTTTATAGTAGGTATGTAAAGTATTTTCTACGTTAACAATTATAACATGGTTGCAAAGAGATGTAAATTATTAGTAATTGAGTTGCTAGATGAAGAAAGGAAAAGCTGCAATTTTTATAGAAGAATCTAGTAAAACAGATGAAAAAGTATAAAAAAGTGAGAATACAAGAGTATACGAGAGTATATAATAGATAAGTAAGGTTTTTGAAACGTTTTGATTAAAAAAAGAAGTTGCACATTGAAGTAAAATTTACTAATATATACTCAACGATTAGCACTCGAATAGAGTGAGTGCTAATAACTGATATGATACAGTATTAAAGGAGGAAATAAATATGAAATTAGTGCCATTAGGAGACAAAGTTGTATTAAAGCAACTCGTAGCAGAAGAGACTACAAAGTCGGGTATTGTATTACCTGGTCAGGCAAAAGAAAAACCACAACAAGCAGAGGTTGTTGCAGTTGGCCCTGGTGGAATGGTGGATGGAAAAGAAGTAACCATGCAGGTTAAAGTTGGCGACAAAGTTATTTATTCCAAATATGCTGGAACTGAAGTAAAATTAGATGAAGAAGAATTTATCGTTGTAAAACAAAACGATATCGTAGCAATTGTAGCAGATTAATAATAATAAAGTGTGAATCATATTTTTATGATTCATATAAATAAAACGTGAAAATATAATCAGAATTATTATAAATTAAAACTTGGAGGAATACAATTATGGCTAAGGATATTAAATATAGTGCAGATGCCAGAGTAGCGATGGAAGCTGGTGTAAACAAGTTAGCAAATACAGTAAGAGTAACTCTAGGACCAAAGGGAAGAAATGTAGTTCTTGATAAGTCCTTCGGTGCACCATTAATTACAAATGATGGTGTTACTATTGCAAAAGAAATTGAGTTAGAAGATTCCTTTGAGAATATGGGCGCTCAGCTTGTAAAAGAAGTTGCTACAAAGACAAATGATGTAGCAGGTGATGGTACAACAACAGCTACTGTTCTTGCTCAAGCTATGATTAACGAAGGTATGAAAAATCTTGCAGCAGGTGCTAATCCGATCATCTTAAGAAGAGGTATGAAGAAAGCTACTGATTGCGCTGTTGAAGCAATTAGCAGTATGAGCTCAGCAATTAATGGTAAAGATCAGATTGCTAAGGTTGCTGCAATCTCTGCTGGCGATGATTCCGTAGGTGAGATGGTTGCGGATGCTATGGATAAAGTTAGCAAAGATGGTGTTATCACCATTGAAGAGTCTAAGACTATGCAGACTGAGCTTGACTTAGTAGAAGGTATGCAATTTGACCGTGGATATGTTTCCGCATATATGGCGACTGATATGGATAAGATGGAAGCAAATCTAGATAATCCATATATTTTAATCACAGATAAGAAGATCAGCAACATTCAGGAGATCCTTCCTGTTCTTGAGCAGATTGTTCAAAGTGGATCCAGATTATTAATCATCGCTGAAGATATCGAAGGCGAAGCTTTAACAACATTAGTAATCAATAAGTTAAGAGGGACATTCACTGTTGTTGGTGTTAAGGCGCCAGGTTATGGTGATAGAAGAAAGGCTATGTTACAAGATATCGCTATTTTAACTGGTGGTACTGTTATCTCTGATGAACTTGGCCTTGACTTAAAAGAAGCTACATTAGATCAGCTTGGTCGTGCAAAATCCGTTAAAATTCAGAAAGAAAACACTATCATTGTTGATGGTGAAGGAAATAAAGCAGAAATCGAAGCTAGAATTTCTCAGATTAAGGCTCAGATTGCTGAAACAACATCAGAATTTGATAAAGAAAAATTACAGGAGAGACTTGCTAAACTTGCAGGTGGTGTAGCTGTAATTCGTGTTGGTGCTGCAACAGAGACTGAGATGAAAGAGAAGAAGCTTCGTATGGAAGATGCTTTAGCAGCTACAAGAGCAGCTGTGGAAGAAGGTATTATCGCAGGTGGCGGTTCTGCTTACATCCATGCATCTAAGGAAGTTGCTAAACTTGCTGCTAAATTAGAAGGTGATGAGAGAACTGGTGCACAGATTATATTAAAAGCATTAGAAGCTCCATTATCATGCATCGCTCAAAACGCTGGTTTAGAAGGCGCTGTTATTGTTAACAAGGTTAGAGAAAAGAAAACAGGTGTTGGTTTCAATGCCCTAACTGAGAAGTATGTAGATATGGTAGAAGACGGAATTCTTGATCCTTCTAAGGTTACAAGAAGTGCTCTTCAGAATGCAACCAGTGTTGCTTCTACATTCTTAACAACAGAAGCTGCAGTTGCATCCATTAAAGAACCAGCTCCAGCTATGCCAGCAGGCGGCCCTGGCGGAATGGGTATGATGTAATTTACTGATATAAAATTAATATATCTTAAGACTTTAGAATCCATGTATAAGTATGAGTATACATGGATTCTTTCAGCGTATAGGAAATATTGTTGTAATTACCTATAAACAAGAAAAAGTACGTTTTCGATATGAAGTATATTCGCATTATTCCTTAAAAGATAATAAAGTCCTTTTACTTTTATAAATAATTTAGTATAATAAAGGTAGCAAGGAATCGTGATTCTCCTATCCGTAAGTAGCTTTAGGGGAACTCATACGGAAAAATGACATAGGAGGATGAAGTAATATGAATGAATCTTACGCAGAAGCTGGCGTGAAAAGAAAAAAATCAGCAACAACGCTTATGATTCAAATTGCTGCAGTATTTGGGATTTTAGTGGTATTCTTTGTGGGAGGAGCTATTTTAGGTAGCATCGCTACTTTTATAGCGTCAGTATTAGTGGTACTTTGTATTTTCTTTTTCCCTAGAATGAACTCCATTGAATATGAGTATGTATTTTGTGATGGTCAGTTAGATTTCGATAAGATTATGGGAAATGCAAAGAGAAAGACAGCACTTCGTATTGACTTTGAAAAGGTTGAGATCATGGCACCTGCAAAATCTCACTCCTTAGATAGTTTTAACCATATACAACAATTAAAGGTTAAAGATTTCACTTCTCAAAATCCAGAAGCTAGAGTATTTGCGATTATTGTTCGCCAAGATGGCGCAGTGACCAAAATTCTTTTTGAGCCAAATGAGAAGATGATTACGTCTATTAAGCAAAAATCTCCACGTAAAGTTGTTGAGGTATAATTTTTAAAATAGGATTAGTTTATAATGAAATAGAAAAGAGATGGTTAACACTTTGTTGTTAGTCATCTCTTTTCCTGTGCCCAGTATGGGCGCTATCGATAGGAAATTGTGTTATAATTATGAACATAAGTTTAATCTAATCATGACAATAAACATAAGATTTAATCATGACAAGGAAAAGTTTGCAAAGTGTACTTTTTTAGATTGTTGTTAAAGTTTATATTATGTTTTTAATTTTGTATATGAACTGCGGACACTTTTATACATTACAACAGTAATGTATTACTAAAAATATCAAGTTTTCTCAAAGGTATTGACAATGACCATAAAAATGAGTATACTTGTGAAAATTATTACTGTCCGCAGGCAAAAGACTCAGGGTAATCTGGAATCTTTTGGCTGATTTTTTATAACCTGCGGGCTGGTTTACTCTTACAAACGGAGTAAGGAAGAATTGAAATGGATACAATACTTACGTACGTTTGATACTTAATCTATTAATTTACAATAAAGAAAGTGAGGATATTTAAATGGGAGCAATTATCGGTGAAGGCATTACCTTTGATGATGTACTGCTTGTTCCAGCGTATTCGGAAGTAATACCTAATCAGGTCGATCTTTCCACACATTTAACGAAAAATATTAAGTTAAATATTCCTATGATGAGTGCAGGAATGGATACGGTTACGGAACATCGCATGGCTATCGCTATGGCAAGACAGGGTGGAATTGGTGTTATTCATAAGAATATGTCAATCGAAAGTCAAGCAGAGGAAGTAGATAAGGTAAAACGTTCAGAGAACGGAGTTATAACTGACCCATTTTCATTATCTCCTGAACATACATTACAAGATGCAGATGAGTTAATGGCAAAATATCGCATCTCCGGTGTACCAATTACTGAGGGTAAGAAATTAGTTGGTATTATTACAAACCGTGACTTAAAATTTGAGACTGACTTTAGCAAAAAAATTAAAGAATCCATGACAAGTGAAGGCCTTATTACTGCAAAAGAAGGAGTTACCTTAGAAGAAGCTAAGAAAATTCTTGGACAAGCAAGAAAAGAGAAGCTTCCAATCGTTGATAAAAACGGTAACTTAAAAGGTCTTATTACAATCAAGGATATAGAAAAAACAATCAAATACCCTCTAGCAGCAAAGGACTCTATGGGTAGACTTCTTTGTGCAGCAGGTGTTGGTGTAACAGCAAACATCCTTGACCGTGTCGATGCTTTAGTGAAGGCAAAAGTAGATGCTATTGTTATTGATACCGCTCATGGACATTCTGCCAACGTACTTAAGGTAGTAAAGATGGTTCGTGAAGCTTATCCAGAACTTCAGATTATCGCTGGTAATGTTGCAACTGGTGAAGCAACTAGAGATTTAATTGAAGCAGGAGTTGATTGTGTTAAGGTTGGCATCGGCCCAGGATCTATCTGTACGACACGTGTTGTTGCAGGTATCGGTGTTCCACAGATTACTGCAATTATGGATGCTTACAGTGTAGCGAAGGAATATGGTGTTCCAATTATCGCAGACGGTGGTATTAAGTATTCTGGTGATATCACTAAAGCAATTGCAGCAGGAGCTAATTTATGTATGATGGGTAGTATCTTCGCAGGTTGTGATGAGAGCCCAGGAACATTTGAATTATTCCAAGGTAGAAAATACAAAGTATATCGTGGCATGGGATCCATTGCAGCTATGGAAAATGGAAGTAAGGATCGTTATTTCCAAGCAGATGCTAAGAAGTTAGTTCCAGAAGGTGTAGAAGGTCGTGTTGCATACAAAGGTACTGTAGAAGATACTGTATTTCAGTTAATGGGTGGTCTTCGTTCTGGTATGGGTTATTGTGGAGCGAAAGATATTGAAACATTAAAAGAGACTGGACGCTTTGTTAAGATTTCTGCAGCTTCTTTAAAGGAGAGTCATCCACATGACATCCATATTACAAAAGAAGCTCCAAACTATAGTGTTGACGAATAGTAGAGGGATTTCCACAGCGAATTTTATTAATTGTAATAATGGTGGATTTGATATGCCTTAAAGAATAAAAACTCTAAAAAACTGAATTGCATCTTAATTATTAGTCGAAACCTAATAATTGAGGTGCATTTTTAATTAGGCTCTATGTCAAGTCTTGGGGTATAATTGTTATCAATCATGCTCCATTACTGGATGTAGAGCTATTTTTATATTTGGGGCCTATAACATATATTTTTGGGCATACGAAATAAACCTCGTGCCAGTCTATTGTTATTTAGTTACAAGAGTGTAAAATACGAGTACGGAAACGTTCAAAGTTTCGAATACCATAGGAAATACGTTTAAGAACTTTTATCTTATTATTAAAACCTTCTGTTGGTCCGTTTGTAATTCCATATTTAAAAGAATTTAATATTTCTTTTCCCCAGTGACGGTATGTGGCAGCACATTTTTCAAACTCTGCTATACCAGAACTTTCTGCATTGCGAATCCATTCGTAAAACTGTGTTCTCTGAAAGGAGTACTTAGTACTTTGACAAATATCATAAAACCATTCTTTCAACATATGCGCTTTTCGTAAGTCATCATTGTAATAAAGCATCAAGTCACATGCTTTTTTGTATTCGTCTTCTAGTTTATGATAGCGTGTTAAAATCAGTTTATGGCTTCGTTTATAGTATTTTCTTAAAGAAGTAGGCATTGTTTTTTGAAGTCGCTTTCTTACATTTTCAATTGCCCAGGTGACTTGACGAATAAAATGATATTTATCAATAATTACTTGTGCATTGGGGAAATAGCTATGGGCTAAATCCACATATGGCTGCCACATATCACACACAAAATATTTTACACGATATCGCTCGCTACGGTTTATATTCCGAAAATAGGCAGATAAGTGAGGTTGTGTGCGGTCAGGAAGGATATCCATAATGGAGCGCTGCTTTGGATTAACGATGATACATTGATACTTTCCAGTCTCAGCATTGCCTTTATATTCATCAATGGATATCGCGTCTTTTAAAGAAGGGCAAGTATAATGGATTGTGTCTAGAATCCTTACAATAGTAGCGGATGAAACATTGGCTTTATTAGCAACAGATTTTAGTGAAGTAGTATCTCTTAATTCATTTACTATGTATTGAGTTAAGCGAGTAGATCTTTGCTGATAACGAGCAAGGAAAGAATACTTTTCACTAAATCTTTTTCCACAAGAACATCGATAACGTCGCTTTTTTAAAACTAGGTAACAATGCTTTAGTTGAAAGGGCAAGTCCTTGATGGATTGCCAACGGTAATCATGAATTTGCTTGGTATGGCGACCACAGCAAGGACAAGTTTGTACGCTAGCCTTTGTTTCAATAAAGATTTTTACATAGGAATCCCCATGAATTATATTTTTTACTTTTACCTCTTTTAAATTTAGTAGTTTATTGATACAATAATTATGCATTTATGCAACCTCCTGGTGATTTGTTTCGAGACTGGCACTGGGAGGTTTTTTATTATTATAAAATAAAAAACGTTGGAGTAGCGAATTAATTTCACATACCCCAACATTTATTATAGAGCCTTTAATTATAAGGATTTGTTATTGTAAAGTTCCTATTATTAAGTTTTTTGATATTGTAATCAATGTACATGTATGAAATAATAGAAGAAAATTCATCTTAAATTTTGAATGAAAATGATTTAAAATAGAATTATGAAAAAATAAATTAAAGTTTTAGAGAGGAGGATATTTATGGTATTAACAGAAAAAGAATGGAGATTAAGAAAAAAGAAAATACTAAAAATAAAACAATATACCGCAATTGGACTTGCAGTCGCAATTTTTATTATGTTATTGTTGATCATTTTTACATAAATAAAAAATGTACCAGTAGCTTAAGAATTACAAACGCTAAGATATATTAAAAGCAAATTTTACACTATTTATTTTGAAAATCTTCGGTGTTAGTGATTTAAGTTAATTATCTATGTTTAGTTGTAAGATATTTGCAAGATTTTGAGTGTAAACTGGTTAACTTGGCATACAATACCTCGTAAGTTTAAGTATAATTGGGAGATAATGAATGATGAAGTATATTATTGAAACAAAACATGTTTCAATAATCAAGTACTATTGAAACAAAACATGTTTCAATAATCAAGTACTATTGAAACAAAACATGTTTCAATAATCAAGTACTATTGAAACAAAAAGCATGTTTCAATAATCGAGTATTATCGAAAATTAGCTGAACAGGAGGCAAACTATATGTTTCATTTTCGCGGTGCTATAAGATTAAATTATTATAACCGTTGTATGTTAGTTTTACTCGTAGCTACCTTTGCATTGCTCTCCTTTGGCTGTAATAGACGTTATGCAGAAGGATCTGATTCGGGTAAAAATATTTGGGGTTTTGGAAATAATGAAAATTCACCATATGAAAACACATATAAGGAAAATAAAGTAACAAATGCAGCCGAAAATTCCTATACGTTTTATTCTGCGAAAGATTTTGAAACATTGATTTTTGATTCATCAAACGTAAGGGGCGATGATATCTACTCTTTAGCTTACCAAGAGGGAGCATTAAATCAATTATTGACGATAAAAAAAAGCAAAGCTTTTACTATTGAAAATCCTTTGTTTATACAGAATCCATTTGGTACCAACTCGAATGGATTGTATGTTTATGTAGGTACACCGTCACAAAAGGTTAGGATAAGTTACAAAATATCTGTTTCAACCGAGTCTATACCAGACTTTGGAGATAGTCTTTATTTTAACCGTACAGAGGGAACAGAAGTAGAAGGCCAAATCATTGGGCTTATTGAAGGGCAAAGAAATAAAGTAATATTAATCGCTACAGACTTAAATGGTAAATTGATAAGCCAAATGGCATATTTTTTTGATATCGCTTCAACTCATGAAATGGAGACTAAATTAAATACACAGTATGGGGAACAACCAACATTTACTAGAGGTTTATTTTCTTTTTTTCATAAGGATGGAGTAAATTCTAGTTTTTTATTTTATGATAATCATGGTGTCTTAAGGGCTAATATCCCTACCAAGTATCAAAGTGAGGATGCAAAAGTTCTTCAGATAAAAAATGAGATATTTTATGCTATCAAAGAAAATGAATATATCTTATTAGATAACCTTGGAAATGTAATTAAGCGTTATACCTGGGAAGGCCATGGTAAACTTTTTGATTGTGACTATGATGATAAAAATAATAAAGTAATATTTCTAGCAAATACCGAAAATGATTCTATGATAAATAGGGGTGTTGAGCTAAATATTGCAAAAGGTGGATGGAAAGAAATTATTAATTTTGCATACCTTCTGCCGCATAGGAAATCAGAAACAAATAAAGAAGAAGGAATAGAGAAGGATTGGTTAGATTTATCCAGCATTCAATTAATAAATGGTAAAGATATATTAGTATGTTCTAAAGAATTATCTACAGTATTTCGTATCAATAATTTATATACCGGACCAGTCATTCGCTGGCTTATGAGCGGAGATAAAAATTGGAATAATAAAGAATATCAATCCATGTTATTAACAGAATTGGGTGAGACAACTACGAAAACTTCAATTGATAGCATGGACTATGAAACTAACCGAAGATTAAGTGAAGGTCAGTTTTATCTTTCTTGTATCAATTACGATACAACAGATGTTGCAAATGATACGAAGTATTCTGTTTTTTATAAATATTTGATTGAAGATAGTCAGAATCGATATCGACTAATACAGAAGATAGATTTTCCATATCATAGTGGTCATTGTAGCTCCATACTTTATGGTAATCATATTATTTTATCCTTTGATGCAGAAAAACAGTTTATCGAATATGATGAAAAAGGAAATGCTATAGCAACCTATCAAACAGGTAATAAAAAAGCCTTTTATAAGGTTTATAAATATACTATGGATCGATATTGGTTTTAAAAAAACATAGGCATCTAACAAAATAATTATCAGGATAAACAATCCAGTAATTATTATATTAGATGCCTATATTTTTATATGTATAGACTTTCTATAATCTTAAACATCAACTTAATAATAGTAGTTCATCTTAGGCTTAATAAGAGGTGTAACTTGATTTTTCTTTTTTTGATGACGATAGCACAGATACAGAATTAAACTACCAACTAATACAACGAATACAATAATTAAAGCACATTGTAAGAAATATACTTCAGGCAACAGCTCAATGATTGGATCGGTATATGGGTCAAACATCCAGTCATCATTTCGAAAGAATATTTTATGAAAGATAACAAATGAAGTATCAAAATCTATGGAACAACCGATTAATGTAATAATTGGTAGTATGATAGCTGTGATAGAAGATACCTTTAAATATCGGTAATTATTTTGTTTTTTCTTCCATGAAATAACGCCAAGTAAAAGGATTGAACTTATTAGGAACGTAATGTAAAAAAACTGAAATAAAACTTTCACTTCTTCAAAGTGAGATATGCCGGAAACGGATGACCTTAAGGTTGGGAATTTTAAAGCACCATAATAAAAAGGTGAACAATAATCAATTAAGGCATTGTAATTCGACTTTATCTCATTGATAGAAAGACCAGAGTACTTATCTAACTCAAACCAGCGAATGTTTGCATAATAAAGAGGCCTTAAATTAATTGCCAAAATGAGACCCAAAGAAATAAAAAACAAGGTCCATACAACACCGATTCCGATATCTAAACTTAAGTTGACTTTCTCTTTTTGATTTCTTCTTGAATACTTTTTCATATTAACCTCTATTCCTGTATACTAAAATTACACAAAAACAATATTCATAAAGTACATTTGTTGAATTAATTATGTTGAATTTAGGAAGCTCTATCTAATTAACTTGTTTAATTAGATAGAGCTATTATATTATAAAATCTTAATAAATTCAACCAGAGGAACTTAAGCTTTTCATAACAGAGGAACTTAAGCTTTTCATAACAGAGGAACTTAAGCTTTTCATAACAGAGGAACTTAAGCTTTTCATAACAGAGGAACTTAAGCTTTTCATAACAGAGGAACTTAAGCTTTTCATAACAGAGGAACTTAAGCTTTTCATATCAAAGGAACATTAAGCTTTCGTATCAAAGGTATAACAGCGGTATAAAGTATCTTCCTCTTCTTTTAATAGCAGTCGATCTATCGGCAATTGTTTCTTTTTCATTTTCTCAAAATCATAAGAAAGATCATATCCCATTTCTAACAAAGCATCTGTTAACTGATTGATATGTGAATTAATTAATGATAGGGACTCTTCCTGTTCCATACTTAAAGTAGCGTGTACATTTTTATTTTTAAGTCGTAGATGTATGTCCATTTCTCCTAAATGAGTCATGGTGAGATGTAATAAAATATGAAAGTTTTCTTGGTTTTCTCTTTTTTGCTTTCTTTTTGTATAAAAGAAAAGTTCACTATTGGAGAGATTTTTCGTATGCTTAACCGGTAATTGGATATATCCAAGAAATTGATTTACTGACTTCATAAAGTCGACCTGATCCCTTAGATTTTGTACCAACTCTTTCGCCTGATGAAATGTATCAGAGTTTGTATTACCGTCATTTTTCTCAAAAAAAGTTAACATACTTTCTAAATCACGAGTTAACTTACGGTAAAATTGAGGAATTCCATCTTCCTTTGTAAAGTCATTCATAGCGATAGTAAGCTTTGAGAGCAATTCCGATTTTATTAACTTTTGATATGTTGGTGATTTTATAAGCACGTTTAAAGCAGATGGCATATCACTTGGGGGTAACATTGAAGTTATTTGTGACTCTTCGCTTTGTGAGGGGGTTGTAGTACCTGCATCAATAACCTTTTGAAATAAATTTGTAATAGAACTATCTAAGGTTGTGGTTGAACCATTACTTTCTTGAAAAGAAGCTAGAGCATCTTTTGGTAAAACAGAAGATAGTAACTGAGAAAGGTTTTCTTGTTCACTTTTGGATAAGACATCAGATAGCAAAGTTAAATTGGAGGCTGATTCTGTTGTTTCCGTTAAAAATTGCCGTAATTCTGGTGCATCAATAAAGTTTAGGTTGCTATCCTTAGCGATTTGATTCAATAGGTCACGAAATTCGGGAATCGTAGTAGTAGGATCCGTTAGGTGGTTTACAACATGTTCTGGAATATCCATTGCAGTTAACGTGTTAGTTAAATGCTGCATATCTTCTTTTGAAAAATGAGTGGATAAAAGAGAATTATCAGGAATAGAAGACTCTACCGTATCATCTATAAAAAGAGATAATAACTCATGGTGAAATCCTTCCGAGACAACGGATTCTTCTGACAATAGCGTAAGAAAGGAATCAATCATATTCTGTGACTTCGTAAGAATAGAATGGTTGTTATTTTGAAAAGCCTGCATCTGATTAATTGTCTGCTGTGTGATTGGAAGCTCTAATTTTTTCATAAGAACTAAGGTTTCAATCGAAGCACTTCGATAGGTCGCAGATAATTTTAATATGTCTAAAATACTATTTTTATTAATCGAGAGTTCTTGTTGTAGTAATTCACGTACAATATTCAGATTGCGCTCTGTTTTCGGTAGTGCTGCTTCCGTAAGGGCTTTCTCTATCATATAATTAGAATCGTAAGAGATCGTTTGGGCTGGGGGTGTTGAATTTAGATTATCCATGGTAGTCGATGATGCGACTTTACCATCTGTTTCTTCTATAGGTGTTTTGGTAGCAGTTAGAGTAGTAGATTGGCTTACTCCGCTAAAACTTGATGATGTAATTGTTTGATATTCCATTAGTCTACTCCTTTGCAAATTATTATTTTAAATATTTAGTAGGTTAAGAGCGTACCACTCTATTAAGCTCAGTTAGCAAGATACCACTTTATTAAGCTTAGTTAGCCTGATACCACTTTATTAAGCTCAGTTAACATGATGCCCTTTATTAAGCTAAGTCATCCTGATACCTCTTGTACCTGTTATATCGGATAAAAGGAAAAAATACATAAGACTGATGAGTCGGTGTAAAAAGTACCAGGAGATATGCACAATTAGCAGATACGTTATGTTCAGATTACCTCTTTCCTAGAACTGGAAGCTATTGCAGATTCTTGCCGTTGGTAATGCGTGTGCCGAATCTAACTAATGATAAATACCGCAAATAAGTAAGGGGATAATTATGCATAATTACTAAAAATGTTTTGTATAATTGCTAGAGTTGATATAAACTTGACATAAAAATATTACATATATATAATAAACTTGTTAAAAGTGTTAAAATTTAGAAGTGGATTAAAGAAAATAAAAAAGTAATAGAAAATAGAATTAAGATGATGCTTAAGGTTTGCTATTAGCCGTAAGAACTGTTGAAAGGAGCTAAGGATGCTAAAAGTAATCATAGCAGATGATGAAGATAAAATATGCCAACTAATATTCAAATTGATTGATTGGGATTCCCTTGATATGAAGGTTGAGGCTATTGCACATAACGGTATTGATGCTTTGGAGTTAGCAAAGTTAAATAATCCGGATATAATAATTACAGATATCAGGATGCCCGGTTATGACGGTTTGGATTTCATATCAAGAACCAGGGAGATAAATCCGGACATCCAATTTGTTATCATCAGCGGCTATCAACAATTTGAATATGCCCACAAAGCAATTAAGTATGGAGTGATCGACTATCTACTTAAGCCAATTAAAAAAAATGAACTTTTAGCTACTTTAACCAAGATAAAGAATCAATATCTGGAACGGGTAGATCTGTTGACGAAAGAAGAACAGTCAGAGTTAAGTATAAGAAATAATATTTATAAATTGAGAACCGGGCTGTTTAACTCGGTGCTATTTAATAATAGGACAAAAAACATAACCATTGATTTTATAAATAGTAATTATGGATACAGATTTAAGGAAGGTTTATTCCAAATCATAATTGTAAAATTAGATGGCGTGGGACGGTCTTATTCCACTACAATTACCTTTCTTGAAGAGAAGCTACTAAAAATTATTCATAACAATCTAAAGGAATATTGTTATGATATGGAGAATTATTTTGAAAATAATATAATCTATTGTTTCATGAACTACAATTTTGATAACAAGAAGAATATCCGGCACCAATGTAAGAGATTAATGGATGAATTACTTTTACAAAGAGAAATATTTGAAAATTTAGAGGTAACAATTGGACTTGGCACAGTGGAAACTGAGATTCCTATGATTGGTAATTCATACAAGGCAGCAGTCTGGGCATATCAGCAAAGATTAGTACTTGGTACCAATAAGATAATAGAGGGTAAAATAATCACCTCAAATAACTTTGTTGACAGCGATCTGTTTCATGATTTTAACAAAGATATGAAAGCAGCTCTAGAAAGGCTGGATAAAGAATCAGTTACCTCGGCAATCCATTACATAAGAGAAGGTTTAAGGAATCGACCGGAAACCAGTGGACATGAACTTCTTCAAATGACCAAAGAGATTTGCAATCTATTTTTATTTACCATGCGTTACAATAAATTTCCCGTAGATGGGGGAGATAATTTCCTTGAGAATTTTAGCATGAATGCTAATGACATTGGTTCTGCTTATAAATTATATCAATATCTTACAGACGTTATTGTTAATAGCATGGATAAGATAATAGAAGATAAGAGACAGAGTGATACAAGACCCATCAGGGATGCAAAGCAATTTATTCAAACGAACTATACGAGACAGATAACACTTGACGAAGTTAGCGGAAAGGTTGGTTTTAATGCTACATATTTTAGTTCCTTATTTAAGAAAGAGACTGGTTACACATTTTTGGAATATCTTTCTGAAGTGCGTATAAATAAGGCAAAGGAACTTTTAAAGGATACCAATTATAGTGTTATGGCAATCTGTGAGCATGTGGGGTACAGTGATATTAAACATTTTACGAAAACGTTTGTAAAACACACGAATTTGAAACCAAATGAGTATCGAAAGTTATATTCATGATGAAGGGATCGAAAGTACAATGAAACATAAGAGTAGGTATCTTTCTTTTAGGGTTTTTATATTATTTTGTTCAATGACATTACTTGCATTTATTATGATGTTTTTTTTAACCATTATTGCAATAAAAGACAATAAGTATATCCTATTCGTAACGGCTGGATATACTGCTTTTATTGTGCTTCTTTACATGGGCTTTAGGTGGGTATATAAGCCTTATAAAGAGACAAATAAAACACTTAGTCTGTTTTCAGAGGGTTCTATTTTACAGGGTATCTTTGAGCTTAGATGCCCCTTAAGTGAGCAGATGGATGATGCGACAAAGCGGTTTAAAGTGATGCTTGATACGAAGGAACTATTTAAGCTTTCTAAGAAACAAGCAGAGTATTTGGCATTGCAAAATCAAATAAATCCACACTTTTTATATAATACTCTGGAAGGTATCCGAAGTGAAGCTTTATGTTCAGGAATGGATGGAGTGGCCAATATGACAGAGGCCCTTGGAACATTTTTTAGATATACCATATCTAATGTTGATCATTTAGTTTCACTGGAAGATGAACTTTCCAATATACAGAATTATTATATGATTCAACAATACCGCTTTGGGGACAGGCTAAATGTTAGGGTAGAGTATGAGGAGGAGGAAAAGGATGCATTAATGCTCTTATTACCTAAGCTGACCCTTCAGCCAATTGTAGAGAATTCTATTTACCATGGAATCGAGCGCAAGATAGGAAAAGGTAATCTAAGAATAAAGATACAGACAACCACTGACCGCCTGATTATTGTAATATCAGACGATGGACTTGGAATTGAAAAGGAGCAGCTTGATCCACTGAATAAAAAACTTCGGTCAACGTATCTGGATGATGTCACCCAGCTAAAAGGAAAACAGGGTGGTATAGCCATAGTAAATGTGAACAACCGTATTAAATTATTATTTGGTGATGAATATGGAATTTATATAACAAGTACCATTCATGTCGGTACAGATGTCACTATTACGTTACCAAAAGTGAAAGAGTAATCTTGGTAGATTGAAAGAAATACACTTTTAACATCCTGATTTTTATGATACAGATGGGGAGTTCTTATGAGAAAAGAAATACTTCGAATGGAAAATGTGACAAAGTCTTATGCGGGGGTTATTTATCTGGATAACTTTAATATGCAAATATACAAAGGTGAAATTATGGGGCTTATTCCTATCAATCGACAGGGAAAATCAGAACTGATAGAATTGCTTTGTCAGAATAGTCCCATTGACTACGGACGAATATACCTTAATAATGAATTGGTTAACTATTATGAGCACAGTAGCAATAGTGTAAACCGTGTGTATGTTATTGATCAGAAAAGTAAGCTGATACAGGATTTAACCGTATCGGATAACATTTTTGTCCTTCGAAGAGGCTTTAAAAAATATATGATTAATAATAAGGTGTTAAGGGTGCAGGTTAATAAGTACTTAAAAGAAATTGGTGTTTATATTAACCCGGATGAACTAATCACTAATCTTAATCCCTTTGAACAGTGCGTTGTTGAACTAGTTAAGGCTATTATTACCGGTGCCAACCTGATCATTATTAGTGATATTACGGATATCTTAAGTGTAGTAGATATATCAAAATTGTATCAATTAGTGAATTTCTATTCCGATAAAGGATATACGTTTTTATTTATTGGCAGTCATCATGAAGAAATGTTTACAATCTGTAACAGAGTTTCGTTAATGAAGGATGGCGGGGTAATAAAGGTACTCGATAAACAGGATATGAGAAATGATCTAATTAATTTATTTACAATTTCCTTTGCGGATAATAAGCAGAAAATAGACAGGTACAATGGACAGGGAATTCTGGAATTCGAGAATATATGTACCGATAACCTGAATAAAATGTCCTTCTCCATTAAAAAGGGGGAATGTGTTGTACTATTTGATACCAATAATACGATTTATTCAGATTTGCTTGATCTGATAAATGGAGATCTAATTCCAACATGTGGACGGATATTATATAATAATCAGGTTTATTCTGAAAGTGTAGCTAGGAAAGCATTAGAAAATGGAATCGCAGTAATTTCGGAAGGTTCTATTCAAAAAATGATTTTTTATAATTTAAGTTATGTAGATAATCTTTGCTTTTTAATCGATAAGAAAATAGATAAAAAAATTATGAGCCGAAATATTAAGAAAAGTATTATAAAAGAATATGAAAGTATTCTAGGTGAGGAAATTCATGAGAATGACCTTTTAAATCTTGAACCGGCTTCTTTATATAACCTGGTTTATTACCGCCTACATTTATACAATCCTAATATTGTTTTCTGTATACAGCCATTTTCGGGCGCTGACATGTATCTTAGGAAACATATTGCAGACTTGATTCGAGAACTTAAGAGAAAAGGCATTACAATCATTATTATAGCAGTCAATATTTCGGATACTCTATCGGTGGCAGATCGTCTTATGATAATCGAGAAAGGATCCGTGTTAAAAGAATATTCAAAGGATGAGTTTGACTCCATTCATGTCATAGCTTAAAGATCTTATTTTTATCAAAAGAATACACCCCAAAATCCAAAGAATCACCCCTGTTATTGATTAACAGGGGTGATATACTTTTATTATCAGCTAAAACAAAACTTAAGAAAGATCGGGTAATGTGTATGCATGAATATATTGTTGAACTGGAACATGTATCAAAAAGCTTCCCGGGCGTAATAGCATTGAATGATGTAGATTTTCAACTGAAGTCAGGCGAAGTATTGGCATTATTAGGTGAGAATGGAGCCGGTAAATCAACATTAATGAAAATATTAAGCGGTGTTTACACCAAGGATAGCGGTAACATAAAGATCTTTGGTGAGATTGTAGATAATATGAATGCCAAAAAGGCTGGAGAACTGGGTATAGCAATTATTCATCAAGAACTGAATTTATGTGCTCATTTAACGGTGGCGCAGAATATTTTTCTGGGACGGGAGATTACCGGATATGGAGTGTTGTCTGTAGGTAAGATGAATAGTGAGGCAAAAAAGATATTGGACAATTTAAACATTGACATTGATCCTGACATGGTTGTGGGAGACTTGTCCGTATCCAAACGGCAAATGGTGGAGATAGCTAAAGCATTATCTACGAATGCAAAGATTTTAATCATGGATGAACCAACTTCAGCCTTAACCGCCAAAGAAATTGAAGACTTGTTTCTGATTATAAAGAAATTAAAGAGTGAAGGCTGTGGTATTGTGTACATATCACACCGTTTGGAAGAATTAGAACATATTGTAGATCGGGTAACAATATTGCGGGATGGTCAGTATATCAAAAGCATGAACTTCAAAGAGACTTCTATGCCTGAAATTATATCTTACATGGTAGGACGTGATATTAAAGAGAAATTCCCAAGAGTCACATGCAAAAGAGGCAAGAAAATTCTTGAAGTCAGAAAATTGAATGCCGGACCAATGGTCAGAGATATTGATCTGGAATTATATGAAGGAGAGATTGTTGGGATAGCAGGTCTAATGGGAGCAGGAAGAACGGAGACTACAAGAGCTATCTTCGGGATAGATGCAAAGGAAAGCGGAGAGATAATCCTGGATGGAAAAACCATAAAAATAGAAAAGCCAATGGATGCTATCAATCAAGGAATTGTATTAGTCCCGGAGGACAGAAAGAAGGACGGATTATGTACAAAGCTTAGTATTCGGGATAATATAGCACTTCCCAATCTTGATATTATTTGTAAAAAGGCAGGAATTATAAATAATAAGATTGAAAGAGAGATGTCTGGTAAAGCAGTATCTGATTTAAAGATAAAACTTCCGAGTATTGAAGTAAATGCAGGCAGTCTGTCTGGAGGAAATCAGCAGAAAGTAGTTGTTGGAAAATGGCTTAGAAGAAAATCCAGAGTAGTAATATTTGATGAACCTACCCGCGGTATTGATGTGGCTGCGAAAGTTGAGATATATAACCTGATGAATGAGCTGAAAGAACAGGGAATCGGAGTGTTATTTGTTTCTTCTGAATTACCTGAGGTCATTGGAATAAGCGATCGGATTATTGTTATGTGTGATGGTAAGATTACCGGGGAATTAATGACCGAAGAAGCCACGCAGGATATAATTCTACAATATGCAACCAGCTTTGATAAAAAAATTGACAATGAGTTTTTAGCATAAATAGAAATAAAAGGAGAATTTATAATGGTTAAAGTGGGTAAGCCAAATAAGATAAAAAAAATATTTGCAGTAAGGGGTATGGGGCAGGTAATTACGGTTACGATTGGTCTCATAATTCTGTGCATTGTTTTTAGCATCGTGAATCCAATCTTTTACTCGGGAAAGAATATAGCCAATCTGCTTCGTCAGATCGCGCCTATATTGATTATCGGTATTGGACAGTCTTATGTTTTAATAACAGGTAATATTGATCTTTCCATAGGCTCAGTAGTGGGTATGAGTTGTATGATATCGGCAACCATGATGACAAAAGGAGTTAATCCCTGGGCTGCGGTATTGATTACTTTTATCTGCTGCTTGGCAGTAGGTATATTAAATGGGGAATTGGTTTCTAAGTGTAAATTGCCACCATTCATTGCAACTCTTGGTACCATGACGATTGCAAGGGGTGTTGCCCAAATTGTTAATAATAATTACAATACAGGATCTATTGGAGAATCAGCACAAGGATTTCGTAATTTCTTTTATTACGGTAAGACAGTAGGCCTATACAATGCAATATGGATAACCATTGTGATGTGGGTTGTATTTAACTTTTTATTAAGTAAGACAAGAACAGGCCGTCATATTTATGCAATCGGAAGTAATGTTGATGCTGCTAGACTTTCCGGTGTCAATGTTCATTCCACAACAATAAAAGCCTATTTGGTTAGTGCTGTTTGCGCATGTACGGTGGGGCTTATGACTTGCGCAACGACGGGAATGGGAACTATGGATGCCGGCAACAGTTATGAGATGTATGCAGTAGCAGCTTCTGTAATCGGTGGAGTTAGTACACTTGGAGGACAGGGACTTCTTTTGGGAACAGTAGTAGGTGCCTCCATATGGGGAGTGCTACAAAATGGTTTACAATTTGCAGGTGCACCTGTTGCAATCAGAAATATTACCATAGGAATCATAGTAGTGGTATCCGTGCTTTTAGACGTTGTGGTACGTACCGGAAAGCATAGAAAAAAGAAAACAAGTTAGTTACATATTATCAAAATTAAGGCGCACGCTTTAATAATAAAACCAAAAAAGGGAGGATTTATACTATGAAGAAAAGGGTATTATCAATTATTATTTGCTTATGTATGTTTTTTGTGGCAGCATGTTCTAAAGATACGGCTACAGGTGGATCTAGCACGAAAGGCAAAGATAATAAATACAAGGTATATTTAATAACGATGGATCAGATGGATCAACATTGGGTTAATGTAGATGCAGGATGTAAAAAAGCAGTGAAAGAGCTTGGCAATATTGATTATGAATGGTTAGCTCCTGACGTGAAAGACGATGCAAAGCAGATTGAGTGTATCAATAATGCTGTAGCAGGCGGAGCTAACGCTATCCTTCTTGCAGCAAATGGTCCTGATGCAGTTACCTCTGCATTAAAAGAAGCACAATCAGCAGGCGTAAAAATCATCTATGTTGACTCAGCAGCTGATTATCCAGCTATTCAGACATTGGCAACTGATAATGAAGCAGCAGGTAAAACTGCCGGGGAAGAGATGATGAAAGGCCTAACAGCAGCAGGAATAAAAGAAGGGAAAATTGGTATTGTTAATGTTAATGCAGCTACAGCATCATGTGTAGCCCGTGAAAAAGGTTTCCGTTCTGCATTTGAAGGAACCTCCTTTGAATTACTTGGGACACAATATGGTGAAGGCGATGCAGCTAAATCTAAGGATATAGCAGCGAACTATATAACTTCAAGTTGTGTTGGCTTATTTGGTGCAAATGAAGGTTCTACCGTAGGTATTGGTATTGCAATTGAGGAAGCAGGAGAAAAGATTATTGGTGTGGGATTTGATAAATCAGATACAATCCTTGAATTAATTAAAGGCGGACATCTCCTTTGTACTATGGCTCAAAACCCTGATGTAATGGGCTATGAGGGTATGAAAACAGCAGCAAAAGCATTGGCTGGTGAAAAAATAGGAGAAACTAATATTGATACAGGAGTATCCGTTATTACAAAGGATTGATTTTAAATAAGTGGAAGATAGAAGAAACGGAAGTTAGAAGAAACGGTATACAAAAGAAACGGAAATAAATGAGACGGAAATAAATGAGACGGAAGATAGAAGAAACATCCGGAATTATAAATAGGTAATAAAAATAGGCTAGCAATTGTGCTAGCCTATTCTGCGTGCTGGAAGGGTAAAACATATATTACTTTAGCTCACGAACTGATGTTATAAACGATGTAATTAAGTTGAAAAAAATATTTCCTTGGCTTAATCATTATTCATACAGTGCTCTCTTACGGAAACCAAGATGGCTAAAGAAACTATAATATAATATAAACAGTAATGACGTTATTACCCAAGTAAGTGGATAACTAAAGATAACAGTAATGATATTAGGTGACAATGGTACTGCGGTATATAGCCAAACAATTCTTAAAACACATACGCCAAGACAGGTTATAATCATAGGGACTAACGCATCGCCAATTCCACGTAGTGCAGCAGCTAAAATTTCGATGCATACATAAGTAAAGAAGGTCGGTGCAAGGAAATGGAGAATCTTCATACCTAATTGTAGTACTATTTGATCATCCGTAAATAGTCGGAAAACATAATGACCAAGGAAATATAAAACAATGCTAAGTAAAATAGAAATTCCAAAAGCCAAAATAAGTCCTACTTTTACGCATTTATGAACTCGAGAAGCTTTTTTTGCCCCATAATTTTGTCCGATAAACGTAGTTACAGAGAGACCAAGAGCACCAATGATCATCCAAAATAGACCATCAATTTTACCATAGGCAGTCCAAGCGGCAACAGTGTCAGTTCCGAGCGAATTGATGTGGCTTTGAATAATTACATTCGACACAGAATACATTACAGACTGCAATCCAGCGGGAAGCCCTATCTTTACAATACGTTTTAAGATTGGTACCTCAAAGTGAATATTCCTAGGAACTAAACGATAGGATTCATTTGTACGCAATAAAGTCATGACCACTAAAACTGCACTAACGAATTGAGAGATTATAGTTGCAATAGCAGCACCGGCTACACCCATGTGGAAAACTCCAACAAAAAGTAGGTCTAATACAATATTTACAAAACAACTGATGATTAAATAATACAAAGGTCGCTTGGTATCACCGACCGCTCTAAGAATTCCAGAGGCAATATTATAAACTAAATTTGGTACAATACCAAGGAAGAAAATCCTTATATATTGTAGGGATAGTGGATAAATATCATCAGGGGTATTCATTGAGGTTAGCATTATTGGAGATAAATATAGTCCAAGTATCATTAAAACGACTCCACCACAAATTGCAAGTGCAAATGAAGTATGAACTGAACTTTTTACATCTTCTTCCGCCTTGGCACCATAGTATTGCGAGATTATTACAGTAGCACCAGAGGAAAGACCAACAAAAAAGCCAACCAAGAGATTTATTATGGTTCCAGTGGTACCACCTACTGCTCCAAGTGCACGTTTTCCAACGAAGTTACCTACGATAATAGCATCTGAAGTGTTATACAGTTGTTGAAAGAAGGTGCCTAACAAAATTGGAAAGAAAAATATTAATAGTCGGGTAAGGATTGGACCTTCCGTAATAGCATTTTGGTATATTTTAGATTTTGACTTTTGCATATTTACTCCGATAAGTTATTTTATAGAAACAAAAATCATGTTTCAATAATCAGAATGACGGTGCGAAAACCGCACCTGTTATTAGAAGTTTATAAAGCAAACTTCTAATATGTATATTTTAAGAAACAGAGGTATTATAGCACCGCAAATAGTAGAATACAATGAGTAAATTTCTGATTGGAAATTAATATACATTCAAGGAAGTTTATATATCTTTCAGTTTATTTCTTTTATGGAATATGATATACTTTCATTTAGAGCTAAGGACAAGAGTTAAGGAGAAGTTTATGGCAGATTATTGTATAGTGAGTGATGTAACGTTGGATTTAGTACAGGACATCGTAAATGAGTTGGATGTACACATTATCCCTATGGATTTCCACCTAGGTGATACACCGTATACACACTTTCCAGATGAAAGAGAATTAAGTTGTGAAGATTTTTATAAACGATTAAAAGCAGGTGAAGATTCGGTAACTAGCCAGATTAATCCTGTAGTGTTTGAAAATTATTTAACTCCATTCTTAGAAAGTGGAAAAGATGTTTTATATATTGCATTTTCCTCAGGATTAAGTGGTACTTATAACACAGGCAGGTTGATGTCAGAAGGGTTAAAAGAAAAATATCCTGACAGGAAAATAATCTGTATTGATTCCTTATGTGCCTCCATTGGAGAGGGATTGCTTGTTTATCTAGCAGCAAAAGAAAGACAAAAAGGTAAATCGTTAGAAGAAGTAGCTAACTTTGTGGAAGATATCAAGAGAAAGTGTTGCCATTGGTTCATGGTAGAAGACTTACACCATTTAAAAAGAGGTGGTCGTCTAAATTCTTTAGAAGCTATGGTAGGAACAGCACTTCGCATTTGTCCAGTATTAAGTATGGATAAAGAAGGAAAATTATTGGTTGTTTCAAAGGTAAGAGGTAACAAAAAGGCATTAGAATACTTAGTAAATCGCCTTGAAGAGGATGGTATCGATACGAAAAATCAAACAGTGATTATCGGTCATGCAGCTTGCCCAGATTATGCAAAGGCTTTAGCTGATATCCTAACAGAGCGAGGATTAGTGAAAGATTACTTAATTACCAATATAGGCCCTGTCATTGGGACGCACACAGGTGCAGGAATGTGCGCGATGACATTTGTTGGTGAAAATTATAAATTTTAATATAGGGACAAGTTCGGATGGAGAAAAGTAGAATCACACATCTGTATAGTTCATAATAAGTGTAGATAAGGGGAATTGAGGCAGTTACTTCGGTAAAGATTCCTATTATCTACACTTTTTAATTAATCTTATAAGATAAAATAATAAAAGACTTTTTTGAATTTCTTTTCATTACAAATTGGTTATGCTATAATGGCAAGTAATAAAAACATCGGAAAGGATAAGGAGATATGTATTCATTTGAAGATATAAAAGTATTTGATCCAGAATTAGCGGATAGTATCACAATGGAAATCGCAAGACAGAACGATCATATTGAATTGATAGCATCAGAGAATTTTGTTAGTAAGGCAGTTATGGCTGCAATGGGTAGCCCACTAACAAATAAATACGCAGAAGGATATCCAGGAAAAAGATATTATGGCGGATGCGAATTTGTTGATATAGCTGAGAATTTAGCGATCGAGAGAGCAAAGAAGTTATTTGGTTGTACTTACGCCAATGTTCAGCCTCACTCTGGTGCACAGGCGAATATGGCAGTATTCTTCGCTTTATTACAGCCAGGAGATACAGTTATGGGTATGAATCTTGCACATGGTGGGCACTTAACTCACGGTAGCCCAGTAAACTTCTCCGGTTCTTACTTTAATATTGTACCATATGGTGTGGATGACAATGGTTTTATCGACTATGAAGAGGTAGAGAAAATAGCAAAGGAATGTAAGCCAAAATTAATCGTAGCTGGAGCTTCTGCTTATGCTAGAAAGATTGACTTTAAACGTTTCCGTGAAATTGCTGACTTAGTAGGTGCATACTTGATGGTTGATATGGCACATATTGCTGGATTAGTAGCTGCTGGTTATCATCAATCACCAATACCATATGCGCACGTTACAACTACAACGACTCATAAGACATTACGTGGTCCTAGAGGCGGTATGATTTTATCTAGTGAAGAGTTTGCCGAAGAGCATAAGCTTAATAAGTCCATATTCCCAGGAACTCAAGGGGGACCGTTAATGCATGTAATTGCTGCAAAAGCTATCTGTTTTAAAGAAGCACTAGATGATAGCTTCAAAGATTATGCTGGGAAAATCATCTCCAATGCGGGGGCATTAGCAAATGAGTTAACAGCACGTGGATTTAACTTGGTATCTGGAGGTACCGACAACCACTTAATGTTAATTGACTTACAGAATATGAACATTACAGGAAAAGAGGCAGAACATATTTTAGATGAAGCTAACATTACTTGTAATAAGAATACTGTTCCAAATGATCCAGCTTCTCCATTTGTAACAAGCGGAATCCGTCTTGGTACACCTGCTATTACTACAAGAGGCTTTAATGAAAAAGATATGGCTGTTGTTGCAGAAGCAATTTCACTTGTAGTTAAAGATGTAGATAAAAACAAGGAACAGGCAAAAGCTTTGGTTAAGATGTTAACGGATGCGTATCCGCTATATTAAAATAAAAGAAATTCTATAACAAAAACTTCTCATAGAAAAAACGTAAGCTCCAACTTGAAGTTTAGTTCTTCACGATAGAGCTTACGTTTTTTATATATTAATTCTGCAATCACTATTTAAAATCTAATTCTACATTTACTATTTAAAATCTAATTCATCAATCACAATTATTAATATCCTAACTCTTCACCTATTAGTATAACTTTGAGACGGTATGGGATATGGGAACGTCTTGTAATAACAATACTACTGCATATACAATCCGGAA
Organism: Lachnoclostridium phytofermentans ISDg; assembly: GCF_000018685.1. Lineage (NCBI taxonomy): Bacteria > Bacillati > Bacillota > Clostridia > Lachnospirales > Lachnospiraceae > Lachnoclostridium > Lachnoclostridium phytofermentans. Next base: position 3,982,978 of record NC_010001.1, on the reverse strand, counting down.
CGAGACAGTTAGCGCATCGTCCGAGTTCTGCACATGGGGTTTTCTTATTTAATCTTATAGCATTTGGTGGAGCGGCCATATTTCTAACACGTTCCATTGCAGTAGCTTCGTCAGTAACAATTTTGTTCATTCCTGCAATCACAATGACATTTTTAGGTCCGGTAATTAAGCATGCTACGCGGTTACCACTACCATCAATATTAACAAGTTTTCCATCCAGTGTAATGGCGTTGGAGCTCATAAAGTAGTAGTCTGCTGTTACGATCTTACCATAAAGTTCAGAGCGTTCTTCTGGAGTTTTAGCCTTATTACGATCATAGATTATGTAGTCAGAGTTATGAAATTCATCGAGTAATCCGATTTCATCTAGGGTCATGGAACCACCCCAGCTAACAGAACAGCCAGGAGTTAAAAAACGCTTGGCTACTGTCAAGGCTTCTTCTTTGTTATCACAGTAATATCCTTCAATTCCACGTTGATTAAATTTCTCAATCAAACTATCTGCAAGATTTTCATAGTATTGCTTTTTCGGTGAAGACATAGAGAACCATCCTTTCCTTACTTAAACTCAAGTACATGATATTTTCTTGTTTCTTATTCTACATAACTTTCCTGTAAGTTGCAACGAAAATAAAGGAAGTATGAAGAGAATTTCTAAGGTGCCAAAAGACGCCGCCTAAGTAATTCTAAAACTTCATACTAGTTTGACACAGCCTAATGAGCAGGCATGTTTTCAAGAGTGAAAGATTTATCTTACACTTTATGCAAATAAGCGGCGCAGGATAGGAAAAAATGCACAAAAATGGCACTTGTCTTTCAACTTCACAAACGTTTCGGATTATGCTACAATGAAATACAGGACATTTGGAAGAGCACAAGAGTAAGAAGTACTTGTGAATCACAAGGAAAGCATTTGTGAGACAAGGAAAGCATTTGTGAGACAAGGAAAGCATTTGTGAAGGAAAGCATTTGTGAGACAAGGAAAACATTTGTGAAACACAAAGAAAACATTTGTGCCAGTAAACAATGAAAGTTGGAAAATTCATGGGTAAAAGCTTATATATCTCTGAGAAACCAAGTGTGGCTCAGGAATTTGCAAAAGCACTAAAATCAAATTTTAGAAAGTCTGATGGGTATATGGAATCTGAAGATAGTATAGTAACTTGGTGTGTTGGGCATCTTGTAACAATGAGCTATCCAGAAAGCTATGATCCTGCTTTAAAAAAATGGTCACTGCAAACGATTCCGTTTTTACCAAAGGAGTTTAAATATGAGGTTATTCCATCGGTTAGTAAACAGTTTCAGGTGGTAAAGGGGCTGTTAAATCGTTCTGATGTTGATAAAATATATGTCTGTACTGACTCTGGACGAGAAGGAGAGTACATTTATCGTTTGGTAGACCAGATGGCAAAGGTACCAAAGAATAAAGAAAAACGAAGAGTATGGATAGACTCTCAAACAGAGGAAGAAATCTTAAGAGGTATTCGTGAAGCAAAGCCTCTATCTGATTACGATAACCTTTCATCATCAGCTTATCTAAGGGCACAAGAAGATTACTTAATGGGAATCAATTTTTCTCGTGTGCTATCACTAAAATATGGTTATACCGTAAATAATTTTCTCAAAAACGAAAAACATTCTGCGATAGCAGTAGGACGTGTTATGACTTGCGTTCTTGGAATGGTAGTTAGAAGAGAGCGTGAAATACGTGAATTTGTGAAAACTCCATTTTACCGTGTCATGCTGACATTAGAAACTTCGGATAGAACCTTTGACGGAGAATTTAAAGCGGTAGAAGGGTCAAAGTATTATCTATCTCCATTACTATATAAAGAGAACGGATTTCGTGAGAAACAAGAAGCAGAGAAATTAATTACGATGCTTACTGGCTATGAATCGGAATATGAAACAAGAATTGAGAATAATAATAAAAACAGTTACCTTGCAAAATTAAAGCAGGATGAAGAGTCTAAGCAATTGGTGGCTGAAATCGTAAGCATGGAGAAAAAGAAGGAAAATAAGAATCCACCTCTTCTTTTTAACCTTGCAGAACTTCAGAATGAATGTTCTAAGCTTTTTAAGATTAGTCCGGATGAAACATTAAAATATACTCAGGAGCTATATGAAAAGAAGCTTGTAACATACCCAAGAACGGATGCCAGGGTTTTATCCACCGCAGTCTCAAAAGAAATCTATAAAAATATCAAGGGATTAACTGCTCTTTCACAATTTCAACCATTTGCGGAAGAAGTCTTAGCTCTTGGTTCGTATAAAAACATAGCAAAGACTCGTTATGTGAATGACAAACAGATCACCGATCACTATGCAATTATACCAACCGGTCAAGGGTTTGGAGCATTGTCTTCCCTATCTCCGACTGCAAAGAGAGTATATGTGTCAATTGTGAAACGATTCTTAAGTATCTTTTATCCACCAGCAGTTTATCAAAAGATAGCAATAACAACGAAGATTGATACGGAAAGCTTTTTTTCAAGTTTCCGTGTTTTAATTGAAGAAGGATATTTAAAGGTTGCAGGCTATCAAGGAAATACGAATACCGCAATGCAAGATACGGATGGATCTGCAAAAACATCCACTAAGACAGAGGCTGACGGAAAAGAGAAAGGCTCTGATGAGGAGACTGAGGAAGAGAAAGATTATGATGCGACGTTCTTTGAGGTTATTAAGAGTCTGAAAAAAGGGATGAAACTACCAGTTCGTAATTTTACAATTAAAGAAGGAGAAACGGCTCCTCCAAAACGCTATAATTCTGGTTCACTAATTCTTGCGATGGAAAATGCAGGACAGTTAATTGATGACGAAGAATTGCGTGCTCAGATAAAAGGAAGCGGTATTGGAACAAGTGCAACAAGAGCTGAAATATTAAACAAACTTGTTAAGATAAATTACCTCTCTCTAAACAAGAAAACACAGATTATGACCCCTGCTTTAATGGGTGAATTAATTTATGATGTTGTGAATGTTTCTATTCGGTCTTTACTCAATGCGGAGCTTACCGCAAGCTGGGAAAAGGGGCTTACGATGGTATCAGATGGAACTATTACGAAAGACGAGTATATTGCAAAACTGGAGGGGTTTGTAGGGCGTATGACCGAAGGCGTGAAGGGAGTCAATAACGCGAATCTATTAATACCATACTTTGAACAAGTCGCACAAAACTATAAAAAGTAGGCGTGGGTTATATAAAAAGTCTACATTGCTGATATTGATTAAAACAAAGTTGAGAAGAAAGGAGCGTATCGATGTATTTAGGTGCAAATACATCATACAAGGTTATATGATTGAATTAGAGATACAAAGTTTATTTGATTTGACACAAACAATTGCAACGGATTTATTCCAGGGTGTAATTTATCCATGGGAAGTTTTACCTAATATTGGATCTTTTATTAAAAAACTTGGAGAAACCTTACCAGCCCAGGAATATGATAGAATTGGGGATAATATATGGATTGCAAAGTCTGCTACAGTAGCACGTTCGGCTGATATTCATGGCCCTTGTATTATTGATAAGAACGCAGAAATTCGTCACTGTGCTTATCTTCGTGGAAACATTATTGTTGGCGAGGGTGCAGTTGTTGGAAATTCTACAGAGCTTAAGAATGTTGTGTTATTTAATAAAGTTCAAGTTCCACACTATAACTATGTTGGGGACTCAGTTCTTGGTTATAAATCACATATGGGAGCTGGTGCTATTACTTCGAATGTAAAATCGGATAAGACATTAGTTACAGTACGATTTCAAAACGAAAAATATCCAACTGGCTTAAAGAAGATGGGTGCTATCCTAGGAGATATGGTAGAGATTGGGTGCGGTAGTGTACTAAACCCAGGTACCGTTATTGGTAGAGAGACGAATATATATCCACTTTCCTCTGTGCGAGGATATATTCCAGAACATAGTATATATAAAAAGGCTGGAGAGATTGCTAAAAAGCAGGACGAAGTGTAAGAAATGGAGGTTTTAATCATGCAGGAATTTTATGATATGATTGAAGAGAAGATAAAAGCTTGTGGATATCCAGGCGAAATTGATGGTTATGAGATATATAATGAGATATGCGATGAAATTGAAGAAAAAGAACCAGGAACATATATTTTTATGTCAAAGAAAACGGAGAACTGTTTTTTCGAGTATAAAGTAGATGTAATGGAAGAAGAGTTTAACTTATCTTATATTGATATTCATGTGAGTGATAAGGTATATCATGCAGATTTTGATGAATAGATAAATAGCCTATCACTTAGAAAACTTAGGTAATCTTATAAATATGTTTATCGGGACATAGATAAGCTGGTAAATTGATATAACAAGAAGAGATAACTTACATTCAGATGTGTTGATGTAGTAAGTTATCTCTTTCTATTAATATAACCAATCTTCGTAGTCTACTTTAGTAAAAAAATGCTTTGTTAAACCATTTTATAGTCTAAAAAAATAGATAAATGAAGTGCTTTTTTGTGTCTATATTTTATTAGAAATGCACAAAAAAGGTACATGAGAAAGACACATTGTACTTTTCCAATATAAGTCATTCAAGATATGTGAATTTACAATGAATTATCAGATAAATTAGGAATTATAACCCTATAATTTATACACTGTTTGTCTTCAAAATATGGTAGAACAGTTGAAATTTATATAAAAAGATGTATAATGAAGAAGACAGGATATACGTCAAATTATATTTGGGAGGAAACATATATGAGAAAAATTTTATCAACAGCTTTAGTACTTGTTATGACTTGTTCCTTATTAGCAGGTTGTGGTAAGAAAGACGCTGAGACTGGTGCTGGAACAGGATCAGGTGGTAGCAATGGATTTGAAATCGCTCTGATTACAGACAAAGGTAACATTGATGACAAGTCCTTTAACCAAGGTTCTTGGGAAGGCGTAGAGGAATTTGCAGGAAAGAAGTATTCTCACAAATACTATAAGCCAGAAGAGGCATCTGATGCAGGTTATCTAGCAGCAATTGATTTAGCTATAGCAGGTGGTGCTAAAGTTGTCGTAACACCTGGTTTCTTATTTGAAGTAGCAGTATTCGAAGCTCAGACAAAGTATCCAGATGTTAAGTTCATCTTACTTGATGGAGCTCCTCATACCGCAGATTATGCAACTTTTGAAACTAAATCAAACGTTGCCAGCGTATTATATGCAGAAGAAGAGTCTGGATATCTTGCAGGCTATGCTGCTGTAAAAGATGGCATGACAAAACTTGGTTTCATGGGTGGTATGGCAGTACCAGCGGTTCGTGCTTTCGGTTATGGTTATTTACAGGGTGCTGAAAATGCTGCAAAAGAATTAGGTCTTGCAGATGGTGCTGTTTCTGTTACATACCATTATACTGGTGACTTTTTAGATACTGATACGAATAAAAATATGGCGAAATCTATTTATCAAGAAGGCGCTCAAGTAATCTTTGCTTGTGGTGGTTCTGTAGGTAAGAGTGTTATGTCCGCTGCAACAGAAGCAAACACTAAAGTTATCGGTGTAGACGTAGACCAAAGATATGATAGTGATACTGTTATGACTTCTGCAACAAAAGGTCTTGGTGCATCTGTAGTTGCAGTTCTTAAATCGATTTATGACTCTAACAGCTGGGATACTTATGGTGGTAAAACAACTTACTTTAACGCTGTTAATGATGGCGTTGGTCTTCCTACCGCTGTTATTGGTGATGATAAGGCAGATGCTTTTGACCGTTTCAACACATTTAAAAAAGCTGATTATGAAGCAGTATTTAAGACTTTAGTAGATGGAACTGTTGATCCTATCCGTGAGATTACAGTAGAAGATGCAAATGGTATTGCTACTGCAAAGGAACTTACAGACGGTTTATCTCTTACAAAAGTTGTGGTAACTACTAGATAGTAACTATGATAACTTTATATTATAAGATATAGAGGGATTATTATATTGAGGAACATAGAAGAAAACTTAAAATCATGTACCTCACAAGGAATAAAATAAACCATTGGGGGGGAAGGGCGAGAGCCGTTCCCCCTTATTCACGACAATTAAAAGTTCGCGAAACGTACTTTTAATTGTAAAGGATAGAGCGCTAAGTTGCTCCGACAATAAACAATAGGAAAGAGGGTTATTGTGGAAGACTATATTATTGAGATGCTCCATATCACAAAGGAGTTCCCTGGAATTATAGCAAATGATGATATCACACTCCGCCTAAAAAAGGGAGAGATTCATGCACTGCTTGGAGAAAACGGTGCTGGGAAATCAACTCTTATGAGTGTGTTATTTGGTTTATATCAGGCGGAAAAAGGCGAAATTAGAAAGAATGGCCAATTAATTAAGATTAATAACCCAAATGACGCCAATGCATATGGTATTGGTATGGTTCATCAGCACTTTAAGCTGGTGGAAATTTTTACTGTTCTAGAAAATATTATCTTAGGTGTAGAACCTAATACGATGGGCTTTCTCGAGAAAAAGGAAGCAAGAAAAAAAGTATTGAGCCTATGTGAGCAATATGGGCTTAAAGTTAACCCAGACGCAGTAGTAGAAAGTATTTCAGTTGGAATGCAACAGCGTGTAGAGATTTTAAAGATGCTCTACCGAGATAATGAGATTTTAATATTTGATGAGCCTACGGCGGTATTGACCCCACAGGAAATCGACGAACTTATGGAAATAATGCGAGGCTTTGCGAAAGAAGGAAAATCCATCTTATTCATCACTCATAAGCTAAATGAGATTATGGCGGTGGCTGACCGTTGCTCAGTTTTGCGTAAAGGTAAATATATAGGAACTGTTGATATTAAGGATACAACCAAAGAGGAATTATCAAGGATGATGGTTGGACGAGATATCAGTTTTTCAGTTGAGAAAGACGAGGCAACACCTGCTGAGGTTGTGTTATCGGTACGTGATGTTACAGTACCATCTAAAATTCATAAAAATAATGCAGTAAAGAATGTATCCTTTGATGTTCGTGCAGGTGAAATTGTTTGTCTGGCTGGTATTGATGGTAATGGACAGACAGAGTTTGTTTCCGCATTGACAGGATTAGATAAAATGTCTGGCGGTAACGTCACATTGTGCGGAAAAGACATCACCAAGGCGAATATTAGAACAAGATCGAAAACAGGAATGAGCCATATTCCAGAAGACCGCCACAAGCATGGGTTGGTTCTTGAGTATACCCTGGAAGAAAATATGGTATTGCAACGTTATTGGGAACCAGCTTTCCAGAAAAAAGGTTTTATACGGAAGCATGCAATTCGCCAATATGCAGACAAACTGATTAAACAATACGATGTCAGAAGTGGTCAGGGACCGATCACAATTGCACGTAGTATGTCAGGCGGTAATCAGCAAAAAGCGATCATCGCTCGTGAGATTGACAAACAACATGAACTTCTAGTTGCTGTTCAGCCAACCCGCGGACTTGATGTCGGTGCGATTGAATATATACATAAGCAACTGGTAGCAAGAAGAGATGCGAACAAGGCGGTTTTATTGGTATCTTTAGAGCTTGAAGAAGTAATGAATGTAAGTGATCGTATCTTGGTTATGTATGAAGGTGAAATTGTTGGCGAGCTTAATCCTAAGACTACAACAGTAGAGGAACTTGGTCTTTATATGTCTGGTGCCAAACGTATGAATGTGACACCAAAGAAGAAGGAGGAATCAAGCGCCAATGAATAAGAAATTAGGTAATATAACCAAAACAAAAAGCTTTTCAGCCTTTACTTCGGCGCTGCTTGCCATAGTATTAGGTTTAATATTCGGATTTTTTATTATGCTTTCTGCTAGTCCAGCCAATGCAATTGACGGTTTTCATATGGTATTAACGGGTGGATTAAAGCGTATTGGAGATGTATTTTATTTTGCAACGCCTATCTTAATGACTGGTTTAGCGGTTGGATTTGCCTTTAAGATGGGGTTATTTAATATCGGTGCATCTGGCCAATTTACGATGGGAATGTATTTTTCACTCTATGTTGGATTTATGTGGGACTTGCCTGCTAATATTCACTGGTTTGTATGTATACTAGCAGGTATGGTGGGAGGTATGTTATGGGGTGTTATACCTGGATTATTTAAGGCATTCTTAAATGTAAATGAAGTAATAACTTCCATCATGTTTAACTACATTGGTATGTTCTTAGTTGATATGCTAATCATGGGAAAATCTAAGATGTATGTTTCGACTATGGCAAGAACAGAATATCTTCCGGCGTCTGCACAGATTCCATCCTTAGGTATTAAGGGAAGTAGCGTTAATGTGTCTATCTATATGGCAATTGGGATAGCGATTCTATTGTATATTGTATTAAATAAAACTACATTTGGTTATGAGTTAAAAGCAACTGGATATAACAAGTATGCAAGTGATTATGCCGGAATGAATGGTAAGAAAAACATTGTACTTACAATGGTAATCGCTGGTGCACTAGCAGGTCTTGGTGGAGCTTTTAGTATCTTGGCTCCTTCTACTATCGCAGGAAGTAGTATGACTTATGAACCAATTAATGTTATCGCAGCGACTGGATTTAACGGTATTGCTGTAGCTTTACTTGGTAATTCAAGTCCTATTGGTATTATTTTTTCTGCCATTTTTATCTCTCATATACAGCGTGGTGGTACGTTAACTGCACTATATGGATATAAACCAGAGATTATTGATATTGTAATTTCGGTTATTATCTACTTCTCAGCATTTGCTATGTTAATGAATCATATGGTAGTGGCATTCTTTAAGCGTAAAAAGGAGAAGAGCAATCAAAAGCCTGTAGAAATTAGTCAAGCTAAAAAGGTAGAAGTTGCTTTAGATGAAAAATCTACAGTAGATAAGGATGAAAAAACATTAGGTTTCATGGATTCAGAGGAAATAGGTAATATAGAAAACGCAGAGAATTCAGAGAGTACGGAAAGTACAGAAGATTCAAAGAGTAAAGAAAACACAGAGGATACAGTGGAAACAGAAAATATAGATAACATTAAATATACCGAGGAATCAGATTTGAAAGATGTTCTATCAGAAGGTCTAAATCTGGAAGATACAACCTCAGAAAAGGAGGATAAGTAAAGATGGATGTTATATTTTATTTAATTCAAAATACACTTCCAGTTGCGATACCTCTTTTGTTGGTTGCTCTCGGAGGTATGTTTAGTGAACGAAGTGGTGTAATTAATATTGCACTTGAAGGTATTATGTTATTTGGTGCATTTTTTGGATGTCTCTTTGCGTATTTCGTTCAAGGGACAGGATTAAATCCACAGGTAATCTTATTACTATCAATGCTAATAGCTGCTTTGGCAGGAATTATCTTTTCTTTATTGCTATCTTTTGCAGCTGTTAGTATGAAAGCAGATCAAACCATCACAGGTACAGCTCTTAATATGCTCGTACCAGCAATGGTATTATTGTTCGCTAAGATGAACTTTAACAGTGATGGTATTACAACCAATGTAAAATACTATATTCAAAAAGTGCCTGTACTTGGGGATATCCCTATTATCGGAAAAATGTTTTTCCAGAAAACATATCTAACGGTATACATCGGGATTGGTTTCTTGATTATAGCAACAATCATATTTTATAAGACGAGATTTGGATTACGTTTACGCGCTTGTGGTGAGCATCCACAGGCAGCAGATTCAGTAGGTATTAATGTATATCGTATGAGATACGCAGGTGTTACATTGTCAGGATTACTTGGTGGAATCGGTGGTTATTTCTATTCTGTTGGTGTAATGTCAGGAAATTGTAATGGACATACTGGAGCAGCTGGTTTTGGTTTCTTAGCACTTGCTGTCATGATTTTTGGACAATGGAAACCAATGAAAATATTTTTTGCAGCATTGTTCTTTGCATTCTTACGTACAGTTGCCTATTCCGTTTCGTTGATTCCAATCTTAAAGAGCTTAAATGTTAATCAAACCTATTATAAGATGTTACCTTATATTGCGACGATGGTTGTCTTAGCATTTACTTCTAAGAAGTCAAGAGCACCAAAGGCAGAAGGTATTCCATATGATAAAGGTAAACGTTAATAGATAAGTTAGGAAATGTATACCCAATGACTTAAAAAAAGTGCCTAAACAAAGTCAACTTACTTTGTTTAGGCACTTTTCTTGTGCCATGCATGTATAGCCCATAGCATGTGCTTTTGCCATTATGAAGTCGCAAAAGCTGTCCATGGCCTTTAATATAGATAAGTCAAGTCTAGATTACATTTTGAATATAAAAATAGAAGGTACCGTCTTTTATAGTGTACCTCCTATTTTTTCATTTCGATACCTTAATTTATCTCTATCATCTATTCTTCAAATTCTACAGTTACATACCAACCCGCAGAACTACCACGCACATCTGTCACAGTACCAGTTAGATTTTTTAAACGTTCTGAGAAGGTGTAATTTGCTGACATGGCGACTGCTGGTATGATAGTATAATAATAACTCATCGGAAGTTTGCTTTCCAATACTTCGACTTGATCCCCTGGTTTAACTAAGCCTTCTCGTTCCATTTTAAACTCCATTGACCTCATTTTCATCCCTCCTTTGTATCCTATTATTATAGCATAAAGATTCAAAGTGTTAAATCCAAGGTTAAAAATTTAAGGTAAAGTAGTCTCACTGATGCTTAAGATTAGGTCATGGTTCATAACGATTTTTACTAACTTTTTTTCTTTACATAAACGTTTCAGGTCATCCAAGGTTCCTTTACTGTAATTGGGTTCTTTCGCACTAGAATCCAATATTTCTATTTCTGTATCAGAAAAAAGAACACCACTTAATAAATTATGATTCATAGTTATGTTCCCGAATTTATCTGGATAGGCTTCATAGTACTCTATATTGGAATCGACAATTTGAAGACAAGCTAAAGATTCATAATCTGGAATATAAGGAACCTTTAAATCACAGGAATAAGTTTTACCCTGGTAGGTTGCAGTAATCATACAAGTGCCAGGTAGCATTGCGGTAACTAAACCCGACTTATCTACAGTAGCTATCGAAGAATCGCTACTTTCCCATATAACTTTATCACTATCAGCGCTCAATAATTGAAGATATTCGAGATAGGAATCGTATCCATCTAGTGGGAGAATTAAGTCGGTATAATTTAACCGTATTTCTGAAGAGTATTTCTGGATGTTTTCTTCTGATACCGGCAATAAATCTCTAGATAGTTCAATTGGATGATTATCAAGTAACCTATGATTGTCCATGGAAGATACTTGATGGTTGTATTCCTTAAGGAATTTTACATATGCTAACATTACATTGGAATATTGTATTGAATTGGATATTTTTGTTGCAGCTACACTATATTTTGTTGGTATGATAAATGAAAGCAATAAAACCAGTAAGAATACACGGCAATATTTGAAATGATGTTTCATCGTAAGTCCTCCTTATTCTAGAATGGTGAAAAAGTGCCATCTATATTATCTATATGTGCTTGTCTAAGAATATATGACATCTATTGAAGAAAAATTAGCTTATTGTTATAATAGTCCTAAAAATAGTGTTCAAGAAAGTGTAGGAAGAACAAATGAATTACGATTATATATTGTTTGATTTAGATGGAACATTGACCGATCCAAAGCTTGGTATTACGAAATCATTTGCATATGCTTTAGAGCATTTTGATATTCATATTGAAAATTTGGATTCCTTATGTAAATATATCGGTCCACCTATTGTGGATAGCTTTATGGATTTTGGATTTAGTAAGGAGAAAGCATTAGAAGCTATAGATAAATATAGAGAGTATTTTAAGGATTATGGTATCTATGAGAATGAAGTCTATAAAGGTGTTGTACAGTTATTAGCTACACTGAGAAGTAGAAATAAAAAGATAATGCTTGCAACTTCAAAACCAGAGGTATTTGCAAAGCAGATATTAGAGCATTTTGAATTATTAGAGTACTTTGACTTTGTGGGCGGAAGTGAACTAAATGGCGATCGTTCAGAAAAATCTGAGGTTATACAATATGTATTAAAGGAAGGAAAGGTAACTGATTTAACGAAAGCAGTCATGATTGGTGACCGTAAGTATGATATTTTTGGAGCAAAAGAAGTAGGAATTGACTCCATCGGTGTATTAAATGGATATGGTGACCAGGAGGAGCTTATTGCAGCAGGGGCAGATGCTATTGTAGCAAGTGTATGGGAATTAGTTAATAGGGAAGAGTTTCTTTAAGTAGAAGTATATGATAACTATATAGGGTTGAGAGAATATCAAGTAATAAATTTCAATGAGATAGCGGAAGATATAGAAAAGCGTATCGCTAAATAGATAGACTATCTAGCGATACGCTTTTTATTTGGTTACGTAGGTCGAGTCAGGCCGTTCTTAAAAGGAAACCCTCCTTATCTTGGTAAGTTACCTCGGTAAACTCTGATACGTTGATTAGTCAACGGAGAAGGATACATCGTCAAGATCAAGGGACTGTCCTCCGTTGGCTGTTACGGCAAATTCGATAATAGCATTGGTAGCAGCGGCTGGTGCCTGAATGGTGATACCACGGTAATAAGCGAATTGACGGTTACTGTCTGGAATATCTTGGGCAATTACATTAATAACTAGCCCTGTCACGCTCAATCCTAAACCATTGGTAAAGGTAACGGTTGCAACCAACGCAACATTTGCTCCCTCACCATGGGCAAAGAAGGAAAAATCAAAGAAGCATCCACCGGTGATTGGGATATCCTGAGATAGGTTACCACCATTAGCAATATTAACTGCTGCAAATCCAGAATGAACCCTGCCTTGCGCTGTTACTTCAGAAATTAAGAGTGGGGTGGTAGTGGTCCAACCTGTAGGAATGTTACCAGTAAACAATTCCATTCCGCCATTTATCACCATTTCACCCTGGGATGGGCAAGCAGACTCCCCTTGAGGACCGGTAGGCCCAGTAGGCCCAGTAGGACCAGTAGGACCGGTAGGCCCAGTAGCACCAGTTAAACCAGTAGGTCCAGTAGGTCCGGTAGGCCCAGTGGCACCAGTTAAACCAGTAGCGCCAGTAGGTCCGGTAGGCCCAGTAGCACCAGTTAAACCAGTAGCGCCAGTAGGTCCGGTAGGTCCAGTAGCACCGGTAGGTCCGGTATGTCCGGTAGGTCCAGTAGGTCCGGTAGGTCCGGTAGGTCCAGTAGCACCTCTAGGCCCAGTAGGTCCAGTAGGCCCAGTAGGTCCAGTAGCACCTCTAGGCCCGGTAGGTCCAGTAGGTCCAGTAGGTCCTCTACGTTCAACACAACATGGAGAGCAGCAAGGATCGCAGCAACATCTATCTGAGTGACAATGATCCGAATGATGTCTAGAAAACGAACCTTCATGAGATACATCATAACTTTCGTACGGGTTTATTTCATTATGATTATTTCGCATAAAATCCCCTCATTTAATAATTATAAACTATGCGATTCCTAAATCAGCACTCGCATAGTAATCTTCTAAGTTAACTAGTGTACAGCGCGACTAAAGCAACATGACCTCTCTGTATGATGTCTATGATACGATCTTAGTGAGAATGTTCATAGTTTTCGCCCGAGCTTGAGTCGTAAGGATTAATTTGTTGCATAAAACCCCCTATTTTCACAATTCCTATAGTACATACCCTTGTATTTTATGAGATGATATTTCATTTACAATATAGAAAACAATGAGATTTAGAGATAAATAGACATATACTATAGCTAATATACTATATTCTGTAGTTTGATAAACGTGTCATTTTGCGTCGGTAAAACTAAAAAAGGTGAAAGTCTAACTAAGTATTCATAGAACACAAAAAAATTGCCCACCGTTTTAATAGATAAACGGTGGGCAATTAAATATTTTTTTATATATTATCTAGACTATGAAAAAACTTAAAAATCAAGCAAATCCTAGAATTTCTTAGCGTCAGCAGCTTCCTGAATTGCAACAGCAACAGCAACAGTAGCACCAACCATTGGGTTGTTACCCATGCCGATAAGACCCATCATCTCTACGTGAGCAGGTACGGATGAAGAACCAGCGAACTGTGCATCACTATGCATTCTACCCATAGTATCTGTCATACCATAAGAAGCTGGACCAGCAGCCATGTTATCTGGGTGAAGTGTTCTACCAGTACCACCACCGGAAGCTACAGAGAAGTAATTCTTGCCTTGCTCAAGACATTCTTTCTTGTAAGTACCTGCAACTGGATGTTGGAAACGAGTAGGGTTTGTTGAGTTACCAGTAATGGAGACATCAACGCCTTCTTTATGCATGATTGCAACACCTTCAGTAACGTCATTAGCACCGTAGCAATTAACAGAAGCACGAGGTCCCTGGGAGTAGGATTTGCGGAATAATTCCTTTACTTCTCCAGTGTAGTAATCCATCTGAGTTTCAACGAATGTAAAGCCGTTGATACGGGAAATAATCTGAGCAGCGTCTTTTCCAAGACCGTTTAAGATTACACGAAGTGGTTTCTGACGAACTTTGTTAGCGCTCATAGCAATACCAATAGCACCTTCCGCAGCTGCGAAAGATTCGTGTCCTGCTAAGAATGCGAAACATTCTGTAGACTCTTCAAGTAACATCTTTCCAAGGTTACCATGTCCGAAACCAACCTTACGTTGATCTGCAACAGAACCTGGGATACAGAAAGCCTGAAGACCTTCGCCGATTGCAGCTGAAGCATCAGCAGCTTTTCTACAATCTTTCTTAATTGCAATTGCAGCACCTACGATGTAAGCCCAGCAAGCATTTTCAAAACAAATTGGTTGGATACCTTTTACTTGATTGTAAACATCAAGGCCAGCATCTTTTGTAATCTTTTCCGCTTCTTCAATGGAAGCAATTCCATAGCTGTTAAGCACTGCATTAATTTTATCTATTCTTCTCTCAAATGATTCAAATAAAGCCATCGCTATGTATCCTCCTTTTCTATTCTTCTCTTGGGTCGATAATCTTTACTGCATCTGCAACACGGCCGTATTGACCTTTTGATTTTTCATATGCTGTATTAGGATCATCACCCTTTTTAATGAAGTCTGTCATTTTACCAAGACTTACGAACTGGTAACCAATAATCTGGTTCTCTTCATCTAAAGCGATACCAGTTACATAACCTTCTGCCATTTCAAGGTAACGAGGACCTTTCTTTAAAGTACCATACATAGTACCAACCTGGCTTCTTAAACCTTTTCCTAAATCTTCAAGACCAGCACCGATTGGAAGGCCGTCTTCAGAGAAAGCACTCTGAGTTCTACCATAAGCAATCTGAAGGAATAATTCTCTCATAGCAGTATTGATAGCATCACAAACTAAGTCTGTGTTTAAAGCTTCTAATACTGTAAGTCCTGGAAGAATCTCAGTTGCCATAGCAGCGGAATGAGTCATACCGGAACATCCAATGGTCTCTACCAATGCTTCCTGAATGATACCTTCTTTTACGTTAAGGGTTAATTTACAAGCACCCTGCTGTGGTGCACACCAGCCTACACCGTGTGTTAATCCGGAGATATCGCTAACTTGTTTGCTCTGTACCCATTTTGCTTCTTCAGGGATTGGCGCAGCACCATGGTGAACACCCTGCGCTACAGGACACATATTTTCTACTTCATGTGAATAAATCATGTTGAGACTCCTTTCAATCATATCATTATATTCATGACAAAAAAGTGTTTGGATCACTTTTTTGTAGACAACATATCGCTGATTTTTATTCTATATTACTTTCCATTAGTAAGGCATAGAGAAAGTAATTAAAAATAGAACAAAAATCCACTGTGTCTTTCTAGGAAAGCCATAAGATTAAGTTCCTATTATGTGGCATTGATAATATGGTAATGTCTGTTATTAATTTAACAAAATATTTCCTTCTACCAAGGGCCGTTTTTGCTTTCTCCATATTCTCTCATAAAACGCCTAAATAGTCTATACCTTTTTTCTAAAAAGTTTTTAAAGTTTTATAGAAATCTTCTTTTCATTTTGCACAAATATTGCTATGATTAAGAGTAAGGAAAATATAAAGGAAGAAACATCGTACATGAGAATTCAGTAGTATATAATGCTACCGTTAATAGATTAAGTTTTGATGGATAAAATTAAAATAGGAAAACCACACAGATAGCGAGGTGTTGCAAGATGGCGGTAAGAGTTGAGAGACCTAATGTAAAGAAGGGTCAACGTGCAATTGTAATCAGCGATATCCATGCGAATTTAAAGGCTTTTTTAAAATTATTAAAAAAGATAAACTTTTCTGAACAGGATATCCTTATTCTACTTGGTGATATGGTAGAAAAAGGTGAAAATAGTTTAGATTTGCTTCATTATGTGATGGAACTTAAGAAAACACATACCGTGTTTGCTGTCTGCGGTAACTGTGATGCAATTGCTATGGAAGTGCTTAAGGATACCAAAAATGAAGAACTATTAAAATATATTTTATTGAGAAAGCAAACCTTAATCGGCGAAATGTGCCGAGAGGCAGAAATCGAGTTAAACCGTGGTACTGACATGGGAAAGGTGAAAAAAGTATTACAAGAGTTATATAAGGAAGAAATAAACTTTATCTGTGAATTACCGCACATAATAGAAATGGGCCAGTATGTATTTGCACATGCAGCGGTTTATCCGAATCGTATGGAAGAGATGAAACCTTCTCAAGCAATGAAGGCAGACGACTTTATGAATCAAGGCTATCATTTTGAAAAATATCATGTGGTTGGTCATTGGCCGACATCTCTTTATTGTAAAGAGATTCCAGAATGTAATCCTAAAATTGATAAAGAAAATAAGATTATTAGTATCGATGGTGGAAATGTATTAAAGCGAGATGGACAATTAAATGCATTGATTATACCAGATTTAGACCAAGAAGAAGTAAATTTTGCTTATGTAGATCAACTTAGAAAAGCGAAAGTACTAAATACACAAGAAGCGGGTGGAAAGTCCTTTTGTATTCCTTGGACAGATAGCCTTGTAGAACTGTTACGTACCGAGAAGGACTTTACGTATTGTGAACACATATCCTCCGGTAATAAAATGTGGATTCCAAATTCCTATCTATGTGAGGAACGGGATGGATGGCACACCGAAGATATTTCGGATTATCAGATTCCTCTTACCTATGGAGATATTATTTCTGTTACGGAGGAAACTAGCCGTGGTTATCTAGTTAAGAAAAACGGTATTATTGGTTGGTACTATGGTATGCTTGAGTTTTTGCCTGAGAATATTGATTAATAAGAAAAAAGTATTTCGCGTCGAGGAATATTTCAAATTAATTATTCTACCTAAAGCTTGATATTACAGGAAAGAATGACAAATAGTACATACCAATACAACAAGGATATGAATAGTTTTATGATGTAACAAGTAAAAAAGCTGATAGAGAATTGAACCGGTTACACTGTGTATAGAAAGGTTGAGACACATGACTAAAAATGAATTTAAAGCGATGATAGAACAGAAAATCGTAATCCTTGATGGGGCAACGGGCAGTAATCTACAAAACGCTGGTATGCCTTCCGGTGTATGCCCTGAAACATGGATTTTAGACAATAAAGAGGTCTTGATAACCTTACAGAAAGAGTATCTATATGCAGGTACGGATATTCTGTATGCACCTACATTTACGAGTAACCGAATCAAACTTTCAGAATATGGTTTAGAACATAGAATAGAGGAAATCAATCATTCGTTAGTGGAATTATCAAAAGAGGCAATCAATCGTTACTTGGAGGAGACAGGGGAGACCCGCTCTATTATGATAGCAGGTGACTTAACAATGACTGGAGAGCAGTTATTGCCTTTTGGAAAGATGGATTTTGAAGAACTCATTACGATTTATAAGGAGCAAATAGGGCATTTAGTTTCATCGGGAGTAGATTTACTTGTGGTGGAGACGATGCTAAGTTTACAAGAATGTCGTGCTGCTGTGATTGCAGCAAAGGAAATTTGCGAGTTACCAGTCATGGTATCGTTAACCTTTGGTGAGGATAATCGTACTCTTTATGGAACAGACCCAAAGACCGCTATGATAGTTCTTCAAAGCTTGGGAGCAGATGCAGTCGGTGTTAATTGTTCGAGTGGACCTAAGAAGTTGAGCGAAGTGATAGAACAGATGCTTCCAGTTGCCAATGTTCCTCTCATAGCAAAACCTAATGCTGGACTTCCAAAACTTGTAGAAGATAGAACAGTATTTACCATGGATGCCGATGAATTTGCAGCAAGTTGTAAGATTTTTCTAGAGCTTGGTGTATCTATTCTTGGAGGGTGTTGTGGTACGACACCAAAGCATATTAATTTATTAAATGAATTAGCAAAGACTTATCAAGCACCCGTGATTCATAAAAAGCCTCTTAGAGTTTTAACGACGGAGCGAAGGTCAATGGAATTTTCTTTGGTGGATCGTTTCTTAGTTGTAGGAGAACGAATAAATCCAACAGGAAAGAAAGTGCTCCAGGCGCAACTTCGAGAAGGAGTTTTAGACTTAGTTAGTGAAATGGCAATTGAGCAAGAGGAACTTGGTGCAGATATTTTAGATATTAATATGGGGATGAATGGCATTGATGAAAAAGAGATGATGCTTAAGGTAATGGATGAAGTACTCCAAGTAACAAATCTACCGCTAAGTATTGATTCTAGCCATGTTTCTGTTATAGAGGCAGCTCTTAGAAGATACCCAGGGCGTGCTCTTATCAATTCCATCTCTTTAGAAAAAGAGAAGTTTGAAAAGCTACTTCCGGTTGCAAAAAAATATGGTGCTATGTTTATTCTATTACCATTATCAGATGCTGGACTACCGAAAGACCTAGAGGAAAAGAAACAGATCATTCACACTATCGTGTCTGCTGCTAAAGAAATTGGACTAACAGCTGAGGATATTGTGGTGGATGGTTTAGTCAATACGGTTGGCGCGAATAAAGAGGCAGCGATCCAAACGATGGAAACAATAAGGTATTGTAAGGAAGAACTTTCTCTTGCGACGATTGTTGGACTATCTAATATTTCGTTTGGTTTACCGGAACGTCAATTTGTGAATGCAACGTTTTTATCCTTTGCAATACAGGCAGGCCTTACAATGGCAATTGCAAATCCAAGCCAAGACCTTCTTATGAACACTGCTTATGCAGCAGATTTGCTAAGAAACAAAGAAGGTGCTGATCTTCGCTATATAGAACGTGTTACAACACACCCTATGATAAATGCAGAAAGTACACCGAAAAAGGTGATTGAAAGGGGCGAGGATAAAGCGGATAATAAAAAAAGTGTAAGAGAAGCTTCTAATGTTAATGCAAATGAAAGTTTGAATGATAATTCTACTGAAAAGTCGAGTTCGCAAATATATGAAGCAGTGATAAAAGGAAATAAAAGAAAAATTTTAGCACTTGTCATAGAGGAGGTTAATAATAAAACCTCAGCTGCCGAAATACTTGATACAATACTAATTCCTGCCATAAATCAGGTGGGACAGTATTTCGACAGTGGGAAGTACTATTTACCACAATTGATTGCTTCAGCAGAAACCATGAAGACTGCGATCGATTATTTAGAACCTATGCTTAAAAAAGATTCTAAAGAAGAAAAAGTAGGTACTATCATAATTGCAACAGTTGCTGGGGACATTCATGATATTGGGAAAAATCTTGTAGCATTAATGCTTAAGAATTATGGATTTAATGTAATTGATTTGGGCAAGGATGTTTCATCAGAAAAAATTATAGAAACAGCGAAGGAACTGGATGCAGATATTATAGCTCTTTCTGCGCTTATGACTACTACAATGCTTGAAATGAAAAGGGTTGTAAATTATAGAAATGAAGCATCTCTAAGAGCAAAGGTAATCATAGGTGGGGCCGTAATTACTCAGGATTATTGCGATGAAATTGGCGCTGATGGTTATTCCAAAGATGCACAAGAAGCAGTCAATTTAGTAAAAAAATTATTAAAAATATAACGGGAGGGTACATGGAGTTAAATCATAACAATGTTAAGAAAATAATGTTAATAATTACCTTTACCGTTTTGTTATATGTTGGAATACAGCACTTTGACGTGATATTGATGACTTTTAAGTATATTCTTGGTATTCTAACACCATTTATCTTAGGTGGATGTATCGCATTTATCTTAAATGTACCTTTGTGTTTATTTGAAGATAAATTATTTCGTAAAGGAAAAACAAAAAATCGTTTTGTTAATAAAATAAGACGACCGGTAAGTATTTTACTAAGCATTATATTAGTAGCTAGTATTATATTCACAGTTACTTTTCTAATCATTCCAGAGTTAGGGAGCACTTTTGGTGATCTAGCTGATACGATTACTGTTTTTGTTCAGGACGCACAAAAATGGGTGGAAATTAAATCAGCGGATTTATTAATTCAGTATCCGGAAATAGGAAACTCTTTTAAGGAATTCTCGAAAGATTGGGCTAATCTAAGTGCTGGTTTAGTTAGTATATTAAAAGGTCTTGTTTATGGAGTTTTGGGGTCTGCTTTTAGTATCATTTTGAATATTATAAGTGGTTTAACTACTTTCTTTATTGGCTTTGTATTTGCAGTGTACATTTTGGGTAATAAAGAAAAACTTTCGGAACAAGGAAAGAAGCTTTGCTACAGTTTTCTTTCTCTAAAAAGAGCAGATAGAACAATCATGGTATTACAATTAGCACATCGAACTTTTTCGAATTTTTTATCTGGACAGTGCATTGAAGCTGTGATATTAGGTTCTATGTTTTATATAACTTTGAGCGTTTTACGTTTTCCATATGCTTTATTGATTGGGGTATTAATTTCATTTACTGCATTGATTCCTATAGTTGGTGGGATAATTGGTTCTATCATTGGAACCTTTTTAATCTTTATGGTTAATCCAGTTCAGGCATTATGGTTTATTGTTATCTTTAATGTATTACAACAGATTGAAGGGAATTTAATCTATCCTCGTGTCGTTGGAGGGTCGGTTGGGCTTCCATCGATTTGGGTATTGTTTGCAGTAACAATTGGCGGTAGTCTAATGGGTATTCTAGGCATGTTAATCTTTATTCCACTAACATCAGTTGTCTATACCCTGTTGCGTGAAAATGTGAAGGTAAGATTAAACCAACGACAAATACCAGAGGAGAAATATTTATATCCACCTAATAATTCTCAGGTTCCCAAAAGTGAGACATTAGAACATGGAGAGAAGAATTGGACAGCTAGAAGATTTAGTAAAACAGATGTACTGTCAGTAGAAGGTAATAGTAATAAAACAGGGAAAGAAAAATTAAATAAATCTATAAAAGATGAGTCAAGAAAAGATGAGTCAAGAAATGATGAGTCAAGAAATGATGAGTCAAAAAATGATGAAGTAAGAACTAAAGAATTAAGAGATAATAAAGTAAGAAATAATAAAGTTAGTAAAGAAGAAATAAGAAAAGTTGAAGTTAAAGAAGATGTAAACTCGGATAAGAAAAATTTAATGAAAAGTAATAATCATAGTAATGTAGGCAGTATTACCAAGGAGTTACCAAGACAAAAGGAAACTCACACCATGGAGAAAAAGAATTACGGACAATTAGAACGAATTTCAAAGGATGAAAAGTAATCGTTAAGGGGTGGTAATGTGGGCAATGGAGATTATGATTTAACATACAGTGATTTTAATCCAACGGTGTTTTTTGCTAGCAAGATGCGTGTGACCAAGCGAACAGCATATCATGCGCATCAAGATTTTACAGAACTAACATATATTTTGTCCGGTACGAGTAAATATCGTATCGATGACATATATTATGATGTAAAAGCTGGTGACATGATTGTATGCAACCCTGGTGTATTTCATCAAAATATGCTACTGGATGGCGAGGAACCGTTGGTGGAGTTTTGTACTGGATTTACGGATTTTCAATTCAAGAATATGCCGGAAAATACGATTCAATTGAGCAATCAAGGTCATATTGTTCATTTAAGTTCAGAAGCAAAGCGTGAAACTTCTAGACTTTGTTATGATATGTTGGCAGAGAACGAAGCTGGTCAGGTTGGAAAGTACTTTATGTTAAAAGCACAACTTATTCAGATGTTAATGCTACTGATGCGAGAAGTGATTGAAGCGCCAAAGGTTACTCAGAAGGGATGTAATTTCGAGACTTATAGCAAAAGCTATGCTGTCAAACGAATTATTAATTACTTGATGGAGAATTACGAACATAAAATATCCCTTGATCAGATTGCGCATAACATGTACTTAAGTCCTGTTTATATCTCGAAGATATTTAAAGAAGAGACTGGAGAATCACCAATCAATTATTTAATAAAGATAAGATTGGAAAAGGCAAAAGAAATCTTATCAGAACGCGAAGGCGGAAGTATTAAAAACATTGCAAATGAAATAGGTTATGATGATGTGTATCATTTTAGTAAGTTATTTAAGAAGTATTTCGGTATATCACCGCAGAATTATCGAAAGTCCCTAATCGCACAGCGAACGACGGAATCACAATAGCATATCGGAAAGGCAAAGGTAGTACCATGAATCTGTATGAAGCAATGTTTGTCAGAAAATCAGTGAGAAATTATGATATGGAGGCGTTAGAGGAGAAACTGCTTGAGAATATAACTTCCTATATAGAGCAGTTAAAGCCATATAAGAGTAGCATTGAATATGAGATGATAATTGTTGACAATACGAAAGAAGAGGAAAAATTTAAGGGCTTATTTCATGTAAAAGCCCCTTATTACCTGCTAATCTCCTCAGAATTAAAGCAGGACTATCTAACCAATGCAGGTTTTCTCATGCAACAGATGATACTTTATCTGACAGCAAGAGGAGTTGCAACCTGTTATCAGGGAGGAATTAAGCCAAATTCAGAGCTAAAAGCTAAACTAAAGTATGATTATGTTATAGCGATTGCATTTGGTAGAAGCGAAAAAACGATTTATCGTGCACCGGAGAAGGCAAAACGTCTGTCGGAAGACAGCTTAATTGTATATAAGGAAGATGTTAGCGAGAATATGAAGGTCATTATGCAAGCTGCCATTCTTTCTCCATCCTCAATGAATAACCAACCTTGGCGCTTTGTAGTATACCGCAACCGTATTCATGTATTTTGTAAAAAAGCTAGATTTTTAAAATCCGTAATTAGCGATATGAAGCTAATTGATGTGGGGATAGTCTTATCAGATATAGTTCAGGCAGCAGATGAATTATGGTTGGATGCAATCCTAACGAAATCAGAAGTCTTCTCAAATAAAGACTTAAAGAACACGGAATACATTACTACTGTTATGCTAAAGGAAAAAGTATTTTAAGAGATTACAAAATAACTGAAAAAAGATTAAAAAATAAAATAAAAATTTTCCGAATTGTGTTGACAAAAAGAACAATATAGGTTATTATATATCTTGTGTTCACGAGATAACAAAAACGTGAAGACAAGATATATAAAATGCACGAGTGGCTCAGTGGTGGAGTATCGCCTTGCCAAGGCGAGGGTCGCGGGTTCGAATCCCGTCTCGTGCTTAATGAAAAGGGCAGGAAAGCTAGTAAATCAAGCTTTCCTGTTTTTTTGTGTCTATAAATCATGTGTGCAGGATGTATGCAAAGTCATTTTACGTTAATTTCAGCTAAAGGCATACCCGCTGCAAATGCCGATAATCCTACTCCCTCAAAAGATAATGAAGTTCAAATCGGTTTTGAATTAAATTCTTATATAAAAGAAGATTTTCCTTATACTGATGTTAATTTTAAAATTCAAAGCGGAAAGGAAGAAGAAAAGATCCTCATTGGTAGTTACTTAGGGGATGGTTTTGTTTTAGAAACCTTTGAAAATAGAGAATTTTTTAATTAGGCTTCAATTACAGGATGTCAGGTATATTATGCCGGAGGAGGAGATAATGTTTTCGCCTATTTAGAAAATTCAGCTATTAAAGTAAAACATATTGAATTTGCTGATGATGGCGAGATGGGTTGTGAGATAATAAAGGAAGAAGTTGTTATAACAAGGGAAATTCCCGAAAATTCTTCTATTGAAATATTTGAACAAAATTCGGATTGATATCTTTCTTTGAACATACTGGAGGAATTTATGCAACAAATAGCAGAAGCAATTGTAAACAGATATTTTAGGACAAATCCGCAAAAGATCACATCACTTGGCGGTGGTTGGTACGGCCGTGTTTTTTTGGCGGAAATGACCGACGAACCGACTAAAGTAATTATTAAGATACATCTAGACGACAATCCACTACCAAATGACCCCGGATATGATGCACACATCGCTGCATTAAACGCTGCGTTTGACCGTGATAGCGTGAACGGTCTGTTACGTTGCGATAGGGTGACAAAAGTATATAGCGAAAGGATCGAATAAGAATCTCGTTTCATGCTTAATAAAAATGGTTGCTAATCCTACAATCAAGGGTTAGCAATTTTTTGTTGCTTGAAAATAAAAAGCTTCTTCGTCCCAGAAGAAGCTTTTTTCAATTTAAGTATTACGTATATTACTATAGGCGAAATTATTGAATATGAAATTCTTTTTATTAATCCACCCTTTTTCTATCATTCTATGGCTGAGAATCAGTATTATCTTCTGTAAACGGAAGTGTATCGAGAATCTCTGTTATTTTATCCCACTTAATTCCTATAAACTCGATCATCATATAGCCATTTCCTATTGATTCACTATCAAAATCAATATTAACTACTACATTGTTAGTATTGTTATACTCAAGAACAGAACAAAGGATACCTCCCTTCGTTACATAGCTGGAGACTATATTATTATCTTTATCAGTATTTTGCATATAAATACTTTTGTGATCTTTAGCAGAAGTTTTAATTGGATGAAATGTTATCCAAATTTGTTCTTCATGAAAATTTCCACCATCATAAGCATCTGTTAAAAAATTTACCATAATCATCTTACTAGGGAGCTCCTGGAACTCATAGTACTCAGTATATACAAAGCCCTCCGTACCAAGTAAATAATTTTTATATATATAGTTCGGTATTAAATTAGGATATCCAATTTCTGCAAACGCTTTGTCACCGCTAATTCGAGCATTTTCATGACGATTAGGATCGGGTATATAAGGAGCGGCTACAATCGCCTAACGGATCTTTGGCTAAGGTTACTGCAATTTCTCCTTTCAAATATAAGACAATTCATAAAGAAATAAGGTCACAATTTAATTTTGAAGTAATGAAATAATTAATGATTAATGATTAGTAAGTTGATTACTATAATTTCAGCTGGGTTAATTAAATAGTCTTATTTTACAATAATTATAACACATAATTTTCCAATTATAGACAAATATTACTGCTTCGTATCATTAAGTTGTCAAGATACACCTAACTTTTATGAAAGGTGTACACAACTTAATAGGAAATCTTGTTTTTTTATTTTGCTCAATATGATATTATGGTTTAAAACTTACAAATAAGAATTTGACTTCGGATAGATATGATAAAAGTAAATAGTAGCGGAGGATTAATTGTGGATAGTCTCGATTTTGATAAAATGCAAAAGATTCAAAAAGAATTACAAGAAAAATATAAAGATAAGTGGCAGGCTATATCTCCCAAAACTGGAAGAGACAAACTGTTATGGATGATGATAGAAGCAGGGGAAATAGCAGATGTTATCAAGAAAAAGGGGGATAACATGATTATGGAGGATATCGAAGTTAGAAAGCATTTTATTGAAGAAATGTGTGACACACTAATGTATTTTAATGATGTTATGCTTTGTTATGGCATTTCTCCGAAAGAATTCGAGGAAGTATATTTAGAAAAACATGAAACAAATATGAAACGTTGGTAAACAATATTGGAAGTTATTTTTTAGTTATATTGTTTCAAAATATAGAATATCAGGATTTAAGGAGGTTACAGGTATGAAGATCGAAAAGATAAATACTCCAAGATTATATTTGAGAGGGTTTGAAAAAACGGATGTTGGATTTGCAATGAGTGTTTGGAATGACCCTGAAATGGGAGAGTATTTACCAGACCCATCCTTGGAAAATATGGATGAGGAATATCGTAATTCATTGGAAACTTTGGGGGATGATGAGACATGTTGTTATCTAATATCTGAATCAAAAAATACTGGCGATAGAATTGGAACATGTAGTTTTATACCAAGTAAAGATGGAAATGCATATGATATTGCATATTGTGTACATAAGAAATACTGGAGAAATGGCTATGCAACAGAAATGGCACAAGGAATGATAGATTATGCCAAACAACAAGGTGCTAAAAAAATAACAGTTGTTGTTAATAAGGAAAATGCAGCGTCAAATGCAATTGTAAAAAAACTTGGATTTACGACAGTTGGAGAAAGTTCCTATAAAAAGAGTGGGACAAATATAGAGTTTTCGGACTATAAATATGAATTAGAGATTAATGCATAGTTACTATCCTATAATTGCTTTAATTAGATTAATTAGATTAATTAGATGACAGAATATTTTCCTCAGAAACTTCAAAATTCAATGTTTCTGGGGATTTTTTGTTTTACGATATTTGAGTACCCAATATTTCACTTACATTCAAAGAATATTTACAATTTGTTTGTTTCTCATTTCGACTTCTGATAAATCAAAAGTAATTGATACACCAGACAATATAAAAAAATAGCAAATGTTCGTTCAATCAGACAATGGAAAGGCATATTTCTAGGGATAACCGTTCTGGAATATATTGTAAGATTTTAAATAGAATGTTATAATAGTGAAGTAGTTGAAAAATCCAGAGAGCTAGTAACCTAAGTAATTGATTTTACAGATAATGTAGAATCAAGATTCTCGCAATTGCTTATAAGTATGAACTGAAGATTATTATATAAATGGGGTATGAATATCATGCAAGAACTGGTCATTACAAATGTAAGGACAACGCAATATAAAGATGTTAATTTGAACAAAATATTTGATCCTGACAAACACCATAAGCGTTGTTACGAATTTCAGAAAAGTTATGTAACGCAGCCGTATGTATCTGGAGAGGGAAAGTTGACTGTTACATTTTATACGCTGCAACCGGGAAAAAGCAATTACCAATATCATCAACACACTGGAACAGAGGAAGTTTTCTATATTATTTGTGGGACTGCTACGCTAAAGACACCCAAGGGCGATGTAATAGTTACTGAGGGTGATGTTATTGTTTTCCCGCCAAATGAAAATGGCGCACATATGCTGACTAACCATTCTGCTGAACCACTTGTCTATCTTGATGTTCATACAATAAGTTCGCCGGAAGTGATTATATATCCGGATTCAGGGAATGTACGCGTTATGGCTGGTAATACGCAAAAATCTTACAAAATTGAATCAGAAGTAAATTATCTTGATGGAGAATAATGTTAACTGTGCAGTATAAGAATTAGCAATATTTCAAAACAACGATACTATAATGAGTTATATTAATATTTCTAAAGAAAAGAGCAGATAATTTGGCTAAGTATTTATTTACAATCATCTCAAAAAATAAAAAAGAAAATTTTAGCGTTAAGCTTGTTGAAAGTAGGTGTAGAAAGTGAAAAAAAAGTTTTTAGCTCTATTACTCCTCGTAAATGGATGTCTATTTATAGTGGCTTGTAGTAATAATATTGTAGAAAAACCATCAGAAAACAGTACCGAAAGTGTTTTACCAACAATTCAAGAACAGTCCATGTCTAAAGAAAATGTAATTTCCATTTTTACCAGTGAGGAAAAGAATAGGAACTGCACTGTAACGGACTGTGTTGTAACAAAGGATTCAGCATACGGATTAAATGGTATCGTTCAATACACAGACAAAGATGGTAATCCGAGCTGTTTGGCATTTGTTAAAGATTCAGTAAGCTGTCCGATTGGTTTGGACGCAGATAATTCGTCTTATATCGCTGATGACAGCAACTTAGTCTACCAGGGTGATGGAATCGTAACGTTATCACTTAGAAACGCAGTAAAAGATGTTGTAAAAGATTATACAGTTGAATTCAAATGTGATGAAACGGGTATAGACTTTACAATATCTTCTGTAGAAAGAAAATAGATTTATTTTTGAGTATGTAATTGGTGTACGTAGAAGAAATAGTGTTGGAAATCTTCTTTCCATGTAGTCTGTGGAGGACAGCGTATGTTCGAACACTGTATAGTGATAAAAAATCCCTTGATTTTTTCAAGGGATTTTTTGTTATCCGGAGATATGAACATATGTGGAGAGCATAATATATGCTTATTTTTTCTATTCTTTTTTTCGCTCTTATATACGCCACTTCAACATACACTAATTATAATATTTAATAAATTATTGGATATGATATTCATCACAGACATTTTTTAAAATCCTAATATTTTGTCACAATATTCTTTGTCATCAGCAACTTTGATTAAGATACAATCTTTCACAATAAAGTGTTCCCAAGAATCACGAATCCACAAATCTGCATTTTTTGATACTGAATAGAGTTTTTTTGTATTATCAGCCGGAACATTGGTATCTTTGCTTGATGCAATTAATAAGATAGGCCTATTATTTGAATTTTGTATCTGTGTGATGGGGTTCATTTTATTAACCTTATCGACACCGAAGTTCGCTTCAAGAGCTAGTTTAAAAATAGGCTTTTCTATTGTGCATATGAATTTTGGTACTTTAAAATATTTTAAATTGTCAATTACTACATCCTCAAATGTAGTATAAGCAGACATAGCTATCAATGCATTGATTTCATTGTATTGACCAAATGCATTTATAGTAACTGCGCCACCCATAGACACACCTTGAATAACAATCGGGATATTTTTATATTCATTTTCACTCTTTATATTGTTGCTTTTACATCCAGTATCTCATCATATCCTAAGCATATTTTATTTCCACCACTATTACCATGCCCCCTGACTTCAAGTAATATAGATGAATAACCATTATTTTGTAACAGTTTTGCATGAGGATTGATTCAGTTGGTGAATGAACGTTGCAAAGAAATAGTGAAAAAAACTTTATAAATAGTTAGGCGAACAACCGAAAAAGAGAGTAATTTCGTGAAACGGTAAGTCCCAAAAAAAAGAGTTTGCAGAAGCAAACTCTTTTTTTTATATCTTCAAAACTTCTTACAAAGAGTGAAAAAAGAGGAATAAAATAAAAAAAAGACAAATGTATTGTAGCTGTGAAATATATTATTTAGGATAATTGCACAACAAAATATAAAATATTTCAGAAAATATGTTGACATTACTGGGAAATAAGTTTAATATAAGCGTAACACTTATTACGAGGTCTGTAAAAAGAAAAGGAATAAAGAGATGGATATCACAAACGTAAAACAATTAAAAGTAAATAATTTAAATAGGATTTTGATTAGTCTGCTCTCGATGGGGAAGGGGACTAAGATGGATTTGGCCAATTATACAAATTTATCAAATTCTACTCTTTCAGAAAGTATTAATAAGCTTTGTGAAATCAACGTTGTTAGAACGAATGGAGTAGAAGAGTCTATCGGCGGAAGATGTCCATCTATTTATTCGATCAATGCAGAATATGGCTGTTTTATTGGTCTATGTATAGACAAAAATGGTGTGGAAGCAAACGTTGTGGATTTTTGCGGGAATGTAGTAAAAAATTATGAGTTATTACCATTGGAATCAAAACCGATGATTATTCTTGTTTACGAAACAATTGAGAAGATACTGCATGAATTTTCTGGTAAGAACATGCTAGGGATTGGTTTTTCAGCAACGGGGAAAATTGATTATCATTCCGGGGTTATTTCGACAAGCAGTGAAATTAACTGGCACAATGTTCATCTAAAGGAATTGGTAGAGAGAAAATTTTTTCTACCTACCTACATAGACCACAAGATGAATAATGCTACTTTGTTTGAGAGTTTATTAGGCAATGCAGTGGGATTGAATAATTTTATGTTTCTCTGTGACTTCTACAAGAATAAAGCAGGAATCTATAGCGATGGTAAAATTCTAAGAGGGGAATGTAACCTTGCGGGAACAATGCGAGGCTTTGAAGCAGATCAAGAGATGCTTGAGAATATTAGGAACTTTTTATCTCTAGATACAATCCTTTATGGATATAACAACACCAAAGAGGATTTTAATAATAAACCTCATATTAAGCCGGTAGAGATAAAAGACGGTTATTTCCCAAGGGCAGCTGCGCTGATGGCTGAGAAGAACTGGTTTGAATCAATTTATTTTCAGATGTAAAGGTTAAAGAAGATGATAATCGTAATAAAAAGGCGCTAAAGCGCCAGAACAGGGGATAAAATGGCTGATTATATTGATTTATTAAAAAATAAGGCAATGACTCTTATAATGAGTTTGCCATCAAATGATCCAGAACTTGCGAAGGTAGCATTCGAGTATGGTGCAGATGTTGTGAAAGTTCACATCAATGTAGAGCACCGTGCAAGTAAAACACATTTTGGAAGCATCGATGCGGAAAAAGAGAAATTCGAGGAAATGCTTTCGAACGCCAAAGGGCCAATGGGAATTGTACTCGGTGGAGAAACTGTAGTTGCGAATAATGATTTTGACAAGGCAGCAGCGATGGGATTTAAATTTATATCTCTTTATGGACACCATATGCCTATCTCTGTTTTACAAAGTAAAGATGTGTACCGTATGATGGCTTGTGATTATAGCTATCGCTTGGAAGAAATTAAAATGTTCAAAGAAATAGGAGTAGATGTATTAGAGGCATCCATTGTCCATCCAGAAGGATATGGAGATGATCTTAATAGTAGAGATATCTTAAATTACCGTATTCTTTGTAAGGAAAGCGGCTTACCTGTAGTAATTCCTACACAAAGAAAGATTAAACCAAGTGAACTGTCCATTTTAGATGAAGTGGGCGTAAGTGGTATTATGATTGGCGCTATTGTAACTGGAAAAGAAATAGAAAGTATAAAACGTACAGTATGTGATTTTAAAGAAGCAATCCTTAAGTTGTAATTTGAATCAGGAGTATATCACATAGGAAAATTAAGAAGAAAGGTAGTGGTAGGCAAAATGAATTTTGTATACGTACCGATTGACTCTAGGGCATGCAATAACCTATTTCCAATGCAATTAGCAAAACTCCAAGGGATTGAAGTAACGATTCCTTCAAAAGAGATTATGGATGATTTTATGATTCCGTCTAATTATGACAGTTTGAAAAAGTGGCTTTATGAAACTTGCTCAGACGACACAGTACTTATCCTTTCCGTGGATAATTTTACGATGGGTTCCTTGCTCAATTCTAGGTGTAATTCAGTATCCATAGAAACTTGCATGGAACGTATGGATGAAGTGAAGGAACTAAAAAGCAAATATCCAGGTATGAAGATATATGCCTTCAATGTGTTGATGCGTACCTCCATTAGTACATTAAGCACTGCTTCTATTGAGAATTGGAACTATGTTAATGAATATTCCCAGCTTGTTCATAAGGCAGAACTATATCATAGGGAGGAAGATAGGTTAAGAATCTCAGAACTAGAAGCTTTAATACCAAGTAAGGTCTTAGAAACTTATTTATACTCTAGAAAAAAGAATGCACTGGTTAATAAGATGAGTGTTGAATTTGTAAACGAAGGTATTTTCCACTGTCTATCCATTTTACAAGAGGATTCTACTCCGTATGGAATGCAGAAAAAAGAGCAAGTGGAATTATCAGAGCTTATTCGTAATTATGGGTTACAAGAAAAAATTAGTTTACATAATGGAACAGATGAAGCTGGCTGCCTTTGCATGGCAAAAGCGATTGCGGATTATAAAGGGATAAAAACAAAACTTTCCTATGTTTATTTAAATGATAATCGTGATTCCTTCGTAGCTTCCTATGAAGATCGATTATTTCATGAGAATCTTCTTAGCCAAAGCAAGTTTGCTGGAATCGAGCTGGTGGACGGGGGTTTATCGTTAGAGGATGTGTTGGTAATTTATACGCCAGTTAATAGGCAGTATGAAGCAAGTGTAGGTAATGGTACACCACCATGTGATTACTCCCCGGAGACACTTAATGCATTTGCAAAAAGGGTAGTAGAACTTATCGATGCAGGAAAAAGAGTTTACTTTTTAGATGTAGCGTATGCCAATGGCGGTCAGGGCGATATTCTCCATAGAATTCATAAGCTTGGAGATGTAACAAAGCTATGGGGATATTCAGCGTGGAATACAGCCTCCAATGCACTTGGGACAATACTTTCTCAGGTAGTACTAGCAACAGAAGCAGAGGAGGAAGAGAATCGACGCTTTACACTGGAAAGGTTCTTAGATGATTTTGCATATCAAGGAATTGTAAGACAGCAGTTAAAAACGGAGTTAGACGCAAAAGGTGAGGATACTTTAAACCTAAAAGAAAAGAAAGTGTCAGATAAGATACTATCTCAGTTAATGGAAGTATTTGTGAAGAAAGACCCCATTTTTCAGGGGAAGCAATTGGAACTTTCTTGCGAGCTTCCTTGGGCAAGAATTTTTGAGGCAAATATTCTGATAAAGAAAGTGGTGTAAGTAATGATATATGATGTAATTGTTGCTGGTTCAGGTCCGAGTGGAATGACAGCGGCTCTGGCAGCTGCAAGAAATGGAGCAAAGGTTTTACTCATAGAAAAGAATGGTTACCTTGGTGGAATGAATACGGCAGGAATGGTTGGGCCATTTATGACCTTTCACTCTGGAGAGAAACAAGTAGTGAAGGGAATCGCAGAAGAAATCGTAGAGCGCCTTATGAAAAGGGGAGGATGTCTTGGTCACATTCCAGATCCGATTGGTGTAGTATCTACAATTACACCATTTGAGCCTGAGCAACTAAAGCAGCTGTATTTTGAAATGGTAACAGAAGAAAAAAATATTTCTCTATTACTACATACCTTTGTTTCGGGTGTAGGGAAAACAGGAAGATCGGTTAAGAATATTTCTTGTGTAAATAAAAGTGGTATCTTCACGGTTGAGGCAAAATTATTTATAGATGCGACTGGTGATGGGGATGTAGCCGCATTAGCAAAAGCGAAATATGAAGAAGGAAGAAAATCAGACAACTTAGCGCAGCCCATGACGTTGATGTTTAAGATGGGCGGCATCAATTTTGATAAAATTAGAAATTATATTCGGAAAAACCCAGAGCAGTTTATACTAAGTGAGGAAGATAATTTAGATCAGTATGTGGCGGTTTCAGGTTATTTCGATAGCATAAATGTAGCAAAAGAAGAAGAGGAATTTACGATAAATCGAGACAGGGTGCTTATGTTCCAAGGAATTAATCCAGGAGAGGCTTTCATTAATATGTCAAGAATTATTAAACTTCAAGGAACCAACGGAAGTGATATGACAAAAGCGGAAGTGATTGGACACAAGCAGATTGATGAAATCGTTCATTTTCTGAAAAAATATGTGGAAGGGTTTGAACATAGTTTTCTTGTACAAACAGCATCAACCGTGGGTGTTCGTGAATCTAGACGTTTCCACTGTCAGTATTCGTTAACGATGGAAGATGTTTTAGAAGGGAAAGATTTCGAAGATGGCGTTGCTGCCTGTGCTTTTCCAATTGACCTTCATGATCCGAATGGAAGTGAGCTTAGCTGGATAAGAACAAATAAAGATAGCTACTATACCATTCCTTACCGTTGTATGTTATTAAAGCAATTTGATAATCTAATTGTGACAGGAAGGTGTATTGATACTTCTCATGAATCCATGGCATCGGCAAGAGTATCGCCAACGGCTATGGCGCTTGGCGAAGCAGCAGGTACAGCAGCAGCTCTAGCAATCCGCATGGGGATTGAATCATTTTCCAAGGTAGATGTTAAAAAATTAAAAGAAATTTTAGTGAATAACAACTGTATTGTGGCAAAGGAGGAGTAAACTTGACTTTTAAGGGGAAGAAAAGTACAACTATCAATTTAAAAAAGAGGCCGTTTCGCAAGGATTGGACATTGTATCTTTTATTTTTACCAGCATTTATATATATTTTGTTATTTAAGTTATTTCCTTTGCCAGGAATTGCGATCGCTTTTAAAGATTTTAATATATTCGAAGGTTTTTTTGCAAGTGAGTGGGTTGGACTTGATCATTTTAAGGCGCTTTTTACACAGCCACGTTTTCTTAAAGTATTGTCAAACACCTTAGAAATTAGCTTTTTAAAGATACTTATTTTATTCCCGCTGCCTATTATACTGGCTATTATGTTAAATGAGATGCGTAATCGCCACTATAAAAAAACGGTTCAGACACTAATTTACTTACCTCATTTCTTGTCTTTCGTAATAATTCACGGATTGTTTACGAATTTCCTTTCAACACAAGGAGGTATGGTGAATGAATTATTACAAGCGATTGGAATTGGGCCAATTAATTTCTACTCAAATTCTTGGTTCCGTTTTGTAATCTTACTTACAGAAGGATTTAAAGAAGTGGGATGGGGAACGATTGTATACTTAGCAGCTTTGGCTGGTGTAGATCCACAGCTTTATGAGGCAGCAGAGGTGGATGGAGCGGGTAAGTTAAGGCAAATGATTAGTATAACACTTCCTTCCATAATTCCGATTATTGCACTAATGCTTACCTTAAGGGTCGGTAATATCCTTGATGCAGGGACCGAACAGATTCTTGTTATGTACAATTCCTCGGTATATGATACTGCGGATATTATCGGTACTCTTGTTTATAGAGAAGGTATTGGAAATGCACAATATGGATTTGCAACTGCTGTTGGATTATTTAATTCCATTGCTTCCTTCATTCTAATTATGACAGCAAATACCTTTAGTTCAAAAGTATTTAAGAGGGGGTTATGGTAATGGCAGCAAGAAAAAAGAATAAGATCAAAGCTTCTCTTGGAAGAAGAATATTTTGTTTCTTCAATTATACTTTCTTTGCAATTTTAGCGTTTGCCATGCTGGCTCCGATCTTAAACCTGATTGCCAAATCAGTAAGTAGCGAGGCAGCCGTATTATCTGGTGAGGTTGGGTTACTGCCTAATTTTAAGAAATTACAGTTTGATACATATCGTATCGTTATTGAAAACAAAAGTTTTATTATTGGTCTTAAAAACACAGTTTTGGTTACGATTCTTGGTTCCTTTTCTTCCTTGTTTGTTACCGCTTGTGCAGCCTATGCATTATCAAAGGAATACTTAAGGGCGAGAAAAGTACTGATTGTACTATGCATTTTTATCATGATTTTTTCAGGTGGACTAATTCCTACCTATATGGTAGTTGACAAGTTAAGACTTACCAATACGTTTACAGTTTTATGGATATTAGGTGTATTCAATGTTTACAATATGCTAATTTTAAAGAGTAATTTTGAAAGTATCTCAAGTGAATTAGAAGAGTCTGCAATGATTGACGGTGCGGGGCATCTGACCATATTTTTTAAGATTTACCTTCCACTTACGAAGGCAACGTTAGCGGTCATTACATTATTCTCTGCCGTAGGTTACTGGAATAACTTTTTCACATCTTTAATTTATACATCAAAGCCACAGTTAAAAACCCTTCAGCTTGTGTTGAAAGAAATCATTTTTTCAGTTAGTGATATATTCTTAAACTTATATGGGGGACAGTCAGCTGGTGAAGTAACGGCGCAATCAACCGTTGCTGCTTGTGTTGTAGTGGCAACCGTACCAATTCTTTTAGTATATCCATTCCTGCAAAAGCACTTTACAAAGGGTGTTATGACAGGCGCAGTAAAAGGCTGATACCTGTAATTTAGGTTAGGTATAATAAAGCAAATATTTAAAAAGGAGAGGGAAAAATGAGAAAAATGAAAAAATTTCTAAATGTCGCTATTTCTACTATTATGGTAGCAAGTATCCTTACAGGTTGTGGGGGCAAAAAGGATAATGTGACTAATCAGACTCAAACACCAGGTAGTACTAATTCTTCAGCAAATGGAGAACAGGGGGGACAAAAAAAGGAGCTTGATCTTACAAAGAAGCCAGTGTTAAAGGTCTTACTTCCGTATACAGGTATTGATCCACAAACTGATTTCACTGCAGTTTATTTGGAGGAAGCGACGGGCTATAAAGTAGAGTATTATATGCTTCCAAGTGAAGATTCTATATCAAAATTAAATACGATTATTGCTTCTAAGGAAGAATATGATATTATGGTACTTAATAAGAATGATTTTGATAATACAGTTGATACAGGTGCTTACCAACCACTAAACGATTTATTAGATCAGTATGCTCCAAATGTTCGTGAAAAAACATCAGAAGGACTTTGGACCAATGTAACCATTGGAGGAGAAGTTAAGGGTATTCCTGAGGGTCTTGCAAATGAAAATTATGGTTTGGTTTATCGTGTAAGATTAGACTTTCTAAAAAAAGCTGGAATTGATAAAATGCCAGAAACGACAGATGAGTTTTATAATGCATGTAAAGCAATGAAAGATCAATTTGGCATCATTCCTATCACTGCTTCTTATGCAGTAATTCCAGAAATCGCTTCTGCATTTGGTATGTATACTAAGTTTAATGTGGTTGACAATCAAGTGTTATATCAAGCTTTGGTACCAGGAGCAAAAGATTATGTAGAATTTATGAGAAAGCTCTTTGAAGAAGGCCTTCTTGATAATGAGTATGCTCAAAACAGTGGCGATATGATGAAAGAAAAGTTTTTCAGCAATAAAGCAGCAATGTACCAGACAGCTTGGTGGAATGAGCCAACTGCTTCTAATACTATTATGGAAAAAGCACCAGAAGCGGAACTTGCTTACTTACAGGCATTAAAGAGTACAGATGGCACTGCAGGACTTCCTATGGGTCGTGGTGTGAATCGAGTTACTGTAATTCCTAAAGTTTCAAAAAATAAAGAATATGCATTGGATTACATCAATACGAAATTAAGTGATGATATCTTTAAAATGGCTTCCATGGGTGAAGAAAATGTTCATTATAAAGTAGCAGGTGACTCTTATGAGCCGATTCTTCCAAAATTCTTTGATGACAAGAACAATGCGCATTACTTTATGATGGGCTCTGATACCAAAGCATATAGCAAGTATTGGGAAAGTACTCGTGTAAAAAAGGATCCAATCCTTTATGCAGAGTTTAGCTCTATTCAGGAAACCGCTGCAAAAGCAACTTTATACTATGATCCTACAAGCTATATGCAGCCAAATAAAGAATATGCAAAATTAATTGGTAAAGTAAATCAGCTCTGTGAAGATGGCTTCAAGCAGTTTATTACTGGAACAAGACCAATGTCAGATTGGGATAACTTTATCAAAGAATTAAATGATGCAGGTCTTGAGAGTATTAATAATATTGTAAATGAATGGTGGGCAGTTGAAGGACCTAGTCTTGCTGACAAGATGATAAAGAAATAGGCATAAAGAAATATACTTAAAGAGATAGACATAAAGAGCTATTCATAATAAAATAAACATAAAATAGGAGAAAGAAATGGGCTTAGATGTTTTTTAAAGTTCATTTCTTTTAACTATAATATTTTAAGAAATGTAAAAGGGTTGAAAGAAATATTTCAAGCTTTGACTTTGAAAGGAGTATGGTTATAAATATGAACATAATATTAAAGGGATTTACAGATGAGATAAAAGAAGGACTAAATCTACTATTACAGGTGCATTCGTTTGTAAATCAGGACCAGAGAGAAATCGAGATAACCGTAGAAAAGATATTAGAGGGGAATACTTCTCTTATTGTATCGGGAAAGGTTGGTTGGCACATTCAATATAAGGAAACGGTACATTTTTTCCGCGCCCTTGGTATCCTTATTGAAAACATTGAGAATACATCCTTTGAAACGACGGAAACAGCACTTTTTGAAGGTTGCTCTAATATGATTGACCTTTCAAGAAACGCTGTCTACACTGTGGATGAAATGAAAAGAATGCTATGTTACCTTGCACTTACTGGGCATAACAAATGCTATTTATATATGGAAGATACATATGAGCTACCAGACTATCCTTATTTCGGTTATTTAAGAGGTAGATATTCCATCGCAGAGATGAAGGAAATCGATGATTTTGCATATGCTTTAGGAATCGAGGCAATCCCATGTATTCAAACATTAGCACATTTGAAGACAACGTTAAAATGGAATTATGCTTTATCAATGAAAGATACTGCGGATATCCTACTTGTGGGAGAAGAAAAAACTTATCAATTTATTGAGGCGATGTTTGTCTCCCTGAAGCAGACCTTCCGTTCTAGAACCATCCATATAGGTATGGATGAGGCTATGGATCTTGGTAGTGGTAAATATCTAAGAGAAAATGGTTACCGCGTTCAATATGATTTAATGACAGAACATTTAGCTAAGGTCAATGAGATTGCGATAAAACATGGTATCAAGCCGTTGATTTGGGATGATATGTTTTACCGTTCCTTAAATAAAGATCATGAGTATTATGATACAACAATTCCTCTTACAGACGAGCATATAAAAAAGGTCCCTAGCAATATTGGATTGGTATATTGGGATTATTATCATAATAATAAAGAGGATTATGAGACCTTACTTACGATGAGAGACCGTTTTCCAAATGATATTATCTTTGCAGGAGGAATCTGGCGTTGGATGGGTTATGTTCCAGGGTATACAAAAACATTTGCAACAACAAATGCAGCACTCGACCGATGCAAGCATCATAAAGTAAAAGAAATTATGTCCACTTGTTGGGGCGATGACGGAGCGGAAACACCAATCGAAACCATTATACCAGGTCTAATTCTTTTTGGTGAGCACGGTTATGGACAGGATACTTCTATGGATGCGATTAGTAGTAAGTGTAAATTCTTAACTGGTGTTTCTTTATTTGACTTTATGAAAATTGAAGAAATTGATATTATTCCAGGATGTGAAGCACAAAATATCAAGACTAGAAATCCATCCAAACATATTTTATTTCAAGACTTGCTACTAGGTGCCTTTGATACCTATTTTGATAGAGAAGGACTTGAGGAACATTATGCGAAAGTAAAAGAAGAGCTATATACGATCTCAAAAACTGCAGGTAAGTTTGAACAACTTTTTGTTATGTATGCAAAGCTTGCAACGGTTCTAGAGAAAAAGGTGAAGCTTGGAATTAAAATAAGAAAGGCATATCAATTAAAAGATAAAGATACATTAAAGACAATCTGTGAACAGATATTGCCGGTTCTAAAAGAAGATGTGGAAAACTTTAAAAAGGAATATACAAAGGTGTGGTTCAATGAAAGTAAGGGACATGGCTTTGAAGTTATTGATGTTAGACTTGGTGGTTTAATGAGCAGAATTGATACGGTAAAATATCGATTGGAAGACTATATAACTGGTGATATTTTAAAAGTTGAAGAGTTAGAGGAAACAATTTTACCATATGAACTTGGCGGATATCCAGAAGGACCGTATTTAGCTTATAACAAATACAAAGATATTGTAACTCAGAATCTGCTTTCTCATCACTAATTGTTAAATAAAAACTCCCAAGGGGTCTGAACCTCTTGAGAGTTTTCTTTGTGTCACAATAGACAAGTTATTGTATCCTTCTCCCTTTTTATAGATATTAGTCAAAAAGTTTCGGAAGAATACCATTATCTATTATTCCAGAAAGTAATTTATTCTCACTATCTAAAACTGCTGTAAAATCTTTATCAGATTTTCTAAGTATAAGAAGATACTTACTTCCATCTTTGTTAGTTAAGTCATATGCTTCCCATGCTTTATCCATTCCATCCACTATATCATTATTTGATGTGTTAATAACAGTATCTGAATTATAATTAATATCTAATTGGTTTAGAATATTTTCGATAGATTTACTCTGTTTAGATGTGGCATTTATTTCTTTTTGAAATTCTGATTTTGTACCACATGATGAAAACATAAGAATTATCAATGTCATCATTGTTAATGAACCTATAAATTTTTTCATATCATTCTCCTTAATTTAGTTATCTGCCCAAGAGTAAGAGTAAATGTATTCTTTATGTAATGTATTATCTGTACATTTTAAGAATTTTACGAAATATCCATAAACCTTTCTTTAATACTATATGGTGATTATTCTAGTATAACAGTTATTTACTTTAAAGTAAATAATTGTTATTTTATAATTAGATTCCTCGGCATATGTTAATATTGAGGTGATGAATTATGCAAGCAACGAATATTCTACTGTCGGATACTCTTTTTTATAACAATGAACAGGTTCTGTCCTATAAAATCAATTACCCTCAGTTTATTACAAGCAACTGTACAAGTTTTATTGGGAAATTGAATAATTACTATAAAGAAAATGCTTTAAAATTCGAGAAATATTGCAGAGATACCTTATTTCCAGAAACAGTAGAGCAATATAAATATGCCAAAGAAAATAATTATCCTATTATTCCATATGAAGCAGTAATGAACTACAATATTACATATCTAACGGATTGCTACATTAGCTTGTATTTTGATAAGTATATTTTCACTGGTGGTGCTCATGGCAATACAACACGTTTTTCAGATACTTGGGATGTATGTAAAGGATGTATCATGCAATTAAGTGATTTCTTTCCGCACAATCCAAACTTCAAAGATGATATCATTACCTTTATTATTGATGATATCTCAGAACGACTAAAAAACCCTAATCTACAGGGAACCTATTTTGATACTTACAAGCAGGATGTACACAATACGTTTCACGAAGGTAATTTCTATATGACACCGAATGGAATTGTCGTATTTTTTCAGCAGTATGATATTGCACCATATTCCAGTGGTATTCAGGAATTTTTGATTCCGTATTGTTCATGAAAACATTCACTGCTAAAATTACTGAAATAATGTTTATAAGCGTTCACAGTATCTATGATGTATTACATCAATAATGTTATAATAATTAAGCAGAGCATTACATTATGCTCTGCTTAATTACGTTTTCTCATAAAATTGTATTAAAAATCCTTGCTTTTGTGTATTTTTTCAATTCTGGAGTGTTGATTACCATTGAATATGTCAATTCCGTTCATTCCAGAAAGCGTTTAGCTATTGGAATTAGTTGGCAGACCAAAAAAAGAGTGATATAATTAATTTTGTATTTCGAGAATTTCCAATATAAAGTACGAATTTTTTTGGGGGAACAATCATGATAACATCTAGTGATATAGATTATCTAGAAACTAAATTGATAAAGCAGGGAGGAAAAGTATTAGAGTCACCTTTAAGAGATTTAGCGGAATGGATAAACAAAGAATTTAATGTTAATGTTATTAATATTCATTATGATTATATTCAAAACGAAAGACCGAGACTTGGAATTATCTTAGAATTTAAAACTTACGAAAGAATATTTTATAGTGACAATTACAATTATGATCATAAAAAGCAATTAGCTATCTCAGAAAAATTCAGCGAAATATTAACTTTAAATGATAATAAATCTAAAGCCAATTTCCTATTCAAATGGTTAAAAAAAGAGTCATCCATGAAATACGATACGAAAGATATCTTTGTATCTTTTAACTCATTTGAACCTATTGCAAGGGAAGAAGCAAACAATCGTATACCAGAAGAAAAAATACAGAAATTAAAGAATAAGTTAAATGAAGATTTATGGTTGATTTCAAGATGCTTTTCTTCTACTACTTTTTTCTTTTATACGGATGATCAAGTAAAAGAACATAGTAAGGATGGGTCATTGGATATATTTAAAGAAGCGTACTTTAATTTATTAAAACCATATGATGAATTCGACTATATAAATAAAGAAAACTTCTGTATTTATATTGATAGCAAGGAAAATTTTGATAAGAACTTCAAAAGTAATTGGTACTATTATTACAAATAGATATTTAGTTTTCAAAAGGATAAGGTAGAGCACATAAAAGGAGTATACATATGAAACTTGGAGCGACGTTATATATAAAAGACACAATTGAAGCTGTAGAGTTTTATGAAGAAGTTTTTGGAATGACATTGGGTTATAACGAGAAATTTCCAGACGGAACATTTATGCATGCGGAATTGCTTAAAGATGGACAAGAGATATTTTCTATAAGTGAATCACGAAACGATGCTTTTGTCGATATTATGCTGACATCCTCATTAAAAGAATCACGTCCGACTATGAGCTATGGGATTCAATTTGATAGCGAAGATGAAGTAAACAAGGCATACTCCATGTTGATACAAGGTGGAAAAGTGCTGAGTCCTTTGGGGGCGCTTCCTTGGAGTACTTGTTGTGCGGATGTAGTAGATAAATATGGTGTGTATTGGTACATAGCTAAATAACTGAGAATTAGGAGACATTATGTTATTAGAAAAACTCACACATGAGAATGCTGAAAAATGCTTAAATATGAAAAAATGGTTATGGAAGAATTGCTGTTAATGAGGCAATTGAGCTTGCTAAGGGGGGCTTTGCCGGGACGGCTGATACGATAGTGTTGTTTGTTGAACCTGAAAATCATGTAGCTGTCAAATTGTATGAGAGCTGTGGATTTACTAAAACTAGTGAAGTTATAGATGGTCAAATTAAATATGAGAAAAGGTTATGAAATGGGTTTATTGAACTTTTAAAACTTCTCTAAGGGAATGATTATGATAATTCAGATATGATACGGGAGTAGATATAACTAGCAAGGAGGTAAAAAATGAAACTATCGGATAGAACATATAAAGAAGTAAAAGATTATTTATATACAAATAAAAATTTGATTATTCCTGTAGGGACATGCGAGCAACATGGACCCCATTTACCTTTAAATAATGATACATTATGTGCTGAATATTTTGCTGAAGAATTATCGAATGCAACTGGTTGTCTAGTTGCCCCAACAATAAACTATGGTGTGAATCTTCCATGTGACATTTCCTTTACAGGGACAACAACAATTTCTAAAGATACTTTAAAAAATATTATAACGGAAATAGTTGATTGGTGGAAAAAACAAGGATTTGAAAATTTTTTCATTATAACTTTTCACGGAGACCCGTTCCATATTGATACCCTATGTAATATTTCGGAGAATGTCTATCTGATAGAAGCCTATGAAATTGACTATACTGGTATTTTAGATAAGCAATCTACTATGAGGCATGCTTGTGAAGCCGAGACATCAGTTGCTTTATGGCTATACCCTGAAAAGGTTAGAACTATGTTAATGGAGGAAAGTGATATAGTATTTGATGATTTTCGTGAGTATCTTTTTCATGAGAATTGTGAAAAACCAGACGGATATATTGGTTGTTTAGGATATCCAAAATCAGCATCCGCAGAAAAGGGTAAGATCCTTGTTGAAAAAATGAAGGATTGGGTTATATCAGAATATTATAAAGCGATTCTTAAAGAGTAAAGTAATTTTCTGCAACTTGATTTGAATCGTTATTGCTTATAATTGTGAAGCGGGATTTATATTAGATTTAGGAGAAAAATGATTACATAAAAAGAGGTTAACAGTGAATATTTTAAAGTTTGCACCGACTCACGCTTAAATTATTTGAAGGGATGTGATAGATAGGAATGCGCAAATTAGAATTTACTGAAAGAAAATACCTTATTGAATTATTTAATAATCCATCAAGTGCAATCATATTAGCATCATTATATACTAATATTGGTGAAACATGGATAAACGATAAATTAATAAATAAAAATGGTATAATTTTTGTAGAAAACACATTTTATATTGGTGGACATTCTATTGATAAAGAATTGATTGAATTTCTCTTTGAACAGATTCTGAGAAAAGAGATATCTCTTTACTACATAATACCTCAAAATAATGATATGATTGCATATTTCGATGAGTACTTCAATCAAGTAAAATATAAATATTCAATAATAAAATCAGAGCGTCACTTAATGGACATTGATATGAATAATATAAATCATGATAAATTAATGAGTTTTATTAACGATTTGCCAGTAAAATATCAATTAAAGCCTATCAATGAAGAGTTATTCTATACTGCGATAAGTGGCGATAAGTATTTAAATAATTTTATAAAGTTATTTAGCAATTATAAAGATTTTGAGAAAGAAGGATTCGGATTTTTTATACTAGATGGTTCAGAAATTATTGCAGGGATATCTTCTTTTGCAAGATACAAAGAGGGAGTAGAAGTGCAAATTGCTGTAAAACCTGAATATAGAGGCCAGCATCTAGCACGTATATTAGGTGCGGAATTTATCTTAGAATGCAAAAAAAGAGATTTATACCCTTGGTGGGATTGTGCAAAT
This sequence comes from Lachnoclostridium phytofermentans ISDg, assembly GCF_000018685.1. Taxonomy (NCBI): domain Bacteria; kingdom Bacillati; phylum Bacillota; class Clostridia; order Lachnospirales; family Lachnospiraceae; genus Lachnoclostridium; species Lachnoclostridium phytofermentans. Next base: position 3,938,841 of record NC_010001.1, on the reverse strand, counting down.
CCTATATCGGAACATATCGCAACTGAATTTGGATATGTGTTAAAGCAAATTACTACAATATATAAATGTATGTTAAATGAATGATAAATGCTTTCAATGTGGGGCATTTTTTTATTAAACTTTTACTTTTTGAATTATAAAACCAATACTTAGAATAGGAATATAAATAAGCATCGCTAATCCCTAAATTACGGGTTAGCGATTTTTTGATCTTACCGTGTAGCATGCATCTATTTCCAAAAATTTGAATTTAAATCCTGCAAATGTTATAATATGAAAAATTCATTAGAGAGGGTTTATTGATATGGAGAATAATTTAGCCGAATATTATAACGGATATGATGAGGAGAGGCGCCTTTTCAGAGATAATAGCCATAATATTGAGTGGATTACCACTATGCATTATTTCAAAGATTTAATCCCTCCGAACTCTTAATTCCGCTAGTAAGGAAGATTTTGAAAAATACATTCAATTTCATTTGAAAACATGTGAAAACAAATATTTATTGGGATATAGCATACACGGATTATTGATTTTAAAAAAATACTAGAAATGAGCTATTTCATTTCGGCTTATGAATGGAACTGACCTGTGATGTGATAAAGGACTTATTACCATTGTACGTTGAAAACATTTCAAGTGCTAATACACGTATCGTCGTTGAAGAACATATCGATTCTTGTGATAGTTGCAAAAAAGAACTTGATAAATTTCAAGCGCAAGAAGAATGTTCATTTGGCACGAATACATTACCCCTAAAAAAATTGCAGTACACCTTATGCAAAAGAAAATATCTCACTATCCTATTCTCAGTTATGTTTACATTATTAGTATTGATTATAGTAAATGAATATTTAACAGCCCCGGAATACATACCTTATACTGAAAATCCAGTTACTATTACAAAAACAAACAATGAATTATTTATAGTACATTTTAATATTCCTGGTGCTATGTACCAGATTAGCCAATATAGAGAAAACGATAATTCTGGATATATCTATAATATTTCTATGTGGAGCAGTATATGGAATAGAAGTATATATAAAGATGCTGTCGACGATTTTATTTTAAATCCAAGAGGTGAAGTAATATCCAGTGTATATTATAGCTCAAATGATGGTACGGAAGATATCTTAATATATGGAAAAGACCGGAGTCCGAATGGTGGAACAATTACGTTACCTCGTTTGGTTTTAGCTTATTATGCTACAATAGCTGCTGTTTTAGCAGTCATATTGGGGATTGTCTTGTTTTTATTTCGCAATAATAAAAAAGCAAAGGCGATCATTCTTAAATTTTTTACTTTATCAATCTCGTATCTTTTGGGGCATATTTGCATCAAGGGTTTTTCTACCTCTTCTTATAATGCTATTCGTGATTTTTATGCTATTTTATTAGCTATGATACCAATTTATTGTGCTATGCTGATTGGTGAGAAATTGTTAGTTAGCAGATCACGGTGATTGAAACCTTATCAGAGAGATATTAAACTTTTTCTTATCACAATTGACTTCCTCTAATAGGAAAAGTATAATTGCGTAAAGGTGATAAAAAGGAGTATTTTACCATAAACGATAAATATGGGGAAGCTCTGGTGAGAACGGACGGATTTATTAATGAGGAGGGTCTACATGTTTCAGATAAGGTACCTAGAGGAAAAGGACAAGGAATTTTGGTATACGCTTGATAAACACTTGCCAGAAGTAGAATTCTTGAAAAAAGTAAATGATAAAAGAGGGTACGTCATTCTAGAGGATGAGAACCCTATTGGCGTATTACGCTTTAATATGTTTTGGGATAATACCCCTTTCTTAACATTAATTTATATTGATTTCGCTTATCATAAAAAGGGATATGGCAGAAAAGCTATGGAATTTTGGGAAAAAGAAATGATTAAGCAAGGTTACAAAATGATTATGACATCTACCCAAGTCGATGAGGATGCACAACATTTCTATCGAAAGCTTGGCTATAAAGATTGTGGATGTGTAGTACTTGATATTCCGGGTTTTGAACAGCCACTTGAGATGTTCATGGCAAAAGCTCTCTAGATAATCAAGAAATGAAAAACTGGATGTGTTTTTATAAAAATATAGGAGTGAATAAATGAATAATAGAAAGAAGAAATTGATAAAGCATTCAATCAGTATACTATTTTTTGCATTATTTACTTTTTTCTCTATTACAAAAGATGCATCAGCTGCTACAGTATCGAAGGTAACAGATAGTAAGATAACCTCTGTTAAACAGCCATATATATTAATTAGTAATAAAATATCCGATATAACGGAAGGAAAAACCTATCAGTTTACTGCTAAATCTGTTGGTTTGGAGAGTACAGATATTGTATGGTGGGTTTCTAATAAAGAGTTGGCTTCCATTAATTATTATACGGGATATTTTATCGCTAAAAATCCCGGAAAAATTAAAGTTACTGCAAAAGATAGAAAAAGTGGTAAGATTTCTGCTTGTTATGTGGATATAGGACTAGCAGATGAGAATAAAGATGAGGTACCACTCAATAAGATAATCATATGGAAGGATGCTCAGATTGAAACTGCGGCAAGAGGAAGTTTAGGTAAATATAAAGGTCCCGTCACAATGGGAGAAGTCAATTCTATTACAGAGCTTTTAGTGGAAAATACAAAAGATGCATGGGGTTCTCATTGCATGGATTCTCTCGATGACTTAAAGTATTTTAAAAATTTGAAAATACTAAAGTTTAATGATATTGGTTTATCGGTAATTGAGGATATATCACCAATATTGCAGTCAAAGAATCTAGAGGTACTTTCAATAACATCAGTAAGTGATCGGTTAGAAAAATTAAATGTTTTAACAAACTTGAAAGAGTTAGAAATAACCATCTCAAAAAAGGATGAAAAAAATCTTACTTTTCTATATGATATGCCAAGCCTTGAAAAGTTAAGTATTAGCGGCAGTAGTATAAAGTCTCTGAAAGGGATTGAAAAGTTACCACACCTAAAGGAATTAAATATAATCTCCATGCCAGAACTTAATGATATTTCTGCATTAAAAAATTTATCAAATCTACAAAAACTTTCAATTTTTACAGCACTTTCAAATGAGAAATTAAAAGATTTTAGTGTTATTAGCAAAATTAATAATTTAAAGGAACTATACTTGCATACGGATTACATAGAAAAATTCAATTTTTTGCAAGGCTGTAACAAATTAGAGGAATTGAATATTGTGACATCTGAAATACAAGATGTTACTGTTTTTTCGACGCTTCCCAAATTAAGAGCTATTAAATTGTCTAGTTATAAAGAAAGTGAATTTAAGGGATTTGAACAGTTAACTCAGATTCAAACATTAGAATTTACGAATCACTTAATAAAGGATATCAACTTTTTAAGTCAATGTACGGGGCTTAAAAATCTATATTTAAGTACGTTTCAATTAAATGATATCAGTGGAATTTCAACCTTAACTAATATTGAAAAACTTCGGGTAAATAGCACTGAAATTACTGATATATCTCCGTTTACAAAACTAAAAGCTTTAAAAGAATGTGTATTAAGTGTTAATACGGATAACTTAGAGCCATTAAGTTATCTAAACAATATAGAAACATTAGAGATTTCTGGTCATAATTTTCTATCCATTGAACCATTACAGCAGTTAAAAAAATTAAAGAATTTAAAGATTTTAAATTCAAATCTAGAAAATATAAAACCGTTAGATTCATTGATTAATCTAGAAACATTATCTTTGGAATGTCCTAATATAACGAGTATTGAGCCAATTAAAAAACTAACTAAATTACAGGAGTTAGCGATTTCATGTAATAAGCTTGAAGCATTAAATGCATTGAGTAATCTTAAAAATTTAAAATCGCTATGTCTAGATATTAAAGATTTGCCATGTATGAAAGAGCTTGAATCATTAAATAATCTAGAGGGTTTAGATATAGCTGATATTAAGGTTGATGAACTGGAGCATTTAAGAAAGTTAAGTTCATTAAAACAGTTAAAAATATGGACGAATAATATTATTTCAGATGCGTCTTTTATAAACGAATTAAATAAACTTGAGTCATTATATATTGGATATCAAGTAAGTAATCTTTCTTTCTTAGAAAACAATTTTAGTTTAATGAAAGTGTATGTTCATGCCCCAAATCTAAAAGACTACACATTATTAGATAATGCTGATTTTGAGGAATGTACAGTATATACTAATCTAAAGACAATTGTCATAAGAAATGGGGTAACTGATATGATATATCATTTAGAATGAAAAAGGAGAATGTATGTTTGAAGAAGATTATATTATGCGCCTGATTAATCAAGTAATCAGAACTCTATTAAAGTTGCTATTTAATATAGACACAGAAAAGAAGGAAGAACTGAATTTTATTTTAAATGAAACAGAAGATAAGTATGATGAGTTACTTAATCTTATAGATAAAGGACAGATTAATGAGGCAGAAAATAAGTTGATAGAAGAGCTAAATCCTAAGGATAATCAATATTATAAGAAAGCACTTACATTTTACGCTTATTTAAATGATAAGGATGATGATTTTTTGATAGAACATGATTATTCTAAAAAGGAAATAGCAGAGGGGCTAAAGTATGTATCTGAAATCTATGGTTATGGTAGCATGGTCAACACACTTTTTAGTATGATATCAGATGATTAATTTGATCTATAAAGTCAGCATGATGCGAGGAAAATAATCTAAATAAGAGGCATGGAGTAGGTTCCTAATCAGGAGGATGTGAAAAGGTATGCGTATCTTCATTAATTATGTGAAAAAGTTTATATGGTTTATTATCTTATTGGCTATCTTATATATCATACAGCACCTGATTAATTATTTATCATATTACCAAGGACCTTTACAATCATTAGTGAAGTATATATCTAAGATAGGGATACGTGAAGAAAATATATTATTTCTGCTATGGTATGTACTTCAGATTGTTTTTACTGTTTTAATACTTAAATGTATAATCCGTAAACCATTAAAGGAATTGGGCTTTAATTTTAGAAATAAAAAACTAGGAAACCAATACATTAAAATCTTTTTTATTATATATCCAATTATATATATTGGCGCATGTTTGGTTCTATATAAAGTCATGGGGCGAGAAATATTAATAAATGGCAGAGTAGAGAAACCGATTCATGATATTATTATTGATATATTATCCTATGGTTTATTACCAGGTATCGGAGAAGAACCTTTATTTCGAGTATTTGTAGTCCAATTTTTATTACTTACCATATTTAAAGAGAGGAAGAATGGTGATAAAAAGACAAGAATTGGAGTTGTTTTGCTATCTTCTCTATGTTTTGTCTATGGCCATATCTATGTTATATCGTGGTATCCATTGGCTATGTCATATAGTTGGAATCAATTAATTTTGGCTTTTGCCTTGGGCATTTTTTATGCCTATACCTATATAAAAACGGAAAGTATTTATGCAGCAATTGTTTGCCATAATTATTCAGATTTTGTTTATATTATACTGAGTTATATTATCTTTTATCAAAGCTAAGGGATATAATGAAAGATATGAGCGCCTAAGAAAAGAATATGGTGTACCTTATGCGTTTTGTTGGACTGAAATCTGGGCAAATTCTTTTGTCGAAAAGGTTACTAATCTACCGTCTATTGGTAATAGCTAACTTTAAAATATTAAGGTTATGGATAAAATCAAGATAATAAATACATAAAGGAGGAATTAATTATGATTCAATCAATTATTCATATAGCATTAGTTGTAAAAGATTATGATGAAGCAATAGATTTCTATACAAACAAATTACATTTTAATTTGGTAGAAGATACTTATCAAGTGGAACAAGATAAAAGGTGGGTGGTAGTGTCACCTCCAGGTTCTAATGGAACAACAATATTGCTAGCCAGAGCTTCTAAACCAGAGCAGGAGACATTTATTGGTAATCAAGCTGGGGGAAGAGTGTTTTTGTTTTTAGGAACTGATAATTTTGATAGAGATTATCAAGAAATGATAGAGCTAGGGATCGAATTTATTAGAGAACCTAAAGTTCAGGATTACGGAAAAGTTGCTGTATTTAAAGATTTATATGGTAACCTATGGGATTTGGTACAATTCAATGAGAATCACCCTATGAATGCAAGAGTTAAATAAAACGCAGTAATTTTCTTTATTCTTGAACATTGGATATATCTGGTATACAATTATTTTGTCTATTTATAAATAATATAGTGGTAGTATGTGTTTTATTATAGTCACGTCCAGTAAATTAGCTAAGTAAATAGATTCCTGCGTATTAAAAAGAAATTATGATATTTTGTAAATCTATTTCTATAAATATATAATAACATAATTTTTCTAATATAGGGGGAGGAGATTAAATCAAATACTTTACTTTATTTTATTATGATTAGCTAAATAAAAACATATAAAGTACGAAAAGAGGAAACAAATTTCTAATACAGTGAAAAAAGGTGGGTGGGCTATTGTATCAACGTATTGGGAGGATAATAAAACATTAGAGCTAGATGTACAAAGAATTAAAAAGGCAATAGGAATCGAATAGTGGTGTATATGTATAGCGGATAGTAAGCTGAAGTAAATAAATAAGAAGAGGAAGTTCGTAGTAGATCTAACTGCGGACTCTTCTCATATATAATAGAAAGAACGGTGAGAAAAATTCGTGGAAACATTAGATGCTATACTTAAACGCAGAAGTATAAGAAATTATACGGAGGAAGCTGTAACGAACGAAGAAATAGATATATTATTAAGGGCAGCTTTTTGTGCACCGACCGCAGTGAATGCACAACCGTGGGAGTTTGTGGTTATAAATGAAAAAGAGGTATTAGATAAAATTAGAGATAAAATGATATTTGCTAGATTTAATGCTCCACTTGGAATCGTAGTGTGTGGAAATATGAAATATGCACTGAAAAGCCAAGATAAAGACTTGTGGATATGTGATTGTAGTGCAGCTATTCAAAATATGTTACTAGCTGCTACGGACATAGGTCTGGCAAGTGTTTGGATTGGGATTTATCCAGTACCGTCAAGAATGGCAACGATGCAAAAGCTAATTGATTTACCTAAACATGTAAAACCTCTTGGAATGGTGTATATAGGGCATGGTACATATGAAGAACCAGCGAGATGCAGATATAATGAAAAAGCAGTTTATTGGCAAAAGTATGATAACGAGAGAAAGCATAGGACAAAGGATAAACCGGCGATGGGACACTACTAATGATACTTTTTCATCTAAAGCCTTTTGATAAAAAAGATTACAAATAATGTTATTTATAGTAATTTGATAAATAGTATGCAAAAAAGGAGTATGTAGTAAAATATACGAAAAAACTAAGATTGACTAATTGCAGGCATATTTTTAAGAGTGATAAGTTTTCTAAAATAACAAACATCCTATCATAACATATGTGCTTGTTTTTTATATACAAATTTCTATAATTCATAGTATGAGTTTATGTATCTAAATATAAATCTAATTGTCATAATTTATGTAAATGTATGGATTTCATAGAAAATTATGGTATAATGATCATATTACTTACGAAAAAATAAATTAATGGGGGTTTAGGATGGAAAAGAAAAAAGCATTTCAGTATCTAGTCGCTCTATCAATTACATTTGCTTTATTAGCAGTAATCTTTTTTGGACTAGGATTGAATAAGAAAAACACGTATGATAATAAACAGGAATCAACCAATGTATATGTAAATGGAGATGCTTATAACTTCATAATTAATGGTACTTATTTTGCTGGTTATATGGCTATCTCAGGGGCGTGCCTCATAGTGGCTGCTATCATGTTCATGGGTGTTCTTAAAATTGCATGTTCATACGATAATTTATCTGAAATAAAAGAGGTAAATTTTATACAAAGAATAAAAAGTGAGAGAGAAATATCTGGGAAATTAAATGAGTTAAAAGCACTTGCAGAGAAAGGCATTATAACAAAGAGTGAATATGAAGAAAAGAAGAAAGTCATAATGGGTGAATCAAATGGAAAATAAAAAAACGAAATCTATTTTTGTATTTTTACTTATAGCTTTTGTGTTCGCATTCTTGCAATTTTGTATAATTTTTTTAAATAAAAAAATATTAGAGTATTTATCAAGTAGTATGAAAATAACATACTTTTTGTCCCTAATAATTATGGCATTAGTATTTGTAGGTTTTACATTACTTGATAATATTAAGTTTAAAAAGCTTCTTAATATTCCATTAATATTATATGCAGTCAGTTATTTTACCTTGTCAAAAACCAGCTTTACTTTATGGGAATGGGATTTTAGGAATGATAGGACTAATGCAGTATTTAATGTAATTATACTTATCATTATATTAGTATGTGTAATTATTTGGGTATTCCAAAAGAAGTTAAGTTATTTAGCAATTGTGATGCTTTCTATAATTTTATCATATAGCATCTATAATAAATTAGATAATATATTAAAACTAAATTATTATGAGGATTTTACGCAAAGATTATATTATATAATAATCAACTTATGGGAAATTCCATTTCTAATAGCATTGCTTATACTATTTTTCAATAATATAGTACTTAAACCTAATAGCAGACTTGAAAATGAAATTCTAGAATTACAAGATTTACTTCAAAAAGGATTGGTTAGCCAGGAAGAGTATGTAACAAAAAGAAAAGAATTGATCGCAAGATATTAAAATAGTTATTATCTTAATATTCTTAGTATACCGAAGGAAGAACAGTCTTACAGTCTGTTCTTCCCTTTCTTATATCCTTTTTAGTAATATTACATCCAAAAAAAATTCTGGAAATAAGTAAAAAACGTAATTCACTCTTGATTATTTTTTTGTGTCGTTATAATATATAACTAATAATGATAATTATTACTATGACATTATATAGTATTAAACTTAATGATAAGTCTAAAGTTGACACTATATATTGTAGCCAATAAAAAAGATAGGGTGAGTAAAAACTATGGATATTATGATTAAAAAGCGTAATCAAACCTATGAGCCGTTATGTGTGGAAAAGACGAAGAGAATGATTGCATTTGCTTGTGAGGGTTTGGAAGGGTGTGACCCAATTGAGCTGGAACTGGATGCGAGGATCCAGTTTGTGGACGGAATGAGTACGAAAGAAATTCAAAAGATGTTAGTTCAAACAGCGATTGAAAAAGTAATTCATACTAAGAAAGATGAATTTGGTAATATCATGCGTGAAACACATACCAATTGGCAGTATGTTGCAGCGAGATTGTTTGTATTTGATTTGTATAAAGAAGCAGCAATAGAACGTCATTATAAGCATTTTGGATATGGGGATTTTTTAAATCTTGTAAATTCGTTGGTGGAGGAAGAACTTTACGGATCATATCTAACCGATGCGTATACTCAATTAGAGATAAAAGAGTTAGGAGCATATATTAAGCCAGAAAGAGATTATTTGTTTAATTATGAAGGTGTAAAACTGTTATCTGATCGTTATCTGGTGAAGGGACTTAAAAAGGAAGTTTTTGAACTTCCTCAAGAGAGATTTATGGTAATTGCGATGCATCTTGCTATTCCGGAAGAAAAGGCAAAGCGTATGGAATACGCGAAGAAGTTTTATGATTTACTTAGTAGTCTTCAGATGACGGTTGCGACCCCTACTCTTGCCAATGCAGGTACTCCTTTTTATCAGCTAAGCAGCTGTTTTATCTCGGTAGTAGGAGATAATCTATGGTCTATTTATGATGTAAATCAGAAGTTTTCTAGTGTGAGTAAGCATGGGGGTGCGCTTGGTATCTATGTAGGCAAAATCCGTGCTTTAAATAGTGAGATACGAGGTAACAAAAATGCTTCCGGAGGAGTAATTCCATGGGTACGACTCTATAATGATACTGCAATTGCAGTGGATCAATTAGGAAGGAGAAAGGGAGGAGCTACCATTACTCTTGATATTTGGCATGCTGACCTATATGATTTTCTTGACCTTAAAACAAACAATGGAGATGATCGAAGAAAGGCTCATGATATATTTACCGCACTTAGTGTACCGAACCTATTCATGGAACGGTTAGAGCGACGAGAAGAATGGTCATTATTTGATCCTTATCTGGTAAATAAGGTAATGGGATTTTCTTTGGAGGATAGCTATGATGAAGTGGCAGAGAACGAGTTTACAAAGCGCTATCTTGCATGTGAAGAATGTAAAGAGTTACCAAGGATTACAGTTCCTGCACTTGAAGTGATGAAACGGATTATGAAGAGTGCCGTTGAGACGGGAGCACCATTTATCTTCTTCCGTGATACGGTAAATCAGGCAAATCCGAATAAACACGCTGGAATGATTTATTCCTCGAACCTATGTCAGGAGATAACACAAAACATGAGCGAAAGTGAGCTACGAGAAGAATTGATTCAAGATGAATCTGGTGCTAAAGTGATTATTACAAAGATTAAGCCAGGGGATATGGTAACCTGTAATCTAAATTCAATTAGTCTTGGTAGGATTGAAAAAAAAGATTTAGCAGTTAATATTCCGTTACAAATTCGTATGCTTGATAATGTCATTACTTTAAATCAGACACCGGTAGCAGAAGCCCGTATTACCAGTGATAAATACCGTGCAATCGGACTTGGGACAAGTGGATACCATCATTACCTTGTAAATCACGGTATTGGCTGGGAGACACAAAAACATCTTGAGGAAGCGGATGACTTATTTGAAGAAATAGCATATCAAGCCATCAAAGCCTCGATGGAACTTGCAAAGGAAAAGGGAAAATATGAAGCTTTTCATGGCTCCGAGTGGGAAACAGGTGAGTATTTTAAGCGCAGAGATTATACCAGTGACCGTTGGTTAGCACTAAGTAAAGAGGTAGCAGAGCATGGTATGAGAAATGGCTACATTACAGCAGTTGCGCCTACGGGAAGTACCTCTAACATTGCAAATACCTCAGCGGGTATTGATCCTATCTTTAAGAGATATTTTATTGAAGAAAAGAAGGGAAGTTTTATACCAAAAACTGCTCCAGATTTAAATACATCGAATTTCTGGCTATACAAAGAAGCACATACGATTGATCAGCAATTTAGTATTCGTGCATGTGGAATACGCCAACGCCACATTGATCAGTCTCAGTCGTTTAATCTATATATCACGCCAGAATATAAGGCAATTGATATTTTAAATTTATATATGGAAGCTTGGAGAAAAGGTCTAAAGACGATTTACTATGTTAGAAATCAGTCGCTTGAGATGGATGAATGTACAAGCTGTTCTAGTTAAAGTGGAGGTAAATCATGGAGAAGAAGAAAATTTTTAATGAGTATGGAGATCGTGGTACCGATTGTTTAATTAAGGGAAATACAACGAATCTAAGAGAGTGGAATCGTATCAAATACGACTGGGCTCGTTTGATTTATCGTACAATGCTTAATAACTTTTGGATACCAGAAGAAATTTCACTGCAAGAGGATGTAAAACAATTTCCTTACTTAACAGATGGAGAACGGAATGCCTTCGATAAAATCATCGCATTCCTCAACTTCTTAGATTCGATACAAAGTGAAAATCTACCGAATATATCAAGGTATATTACAGCTCCAGAAGTATCCTCCTTGCTAAATGTCCAAGCATTTCAAGAGGAAATTCATGCACAAAGTTACTCCTATATCTTAGATACCGTGACAAATCCAGTGACGAGAGATCGAATATATGATATATGGAGAGAGGATAAGTATCTTTTGGAACGTAATAAATTTATTGCAAATATTTATCAGAGATTTAGTGATGAACCTAGTGATGAAAATTTTGTACGTGTAGTATTTGCAAATTATATTCTTGAGGGAATTTATTTTTATTCCGGGTTTAGTTTTTTCTATACACTAGCAAGGCAAGGAAAGATGACAGCTACCAGTACAATTTTTAAATATATCAACCGAGATGAAATTACTCATTTGGTACTATTTCAAAATATCATGAAAGAGCTTCGTGTTGAACAGAAAGAGATGTTTACCAAAGGCTTAGAGGAGGAACTTCGTGAGATGATGAGAACTGGTGTTGAGCACGAAATTGCTTGGGGCCAATATGTTACGGATAACCAGATACTTGGCATCAATAATGAACTAATTGATCAATATATTAAGTATTTATCCAATCAAAGATTACGGGCAGTTGGTTTAGAAATACTTTATCCGGAAATTACGAAACATCCAATGGAATGGATAGAGTCATTCTCTAACATCAATAGTACGAAGACTGACTTTTTCGAAGCAAAAGTAACGAATTATACAAAAGCAGCGGTATTTGATTTTGACGATTTGCAGTAGAGAAATTCCATATTCATGACAAAGGGAGCGTCGTAACATATCTAATTCAGCTATGGAGTGACGCTCTCTTGTCGTTAAATCAAAAAAGAGCTTTTACTCCATAGATTGATTACTCATCTATTTTGTAAAAGCTCACTTGCCTATGAATTAAAACTTTCTGTAAATATTTTTTTCAGAACTTCATAAGGGATTGGTTCACTATGATAGATTTGAAGCATTCCTTTTGGAGTTATATTATAACCTAGTAATTGATCTTTAAAGGATAGAACTGCTATTGCTTCAATATTAATATGATCTTTGAACGGTATAAGTCGTATAAATTGTTCCTTATAATAAAAAGAAGGAATCTTAGCCCATAATTTTTCATAGGAGCCGTTCGGTGCACATTGCTCAATTAAATCATAAAGTTCATCAAATCGTTGCATAGTTTTTAAATCGAAACTGCTTATGTAATTACGGATGTCCTCGTTCATTGTAACCTCTTCTCCGGCGCTTTCACACCTTTTTAATAAGGTTGAAAAAAGTATTGTTTTTTCAGCCTGACCGCAGGTTTCATCTCATTGGATATTCTATTCTTGACTACCAGAATATTCTGGATATATAAATATTATAACATAGTAGATTAGACAGTAAAAGTTATTTTTATATGATATAGAAAAATGAAGATCGCTATGTCATTTGTTGGATTCAAACCATGAGTGAAAAGAACAGAGGTTATTACTAGTGAGAAAATATAGTTCTGTGATATAATAAATCTAAAATTACAAATACATACCAGATAATAATTCCGTGCACAAAAAGTTGCGACTTTAATCTTAAGTTGTTCTATCATGAATATGAAAGGAGCGGTGTTATGGATTGGCTTGAGTATATGAATGCTTCGCTTGATTATATCGAAGAGAATCTAAGTATCAAAGTAGATTATGAAAGAATAGCAGCTAAGGCATTATGTTCTTCTTATAATTTTCAGAGGATGTTATTACTCCACAGGAAGCGCGCATCCCAGGAGTAAAGTTAAAGCTTTATCCAAGAATCACCTTTCAAATATCAATAAAAGGAGCAGAAGCTATGAAATATCGAATTGAAAAGATGGATGGATTTCGTTTGGCTGGAATCTCAAGAGAAATTACAATTAATAATAGAGAAAACTTTAAACTGATACCAAAGATGTGGGAAGAGTTTAACTCGGATGGTACCTGCGATAAGATTGTTAATATAAATGGCAGGAAACAGGAAGCAATGTATGGGGTTTGCTATGACTTTCATTTTGCGGAAGAAAGATTCCGCTATATGATAGCAATAAAATCAGAAGATCAGATAGCAGAGGGCTATGAAGTATTAGAAGTACCTGAGTTTACCTGGGTGAAGTTTGAATGTAACGGAGTTACGGGGATTCAAGAAACGTTTAAGCGTATGAATACAGAATGGTTTTTAACTTCTGGTTATGAGCATGAAGAAGGGCCTGAAATCGAATTTTACCCAATTGGAGATGTAGATGCTCCGGATTATGTCTGTGAAGTATGGGTTCCGATTAGACCAGTGAAGAAATAGCGAATAATTTAGAGCGTATAAACATTAAACAACTTGCATCAAAAGGTCGTGTACCAAGCGGGAAGTTCCTTTGGAAACGACAATAAAAAACAGCGATTTGCAGCCCACCTAACGGGGGTGTATATCGCTGTTTTGTTGTATCTAGGTACAATAATAAACCACTACTATGCCGTTGTGCCCCAATTATCTTTAACTTCAAGGATTCATCGGCTTTTCAACTCATTATCCTTGAGGCGTTTTAAAGATTTCATACTTCCTGTTTTTCTTTTTTCTGTAGTTTCAGTATAAGTATCAAAATTATAATAAGAATGCTAGCGACTAAAATTCTAGTCCCCTCAATATTATTGCTATCTACTGCTTTAGCAATAGGATTAATTAAAAAAGGCGAAACAAATTGTGATACGTTGCTGGCTATTCCTAACAATGCTACAGATAATACGATTTCTTCTTGCTTCACTCTCTTATAAAGCATTGAATACAGTGTTGGAGATATAAAGCTGGTGCCAACTCCAAAGCAAACACTACCTATTAGCAAAATAGCTTGATTAGGTGAAAATCTGACAATCAACAAGGCTGTAGCTGTTAGTATCAACCCTAGTGTAAGAGTTTTACCTTTGATTTTAGAATACACTTTACCGAAAACTAAACCGATAAAAAATCCAATCGCAGAATTAATACTTGCTAATAGGCCTACAAATTGTGAGTTGCCAAGACCACTTTTCTGGACGAATAAGGAGACGTTTAGCGGATAAGTACATGTTAAGATTATACAAATAAAGCTAATAGCGGCTACTGGTATAGCACTCCTAACGAAAATATTTTTCTTGTTAGGAATATCTGTTTCAACCTTTTTATTCTCTGTCTTTGGCATTAAGATGATTGCTACTATCAAAGGAACGATATTTAAAAGCTGAACAAGAAATACAAATTTCCAATTATATTTTGCAAAGCTACCACTTAAAATATTAAATAATATTCCCCCAGCACACACGAAAGCTGATTGAATACCTACTGCGCTATCTCTTGCTTTATTATCAGAAAAGTAAAGTGCTGGCAAACTTGCAATGGCAGTATTCAACAGTCCTAACCCGATACCCATAAAAGCACGTGTGCATAATAGATAGGCAAAATTGTTTATCCAATATGGCGATATTCCAGAAAAAAGAATGATGATAATACTGATTATGGTAGTGGTTTTCAGTGATATTTTTTCTGATAGCTTATCGGTTAAGAGCGACGAAAACATCATAAATAAAGATGGAACTGTTATGAGTAGTTGTATCCATCCTTCTTGGTTTGGAAATGCAGCCGCAATATTTGATAATACAGGTACTAATGCAATCCCAGCCGATAGAGGGATTGATAGAAAAGAAATTGTTAATATTTTACGTTTATAACTGTCCAATCATTATCCCTTTCTGTAAATATTATCTAATATAATTTATTATAACTATTTTACAATATTTTTAGTAAGTTTCATTATACACCCATTTATTAATTCAAACAACCAAAAGGAGGAATCTAATACGACTATACGACTAATACGACTTGTATGGATGATACAAATACGACTTATATGGAGCATAACTAATGCAACTCGTTATTGTAGAAAAACAGATGTCGCACAGAGCCGTTTTGTATTGATCCTGGAGAAAGTGTTGAGAAAAGATAAACAGTGAATTGAAGTATTTGGAAATGTCGTTTATAATACTGTTAAAGATATACGGAAAATATTATACAAGAGATAAAGCTTACTCTGATGATGTTTATGCCAAATTATATTGCGAGTGTCGGAGTAGAAAATCTACTTTAGAAGGAGAGAGTGATATGGTTAGAAAAGTCTATAATATATTAGATTATGGAGCTGTAGCAGACGGTGTAACTAACAATGCGGCTACAATTCAAAAGGCTATTGATGAAGCAACAATCCATGGAGGACAAGTAGTTGTTCCTGCGGGTAATTACTTAAGTGGAACAATTATCTTAAAAAGTAATATAGATTTTCATTTGGAGATGGGAGCTGTATTAATTAGTAGTCTGAAGGAAGAAGATATCCTAGATTTTGCAAAGCTATTTGAAGATGATAATCAAACGACTGGATGGGATGGAGGATGTTTTATATTCGCTTGTCATGAAGAAAATATTACAATATCGGGACAAGGAACTATCTACGGACAGGGAGATAAGGTATTCTTTGATGACAATGCAGATAATGGTGCACATGAATGCCCATTAAATGTATCGGCCTTTCGTCCAAGAACAACGTTTTTAGAAGACGTTACAAATCTAACGGTAAAGGATATTACAATCAGAGATGCAGCTTTCTGGACCTTACATATGGCTGGTTGCCGCCACGTTCTTGTAAAAGATATTAAGATATTAAATGATATTCGTGGTGCTAATAATGATGGCATTGATCCAGATTGCTGTCAGGATGTTATGATTAGCGGATGCTTAGTAAAGACAGGGGATGATGCAATCGTAGTTAAAGCGACGAAACCGATGTCTCAAAAGTATGGAGCTTGTGAAAATATAGTGATTAATAACTGTATTCTATATTCACGTGATTCGGGATTAAAGATTGGAACAGAGACTCATGGAGATATCCGAAATGTTATGCTTAGTGACTGTGTAATTAAGGAGTGCTCTAGAGGTGTTGGTATCTGGGTAAGAGATGGGGCTACAATAGAAGACATACACGTGCATCATGTTACTGGAAGCGTCTTAAAGTATGCAGATGGAGAACGCTCAGAAGGCCCTACCATGTGGTGGGGGAATGGAGAGCCTATCTTTATTAATGCAACTTACCGAAATGAAAATCGTAACTATCCAGGAAAGATAAGAAATATAACCTTTGACCATATATATATGAAGGCAGAATCCAGTGTATTCTTAGCAGGAGAAGAGGATGCAAGGATTGAAAATATTACGATCTCTAATCTTGAGGTTACAATGTGCAGTCAAGGAACTCAAAATTCTGGCTTTTTTGATGAACAACCATCCCTCCGTCATGTATATCCTCATAGTATTCCAGCTGTTTACGCTAGGAGTGTTGATGGGCTTCGTGTTAGTGGCAGAGTTCGTTATGAAGGGCCATATCACATCTCTAAGAATAAATTATATGAGTCTGAGGATTGTACCATGGAAGAAGTTAATCTTAAAGAGAGATAACGTCTTATAGTGAGATAACATCTTATAGAAAGATAACCAGATAAAAAAAGAAGAAGAGTATAAATTCATCATCTGATGATATGATCCCTCTAAAGTAGACATGGTAAATAACCAAAACTACTTTGGAGGGATTTTATTATGTCTAAATCACCTTCTTCACCAGCTCAAAAATTAAAGGCTGTTGAAGATTATTTAACTGGATCAAAGAACCTACAAGAGATATGTACAGAACTGAAAATTGCTAGTAAAGAAACTGTACGTAAATGGGTTCTATTATTTCAAAATCAAGGAGCAGAAGCGTTTATTTCAACTAGCGGAAAAGTTATACAAAAGAATTTAAAACCATGGTTGTCGAGGAATATATTGCTGGAAATGGCTCGCTCCCAGAACTCATGGCTAAATATAATATTTGTGCGGTTTCTTCTTTAGCAAGATGGATTTCAGTGTATAATAGCGATATGGAACTAAAGGATTATAATCCGAAACAGGAGGTCTATATGGCTGAAGCAAGAAGAAAAGTAACAATTGAAGAACGTAAGGAAATCGTTGCATACTGTATCGAACATGGATGTGATTATAAGAATACTGCTGAACAATATGATGTTTCTTATAGTCAAGTCTATAGCTGGGTTCGCAAATACAATGCTAGTGGTGAAGAGGGCTTGGCAGATAAACGTGGTCATCACAAATCTGATGAAGAAGTTGATGAGCTAGAGAAACTTCGGAGGGAAAACAAACGTCTGAAACGCCAGCTTGAAGAAAGAGATATGATTGTAGAACTGTTAAAAAAAGTGAAGGAATTCGAAAGGAGGCGATTCTAGCCAAGGGAAAAATGGAGCCTAAATATCTTACTATTCAGTTTTTCAAAACAGAAAAAGATTGGGATATAAGCTGGATGTGTCAGCAATTAAATGTTTCACGTACAGGATACTATAAGTGGTTGAATCGTGAACAGCCAAAAGAAGAGATTGAAAACGAAAAGATAGCTCTATGGATCAAGGAATACGATGAAAAGTTCAAACATACTTTAGGCTATCGTAGAATGCGTAATTACATTAACCGAGATAAAAACAAGCATTATAGTAAAGGTAGAATACAACGTATTATGCGTGTATATGGCATCAAATCTGTAATTAGAAAGCAGCGAAAACCGTATCGTTATTCAACACCAGAAACAACTGCTGAAAATATTTTACATAGGGAATTTGAGGCTTCAAAACCTAATGAGAAATGGGGAACAGATGTTACAGAATTCAAAGTGCCTATGAGTAATAGGAAAGTATATTTAAGTGCCATTCTAGATTTTTATGATAAGTCAGTAGTGTCATATGTACTAAGCAACCACAATGATAACAAGCTTGTTTTTGATACATATGACTTAGCACTTAAATCTAATCCAGATGTCACACCCTCTTTCATAGTGATAGAGGATTTCAATATACAAACAAAGTTTTTCAGAAGAAACTTTTGAATCAAGGAATGACTCAATCTATGTCTCGTGTTAGTTGCTGTATTGATAATGGTCCAACAGAAGGTCTTTGGGGAATTATCAAATCTGAAATGTATTATATATCAGATTTCGCTGATGAAAACGAACTTTGTCAGGCAATCGCTGAATATATAGAATACTATAACAATGGACGATATCAGGAACGCTTTAGTAACTTAGCACCAATGGAAGTTCGGAAGGCGGCTATCAACTCAGAGTTTCCAGTTAAATATCCAATACCAGAAAACAAAAGAATTCTTGCTTATAAAGCAGAATTAGAAGCAAAGAAAAAGGAACGAATCGCATAAGAAATGCGACCACAAATGTGATCGCATTATCTAATACATTTTTAATTATTTTACTTGTCTACTTGACAGGGGTCAGTTCATGATGAGGAACATACTCTTCTTTTTTAACTGTCAATGACATAAGACTACTGTGCATTTAATTCATTTAAAATATCAGATAATGAAAATGGGTTAGTGCTAGCAACGGTTGATTCTACTCGTTGTGCATCATATTCAAAAACTGACTGCGTATCATTTAGTAAAACTGGATAGACTCCTTCTTCCTCAAAGGATTCTAATAATAAAAGATATTCCTTATCATTCATGAATTTGATCTCAGCATCACTTGTCTCATAATATTTTCCGTCCATTATACCACCTATAACAGGAATGGATATTTCATCTTCGGTATAGCTTCCTTTCAACGTATCTAACACTTCAAAAGAATATAGAGATACTGGGAAATTTGCTGGTTCTTGCCCTAACGAAAAATTAATTATAACATTTGGTGTTACTTCTTTTAATTTGACCTTCACAGCTAAATCTGCCTTATCACAAATATCAGATGCGCTTTTATAAGAAGGATAGTCAGCACTGATTTTAATTGTTTCTTCAACAGGTTTCTGACTGCTACAAGCTGCTAATATTAGAGATACAATAAGGCAACTTACTATTTTCTTTAATTTTCTTAATTTCATAGCCGACCACCCCTTTTTTATAAACTAAATCTATAGTAACATAGACTATAGTAATACAATCTAAATTTAGTAGATTTTGTAAGAGAATTTCGATCTCTAGAACATTCATAATGCTATTATACCAGACGCCGTAAGGGCATTAACCTGTAAACTGTCCTAAATTAATACTATTTTTAGTCCTATCGGCAAAAATAGCAACGAATAGATAGTTTTGAGCAATAAATGACAAGATTTGGTAAGTGAAGCATGCTATAGTTTATATAGGGGTAGTGGGGGTAAGACAAAGAAGTAGCAATGAAATGAAATTATTAATGTTAAGTGCGTATTCTATGCAGGAAATGGGGGCTCATGAATAGTGACTTACTAACTAAATTTTTTAAGAAACAAATAAAAAAGCTTGATAATTATACTTTGAAAAAAAAGCTTTATTTTCTATACATATTTTGTGTGGCGATTCCTGTAATTGTAACAAATGGGTTGATTTTAAAAATTGTATATGATGCAGAAAAAGCATCCAGAAAAAGAAACTTAGAAAACATAGCTGAAGCAGTGGAATATAATATTACCTCCTCTTTTAGCAATGCGGTTACGATTACAAATGATATGTACACAAATCGAATCATCAGTAAATTCTTAGATACAGTATATACTTCTCCATACGATTATTACAGTGCTTATGACTCCTTAAAAAGAAATTATATCTTACATCAAAGTCTTGGATTAAAGATTAGTAATGTCATACTATTTGCGGATAATGACACGATTACCAATGGAGGAAAATTTGCTAAAATCAGTGAGATTGTCAATACAGAATGGTATCATTATCTATCCTCTAGTGGAAGAAATTTAATCATTTTCCCATATTACGACTATAATAAGAATAATTTATATACCAACGATACGGGCAGGACAATTTCTATTGTTAGAAGGTTAGATTATTATGGTAAGAGTAGCCTAGAGAAGATTGTAAAACTTGATGTAGACTATAGTATTATTCAAAAAGATATTACGAACACAAAATACGATGCAAAGGTTTATGTATGTGATGGTGATAATATCATCTTTTCCAATGATGGGATAACCTCTGGAAGTAAAGAATTTTCAAAATGGGACGTAGGCAAATTAAAGGGAGAACACGCAGAAAGACAAATGCATCTTTATAGTAGGGACTGGGATATTTATATCGTTGGTTACCAGTCGAATATGATAGAAGGTTTAAAAAACAATATACCAATCTTTTTTATTTTAATATTAGCTAACTTACTACTGCCAATCACGATTATGTATCTAGTCAATCAGTCCAATACTCGGAGAATCTTTCTTCTTGGAGAGTACCTAGACAAGGTAAAAGAAGAGAAGTTTGATATGATAACTGAGGAAGCTAGTGTAGATGAAATAGGAGATTTAATTAAAAACTATAACTTAATGGTTTTAAAGATGGAGGACTTAATTCAGGTTGTATATAAGGATAAGCTTGAGAGACAAGAGTTAAACTTAGCAAAGCAGCAAGCGGAGCTTTTGGCGCTTCATAGTCAGATTAACCCTCATTTTATGTTTAATGCCCTTGAGAGTATTCGTATGAGAAGCTTGATTAAGAATGAGGATGAAACGGCTCACATTATTGGGAAATTAGCTATCCTAATGAGAAAGTCTGTGGATTGGGGAGCAGATACTATAACCATTAAAGAAGAGATGGATTTTGTAGAAGCTTATCTGCAACTTCAAAGATATCGATTTGGTAACAAATTATTATATCAAATCCAAGTCGATGAAGCATGTTTACGATATAAGATTCCTAAGTTAACAATCCTGACTTTCGTTGAAAATTCTTGCGTGCACGGAATCGAGAGTATGAGTAACGAGGGATGGATATTTATCTATATTACAGAAAATGAGGGTAGTGTTACGATTGAAGTGGAGGATACCGGTATTGGAATGTCAGAAGAGCAAGCAAAGACGCTTCAGGAGCATATGAACGCTTCCAATATTGAAACGATTGAAAATAGTGAATCGATTGGTATCTTAAATGCTTGCGTAAGGCTTAGAATGTTTTGTGATGAAATGTTTGATATAAAAATTGATAGCGAAGAAAAGGTTGGTACAACAATAGTTATAAAATTACCGATTATCACTTGTTAAGGACAGTAAGCCATTGAAAAGTAGAAGGTAGTGTGTCAGAATGACACGTTACGAATATTGTACTGTCGTCCAAATTCACGGGATTGCGGCAGAATGGAGGATTAACATGTTAAGAGTCTTAGTAGTGGATGATGAGCCATATATCAAACAAGGGTTAGCAATGCTTATCAATTGGATGGCAGAAGGGTTTACAATCATTGGTGAAGCAGCGAACGGAAAAGAAGCGATACGATTTTTACAGAAAACGAAAGTAGATCTTATCATTGCAGATATTAAAATGCCTGAGATGAATGGTATCGAGCTATTAGAGTACATAAAAAAAGAAAAATTATCCGATGCATCCTATATTATTCTTAGTGGATATTATGACTTTCAATATGCTAGGTCTGCAATCCAACACAACTGTTGTGATTATCTTTTAAAGCCTGTACAAAAAGATGAATTACTAGAGGTACTTCGTAGAGTTTCACAAAAAAGCAAAGAGCTTAATAATCGGCAAATAGAAAATAGAGAAAAGGAAAGAGCACTCTTTGACCGCAATCTTTTAGCACTCATCTGGGGAAAATTCGATAATTACAATATCGAATATGTAACAAAACATTTAATGCTATCAAAAGAAATAAAGTACATAACTATTAATCTTGATTTTACAAATCAGGAAAATCTAACAGAATCAGATAAACGTAATATTCAGAAGAATCTCTATATGCAGGCAAGAGAGCTACTAAAAGTTGATGAATACCACGTTATATTTGATGTCGGTAAACAAGATTCCTCTTATGATATTGGTTTTATTTATTGTGATTATCTTGCAAATGAAGCGGGGGTAACCGAGGGGGAATATTTAAAACAATTCAGCCAACTATTAAGCGAAGGAATCAACTGCAAAATTATGCTATTTGTAGGGAATAAGGTTGATTCGATAGCAAGGCTATCAGAGTCGTATCAAACCGCAATGATTGCAAAGACTTTACAGATGTTTCGAAATGATAAGGATATTACCTTTTATGAAGAAAATATGAATTTAAATGGAGCCTCCTTATTAGAAAGAAGAAAATTAGATATCTTAATTCAAGCAGTGGAAGAAAACAATAAAGAGGAAATTTCCTCAATGGTGGATAGTATTTATGATGATATTAATCAGTCTAATATGGATTATAACCTTATAAATCTAAACATTAGTTACATATTATATCAACTGATTTATTTGGCAACGAAACAGGATGATAATATTAATCAAGAAGAAATCCTACAATATATTAGTAAAAATGCCTTCCATAGAGATGCTATGCGTGGAAGCCGAAAGCATTTTAAGTTATTTGCTTATGATTTTTCAGATTATTTGCAACAACTTCGTAAAAATGTCTCGAAAGGTATTCTGGCTAGTATTGAAAGGGAAATTGAGGAGAACTATGCTGAGAATATAAGTTTAAAATCTTTGAGTGAAAAGTATTTCATTAATAGTGCTTACTTGGGCCAGGTATTCAAGAAACAATTTGGCCTACCATTTAAAGATTATTTGAATAATCATCGTATCGACCGGGCAGCGGAGTTATTGCTGCGTACGGACGAAAAGGTGTATATCGTAGCTGAATTGGTTGGTTATCATAACCTAGATTACTTCATCAATCGTTTTGTCTCCGTGAAGGGTTGTACCCCGACAAGATATCGAAATCAAAGTAGGTAATATGGGAAAATGCTCCTTTGGTATTGTATATTATGCATATATAAATTATATATGAAAGATATTTTTTGTATATACAGTTCATATGGATATAATCTATAGTTTGTATGGTTGTTGAAAATGCACAATAATGGTACGATTTAACTAATCACTTAGAGGTGATGAAACAATAAGAGTAGGGAGGATAAGCTATGAAAAAAAGATTTTTGTCACTGTTTTTAGTACTAATGCTAATGGCTTCTTTAGCAGCAGGATGCAGTAAAAAGGTGGACGATACGAAAGATGTAGACAATTCTAAAGTTGAAGCAACAAAAAAACCGGAAAATACAAAAGCACCAGATAAGCAAGAAATTAAAGAATTCACTGCATTTTTCGCAGTACCTGGAACTGAAATCAACAACAATAATGTTGCTATGGAGAAATTAGCTGAGTTAACAGGAGCTAAGTGTAAAGAGACTTGGTTAACTGGTCAGACAGCAGAAGAAGCAGTTGGTACATTAATTGCTGGTGGTGAATACCCAGATTTTATTTGCGGTTCTACAGGTCATGCTCAGTTATTAGAAGCAGGTGCCTATATTGCAATTGATCAGTATTGGGATAAATACCCTAATATTAAGAATTACTTATCAGAGGAAGAGTGGAATAAAGTTAGAGCAGAGGATGGACATGTGTATATCATTCCTCAATTTGGTATTATTAATGAAAAAGATACCGAATGTGTACATAATGACGAAGCATTTTGGATTCAAACAAGAGTATTAAAGTGGGATAATTACCCTAAGATTACAACTCTTGATCAGTATTTTGACTTGATAGAAAGATATATTGCAGCAAATCCTACTATGCCTGATGGAACTGCAAATATTGGATATGAAATCTTAACTGATGACTGGAGATATTTCTGCTTAGAGAATGCACCATTTTTCTTAGATGGTTATCCTAATGATGGTTGCTGTATAGTAGATCCAGTAACTTTAGAGGTTTCTGATTATAATACAACAGATACTGCAAAGAAGTACTTTGCAAAACTTAATGAAGAGTTTAAGAAGGAAATTATCGATCCTGAAACTTTTACAATGTCTTATGACCAGTATATAGCAAAGCTATCTTCCGGTCGTGTATTAGGTATGGTTGACCAACATTGGAACTTCCAGCAGGCAGAAGATGCAATCAAGACACAGGGCTTAGATGATTGTACTTATATACCATTAGGAATTGTTATGAATGAAGGAACAAAAGATCGTTACCATTCAGCAAGTGCTCTCGATGTTTCTAACGGTTTAGGAATTACAGTAAGCTGTAAAGATGTTGAAGGTGCAATGAAGTTTATGGATGATTTATTATCACAGGAAGCATTAACACTTCGTTTCTGGGGTATTGAAGGGCAAGATTATATGGTTGGCGACGGTGGAGTTTTCTATCGTACAGACGAACAACGTAATAATGCAGTAAGTCAGGATTATCAGGTAGCTAATTTATGTAAATACTCATATTTCCCACAATTAGAAGGTATGAATCGTGATGGTATTAATGCATGGGAACCAGGCAGTCAGCCAGGAGAGTTCTTTGATGCTCTTAAGCCAGAGGTTCAGGAATGCTTAAAGGCATATGGTGCAGAAACCTATGTTCAGTTGTTAAATCCAGCAGGAGAAAATTCACCTTGGTTCCCAATGTGGTCTTATTCTAATACATTTACCTCAGATACAGATCATGGTATGGCAAAGGTAAATATGGATGAAGTTAAACACGAGTATTTACCAAAGGCTGTTATGGCGAAAGACTTTGAAGCTGCTTGGCAGGATTACATGAAAGTTTACAGCGATAGAGTAAATATTGATGCTTACTTAAAAGCTATAAAAACTGAAGTTGAAAGAAGAATAGCTGTTGCAGAAGGCAAATAATTCATGATAGGTGTGGCAGCTTGCTGACTTGTTTAAGTGGAAAGAGGGCGGTTTTATGCACAAGTTTGGGGGCAACCGTCCTCTTTTTTATCAAACTTTTCTTAGTATAGGTATTACAGACAACTATGGCAATCAGAGAGTGATCATCAATATTGCAGCAAATGGGAGTGAACAAAATGGAAGTAACGAAAAAGCGCAAACAAAATGTTATTAATGATAAAGGCCCTAAAATAAGCTGGAGAGAGATAAGAAAACAGAAGGAACTGATTCTTTTATCAATTCCATTTGTAATCTATGCTCTAGTCTTTTATTATGCACCTCTTGGTGGTTGGATCATGGCTTTTCAAAATTATAAGCCAAAGGGAGGGTTACTACACTCTCAGTTCGTGGGATTAGCAAAATTTAAAACACTTTTTTCAAATGATGTGTTTATTCGGGTAATTCGTAATACGTTATGTATGGGGGTTATCAATCTTGTATTAAGTTTTGTATTTTCTATTGGTCTTGCAATCCTATTAAATGAGGTTCGAAATAAAAGAGGAAAGAAGTTTGTACAGACAGTTTCCTATTTACCTCATTTTTTATCTTGGATTATTGTAACAGGAATTGTGCTAGATGTATTGTCGTTAGAAACTGGAATTATAAATCAAGCGTTAGTAGCATTACATATTTTAAATAAGCCAATCAATTGGCTTGCTTATCCAAAATTCTTTTGGCTTATTGTTGGTTTTGCAAATGTATGGAAGGAGACAGGATGGGGATCTATTATTTATTTAGCGTCGATCACTTCAATAAATCCTGACCTTTATGAGGCAGCATCCATTGATGGTGCTGGCAGATTGCAAAAGATTTTTCATATCACTTTACCAGGTATTAAACCTACGATTTTTATCTTATTATTAATCAATGTTGGAAATGTTCTAAATGCAGGATTTGAAGTTCAATACTTATTAGGGAATGGCCTTGTTCAAAGCGTATCCCAAACAATTGATATCTATGTTTTAAAGTATGGTATCAGTATGGGTGATTATTCTATTGGTACTGCAGCAGGTATATTCAAGAGCTTAGTAAGTATTGTTATCATCTTTTTAGCGAATAAGGCAGCGAAAATGGCGGGTGAAGAACGTTTATTCTAGCAAGGATGTAAGTGATAAAAATATTCACGCGGTAATTGATTTGCATTGTCTTGTAAGTTAGACAATAAGTAGCGCAGAAATGAGGGTAAAGATGAAAAAATTCGTTTGGACAAGAAAAAAGAAAAGTAGTGTGGGTGATAAAGTTTTTACAATTGTAAATACCGTGATATTAACAATATTTGTAATAATAACTTTGTACCCTATTCTAAATACATTAGCAATTTCTTTTAATGATGGAACTGATGCTTTAAGAGGTGGTATCTATCTATGGCCACGGTTATTTACTTGGAAAAATTATCAGACCATTATACATAAGCAAAATCTCTTAACAGCAACAGAGATTTCAATTTTAAGGACTGTGATAGCAACGGTAGTGCAATTATTTGTAACCGCACTATTGTCTTATGTATTAAGTCGTAAAAATTTTATATTCCGAAAGCAAATATCTCTATTATATGTTCTAACGATGTACGTGAATGGAGGACTGATTCCAACTTTTATGCTTTATAAGAGCTTAGGGTTAACGAACAGTTTCTGGGTTTATATTATTCCAGGTATGGTAAGTGCCTTTAATATGCTAGTTATACGTACTTATATGGTTGGATTACCAGATAGTTTACAGGAATCTGCGGAAATTGATGGTGCAGGGCACTTTACAATATTCTTAAGAATTATCGTGCCTTTGTGTAAACCTGTATTTGCAACAATTGCTTTATTTATTGCAGTTTATCAATGGAACTCCTGGTTTGATACGATGTTATATAACCGAATGAGAGGGGAATTTACCACACTTCAATATGAATTGATGAAGCTATTATCATCGGTTACAAACAATAGTTCCAATGCAGAGACTATGAAACAAGCATCAAATCAAGTAACTCCGGCCTCGATAAGAGCAGCAGCAACAATCATTACATCATTGCCGATTGTCTGTCTGTATCCATTTTTACAAAGATACTTTGTAACAGGACTAACGATTGGCGGGGTGAAGGAATAGTTCAATTATTAGGGGATTTAATTAATGGTACGGGGACTAAGAGGATTAATTAATCATTAGGGAATTAGTTAATGATACGGAATATTAGATCATTAAGTGGAATACAAGAACTAGATAAAATTGTAGGTGCTAAATATTATAAGATAAAAGCATTGAAGAAACATTTATCTTTGGGTGAGATGGAGGAAGCTGATGAATGGTGCAATAAAAAGTGGGTATTACCGGAATGTGTTTACCGAATTAGGCTATAAAGAAGAGGACGTAACTAAGAAAGTTGAGGACAGCTTTCAGACCTTGTTCTATGGTCTACCAGAAGAACGCATATATTATCCTGTGGGTGAAGATTTAGGATATATCGTGGATACCGGAAATCATGATGTTCGAACAGAAGGAATGTCTTATGGAATGATGATGTGTTTGCAATTAGATAAAAAAGAGGAATTTGATCGCTTATGGAAATGGGCTAAGACATATATGTTTATGGATTCTGGTGTTAACAAAGGCTATTTTGCTTGGTCATGTAAAACAGATGGTACGAAAAATTCCTATGGACCAGCACCGGATGGTGAGGAGTATTTTGCTTTAGCATTATTCTTTGCTTCCAACCGCTGGGGTGATGGAAATGGAATTTTCGAATATAGTAAACAAGCGAGAGAACTTCTTCATGAATGTATCCATAAAGGAGAAGAGGATGGAATCGGAGAACCTATGTGGGAGCCATCGAACTACCTGATAAAATTCATACCTAATTGCAATTTTACAGATCCATCGTATCATTTACCACACTTTTACGGGTTATTTGCACTTTGGGCATATGAAGAAGATAGAGAATTCTTTAAAAAGGCAGCGGAAGCGAGTCGTTCGTATCTAAAACTTGCATGTCATGAAAAGACTGGGCTTTGCGCAGAATACACAGAGTACGATGGAACTGCTCATAGTGGAGATCAAGAAATATTTGGACGCCATGATTGGTATTACAGCGATGCTTATCGAACCATTGCAAACATTGGTCTTGATTATCTCTGGTTTGCAGCTGATGAATGGCAAGTAACATGCGCTAATCATTTACAGCAATTCTTTTGTGAGACAGTAAAAGAGCATGCAAGTGGTATTTATCAAGTAGATGGAACGATAATCAAGGGCGAGGCTTTACACCCTGTTGCAATAATCGCTACCAATGCGCAAGCATCTTTAGCAGCAAATGGTCCCTTTGCGAAAGAATGTGTCGACAAGTTTTATCATACAGAATTAAGGACTGGCGATAGAAGATATTACGACAATTGCTTGTATATGTTTGCACTCTTAGCTTTAAGTGGAAAGTATCGTATGTGGATGTAACAGATATATAAAGTTATAGGATATCAATTGAAACAGTGGAATAAGAAAATATTAATAAACTTGTAGGATACAAATAAGAAAGTGGAATGAGAAAATATTAATAAAACTGCAGAATATCAATTAAATAGTGGGATGTAAATCAAAACTTCGGGGTGAGATCACAGGTTTCTTTTGCAACAAAATAGTGCCTTAAGGGAGCATGCATAGAGGTGGAGATGGATATGAAGGAGAAAGAAAATAAATTAACGGATCTAAAAAGGAATACGAATGAAACTAAATTTAAAGTAGACAAAGAAAATGAGATAAAGTTGAAAATAAAGAATACGTCTGAGTTAAAGAATAAGTCTGAGTTAAAAAATAAGAACGAGAATGTATATAGAAAAAAAGGTTTTATCAGTATTGGTTTTAAGATGGTTGTCATTTATTTTATTCCAGTGATTTTCCTAATTATTTTAGGGATAACTTCTTATCTAGTAGCTTCAAAAGGTATTGTAAAGAATTATGAACAAGCCACACTAAATTCACTTGATATGATGAGTAAGTATTATTCTTATGGACTAAAAAAGCAAGAATCAAAAACATTAGAATACATCATGAATAATACAGTTCGTGATTATTATGGTAACAGTCAAAGTGATGCTGTAGAAGAATTAGAACTGGTAAAGAAATTATCATCAACCTTTGGAAATGTAATTAGTTTAGATGAAGATGTAAACAATATATATTTCTTTGGAAATGGTCACAAGTCAATTATTGGAGCGGAAATCTATAGCGCTGAAACTTATCAATCGATTAGTGGTGAGGGAGAAATTAGAGAATTTTTAGATTCTGGTAAAACAGTTGCATGGATTGGTTCCCATAAGTTGCTCGATGAAGCTGTGCAAAAGCCAAAGGATTACGGGATTTCTTGTATTCGATATATCCTAAGTCCATCTGGTAAGAAAGTTGGAATCATGATACTTGATATTTCTTATGATTTTATTGAGAATACTCTTACAGAGAGTAATCTACCAGAAGGTAGCATGGTTGCATTTATTACGAGTGATGGAAAAGAAATTATTGCTTCAAAAGGTGAGAATTACATATCATTATTAGAAAATAATTTATTTCTACCTGAGAAAGATTTAGAGCAACACGGGTACTCCTATGTAGATTATAAGGGGAAAAATTACTTAGTTTTGCATTCTCAGTTGGAAACGAGTGGTGCTTATGCGTGTGCTTTAGTTCCAAGAGAGGCAGTAATAAAGCAAGTTGATTCGGTTAAGTATGTAACAGTCATCATAGTTATTTGCGCGAGTACGATTGCGTGTCTCTGTGGTATTTTATTTGCAAGAAGTATTTCAGGTGTCATTAAGAAAATGAATCACGTATTAGCAGCAACAGCAGAAGGTAAGTTAACAAATCAGATTGATTTAAATAGAAAAGATGAGTTTTTGCATCTGGGCATGGCAATTAACAAGATGAATGAAAACATGAGAGGCCTTATCCGTAAAACTGTAAAAATAGGTGAAGTAGTTACTTTATCTTCGAAGGAAGTAACGAAAACATCGCAAGTGTTATTTGATACTTCAAAAGGCATTCATACATCGATATCAGATATTGAAGTTGGAACGGGAGATCAGGCCAGAGAGATTGAACAGTGTTATTTACATATGAATGATTTGGCAGACCAGATTGTGAACGTGCATCACAGTATGAATGAGATGGTAAAGGTGTCCGATGATACGAAACTAATTTTGGCTGATAACACTGAAACGGTAAAAGAGCTTGGAGAAAATGCAAGAAATACTGCAGATATAACTAAACTGGTTATTGAGCAGGTACAAAGACTTGGAATGGAATCAAAAACAATATCGAATATTGTTAATTCCATCGATGATATAGCGAGTCAGACGAATCTATTATCACTCAATGCCTCGATTGAAGCAGCGAGGGCTGGAGATGCAGGAAGAGGATTTTCAGTGGTAGCAGATGAAATAAGAAAACTAGCAGAACAATCTAGGGCATCTGCTGCTGAGATAAGTAAGATAGTTCATTATATTCAAAACCTCTCGGATTCTACTATGGAAAGTGCTTATCAAGCAGAAAAAATGCTTGAAATACAAGAACATGCAATGGAAGATACGATAGGCACATTTATGTTAATCGGAAATCAAGTTGAAAAACTCGTTGCTAGCATTTTATCCATTAGCGAACGGATTACAGTGATTACAAATAAGAAGAACATAACACTAGAAGCGTTGGAAACTATCTCTGCAACATCAGAAGAAACAGCAGCGGCTTCCGTCCAACTTGTTACGACCGCAGATAGTCAGTTAAATGCGGTAGAGTCTTTAAAGCGAGAAGCAGAAGAACTTGAGAAAGAGGCAATTTCTCTGACTCAAGCGATACGACTATTTAAAATTGAATAGCGAACATATTGTCCTCGGAATGCTTGATGAAATCAAGGGTTCCGAGGATACTTTAGTTTTGGGTGAGAATTTATTATATATATTAGCGTAATAGTTTTCTGAATGTTAATAATACTAATTATAATCATTTCTGTATTATTCATGACAAGGATAAGTTCGAGAAGAGCGCTTGTATATTTTCTATTGCTTATTTTCTATTGTATATTTTCTATTGTTTATTTTTATTTTTTATTGCTCTTTTCAAAAATATATTTTGATTGGTATGGGTAATTGATTGACAAGGTGTTAAATGTTATAATTTACAACAATAGGATTATGTAGCGAAACATCTAGAAGACTACTAAAAGTACTATAGATATGGAATCCGATTTGATTAGATATCTATGAATATGCATTTTGTAATAATGGGTGGTGCAGGTTATGATATGTGAAATATTATCGAATGAGTTAGAAAAATATTTAGAATTCTTTTGGAGGCTTACACGATTACCAAACACAAATAGTTATCCCTTATATAATACAATTACCGAGATGAAAACAAAATTTGAGAGAGTAATAGAAAATGAAACAGATAAGCTATATGCGGTGTATCGAAAGGGAAGTTTATGCGGTGTTGTTTGTTTAGAAGTGATACCTTAGATATTCAGAGTATTTCTTTTTTAAATGACAACATAGGTTTATGTCTGGAGGTTTTGGAATGAAAATTACAGTGATAGGTTGTGGACGTTGGGGTTCTTTAATTACATGGTATTTAGATAAGATTGGACAAGATGTTACATTATATGGTCGCAAAGATTCTGAACATATGCAAAGGTTTATGCGTGAGAGAAAAAATGATTTACTGGAATTACCTCTATCTATACAACTAACGAATGAGCTAGATTCTGTGAAGCAGTCGGATATTATTGTTATTTCAATAAATTCTCAAGGACTTCAAAAGCTAATGGAGGAGTTAAATTCACTTCATCTTCAAAATAAAATTATCGTCTTATGTATGAAAGGAATTGAAATTTCATCCGGAAGAAGATTAACTCAAATAGTGAATGATAATATGGATTTCTCTAATGAAGTAGCAGTATGGCTTGGACCTGGTCATGTGCAGGAATTCTACCGTGGAGTTCCAAATTGTATGGTAATTGACAGTAAGAACGAACAGGTGAAAAAGATGTTGGTCGAATCATTTTCGAGTGATTTAATTCGCTTTTACTACGGTCAAGATCTAATTGGTAATGAAATTGGTGCAGCAGCTAAGAATGTTATCGGAATAGCGGCAGGAATGCTGGATGGATTAGGCTTATCTTCATTAAAAGGTGCTTTAATGTCTAGAGGAACGAGGGAAATTGCAAGATTAATTAAGGCAATGGGCGGAAATGAATTATCGGCTTATGGATTGTGTCATTTAGGAGATTATGAAGCTACTATTTTCTCTATGCATAGTCATAATCGTCGTTATGGTGAAGCATTTGTTAAGAAAGAAGAGTTTGACAAATTAGCAGAAGGGTATTATACCGTGAAAGCGATTGTAAGTCTTGGGAAAAACTACGGAGTAGAATTACCGATTTGTATGGCTGTTTACGAGATTTTATACCTTGGGAAGGATGCTTGGGAAACTCTGAATGGTCTATTTACAAGAACTATCAAGAGCGAATTTCAATAGGGAGGGACTTTTAGAAAAGATTAGGACGATCGATAGGTGGCAGTAATAAAAAATGAAGGGGGAATATTATGTTAAACAATAGTGATATCTTGCAGATTGCAATGGAGCAATCTGCATATGATTTAAATTGTAATAGTACCGATTTTTTATCAATCAAGAATAAGGTCGTAGCTTCAAAACTAAATCAGAATGCAAGGAAATATTTAACGCTTCCATTCTACTGCAACCTTGTTTCTTATGGTTCCAATATAATTGCGTCAGTCAATAAAGAGATAGAGGATATCGTGAAGGAGTACATTGACAATTATCCGGTAGAACGTTGTTTTGAAACACCAAATCTGCATATCTTAAATGACGAACTACAGAAAAGTGATATGCGCATCTGTTTCATGGCAGAGTATTTTCTGCCTGATGTCAATAGTTTAAGGGAGCTTCCATGTGAATATGAGTTAAGAGTATTAAAAAAACAAGATTTTGAGTCTCTTTACACTGGGGAGTGGACGAATGCCTTATGTGAACAAAGAAAGGAACTGGATGTCTTAGCTGTAGCAGCTTATGATGGCGATAAAATTATTGGATTAGCTGGGTGTTCCGCAGACTGTGATACGATGTGGCAGATTGGAATTGATGTACTTCCAGAGTATCGAAGAAAAGGTATCGCATCGGCATTAACAAGTCGGTTAGCACTTGAAATATTGCAACTAGGTAAGGTACCGTTTTATTGTGCTGCATGGTCTAACATAAAGTCTGTACGTAATGCAATAAGTAGTGGATTTCGCCCAGCTTGGATTGAAATGACCGCAAAAAGTATGGCATTTGTTAATAAAATGAACCAAACAAAAAAGGAATAAAGAAGGCGGGGATACCTAATACGGTATCTCTTTTTTCTTACAAAAAGTTCGCAATGCATTGTTACCAATTTTATGAGAAAAAAAGGAAACCATGAAAGCATGGATTTTTCTAACAAAAACAAGTATAATAAAGCCTAGTTATTTATTAAAAATTGGATATTTTGTTGAAATTATCTTATAGATAGATTTATTTACAATTACCTCAGTAGAATTATCAAATTGAGGCAGATGAAAGGGAGTACGAGAAATGCTATTGTCCAAGCAGGAAAAACAACGTATGTTAGAAATGGAACAGGGATATGAAAATAGCCTGTTAACGATAGAAGAATTAAGCAAAAGTTATAAAGAAAACAGAGCACTTTTAGAAAAACGAGAGCAGGAAATGAAGCAGCTTTTACAAAAAGTTTCTTATTTTCAAAGTGAGATTGCAAAGTATAATGAGATTACCACTGAAGTAGAAGCTTATGTGAAAGAAAGAGAAGATCAGATTTCAAGATTAAACAGTGATATTGGAGATTATGAGTCGAAACTAAAAATACTTCGTCTTGATAAAGACAGTCTCTCTAGTACAATAAAAGAAAAGCAGAAAGCTTATTATGAATTAGAAGACAAATTAAAAGCAATTGAAGAGGAACGATCAGCTGAGAAAGAAAAGTTAGAAGCGAATGAAAATCAGATAAAAGAGCTAGCAAAGCTACTAGAAGAATCCGAAACTATTTTTACGGAAAAAGAGGGTGAAATATCTAAACTTAGTGAGAATGTGAAGATTTTAGAGTTAGAACTTGAGGAAAAGACTTCTATTGTTAAAAATAAGGTTGATCTAATTCATGGATTAGAAAATGAAGAAAAAAAGCAAAAGGAAGAGCTAATACAAAACAAAGCCCTTATTGAGAAATTAAAACTTGAGTGCGAGAGAGCAAAGAAAAGTCAAGAAGAACTAGCTGTGCAATTTAAAGATACCGAAGCGAAATATGAGCAGGGGAAAAATGAAATCAGAACGCTAAAGGAGCAGCTAAAAAATAAAGAGTTAGAACATAACAAATTATTAGAGAACATAAAAAATCTTCAAAATAAATTAAATCAAAGCGTAGATAATCATGAGAACATAAAGAAGGAACTACTACAAAGTAAGAGTCATATCCAAGAATTAGAGAAAGAAAAAGAAATTCTTACCGAAGGACATAATGATTTAATTAATAGGCTAGAGGAAGAAACGGGAAAGAATCAAGGATTAAATAATTCTTTGGAAGAGTTAAAGACGCAAAGTCACCATATGAAACAAGAACTGGAGAAAGCCTCTTCAGAAAATCTATTAAAAGTACATGAGATTGGGGAATGTTCTAATCTTATAGAAGAATTAAATGAAAAGCAAAAAACTTTGTTAGAAGAATTCAATATTCTATCACAAAAACAGGATAGCTTATCAATGGAAAAAGAAAAGTTATTTACTGATAAGGAGAAAATTGAAAGTTTATTAAATAATTCTAATAATGAGAAAGAGCAATTAACGAAACGATTAGAAAGTTTAAGAATAGAAGCTGAAAATCTAACCTCTAAAGTTAATGATCTTGAAGAACTCTTGGAGTTATCAGGGGAAGACGCTGTTCAAGTATCTGAAAAATTAAAGCAGGCAATTGAAGAAAGCAATAAACTACTAGAGGAAAAGGATACAGTTATAAAGCAAGCTTACAGTGAGATAGAAACTCTAAAAGAGAAATTCAATGAAGAAAAATTAGAGATAGAGGATAAGTTTGAGCATGAAATCTTATCACTGAAAGAGCAGGAGAATCAAGAAAAAGAAAAAATAAAGGTAAAAGCGGAACAAGAATTAGAAGAATATATTTCTTTTGCTGAGAAAGCAAAAGATGAAATAAGATCAAAAGCAGAGCTAGAGCTAGAAGAATATAAGAACCTTGTAAAGCAAGAAAAAGAAGAGTTAAGGGTAAAAGCGGAGCAAGAGTTAGAAGAATATATGACTCTTGCAGAGAAAGAAAAAGAAGATATAAAAACGCAAGCAGAGCAAGAGATCGAGGAATATAAAAATCTTGCAATGCAAGATAAAGAAGATATAAAGGTAAAAGCGGAACAAGAGTTAGAAGAATACATGACTCTTGCAGAGAAAGAAAAAGATGATATAAAAACGCAAGCAGAGCGAGAGATCGAAGAATATAAAAATCTTGCAATGCAAGATAAAGAAGATATAAAGGTAAAAGCGGAACAAGAGTTAGAAGAATACATGACTCTTGCAGAGAAAGAAAAAGATGAAATAAGAAAGCAAGCAGAGTTAGAATTAGAAGAGTATAAGGAACTTGTAAAGCAAGAAAAAGTAGAGTTAAAAGTAAAAGCGGAACAAGAGTTAGAAGAATATATTGCTCTTGCAGAGAAAGAGAAAGAAGATATAAGAAAGCAAGCAGAGCAAGAAATCGAGGAATATAAGAAGCTTGCAAATAAAGAAAAAGAAGAAATTAAAGTGAAAGCGGAACAAGAGTTAGAAGAATATATTGCTCTTGCAGAGAAAGAGAAGGAAGCTATAATAGCGCAATCAGAGCAAGAATTCGAGGAACATGCGAAGCTTGTGTCTCTTAAACAAGAAGAATTACAGGAAAATGCTAGAAAGGGGCAAAAACTCTTAGAAGAGCAGATAGTAGCAGAAGTTCAAGAAAAAGAACATTTGAAAAAACAGATTGAGAATTCTAGAGAAAAAGAAACCAACTTTGAATCAAGAATTCGTGAATTAGAAGAACTCTTAGAGCTATCTGAGGGAGAAGTTTCAGAAATTTCTGAGAAATTAAAACAATCTGAAGAGGAAAAAGAGGCTATCAAAGTAAACTCAGAGTCAGAACTAGAAGCATATAAGAAACAGACAGAAAAAGAGAAAGAAGATATAAAATCAGAAGCAGATCGAGTGATCGAGGAATATAAAAAGCTAGCAGAAGATGGGCAAGAGGAATATAAGAAGCTACTAGAACAAGAAAAAGAATATAATAAGTTCCAAGTAGAACAAGAGTTGGAAAAATATAAGAAGCTAGCAGAACAAGAAAAAGAAGATAATAAGTTCCAAGCAGCACAAGAGTTGGAAAAATATAAGAAGCTAGCAGAACAAGAAAAAGAAAATATTAAATTCCAAACAGCGCAAGAGCTAGAATTATATAAAAAGCTTGTAGAAAAAGAGAAGGAAGAAATTAAAGCAAACGCAGAACAAGAGTTAGAGGAACAAAAGAAAGAAGCAGAACAGGAGAAAAATGAAATAATAGAGCAAGCTGTTCAGGAACTTGAAGAAATCAAGAAACTTGTAGCAATTGAGGCAGAAGAGATAATAGAAACTGCTAAAAAAGAGAAGAAACTTTTAGAAGAACAAGTAGCGAGTGGATTCCTAGAAAAAGAGCAATTACGAGAACTTTTTGAGAGTCAAAATAACGAAGAGAAATGCCTAAAATCTAAGCTTAGTGAGTTAGAGGATCATATAGAGTTAACGAATGAAGAGCTTATTAATCTTAATGAGAAACTAAATCAATCTGAGTTTGAAAATAAAGATTTAAGAGAAGAAAATCAGTTGTTGCAAGAACAAGCGAATAATAAGTTAAATTTACTTGAAGAGAAGTATGAGAAAGAGATTGATAGCTTAAAAGCATCCGAACAAAAAGTTCTTGATTATGAATTACTAATAAATGAAAAGGATAAGCTTCTAGGTCAAAGAAAAGAGCAGATTTATCAATTAGAGCAAAAATTATGTAAGATTAATCAAGAAGACGTAACAAAAGCGAATGATATTACGGAAAAGCAGGAGCAATTGGATCGACTAATTTCTGACCAAGAAGTACTTTCAAATGAGGTGAAGAGAGCACAAGAAATCATTAGCCAGCTAGAAGAAAAATTAAACGAGGGTGAATCTGAGAAGAATACTTTGTTAAGTACATTAGACCAGAAAGATTTAATAATGAACTCAGCTAAGCTTGCATTAGAAAAGCAACGGGATATCTCTATTGAACAAACGATAAATCTAGCGAAACATAAAGACAGAATAGAAGAGCAGACCAAAGTGATACAGCAATTGGTTGATAATAATGAGGAACTTCAACAAAAATATATAATATTAACTACCGAAATCACAGAGTTAAAAAAGATGGATGCGGCAAAAAGAGAAATTGACGTAGGAAAAGAACATGATGCAGTAAAAGAACATGCTGCAGAAAGAGAACATGATACAATCAATGATGAAAAGCTTCATAAAGAGAAACAATTATTAGAAATGAAGCTAGAAGAAAAAGATAAGAAAATTGATGAATTAGAAACTCAGATTATTGAGTTAATGGTTGAGCTAGAGAGTAGATAGGTAAAATTGTAACCAACATTAAATTAGGTACAAAGACGAAAAGAGATAGCGACTATGTTATGTAAAAGCATAGTCTTTATCTCTTTTTTGCTCTTAGCAAAAAAATCGTTTATAAAAAACGTATAAAATAATACAAAACAAGTATAATATCATAGGTTGAAAATTGTAAATAAATGGTATATTATTTTTATATAGGACAAACAGTCCTATCAAATAATTATAAGGAGGAATAGCAAATGAAAAGAAAACTGAAACAAAGATGTGCTGTTTTAGTGGCAGTTGCAACGATGATAGCTTCGTTGCAATGGGGGAGAGTGCCAGTACAAGCAGTAACAGCAGACGGTCTTACCTCTCAACAGTATGTTGAGGCAATGGGCGAAGGCTGGAACTTAGGAAATTCCTTTGATGGTTTTGATTCTGATACTTCAAAACCAGATCAAGGCGAGACCGCTTGGGGAAATCCTAAGGTTACAAAAGAGCTAATCCATGCAGTCAAACAAAAAGGCTATAGTAGTATCCGCATACCAATGACCCTATATCGTAGATATACGGAGAGCAATGGTGTATGCACTATCGATAGCGCATGGATAGCACGTTACAAAGAAGTAGTAGATTATGCAGTTGCAGAAGGTTTATACGTTATGATAAACATTCACCATGATTCCTGGATATGGTTATCTTCATGGGATGGAAATAAGAGTTCTGTGCAATATGTAAGATTTACTCAGATGTGGGATCAACTTGCGAAGGCATTTAAAGATTATCCGTTACAAGTATGTTTTGAAACGATAAATGAGCCGAACTTTCAAAACTCTGGAAACGTTACTGCACAGAATAAATTAGATATGCTTAACCAAGCGGCTTACAATATAATTCGTGCCTCTGGTGGATCAAATGCAAAGAGAATGATTGTTTTACCATCACTAAATACGAACCATGATAATAGTGTACCATTAGCTGATTTCATAACTAAATTGAATGATTCTAATATCATTGCAACCGTTCATTATTATAGTGAATGGGTATTTAGTGCTAACCTTGGTAAGACAAGCTTTGATGAAGATTTATGGGGAAATGGTGATTACACTCCTCGTGATGCGGTAAATAAGGCGTTTGATACCATTTCCAATGCATTTACAGCAAAAAAAATCGGTGTTGTTATCGGAGAATTTGGTCTTTTAGGTTATGACTCTGATTTTGAAAATAATCAACCAGGCGAAGAATTAAAATATTATGAGTATATGAATTATGTAGCTAGACAAAAGAAAATGTGCCTTATGTTTTGGGATAACGGATCTGGAATTAATCGTAACGACTCTAAGTATAGTTGGAAAAAACCTATAGTTGGAAAGATGTTAGAAGTATCTATGACAGGACGTTCCTCTTATGCAACAGGCCTTGATACCATTTACCTAAACGGCAGCTCATTTAATGATATTAATATCCCGCTTACTCTAAACGGTAACACCTTTGTTGGAGTTACAGGATTAACCAGTGGTACCGATTTTACGTATAACCAATCCAATGCAACACTAACATTAAAATCATCCTACGTGAAGAAGGTTTATGATGCAATGGGAAGTAATTATGGTACGGTAGCTGATTTGGTACTTAAGTTTTCAAGTGGAGCTGATTGGCATGAGTATTTAGTGAAATACAAAGCACCAGTATTTCAAAATGCGAATGGAACTGTTTCCAATGGAATTAATATTCCAGTTCAATTTAACGGAAGTAAACTCCGTCGTTCTACAGCTTATATAGGTTCTAATCGAGTTGGCCCGAATCAAAGCTGGTGGATGTATTTAGAGTATGGTGCAACTTTTGTGGCGAACTATACGAACAATATTTTAACCATTAAGCCTGATTTCTTTAAGGATGGTTCTGTTTATGATGGAAATATATCATTTGAGATGGAGTTTTATGATGGACAAAAGTTAAAATATAATCTTAATAAATCAAATGGTAACATAACAGGAACTGCAGCAGCAGTAACCCCTACACCAACACCAACGGCGACACCAACACCAACAGCGACGCCAACACCAACCGTAACACCAAAACCAACAATAACCCCAACAGTAACGCCGACACCAACAGTAACGCCAAAACCAACAATAACACCGACAGTAACACCAACTCCTACTCCAATCCCAGGAACAGGTCCAGTTACATTAAAATACGAAGTAACGAATACTTGGGATAAGCATACACAGGCGAATATTACATTAACCAATACCTCTAATACAGCACTAAAGAATTTTGTTGTATCATTTACTTATAAAGGGTATATAGACCAAATGTGGAGTGCAGATTTGGTTAGTCAAAATTCGGGTACCATTACAGTGAAGGGACCAGCATGGGCTACGAATCTAGATCCAGGGCAAAGTATAACATTTGGTTTTATTGCTTCACATGATACACCGTCTGTTGATCCACCATCAAATGTTACTTTAGTTAGTTCAAATTAAAATTGTATTCAAATAATTTTTAAGGATTTACATTATTATTTTTACATAAAACAGATTAATTCAATCTCTGGTATCGTTAAAAATGAATAGGATATTCAGTATGAGTTAATGACTATGATAGAAATATCAAAAAAGACTAGGTTATCATTTATGCTTTCTATAGTGTAGGATAACCTAGTTTTTTTTCTAATAATTATTTGCTTTATGGGAGGCTGTAGATTTTTATGACAAAAGCTCACCATATATTTTCAAGAATTGTATAAAAAATCAAACTTTCCATATACTATAGTCTTTAGAAGTTATTCTCAGCATTGAAACCTAATCATAGGAGAAACTATAATTAGGAGGAATGTTATGAAAACTTTGATTAATAAATATTTGACATTATTTTTTATTGGCGGAACATTATATCTGTTAATCGAAATTATTTCAAGAGGTGGTTTTACTCACTGGACTATGGGTATTGTAGGTGGAATTTGTTTCGTATTAATTGGAATGATAGACAAATTCCTTCCAAGATCTCCTCTTTGGTTACAAGCATTAATTGGAGGAGTTATCGTAACTATTGTTGAATTAATCTCAGGTATACTAATAAATATAGTATTTCAATTAGATGTGTGGGATTATTCAAATCAAGCTTTTCAAATATTAGGGCAGGTTTGCTTACCTTTTTCTATGATTTGGTGTATTTTATCTAGTTTCGCCATCATATTGGATGATTACTTAAGATATTGGTTATTTGGAGAAGAAAGACCACATTATCGTATTTTTAGAAAATTATCTTAATCTTTATGTAATGAGGAGTGTCAAATCACTCCTCATTAAAAATATATCCCTTTTTATGAAAGACGCTATACTATACTTTAAATCTTATTTACATAGAGTAATAGTAATAAGTGGATATAAAATATATTTTATGGTATTTTAAAGGTAAGATTATCTACATTTTTGATATCGGATAATATCGAAGATATGTAGAATAGGAAAAGATTAATATGAAAAAATCAATATGACAAAATCAATTTTAAAAAATCAATATGAAAAAATCAATATGAAAAATTAATATGAAAAGATTAATATGAAAAGATTAATATGAAAAGATTAATATAATGAAAGGATTAAATGCTATGGATTCCGTATTTAAAGTTCGATATTCTCAGTTATCACCAACTGCAATAAAGGATGAATTACCGAAGCGCTATGATGTTCTAGAGCCTATACAATGTGAATTTTTTGATAGCGGAATGAATGATATCTACCGTGTAAAAACTACAAACGAATGTTTCTATTTACGATTTTCACAAACAGGGATGCATGAGGAGAAAGATTATGAGGAAGAGATTGATATTCTTCTCGATTTATTACATATAGAATTACCTGTTGTACGTCCAGTTAGAGCAAAGGATGGTACTTTTCTTTGGAAAATCAATGCTCCGGAAGGAACTCGTTATGGTGTGCTTTTTAGGGAGGTCAAGAATGAACCTTCTGAAGATAAGAAAACTAGTTTTCGAAATCTGGGCAGAAACATTGCTAAAATGCATCAAAGAGCAGACGAGAAACATTATACTTGTAGTAGGCAACCAATAGATTTGGTAGCATTAACTCGTAAACCTCTAGAGCAGATTCGGCCATATCTAAAGCATCGTGAGAAGGATTATGAGTTTCTAGTAGAATCAAGTGAAAGGCTTGGAAAGATGATTGAAGATAAACTACAGATGAAAGAACCATATTACGGATTCTGCCATGGTGATTTGCATAGTGGTAATATCTTTTTTGATGAAATGACACCTATAATATTTGATTTTGATTGTATGGGGTATGGATACCGGTCTTATGATCTCTGTGTCTATGCTTGGAATGAATCGTATCAAAATAGTGACTATTTGGAAGGTAAGGAATGGCGAGCATTGCTTGAGGGGTATGAAGAGATTCGTATACTTGATATGAAAGAAGTTCAATCATTAGAGGCATTTATTGCATTAAGGCAGTTATGGCTAATGGGGCTTCATGCCGATGTAATGGAGAGAAATGCAGGCTGCTGCTGGTATAATGACAATTATTTTAATGAGCAAATTAAGATTTACCAAAATTGGTATCAAAAATCGATAATGAGATAAAGAATATTCATGTAATATGTTTGGGTAGAATACATTGTTTCATAAAGAATGTAAAGGGGATACGACATGTTACATACTTTTATAAAAGATTATTATAATACAATATCATTTGATAGGGTAGAAGAATGGAAGGAAGAAGCACTTCGTGATTTTTTTGTAAGAAATGCGATTTTATTCGAATATAAAGATGGAATTTATCATAGAAAAACTATTGAAGAATATGTTTCAGAGTTTACCTCACTAATAAAATTTCATCCGGAGTGCTTTGAGAAGGGATTTCAAGAAAAACAAGTAAGCGTAAAAATTATAGAAAATGATATTGGTATGCTGGTAAGCAGTGAATACGAAAAATGCTATAGAATCAGTGGTAAGGAAATTAAAGAATATGGAATTAATAATATGTCGATTGTGAAAGAAGAAGGTATTTTAAAAATAGCTTGTTTGATATGCTGAGTTAGTCCCGATTGCTTGTATTATTGATTTATGGTAAAATAAAGTAACAACAAATATAATATAATTTATTGTTACTAGGGGGAAATTAGGTTGGATAAGTGTCCAAATTGCGGTGCAAGTTTAGAGAATAATCAATGTTTATATTGTGGTTCTAGCTTTAGAGAAAAACAGGAGCAGCAAGCGTTACAAAATCAAGCGTATCAAAATCAAGCGTATCAAAATCAAGCGTATCAAAATCAAGCGTATCAAAATCAAGCACATCAAAATCAAGCATATCAAAACTATTCATCTCAAACCCAAACATCTTATAATAGAATGGTTCAAAGCCAAACGTCACAAAGAACTATACATATATCATCCGATAAGATTATAGTACCTCGAAAGAAACAGTGGATAGCCTTATGCCTTTGTTTATTTACGGGAATTGTAGGTTTTCATTATTTATATTTAAAACGTTATAATATGTTTCTATTATACTTTTTTACGGGTGGATTATTAGGATTTGGTTATTTTATCGATTTATTTAGAATTATTTTTGGCTTTATGAAAGATGCTGATGATCAATATTTAGTTTAGAATTAAGTTAAAAAGGTGAGGTTCTTTGAACCTCACCTTTTTCCTTACTAGGAAGATACCGAAAAACACGCTTTTTCTTGTTAATATTATTGTTTTGGCAGCTTCCTAATGAGCTTTGAACATAATAGCAAAAAGATACTGTAGATTATTTTTCAAGTTCCCAGAATAAAAACATAGGTATTTTGGTTAGCCATCCAATCCGTGGTGACATTTTTATCTGTTCCTCGGTAGGCATTGGTTCGTTCAAATCAGTAATTCTTAAATTATTTTTGACAAATAATTTTACGTATTCTTCCAATGTTCGATGTCTCCATACAACATTACCTTTCAATCCATTGGTTGGTGGCATTTCCCACTCCTTTGGGAAAAAATAATTCTTCACAAAAACTACCATTGATTCATTACCCTCGCCAGTCCAATTTATATCTTTTCCTTTAAAGCATGGATGGAGAACACTGGCAAAAACTTTACCGCCACTTTTCAAAACTCTTGCTATTTCATTCACTGTTCCATCTAAGTTTTCACAATCCATTAACATCATAGAACAAAGAACAATGTCAAAATAGTTGTCTTGTATATCATATAAGTCACAGCTGTTGCGGATAAAGTGCGTAATATGTAAGCCTTGTTCCTTAGCTTTATTAGTGGAATAATTTATAAAAAATTCGGAGCAATCAATTGCTGTTACCAAAGCTCCTCGCTGCGCT
The DNA here is from genome assembly GCF_000018685.1 of Lachnoclostridium phytofermentans ISDg. Taxonomy (NCBI): domain Bacteria; kingdom Bacillati; phylum Bacillota; class Clostridia; order Lachnospirales; family Lachnospiraceae; genus Lachnoclostridium; species Lachnoclostridium phytofermentans. The sequence goes on along the minus strand of NC_010001.1, from coordinate 3,894,556 downwards.
AATTCTCTTGAATAGCCTCCTTCACCACAACCAAGATCTAAAATTCTTTTCCCTGAGACATTACCAAGCTGTTGTAAAGTATATGGCATGATAAAGAACATTCGAAAATCATTCTTTTGAGCAATTTCACACCACTCCAGTCCTGCTTCACTCCAGCATTTTGTCGAAGAATCATTATGCATATATTTTCTCCTTTTTAAGAAATAACAAAACTAATAATTGGGAATTTAAAGCTAAATCTTATTATACTTTTCTAATTTTGGGAAGTCAATTCGTACGATTAAGTAATTTTAAAAATGCTAGGGTTTTCACTTGCTAAGTATTGAGATATATCGATTGGAAGGAATGGGAACAAGGAGGACAGCATCACTAGATTCATTTGTGCAGTGTTTTATGCTGAAATTCTACTATATATTTTTCTTTGAAACCAAAACTATCGTAAATATTTCTGGCATAATTGCCTACAACGCACCAAAGTTCAATAGTTTCATACCCACGCTGATATAGTTCATTACATAAATACATGATAAACTTCTTACCAATTCCGCGACCTTGTAAGTCTGTACGAACGGAAATACTGCCGAGCTCATTACCATGCAGATGTCCATGAGCAGCAATTTCACCATCTTCCATGTAAACAAAACGGTTTTTAGAATCCTCTTTCCATGATTTTCGGTTATTCTCGTTAGGCATGGCAATTACTGAATTAGGAAAGCTACCGACGCGGACACGCATTTCGTGAAATGCTTTTGCGTAGAGAGCTTGACTAGCAAGGTAATCTTCGTCAGTATAAGGTCTCACATGGAGCATTTCTAAAGGAAAAGGTTCTCCAGTGCGCACCATAAATGCAGAAGAATAGTAGTGGTCATATCCGTGCTTTCTGGCAAAAGAGAGAGAGGAATCATAATTCGCATGAATTGCACTCATGATTGATGCTGTGCCACTTTCCTGTAGAATATTTTCCGCATACTTATCGATTGCGGATCCAATACCTTGTCCACGAAAATTAGGAGCTACATATACAACCAAATAAGATTGCGGTATAGTCTTTTCAATTTGAGCTAATGCAACAAGCTTTTCACCTAAAAACGTTGCAGTGAGCGATTCTGGTTCATTGGAGAGTTCTCGTAGAAGATCTTCCCCTGAATCAATATCCTGTTGTAGAATTTCTCGTGCAATAGGATAGTCCCTTTCTTTTAGTTGTTCGAATCTAATATCTGATGGGTCCATATATAACCTTCTTTCAATAGGCAAGTTCATCACCTGTTTTATTTTCACAAATACAAATCTATAATTCTATATCAACAGCATATCTATCATCAATTAAAGTATATTCACTATTCGTTTCTATGCATCTCTCTAGATTGAGTAAATTCTCTCTAAGCAGCATTTCTTTTGTACAATATTTTGCATCATTTTCATCTCTATATTCTATTGTACTTGCATGTTTCATAATATCTTCGTAGTGTTCTTTGATATACTTTGAACTAAATATAAGACAATTATATTTAATATATTTTAAATAATCGTCTTTAAAATCATTTTTATAATCAAACGGAATATAGCATCCTTCAATGATTAAATTTTGTTTATTTTCGATACATGTTTTAATTATTTCTCTGGTTATGGGCCAAAGAACATGGATGATATCATCGATATCATCTTCTGGTGTTAATGTGCTAAATCCACTTCTGATTAGTCCCATTTTTAAATGATCTTGTGATAAATACGGGAATTCGTATTTCTTTAATAATTTTTGAGCAAGTGCGGTCTTTCCGGTATGAGAGCTACCTGAAATTAAAATAACCATATTATTTCCTCCATTTAAATCGAACAGAATCACGGGCATTAAATGGTATAATTACAAGCTGTACATACTCTTATATTAGAAGTGTATGTACAGCTTAATGCAAAATATCTTAGTTTGAATACCCTAAGAGTTCCTCTGTTCACAGCTGTGATAACTATTTTACAATCCTGTATTAAGATATGGAGCGTGTTCGCCTTACAGGGTAAAATTCTTTTAGTAAGTCAATATAGTCTGATAATTTATCTAGGTTTGGTTCCCAAAATTCGAAGGTAATACCATTGCATTTTTCAATAAATTTATTATCTAAGCTATAAGACTTTCTGAATTTGCATATTCCATCTTTTTCATTATGACAATGATTACATTTGCCATAATCATTGATAAAAGCATTTTTAATATAATCCTTTGAATTTTCAATGTATTCACGATGCTTATCAATTTTATTTAAGAAAAGTCGAAGAACAATACTGTTTTCTCTTATGTATATTCTAGAGGCAACTTGTTTACTCTTAACTCCACTTTTTGAATAAATAATCATGTATTTACCCCAACAAAAGCCGCTTCCAATATTACCACCAAAATCGTACCCAAGCTTTGTAATCTCATCATTAAATGCTAAAATAAACGCTTTGTTTTCATCTGATATAATGCGGAATCTATCTTCCTCTAATATAGTTTTCATTAAGCTTCTCCTTAATAAGATTATTTGCCTCTCTTAAAAATACAATTTGTTGATCCTATTATTAATAGTAGCATATCGATAGAAAATATTAAACAAAAATTACCATAAAATTCATAGCACGAAACCTATATGTCATGTGAGATAAAGGCAAACGGATTTACCACTTGTTTTTAGAAACAAAGTCGCTAACCCTGACTACTAGGATTAGCGACTTTTAAATTAAGTGTGGGGTATTGAAGATGACTTGTTTCGTTTTATTAAAATCTTCAAATAAAGTGTTTATTTACAGTTTCGTTTCACGAATTTTTCTACTATATCTAATACATCATTTCCCCAAAAAGTAGGACAGCAATGATCTTCATTTTCTAATTCATAGTATTCTACCTCTTTATCAAACTGTTTTAACTTATCAAAGAAATTACGACTATGATTTATAGAAACCAGACCATCCTCTAAACCATGAAACATCAATATGGGAGGAATATCTCTTTCACTCGAAAGATATGTTGCACAGGAAGCGCTTTTCGCGAGATCGGGGACATTTGTCACTTTATCTGTCCCAAGTAAATCCTCTATTGGTCCCATTCCTTCTGAAAGAAACATATCAGTTGGCGCGCAATAGCTAATAATTCCCTTGACCTCACAAGAATTATTATTTTCCACGTCTAAATCAAGTTCTCCAAAAGCAGCCGTTAACCCTGTTAAAAGTGCAATATGACCTCCTGAGGAATCTCCACTTATAAAAATATTATCTGTGTCAATGTGGAATTGTTCTGCTAATGAAGGAATAAAACGAATAGCGTTCTTAGCATCAATTACTTGTGCAGGAAAAATATCTAGCTCTGATTCTCTATATTGCACCTCAGCTACTGCAAAACCTCTTTTAGCCAATTCAGCACGAGCAGGTATGCTATTATACATTTCCTGTCTGTGCCACGCTGAACCTGGTATAAATAGAATCAAAGGATATTTTTTATTTTCTTCCCAGTGTTGTTTATAAGGTATAATTAACTGCAAATACCGTTTACAATTTTCATATTCATAATATTGCACATCTGGTACATATAGCCACTCTAATTCTTTCTTTTTAACATTTAATCTTTTTAACAATTGTTCTGCCATTTTAATATCCTTCCTTTATATTTCTTCATCTGGATTTAATATTGCATAAACATATGTATCCCAATAGATAGGGTTACCGTTCTTATCTTTATGAAAAGAAACGTTTTTTCTAAAATACGCCTCACGCTTCATTCCAATCTTTTCCATCAACTTCCAGGAAGGTGTATTCTGAGGAGCACATTCTGCATAAATTCTATGAACGCCTTGATTAAACATATATTCAATCATTGCTTTGCTGGCATCACTACCATAGCCCCTATGCTGATAGTTCTCATTTAATACATAGCCGAGTTCTCTTGTATTAAAATCCCTTTTCCCTAGATAGATATTTCCAATAACCTTACGGTCATTTTTTAACTCAATAGCATAGAATTCATCGCTTTGCATTCTATATTCAATCTCTTCTTTCGCTTTCTCACAAGTAAAATCTGGATATCCCTCAAATTCAGCATTTACTCGCTGTAACATGTATTCACATAAATCATTCTCATCTTTTAATTCATAATTGCGGATAATTAAGTCATTTGTCTCAATTTTCATCTTTGTTCTCCATTAGTACTTAATACTTTCTATTTAATTTCTAATTTTTATCACTATTTTAAAAATAGTAATAATAATTAACCTAGAAAATCTTTGTATACTTAAGACAAACGTGTTCCTCATATATCTCCACATACTATAATAGAAATTAGCATACACCCGATTCTATAATGCTAAAAGATATCCTATCGCAATCAATTTCTGCCATTGCTCCAACTGGGATTACTGTCATTGGTGTACGATGTGCAAAATCAACATTCTCCAATACTACAAGATCTTCTCTATTAGCTTCATATTTAAGAAATTTTAGTAACATTTTTTCTTCTTCTTCATTCAAATGACCTGTGATCAGTCCATTTGCATTTTTAAAAAGTCCAGCTGCATCCAATTCACGGAGATCATGCAGACCAGCCAATAAACTGCCATATGGTGAACCAACCTCAAAAAATAGAATGCAATCATTGAAAAATTCTGGTGTAGGGAAGTATTCAGTACCCATAATCTGCCTTATAGGACCTCCGCAACCACCAAATAATCGTCCTTGAACTTTTCCCCTACCTTGAAGTAACTTATAGCCGGTATTCTTGGTCCATGAAATTTCATCTTCGGTTACATTTCTCCATTCAATTTTGGTATAGGAATCGCATGGCTTAATTTCTCCAATTGTATCCGTGCTAAATAAGCATTTTTTAATGGCCTCCATTGTATAATCATCAAGTTTTATAGGTTGAGCAATTGGTGTAAGAAGATTTGGACCGTAATATGACATAACACCAGCGACTGCAAATAATGTAGTCCATGATGCTATATCAGAATATCCCATAAAAACTTTTGGATTATCATGTATTACATTAATATCAATAAAAGGGAATACACGATAGGAGTCATCACCTCCCATAATACATATAATTCCATTGATATCTTTGTTTTTTAACGCCCACATCAAATCGGCCCCACGTGCTTCAGGATGTTGATATATATTGTCATTACCCTGTAGTGCATTAGGAGTAGCGATAACATTTACTTTGTATAAACTTTCTAAACGTCTTTTTCCTTCTTCAAATCGGGCAATCATATCAGCATCCCCACCTCTACCGCCAGAGATAGAAATGAGAGCGATAGTATCCCCTGATTTTAATGCTTTTGGCTTTATTAGCTCATTCATAACTTATTGACCTCCCAAGTATTTACTACGAATCAAAAATTCATCCAGTGATAAAATATCATCCTGTAGAACAGCTTTATACACATCCATGCTCGTATATTTGTCAAAAGAATATAATTCTTTCTCAATAAGTCCTTTTTTAATTTGAATAATAGCATTTCGTTTGTTTTCATCCGAATCTATTTGCTTTTTGACATTGTCACAAAAACTTTCTGCATTAGAAATCGTATCCTTATCAAAAAACCATATATCTACATTCCACAAATCACCCAAAATCATAGTTTCAAATCCATGAAACCATACTTGTTTTCCATCACTTGTCCATTCTTGTTTAGCTTCATACCAAATAGGTTTATAATTCTTCAATATAACTGATGTCAATTAATATAATTTTTCTATATCCATATCATCGTTAGTAACATCAATATCCAAATCATTACATGCCATAACGTTCATGGCATAACTTCCAATAATATGTGGTGTTCCATACTTTTTCAATTCATTAAATAATCCTAAGTCATATAAAAGCTTATCTGCTTGTTCTTTCACAGTATTCATACTGAATCATTCCCCCTAAATGCCTCGTAATAATACCAATGCTCTCTTGTATAGTGGGTCAAATTCACAACCACAACTTCCGCATTCGTTATCAGCTTTTTTACATTAAGCTCAACAACAACATAATATTCATTATTTATTTTTAATATTTTATTCTTAATAATGCTATGCTTTAAATCAGAAACTTTTTCAATTATTTTTCTGAATTCTTCCGCAATTTCTATGGAATTTCCTGTATCATCTTTGATTACGCAAGTATCTAAAGTTAATTTGTTTAATACTTTATTGCCGCTTATATATGATTTATAACAATTATTAATAGTGAATTCTTCCATCTTATCAGGTTCAAACTTTTCTGCTTTTCTGCGTTTCCCTTTATCATTGAGTTCATAATAATTAGAAACATTTGTAACTTCATTTTTTGTTATCACAAAAAACGAATTATTAAAATCACTATTAACACCAATATCTACCTTTGATAAAATTACAAGAATCAGTATAATTAAAATGCCCCAAGATATTAAACGCACCTTTTGTATAATAATCATTCCTTTCATTGAAATTCTGATTTAGCTTATTTCTCTAATTAAAGTGATTAGGTAAATTTTACCACTATCAATATAATCCAGTCAATCAAAAAGTGTATTATCTATACTTTCCAAAATGTACTTACATATATGATTTTTGATTATAAAAAAAGAGAAAATCCAGATAAATTCTAGGTTTTCTCCACTTAATAAGTAAGCGTGCTACGGGATTCGAACCAAAATCCTATACTGAAAATAAAGAAAGGGATTTCAACAGTATTATGAAAATGAATCATTTCATTACAAGGTCTGAATATACTAGATAATGGTCAATCGAATCACCAGATTGAGAGCTGAGCATTCCATGTTCAATATCAGCCCAAGTAAGAGTATTATCATTGACTAAAACATAATAGGTATACTCGGAAAACAAAGCATTTAAACTGTTAGGTTTACCATTATATTTTAATAAATATTTATATTCTTTTGAAATCAGTTCATCATCCTCAATTGACTCAATAATATATTTTTTCCCATCAAAGCTTAAATCATCGATATAAAGAATAGGATAATCATCTTTTATTTTTTCATAATACTCCTCTGAGTATTGCGAAGGGTCACCTAGTGTATAATAAAATCCTAAACGGACAGTTGCGGGTTTACTATTTATTGTTTTTTTAATAAAAGAGTCCCATACAGACTGACCAGATGTTATAGCTCCATCTTCAAAGATAACACAGTTATCGGACTTTGCATCATCAAGGCCATAATTGTCAGATAGGTTATTCAAAGAAACTCTTGTTACATTTTGTGAACATGCAGTTAACAAAAAGATGAAAATTAAAAAGATAATTGAAGATTTTTTCATTTTTAGAACCTCCATATACTGTTAAAATATGTAATTAATATTAATGATTATATATTAATAAACTGGACAAGTAAACATAATTTGCAGAGTATGGTGTACACTTATGCTGAGTATTGTGTACACTTGTCTTTCTTGTGTAACTACTACAGCTTATAGATAGTAAATAGAGAACCTAAATTTATGAAAGAAGCTTTGAAAATGAGTGACAAAAAATAAGAAAAAGTAAGTGCAATTATGCGGTGCATATATGATGTATATATCCAAACAACAAAAATCCCTTGAAAATCAAGGGATCTCGTAGGTGTGAGACAAATATTCGTACAAAAATAATGATAAATAGGAGAGATGTGGCGTCTGTTGTTTTTTGCATAACGCCTTGCACACATGGGATGTATTCTCTCTATTTTTCAAATTCTACAAGTTGATTACTTGATATGTTCAACAGTCCTGTATTTCGTTTATTAACAAATGCCTAAGTTCGTCTAAGTCTTCTTTTTTATATTCTAGACCTGTTTCTTCTGAATACCATTCTTTCATAGCATTATCAATAATGTATTGAAACTTTTCAGGCACATAATTAAGCGTCCATATTCCACCTTCATATTTAGACAAAATACGTTTTTCAATTTTGAATGATAGAATACGTCCTAAAATTAAGATATTACTCGCAAAATATCTTGGATTATATGAGTGAAAATCATATTCAACAATATCACTACTAATAGAATTCCAAAAATCTTTGTCAGGTATAGCTGGAAATACATCTTTAATAGGTTTTCCATAAACACAAATACCACTTTGATTTGTGAGATGAGCATGACAAGCTATATCCGCATCACAAAAATCTTCGTCAACTATGAAACTTTCTTTTATATTACCACTCAACATATTTTTATAATGCTCAGTCCAAGCATCGCTGTAATGATATTGACAAGGCGTTGGATACTTCCAAGGGTTCAAGTCGTTTATCCAAATTGCGGACATTTCGAGATGAGATGGCTTACAATCTAGCACCTCGTAATACATATAGGTGATATGTATCCTGTCCTAACTGAGGACCGCAATAATCGTACCCTATTGATCTCATCGAATCTACATCCATGTCTTTTATTGACTGCACACGAACAGCAATATCTAATATCGGTTTAGCACAGATATTAGATATTGCTGTACTTCCAACATGCTGTATATCAAGAATGTTATTGTTCCAGATTGTTTCAATCTGGCTTTTTACTTGAAGGAACTCGTTTTCCCACTCTTTATTATGCGAAAGCAATCTTACTTTATTTCTTTCTACTCCTTCCACAAGCATACCTCCTATAAATTCCTATTGAAAAGCATCGCGAGATCTTCATTATTAAGAACAAGTTCTATAAACTGATTACCCATAACACTAGCAATAAAAATATCATCTATATCCTTCCACGGAATAAAACCAAAGGCAAGAGCAGAACTATTATGAAAATCAAGAGATTTCGTAAGCATGAGACGGGATATGAGTATTTTTTATTTCTTGGATTATGTATTAGTTTAACATTTTATTTTATGTACCAACCTCTATATAGCAAATGATATTCTCAAACTCAAAGTTCTGCAAAACGCCAGAGGTTGGGTCATAGTAAGTCCCATCATAATAAATCATAAGGTGACTTTTCTTTTCGCCTCTAAATTCACAATACAGCACTTTGGCATATTAATATTTCTACCTTTTGTATAAATGGGTTTCTTATGTAAAAATCCAAAATAGTCTAACGTTTCAATTACTTTGCTTAAACTTGCCTGCCATTTTCTACTTTTTATTATTTCTATTACTTCATTAACAGAAATTCCGGCAAGCATGGCAAGGCACGTTTGTTCGCAGTATCCATTTTTGAGGTTGCCTTAAATAGTTAATACTGTCTATAATTCTAATAGGATTTTCTTTACTATATGGACTATTAGAACTTATTCTGCTAAGTCCGCTAATCACTTTAAAATGCACTTCTATTTCTTTAAAAAAGTCTATACTCTTATACACTTCTTTTAGGATTGGAATATAATAGCTACCATTACCTTTAGGTACTAATTTGCATTCAAAAGCCAATCCTGAAATTTCTACCTCAACTGGTATTTGTCCCTTTTGTCCACAAACATCCCAAACATTAAAAGGTATATTTATATACACTCGATTACATTCTTTAAATAACGTTGATTTAAATGAGTATATGATAATTACCTTCTTTCTCATTTATTTTTGTTAATTCCTATCCAAACTTCTTGATGATTGTTTTGCATATAAGATTCAATAACAGGAAGATCTGCTAGTTCATATCCTGAATTGGGTAACCACTCTGAATAAAACTGCTTATGAATTTTCTGAACAGCACTTGGAAGTTCCCCATCAGCATCAAAGACAACCCAAGTAGATGCTGGATAGCAGAATTCTTTCATCCCATCAGGAGGAGAAACATAGTTGCATTCTGGAACATCTACATGGTTTGTGATAGCAAGAATATAATCCATTTCTTCTGAGTTTCCCCATTTTCCATCTGCACATATGCCTAAAAAGCCAGCAGGACGATAATCTGTTTTTTTTAAAAGTTCAATAAAGCGGTTCATTGTTCCATCTTTCCAAGCGTTCTCCCAAATCTGCGGTACAATTTTAAATGCTTCTGAAGTGTTTATACGGTTAGTTATTCCCACTACCTTGAATGCAGGAAACTGTACAATTTGATAATTCATATAATTCTCTCCTTTAATATTGATTTGGAAGGAGAGTTTTGGACAGGATTTTAATTGGACGGTTTCATTTCTTGCAGCGGAAGGCAAGACACCATGAAAACTTCGAAAAGCACGAGAAAAGGCATCTTGAGACTCATATCCATATTTAAATGAAATATCAATGATTCGGTCTTTGCTGTTCATAATATCAAAGGCTGCCAGTGTTAAACGTCTGTTTCTAATGTATTCCGATAGTGGCTTGTCAGCAATATATGAAAACATTCTTTGAAAATTATAAATGGAACATCCTGCAATTTGGGATATAGTGTCATATGAAATTTCACCTTTAAGATTATCTTCTATATATTTTATAACCTCATTAAATTTTTTAATCCAATCCATTCTCTTCCCCTATTGATATAATATATTATTAGAATTATATTCACTCGACTTTTTGTGCCGCATTTAGTCTACATAACCAATTTATGATTTTCTATAACAACGCAAAATCGGCACTCTCGACAATTGATTTCATTTGGCATAAGCAAAAAGGGTGTCCGGCGGGGTCAAGCATAACTCTCCAATTATTAGAAAATTGCTCATCTGCGATTGTAGCTCCACAATGGATTGCATATTGAACTGCTTTTTCTAAATCATTAACGGCGAAGTCTATATGTGCCATTTGCTGTTGAGCTTCAGGCTCTTCCGGCCACACAGGAGGTTTATACTCAGGATTTTGTTGAAACAATATACAAGGATATGTCCCCTGATTGGTTCCTGGGGCGTATACACATGCCCATTCTTCATTGATAAACATTATTTCCCACTTGAGCAACGCTGCATAAAATTTTGCTAATTCATGAGGGTCTTTGCAATCCACCGTAAATGAGTACATTTTGATTTTTAATTCATCATCCATAACGCTAATACCTCCTAAAATATAAATAATCTATACTACAACTTCCTGTTTGTCGATTATAATTTAATTGCTTTGATAATAAACGATGTATTAATTAATTTAGCTTTATGCTTTGAATAGTATTTTAGTGTAAAATCATATTCCTGGGCAAGAATATCCTTATCAGTTTCTTCAATCAACTTGTCAATTTTAAATCCTGCAGATGCCAGTTCATTGATATATGAAGATAATTTCCAGTTCTTTATTTTCATAGCTTGATTACCCTTTGATAAATCAATCGTAGCTTCATCCAAATACGACCTGAAAATTGTATACTTATTCCCTTCAGCTTCTATACATTGCATCAATGGATTATCCCAAGACAATATAAAAACACCAGATTTCTTTAAGTATTTATGAACTAAATCTATGGATTGTTTTAAATCGGTAGTCCACCCAAATGCATATATCGAGTAAACAAAATCAAAGTAATTTTCTGGTATTCCTGGGTTATCTTCCATAGGTGACACAAATAAATTTGCAATTACGTTATTTTCTGATAGCAGTTTTTCAGCATTCTCTATCTGTTTTGAAGATAAATCTAAACCCCATAACTCTTTAGCCCCCTGTTTAGCTGTATATAGCAAAGAATGTCCACTGCCGCAACCAATCTCTAAAACTTTTTTATTATCTAATGAATCAAACAAATTCAATGTACCTTCATTAGGTAAAGTTGGACCGTATGTAGGTAGTGAAGTTGATCCAAACCATTCATCGGCTATGAAATCCCAACTTGTCTTATTTTGAGCTAATACTTTAGTATCTTTCATAATCCTATCTCTCCATTATATAAAAAATTTTGATTCGTAATATATAACACCAACGAACTTAGTAATATGGATATATAATTTGTACGTAGATTCGTTAAACAAAAATACACCAATCAACTCCAAATTTATCTACAATACCAAACATACAAGAACTAAAAAAACATGGTCCCAATGGTTGATTAATTTTTGCACCATCTTTTAAAACTTCATATGCTCTCTTTACAATTTCTTCATTGCCTTCACCAAAGTGGAAGCAAAATTGCATAGTATTACCGATTTTCCTCTCATCAAGTGCCTCTGATATAGCTAATACTTGCCCACAAGCGTCTAATTCAGCATGAAGATAGCTTCCATCTTCGTTCTTACTCTCATATAATAACTTAGCATCAAAAGCCTTTTGATACATTTCGACTGCTTCAACACTATTCTTGAGATACATCTGAAACATTGTTCTTAGCATTATTTTTCCTCCTGCTCAAAATATAAATAATCTGCAGTTCACCTTTGAAAACTATAGATTATGTTATTTACTCCTAATAGTTTAACTAATTATAATTTCCTTAATTTAGAAAGTCAATCCACTATGGGGAAACTATTCGGGGTTATATCTATAATTACCATGAAATCGAGCAGAACCGCTCCTTTATGAACAAAGAACTATAATGGTTTGAGTCCGTAAAAGGATGTTGCACATATCCTGCACACGTGTTTTTCAAGCAAAAAAAATCGCAAACCCTTGATTTATAAGAATTTGCGATACTTTTAAGTTAAGCACGAGATGGGATTAGAACTTTACCCCTTTCCGTAATCACTATATAATAAGGAGGAAAATACACTGTCCACAAAGTGTCTACAGCCTGTTTACAACTTTTTTTGGAAAATTTTTGTTTGAAATATTGATGTTATTATTTATAAGTGATATGATTCATAGGTTAGAGTATATTTTGTTTAATCAAGCGATAGTACATGATCGTTAGCAATTACGAACGACAAATTTGAAGTTGTAGTGTAGGTTATTTATATTTTACGAATGAAATGAGAAAAATGAAGAAAACGGAAAGGAGGATATTCATGAAAATATTGTTTATGGGTACTCCTGAATTTGCGAGGGTTTCTCTTGAATATCTGATAAAAAACAAGTGCGAAGTCATTGGCATTGTCACCCAGCCGGATAAACCTGTCGGGCGTAAGATGACTTTGACCCCGCCTCCGGTGAAAGAATATGCGTTGAGTGAAAATATTCCTGTATACCAGCCGCAGACTTTGAAAAGTGCAGAATTTTTTGATCTGATAAAAGAAATTGCACCGGATATTATCATAGTTGCGGCATATGGCAAATTAATCCCGAAATATATATTAGATTTTCCCCAATATGGGTGTGTGGATGTTCATGGGTCACTTCTGCCGAAATATCGCGGAGCTTCGCCAATAAATGCCGCAATCATGAACGGTGAAAAAGTCACAGGTATCACTATTATGTACATGGACGAGGGAATTGACACAGGTGATATGATATTGAAAGAATCAACCGGAATCGGCAAACATGAAACATTCGGCGAACTTCATGACAGATTGGCAGAAATCGGCGGTAAATTATTGATTGAAGCTATAAATCAAATACAAAACGGTACGGTAAAACGTGAAAAACAGCCGGAAAGCGACACTTTTTACGCAAAAAAAATAGATGATGATATGTGTGAAATTGACTGGAATATACCGGCAAAAGTTATATATGACAAAATTCGAGGACTTTCACCGTCACCGGCCGCTTTTACGTGGCTTAATGGCAAAAAGTTGAAAATATTAAAAGCGATTTATTCGGATTACAAAGATGTGTCTGCAATTAAAGATAAAAAAAGCGGTGAAGTTATAGATATCAGAAATAACATAGAGGTATTTGCAATAGGATATACAATAATAATTTTAGAATTACAGTTAGAGGGCGGGAAAATAATGTCCGCAAAAGATTTTGTAAACGGCAGAAAAATCGAAAAAGGCATGATTTTAGGTGAAAAATAAATTGAATGTGAGAGAAGCGTGTTTGAAGTCTCTTGTAAATTAGCTGTAGATAAAGATTATATAAAAGAAAGTCCATTTGAACGTATCAAGATAACAGGTAAGATATTTTCAAAGACACAGAAAAAGAAATCAGAATCACTCAAGCATTTCTTACAGAGGAAAAACCGAGAATTGAGGAAGAAGCTTTCAAAGAGTATACAGAAAAACTATGTAGTTAGTGTAATCACGTGTAATTAAAGATATAGCAAAGCAAAAAATAAGGAAGTCTAGCAATTTGATATGATCCCTCTAAAGTAGACATGGTAAATAACCAAAACTACTTTGGAGGGATTTTATTATGTCTAAATCACCTTCTTCACCAGCTCAAAAATTAAAGGCTGTTGAAGATTATTTAACTGGATCAAAGAACCTACAAGAGATATGTACAGAACTGAAAATTGCTAGTAAAGAAACTGTACGTAAATGGGTTCTATTATTTCAAAATCAAGGAGCAGAAGCGTTTATTTCAACTAGCGGGAATAAAAGTTATACAAAAGAATTTAAAACCATGGTTGTCGAGGAATATATTGCTGGAAATGGCTCGCTCCCAGAACTCATGGCTAAATATAATATTTGTGCGGTTTCTTCTTTAGCAAGATGGATTTCAGTGTATAATAGCGATATGGAACTAAAGGATTATAATCCGAAACAGGAGGTCTATATGGCTGAAGCAAGAAGAAAAGTAACAATTGAAGAACGTAAGGAAATCGTTGCATACTGTATCGAACATGGATGTGATTATAAGAATACTGCTGAACAATATGATGTTTCTTATAGTCAAGTCTATAGCTGGGTTCGCAAATACAATGCTAGTGGTGAAGAGGGCTTGGCAGATAAACGTGGTCATCACAAATCTGATGAAGAAGTTGATGAGCTAGAGAAACTTCGGAGGGAAAACAAACGTCTGAAACGCCAGCTTGAAGAAAGAGATATGATTGTAGAACTGTTAAAAAAAGTGAAGGAATTCGAAAGGAGGCGATTCTAGCCAAGGGAAAAATGGAGCCTAAATATCTTACTATTCAGTTTTTCAAAACAGAAAAAGATTGGGATATAAGCTGGATGTGTCAGCAATTAAATGTTTCACGTACAGGATACTATAAGTGGTTGAATCGTGAACAGCCAAAAGAAGAGATTGAAAACGAAAAGATAGCTCTATGGATCAAGGAATACGATGAAAAGTTCAAACATACTTTAGGCTATCGTAGAATGCGTAATTACATTAACCGAGATAAAAACAAGCATTATAGTAAAGGTAGAATACAACGTATTATGCGTGTATATGGCATCAAATCTGTAATTAGAAAGCAGCGAAAACCGTATCGTTATTCAACACCAGAAACAACTGCTGAAAATATTTTACATAGGGAATTTGAGGCTTCAAAACCTAATGAGAAATGGGGAACAGATGTTACAGAATTCAAAGTGCCTATGAGTAATAGGAAAGTACATTTAAGTGCCATTCTAGATTTTTATGATAAGTCAGTAGTGTCATATGTACTAAGCAACCACAATGATAACAAGCTTGTTTTTGATACATATGACTTAGCACTTAAATCTAATCCAGATGTCACACCCCTCTTTCATAGTGATAGAGGATTTCAAAATACAAACAAAGTTTTTCAGAAGAAACTTTTGAATCAAGGAATGACTCAATCTATGTCTCGTGTTAGTTGCTGTATTGATAATGGTCCAACAGAAGGTCTTTGGGGAATTATCAAATCTGAAATGTATTATATATCAGATTTCGCTGATGAAAACGAACTTTGTCAGGCAATCGCTGAATATATAGAATACTATAACAATGGACGATATCAGGAACGCTTTAGTAACTTAGCACCAATGGAAGTTCGGAAGGCGGCTATCAACTCAGAGTTTCCAGTTAAATATCCAATACCAGAAAACAAAAGAATTCTTGCTTATAAAGCAGAATTAGAAGCAAAGAAAAAGGAACGAATCGCATAAGAAATGCGACCACAAATGTGATCGCATTATCTAATACATTTTTAATTATTTTACTTGTCTACTTGACAGGGGTCAGTTCAATTTACTAGGCTTCCATCATTTTAAAAGTAAGCACGAGACGGGATTCGAACAAATCCCCGCACACACAAATACTGATAAATAGGAGGTTTGCGGCTTCTGTTATTATCTGCACACATGGTTGCACACATTCTTGTTATATGGGATGTGTGCTTTTTTATTCTAGAAGTTATTGCTTTTGATTTGCATTAGCGAAATATTATGTAACACATAATTACTTAGCATAATGCTTATTAGACACAGAACATTACTTTTTAATAACGGGTATCCATATTTCGCTTTTATAATCAGACGAACTCAAGTCACCGTTTGAGTACCATTCTACTTCTGGTGCTTCTGCATGCTCATATCCAGATGTAGGAAACCATTCGGAAAAAATTCGTCCCCATATTTCTGCCATTGCAGTAGGCATAGGGCCGATTATTTCAAATATTGCCCATGTAAGAGATGGTATTTCAAGCTTGCACAAAGTTTCTGGGGAATCGCTTTCAGTTATCGCGGCAATATAGTAATCAGTTGTATTATCTTCATACATTCCACTGTACACGCCTACTAACCCGTTTCCAAGTCCAGCAATTTGTGAAATAGTTTCTTGTGGTGTCTCGCTCCACATTTTACCAATACTTTCACCTAAACCATTAATATGTGAAAACCTCTGTTTTACACCTACAACAGTAAATGAATTTTTTTGCTCAATTCTGTAGTTCATCTCAACCACTCCTTTTATTGATAAGGAGAACGTTACACGAGGATACGCTTTTAGCGATATGCCCTTTTCTCTTGCTTTTGAGGGTGTAACTTCATGCATTGCCATAAATGCCCGAGAAAACGAGTCAGGCGAGTTATAGCCATACTTCAAAGCAAGATTGATAATTTTTTCATTACTATTCTGCAAATCAAAGGCAGCAAGCGTTAATCGGCGACGGCGTATATACTCGGATAGCGGTACGCCGATAAGAAAAGCAAACATGCGTTGAAAGTGATATTGGGAACATAATGCTATTTGGGCAACCTTTACGTAATCAATTTCAGCTTCAAGATTATCTTCAATATAATTAATCGCATTTTTCATATTCTCAAGCGTATCCATATGCTTCTCCTTTCAAGATAAGTATAATATAGTTTTTTTACTAATACCCGATAATTTTTGCAAGAATTTGTAGGTTGTAGTATTTAGAAGTTAGTTCCGAAGATTATATATATTTTCTTCAGTTCGCACTTGAAAGCTATAGCGAATTTTATTCGCTCCAATTTAATTAGCTTAATTATACTTTTCCTAATTTAGAAAGTCAATCTACTATGGGAAAAAGTGTATATTCCTATAGGGAAAAGTGTATTCTCTACACATTACAAAAGTGTACACCTCTCCGAAAAGACATGATAACGTTTACTAGTACCATTTACGAGTAAACGGTTATCATGTCTTTTTTTCATCAAAGGACGTGATAAAAATGGCTCGTAACAGCGGAATAAGGATTCTAAGGCAATGCTAAGTTATCAAGAACGTATTACATACATAAGATTTATATCTGGAGTACCTTTCAAGATTATCAAAAACATGCCTGCTACTTTGTTAAATGGTGTAAGGAGCGTTACGGATGTAGGATGCTTTCCGAATGCAGGCAGTATGTAGACGAATGGCTTAAGGAAAGGACTGCGCTGGCTCCTCATTCGTAGAAGCTGGAAGCGTGTGTACTAGCCAAGGTTTTTGCTAGCCGGTTGTATGCAGAAGGCATGCCTTTAGGGGAAATCAGTGTGTATATGGGCCATGAAGATATAGATACAACGAAAAGCTATATCCATAATTACAACGAAATCGAAAAGAATCGTGTCTACATGGACAAGGCATTATAGTAGTCTCCGTATGTAAAAGGATGTTGCACACATCCCGCACACAAGTTTTCAAGCAACAAAAAATCGCTAACCCTTGATTTATAAGGATTAGCGATACTTTTCAATGAAGCACGAGACGGGATTCGAACCCGCGACCCTCGCCTTGGCAAGGCGATACTCCACCACTGAGCCACTCGTGCAACTGATATTTTATTGTGTCTTACTGAAGACAAGAGATATCATACCAGATATTGTTTTATTTGTCAACACAATTCACAAAACTTTTTTAAAGTTCTCGTACTCTGATTTTTATAATAATAGCTAACATAAGTACAAAGTGTTTTTAAAAAGATTTTCGTAAAGATACGTACAAAACAAAGAGTACGTATTGCCCTATAATACATTGCTATCATTAGTAATGTTCTTAATGAAATGTAAACAATGTTCTACATCCGAGAGGTTGCTTTCTATTTTTAATAGGTCTATAATAAAAAGATAGCATAAGAGCAGTGTGTAGCATAGTAGTAAAAGATTATGAAATTAAAACATAAATCAAATTAATAATGATAGAAAAAAATGTAGAAACATAAGGGCATATTTATGACCTTATGTTTCTCTTTGCTGATACCATGCTACTACGAAAGAAAAACAAGGAGAGAATAAAAATGTTAAGCGACAGTAAGAATCAAGTATCATTGACTGAGGGCCCCATATGGAAGCAAATTATTTTATTTACGATACCTTTGCTATTAGGTAATGTATTTCAACAGATGTATAATGCTGCAGACTCAATTATAGTAGGTAATTTTCTTGGTAGTAGCGCACTAGCAGCAGTAGGTTCTTCCAGTTCTGTTATTAATCTATTAGTAAGTGCCTTTATGGGTATATCAGTTGGAGCAGGAGTCGTGATATCTAAGTACTATGGTGCAAAGGATGAGGACGGGGTAGAGCGCGCAGTTCATACAATGGTGACTTTCGGAATCATCGGTAGTATTGTATTAACAATTCTTGGAATCGTATTGTCACCTTATATTTTAGTTTGGATGGGTACACCAGATAGCGTTATGCAAAATTCTGTCTTGTATTTTCGAATATTCTTTGCAGGAATAGCATCTACAGTTATGTATAATATCGGAAGCGGAATATTTCGCGCGGTTGGAGATTCCAAACGTCCTCTTTATTATCTAATTATTTCTACAATTATAAATGTTATATTAGATTTAATATTTATCGCCATCTTTCATTGGGGGATAGCAGGTGCTGCAATTGCAACAGTAATTGCACAGACAGTGAGCTGTATTCTTACTTTTTATAACTTAATTTCGGAGACATCTGTATATCAATTAAAGTTAAAAAAATTAAGAATTCATAAATTTGAATTAAAGCAAATTATCGGGATAGGATTACCGGGTGGTCTACAAAATTCTATCGTTTCTCTATCAAATGTTATCGTTCAGTCGAATATCAATTCTTTTGGTGAATTAGCGATTGCAGGTTGTGGAGCCTATTGGAAAATAGATGGTTTTGCTTTATTACCAGCAAGTAGTTTTGCACTGGCAGTGACAACATTTGTAAGTCAAAATATTGGTGCTAAAAAGCACGAACGTGTAAAAAAAGGAACAATTTTTTCGTTATTTGCAGGAATGGTTACTGCTGAATTAATAGGTGTAGTTATCTTTATTTTTGCACCTTATCTAATTGCTCTATTCAATCGAGATCCAGAGGTGATTGCTTATGGAAGCGAAATGGCACGAAATATCGTACCAGCTTATTTTCTAGTAGCGCTCTCACACGGAATTGCTGGTGTTTTACGAGGTGCTGGTAAATCTGTAGTACCAATGATTACAATGATTTGTTTTTGGTGTATTTTACGAGTTATTTATATGACAGTAGCCTTAAGATATGTAAACGATATTCGTATTGTATACTGGGCATATCCAATCACATGGACATGCAGTGCGATTGTATTATTGATTTATCTAAGGAAGGTAAAGTGGATGCCATCGCTTTAAATAAAAACTATTGACATGGATGGAAATAAGTGGTAAGTTTATTTAAAACCGTTGACGAAGAGTAAGTACTTTTAGAAACTTGCTTTAAAGAGAGCTACAGATGGTGAGATTGTGGTAGGTAAAGGCTAAAAGGAATGGGCTTTGGAGGGCAAACTGAAATTTAGTAGGTGAGCCGGAGATAACCTCCGTTATCAAAGATAAGCATATGTTTGTATGCATAGAGTGGACGTTTAACGTCAAGCTGGGTGGCACCGCAGAAGTTCGATACTTTTGTCCCTGCAGATTTATTTGTATGGGATAAGGGTATTTTTTTTGTACCTTTTCCCAAGAGTTATGTTTCGTCAATTACCTCATTACTGCTCCGTGCATTGGCTTTTATGAAAGATAATACGTAGTATTAAGGTTATGATTGTAGTGCAAACATAACGAACCAATTAAAAAGAGTGAAAATCTTTCGCTCTACAGATGATTGAAAGGAGAAAGGATTATGATGAAGCAAGAAATACCTTACAAAATCTATCTTGAAGAAAGCGAGATGCCAACAAAATGGTATAACGTGCGTGCAGATATGAAGAACAAACCAGCACCATTGTTAAATCCACAAACATTAAAGCCGATGACATTTGATGAATTAAAGCAAGTATTTTGCGATGAACTTGTAAAACAGGAGCTGGATGATACCAATGCTTATATTGATATCCCAGAAGAAATACTAAACTTTTATAAGATGTATCGCCCAGCACCGCTAGTACGAGCATATTGTTTAGAAGAAAAGTTACAAACTCCCGCTAAGATTTATTATAAATTCGAAGGAAATAATACCAGTGGCAGCCACAAATTAAACTCTGCAATTGCGCAAGCATATTATGCAAAAAAGCAAGGTCTACATGGTGTTACAACAGAAACCGGTGCTGGTCAGTGGGGGACGGCCCTTTCAATGGCGTGTTCCTATTTTGGCTTAGACTGTAAAGTATTTATGGTTAAGGTATCTTATGAGCAGAAACCTTTCCGTAGAGAAGTTATGAGAACTTATGGAGCTCAGGTTACCCCGTCTCCATCGTTGTCTACTGAAGTAGGAAAAAGAATATTAGAAGCACATCCTGGAACCACAGGAAGTTTAGGTTGTGCAATCTCCGAAGCGGTCGAAACCGCAGTATCAACACCAGGTTATCGTTATGTACTTGGCAGTGTTTTGTCTCAAGTTTTATTACACCAGTCAATCATTGGCTTAGAAACGAAGTCAGCTCTTGATAAATATGGTATCACCCCAGATATTATTATTGGTTGTGCTGGTGGTGGTTCGAATTTAGGCGGTCTTATCTCACCTTTTATGGGCGAAGTATTGCGTGGTGAGAAGAAGTATCAGTTTATTGCGGTCGAGCCAGCATCCTGCCCAAGTTTAACTAGAGGAAAATTTGCCTATGATTTTTGTGATACTGGTATGGTTTGCCCTCTTGCTAAGATGTACACGTTAGGAAGCAACTTTATTCCATCTGCTAATCACGCAGGAGGACTTCGCTATCATGGTATGAGTTCCGTATTATCCCAGCTTTACGAAGATGGTCTTATGGAAGCACGTGCAGTAGAGCAGACCGCAGTATTTGAGGCAGCGGAACAATTTGCTAGGATTGAAGGAATCTTACCTGCGCCAGAGAGTAGTCATGCAATTCGTGTAGCAATCGATGAGGCATTAAAGTGTAAGGAAACAGGGGAAGAAAAGACGATTGTATTTGGATTAACTGGTACTGGATATTTTGATATGGTTGCTTATGAGCGTTTTCATAACGGAGAAATGACGGATTATATTCCAACCGACGCTGATTTACAGGAAGGATTTGATGGAATACCAAAACAGCCGGAATAAGTTGTTTCTGCAATACTTATGGCTATTTGCGTTATAATTACTTTTATTTTAAGTGCCAAAGCAAAGCAGAACCATTAATTAAAATAATTTAACGATTTAGCTTGACAGAGTGTAAAAACTTTGGTAGAATGATGAAAATTTATATGAAAAATACTTGGAAAAGGAATAGTAACCGTACTAGGATTTTCAGAGACTTGCTGGTTGGTGCGAAGCAAGAATCAAAATAGGGTGAACTCGCCTTGGAGTAGCTGACTGAAAAATTACAGTAGGTTAAGCCGGAATCCCACCGTTATAAGGGATAGATATTGACCATAAATGATGTATCGAAGGAACACGTAAGAGTGGTATAGCAGAGTAACTTCTGTCTCTTTGGAGGCAGAAGTTTTTTTATGGAATGTATCGATAAAGTGCATGCTTTTGGCATGAAAAAGAGTGGTACCGCGGAAATCCCCCAATTCGTCTCTTAATCTTAAGACGATTGGGGGATTTTTTAACCTTAAGACAAGTAGGCATGCTATAGTATAGCACGAATGTTTCGTTGCGTAAGAGCGCAGAAAGGGGTAAATATGCGAAAAATCTATGTATTTGACACAACCTTACGAGATGGAGAACAGGTACCAGGAGCAAAACTTAATTTTGAAGAAAAGATGTATATTGCAAAACAATTAGAGAAGCTAAGAGTAGACTATATGGAAGCAGGATTTCCGTCCTCCTCACAAGGTGATTTTGAGGCAGTCCGAGAAATTAGTAGACAAATAAAGGATTCTTC
The DNA here is from genome assembly GCF_000018685.1 of Lachnoclostridium phytofermentans ISDg. NCBI lineage: Bacteria > Bacillati > Bacillota > Clostridia > Lachnospirales > Lachnospiraceae > Lachnoclostridium > Lachnoclostridium phytofermentans. The sequence goes on along the minus strand of NC_010001.1, from coordinate 3,872,280 downwards.
CGTGGTTGCTTTAGGAAGGGCAGTAAAATCTGATATTGACCGTATGTATGAAAGCTTAAAAGAAGCAGCAAATCCAATGATTCATATTGTGTTAGGATCCTCTAATGTTCATATCACAAAAAAATTTAATAAGAACCCAGAGGATATCTTACAGATGGGGGTAGATGCAGTTACATATGCAAAACGCTATACTTCACAGGTGGAATACTCTCTAGAGGATGCGAGTCGTTCTGACTTAGAGTATATGTGGAGAACAATTGAGGCAGTAGTAAAGGCTGGTGCTACCTGCGTAAATATACCAGATACGGTAGGTTTTGCAGTTCCCGAGTTATTCGGCGGTTTAATCCATCAAATCTATGATCGTCTTCAGAATGTAGCACCACATGTATTATTAAGTGTACATTGCCATAATGACTCTGGACTTGCAACAGCAAATACTTTAGCAGCTGTACGAAATGGTGCAAATAAAGTGGAGTGCACGATTAATGGAATAGGAGAAAGAGCAGGCAATACCTCCTTAGAAGAAGTTGTTATGGGGATAAAACTTCATCCAGAATATTATGACGGTTATACCGACATCAATCATTCCGCTATTTATGAAACCTCCCGAATCGTAAGTCGTACCATGGGCCTTGACGTTCAAGTAAATAAAGCGTTGGTAGGGGAAAATGCCTTTGCGCATTCTTCCGGAATTCATCAGGATGGTCTTTTAAAGTCAAAGGAGGTGTATGAGATATTTGAACCTTCGGATATCGGTGCTCCTCCTATGGATATTGTACTTACCGCTCGTTCTGGAAAACATGCATTTGAATATATCTCTAAAAAACTTGGTTATGAAATTGCACCAGAGGTATTAAATGAGATTCATGCTAATTTCTTAAAAATAGCAGACGAGAAAAAGGAAGTCTATGATAATGATGTCATTGATTTACTAGACGGAGATGAAAGAGTACAAAAGAATGGAGAAAAGAAGTTATGGATGCTAGAAGATTTTCAGATAAATGTAAATATGAATCTACCGTCTGCAACCGTGAAATTAGTAAGAAATAAGCAAGAGGCTGTGGTTAGTGAAGCTGGAAATGGTGCAATCTCAGCATTATATGCAGCGATTTTAAAAGCAGTCGATATGCCAATTCATCTTATCGATTATCGTATTCAAAATATTGGTGCAGAAAAAGAATCCTTAGGAAAAGTGGTTGTGCAGATACAATATAACGGAAAATTTTATTTCGGAAAAGCAATTGAAAGAGATGTTATGAAAGCAAGCGCATTAGCTCTCGTAAATAGCGTGAATAAAATCGTATTAAATAGTTAATATACCATTAGCGATGAAAATAACGAGAGGTATGTAGTATGTCAAAATCAATCATTCGATTACAAAAGATAAATATACAAAACTTAAAGAATGTTGCTTTGGGAAACATTCGTTTTTCTTGTAATCTATGGGAGGATATCTATGAAAGGAAGGCGGATGTTCTTGGTGTTTATGGTCAGAATGGTTCTGGAAAAACAACACTCATTTGTGCATTATCTTTGTTAAAGGGATTGATGAGCGGTACTGCATTACCAATGAATTTTAGTAATATGATAAAATGCGGCGAGCAGGCAGCAGTCTGCTCGTTTGAATTTAGTGTGATAACAGAAGAACAGGAAAAATATAAGGTTCTTTATGAAGTAACTTTAACAAAAGAAGTTAATTTAACGAAAGAAATAGCTTCATCACAAAAAGAGAACTTAAGCACTCTGTCAGAAGCATCCAAGGATAATCAAGTCGAGAGAAGTATAGTTATAACCAATGAAAGATTTACTATTTCAAAGCTTCAATCAAACCGATATGAAAAATCAAAAACAGTAAAGATTTCAGAGATATCTGATAACGTTGATGTACCTAATATAAAGGTCTCCCCTAACAATTTCCTTGCAGATTATTTAAAAGAAATGAAGAAAGAAGATATAGAGGAATTACTAAGTAAGTCATATAAGAATAGTATTTCTTATTTTTTTTCAAAAGAAATATTATCAGTAACTGAGTCAGATAACAATGAATTTCACACCATAATTCATCTTCTCAATTACTATGCAATGTACCAGCTGCATATTATCAGCAATGTCCAGAGCGGTGTGATCAATGCTAATATTGCACTACCATTTTCTTTTGTCTTCGAAGATAAAAAATCAGTATCAATGCTATATGGAAGTTTAAAACTAAACGGAACATCCTTGCTACCAAAAGATTTAACACCAATAATTCAACAAAAGATTGAGTTAGTTAATGTAGTACTTGGAGAATTAGTACCAGGTCTTAGCATTCGTTTGGTAGAGTTAGGGGAACAAAAAGGGGAGAATGGAGAAAAGCTGATAGAGACTCAATTGCTTGCAAGAAGAGGGAAGAATGAAATCTTACTTCAATACGAATCCGATGGTATCAAGAAACTAATTTCTATTCTCTACACAGTGATATTAGCTTATAGGGATGCATCGGTAACGGTTGCAATTGATGAGCTTGACAGTGGAATTTTTGAGTTCTTACTGGGAGAGATATTGAAAATTTTTGAGGAGTCAGGAAAAGGGCAACTTATTTTTACTTCTCATAATTTACGACCTCTTGAAGTACTGAATAAGAAAAACATTTTATTTACTACAACAAATGAAAAACATCGCTATCTAAGGCTTCAAAATGTAAGGGCGAATCAGAATTTAAGAGATTTTTATTTTCATGACATCATTCTTGGAGGACAGAAGGAATGTATCTATGAGATGACGAATCCTTATGTGATAAGAAGAGCATTTAAGATGGCAGGTGATAGCGATGCAAAGTAAAAAAATCATATTATTTATTGTAGAAGGAATCCATGATAAAACAAGTCTCTCCATTTGTCTAAGTGAACTGCTTGAGGGAGCATCGGTACACTTTGCATTGACTCATGGAGATATTACATCACGATACGGGACCAGCCCGAAAAATATTAATGAACGCATTGGTGGTATTGTAAAAAATTTTAGTGGGAGTATCTTTAAACCGAAAGATTTCTGCGAGGTTGTTCATATCATTGATACGGATGGTGCATTTATACCAGAGGAGCATATCAAAGAGGCTACTAAGGAGGAAGGTTCTTCTCATATAAAATATGAGCAAGAAGAGATATTAACACCAGATCCTAAGAATATCAAAGATCGTAACGAACAAAAGTCAGATGTCATTGAGAGAATGTTATCGATTGCAAAGGTTTGGAGAACGATTCCTTATCATGTGTATTACTTTTCTTCCAATATGGACCATGTTCTTCATAATAATCCAAATCTAACACGTGAAGAAAAGGAACGGTTGGCGGAGGAATTTGAGAATCGCTATTATAACAAACCAGAGGAGTTTGCGAGATTATTTCAAGAGGATGATTTAGCAGTAAAGGGTGATTATGAGGAGACGTGGGATTTTATAAAACTTGACTGTAATTCGCTAAAGAGGTATTCTAATTTTGGTATTTACTTGCGGGAGAAGGAATAGTAAAGCCTGTACTTAAAAATAAAACTTGCACTTTTACGAAAATAAAACATGTAAGATAGGAGTTATTATGAATCAAAAAGAGCGTATGTTAGCAGGGCTTCCTTATAAAGCTTGGATGGATGGCTTAAGTGAGGAGAGATTGAATTGTAGAATGAAAATCCATGAGTTTAATCATTGCTTACCATCTGAAAATGATAAGCAGCAAAAATTATTGGGAGAAATTTTAGGAAAGACGGGAAAGGACTTCTATATTGAAGCACCGTTTCGTTGTGATTATGGTTACAATATTGAAGTTGGAGAGAATTTTTATGCTAACTTTAATTGCGTTATTCTTGATGTTGGTAGGGTGACTATAGGAAATAATGTGATGTTTGCTCCGAATGTAGCAATCTATACTGCTGGACATCCCATACATCCGGATTCAAGAAATTCTGGATATGAATACGGTATCGCGGTATCCATTGGGGACAATGTTTGGGTAGGAGGAAATGTTGTTATAAACCCAGATGTTCATATCGGTAACAATGTTGTGATTGGTTCTGGCAGTGTGGTAACGAAGGACATACCGGATAATTCGATTGCTGTGGGGAATCCGTGTCGTGTGATACGTCAGATTACAGAGGAAGATCGAAAGTACTATTTTAAGAACCGAGAATTTGATGTAGAGGATTATAAGTAGGATAACATAATGAAAAAAGCATTCAAGGAAGCATTTCCTCATACAATACCTATTTTAACAGGTTTCTTGTTTTTAGGTATGGCGTATGGGGTTTTAATGAAAACAAAGGGTTATGGGCCAGTATGGTCAGTTTTGATGAGCGCGGTAGCATTTTGTGGTAGTATGCAGTTTGTTGCCATCACCTTATTGACAACAGTTTTTCAACCCGTACAGGCATTTTTACTTAGTATTATGGTAAATGCCAGGCATTTATTCTATGGTATTTCCATGCTAAACAAGTATCGTGGACTTGGAAAGATTCGTTATTTTCTAATCTATGTACTTTGCGATGAAACGTTTTCTATCACTTACGGGATTGAACCACCAGAAGGGGTGGAGCGGAAGTATTTTTACTTTGCAATCTCTTTACTAAATTATCTTTATTGGGTATTTGGTACTTTACTTGGCGGACTTGCGGGAAACTTTATTTCGTTTAATACAGAAGGTTTAGATTTTGTATTAACTGCATTGTTTGTTGTGTTATTTATAGAGCAATGGAAGAAAAAAGAGAATCGTATCATGGGCATTATCGGTATTGTTTGCTCCATACTTAGTATACTTATCTTTGGAGCTAATCAAATGGTAATTCCAGCTATGATACTAATTGTACTTTGTTTAAGTGGGGGGAGGAAAAAGTTATGTATTTAACCCCACTTCAAACGATAGGAATTATTCTGGCAGTTGCACTTGGAACGATCATTACGAGATTTCTTCCGTTTCTATTATTTCCTGAACACAAGAAGATACCAGAATACATACAATTTTTAGGAAGAGCGCTTCCAACTGCAATGATGGGGCTTTTGGTTGTATACTGTCTGAAAGGTGTTAATATAATTAAAGGCAGTCACGGGTTACCAGAGTTAATTGCAATTGGAGTCATACTGATTTTACATCGTTTAAAGAGCAATGTATTATTAAGTATAAGCGGAGGTACCATTGTTTATATGCTTCTGATACAATTTATTTTCTAAGTATAGTTATAATTTAGATAGTTTTGAAAAATGAATTCTGAATTTATATAAAAGGCGATAGAAAGAATGATTGATTTGCTTTCTATCGCCTTTAGAAAACACAAATTACTGGTTCTACTATAATATAAATTCTCTAGCATTACTAAAGAATATATTTTATTTAAATTTACTTACATCAATGCGTTTATTCTATGGATAGATTTATACCTAATTATGAGAGGTAAAATTTTTAAAAGAAAGGCGTTTTCCCTTACTCCTAAAATGACATCCTAAAAAGCCTACGCCACTGCCACCAGCACATCCTCCGCTTAGCAATAGCAGAATAGTGTATGGCATGTGTGAAGGGTTTAACCATCCTAAACGAAATCCTGCAATTGTGATACCAGAACTAACTAAAAAAACACCCAGCGACCATTTTGCAATCGGTTTATATTTTTGATCTAACAAATTTTTATCCGTATGAATTGTTGGAGTTCCACTTTTAGCTGAAAAGAAGTGATAATCATAGCTATGCTTAAGTGGTGTCCAACCTGCATTAGTAAATATTTGATTATAATCATCAAGTTCTTCTTCACTTACGGTTGCGATGTCATAGTCAAAGATAAGATCTTGAGGCTCTTCTTTATATAGTATATAGTACAAGCCCTTCATTTCTTTGAATATCCAACCTTCTTTAGCATATCGATTTAATTTTTCCATATCTTCTTTGTCAGAAAAAGCAAGCCCACCACATAATACTTTTTTCGTATTTTTCATATTCTATCACCTCTCCAATTCTTTCAAAACTTGTAAACCATGTTCTACCATTTTTTTACGACGATTAATCTCTTTTGTTAGTAAATCAAATCCCATAGTAGTAATCTTATATTTCTTTTGACGTGGATCATCACTATCCATTTGTTCAATTAATTCATTTGTATTCATTTTCTTTAATAATGTATAAAGTGTCGCAGGACCAATGATAACTTCGTTCGAGGATAGATTACTAATATACTGCATAATTGCATATCCATGTCGTTCTTCGACTAATGCTAAAAGAATATAGTACGCGGAATCAGTTAATTGTTCTGTATCGAAGGTATTATTTTTTGACATATCTCCACCTCTCCGATATATCCATACTTGATATATCTATTATGGATATATCATAACTTGATATATTTTCCTTGTCAATATTATTTTTATAGAAAATGAAAATTTAAAATATAATTAGATAAATATAAAATCAATATTGACATATATTAAATAGATTACTATAATAACAAATAAGACGATGCAATTTGACCAATATTATAACGTATGTTATTCATGTATCATCGTAGTACATAATGTTTCTATGATATGAAGGAGAAAGAGAATGGAGAAAAAATTAATAAAGAAATTATTGAAAGCGACTGGAGTAAAAGAGGGGGAGTTAATCCTACTACACTTTTGGGGAGAAGATAAGGACAAACAAATTTTACATGATTTCGCAACACAAGTAGCAGCTTTAGGAGCGACACCTTTTGAAGTAACTCAGTCAAGAACTGTGAACCGTGAATTATTTTCTGGGGCAAAGGATTGTTGTTTTAACGAACGCTATTTTCAGATCTTTAAAGAATTTGACGCAGTGATTGATTTGTTTGCCTATCAGCCAGTAGTAATTGGAAGCGGTTTAAGTGAACAAGCAATGCAAAATTATCGCAGATATATGTCTGGTTTATTTGGTACATTAATGAAGGCGAAACGCTTTACTCAATTAAGAATTCCAACCGAGGAAAATGCGAAAGAATTCAACATGGTACCACAGGTCTTTATAGAACAAATGACAAATGCCTATGATGTCGATTATGATAATATTCGCCTCCATGGAGAAGAGAAGATAGAGCAACTAAAGAAAACGAAAAAGGCTATCTTATATACTGGTGAGAAAGAGATCTTAACACTTGAATATGAGAATCGAGATTGGCATATCGATGCAGGGGACGGGGATTTGCCATGCGGTGAAATTTATATAGCTCCATTGGAGGATAAAACAGAAGGAACCATGTATTTTGAGATTCTTTACTTAGATGATTTACCAGCATGTGAACAAGTAACACTTACTATAAAAGAAGGCAAGATTGTGGATAGTAGTCATGATATGATTAAGAATTATTTGATGGAATTGCCTGAGAATGGTTGTGTGGTCTGTGAGTTTGGTATCGGATTGAATCCAAAGATCAAAGGACTTACTGGATGCACAGTTTTAGATGAAAAGATGGAAGGAACTGTTCATATAGCAATTGGTGCAAATCATATGTTTGGCGGTGTTAATGAAGCCCCGATGCACATTGATTTGGTGGGAGTTGCAACTATAGATTACGAATAAAACTTATTTAAAATCTATAATTCTATAATTCAAAGAATATAGTCTGATGTATAAAAGCAGAATTTGAAGTGAAGCAGAGTTACAAAGTGTGAAAAGATAGGGCCGGAAGGGTAAAAGATGACTAGATTAAGAAGTATATATAAATTTACCGAAACGATTTTAAGAAATAAAAAGAAAAGGAGTTTAAGTCGTGGACTATAAACAGCAAGAGGAAAAGGTGCTCGTATTATTAAAAAATTTAATGAATAAAGAAAACCATCTAATTGAATATCCAGCAAAAAGAAAACTTAAGAATGCAGCTCTGTTTTGGATTTCAAAAGAGTTTGAGAGTGGAAGAGAATACAAAGAAAAAGAAATGAATGAGATAATTAACTCTGTTTGTTGTTTTAAAGATGCAGCATTAATTAGAAGAGAATTGTATAACTTTCGCTTTATAAATCGAACAGAGAATGGTTCTGCGTATTGGCTTGAGGAGGTACAGCCTTCTTTACAGGAATTAGGATTAATGGAATAAATAATAGGAAAAATGGTAAAGTCAATTTCAATTTATAATTGAATATAGAATAAATGTTATGTGGATATAACCTGTGATTTAAGCTGAAGATACAGCTTATGAATAAATCTATGGTTTGTATCCACTTTTATTCATGACAATAGGATGTTTAGTAGTAGTAAGAAGGGATTGATTTTTCTGACTCAAAGTGCTATGTTACCATATAATTGAAAAAATCCATTCTTTTTTGGTTGTTTCATAAGAACAATGGTCATAATTTACATAGAAGATAAGGAGAAGAGTGATGGGTGAAATTAAAATTTTTGCAGATAGTACCTGTGATTTATCGGAAGAATTGTTAAAGAAATATGATATTACTATTATTCCTCTTAATATTGTATTGGGAATGAAAAGTTTTCAAGATGGAAAGGAAATAACTCCACAAGAAATCTATGAATGGTCAGATCAGGAAGGGGAAACTCCAAAGACAGCGGCACCTGAAATAGGGGTTGCCTTAGATATTTTAAAACCATATATGGAGAAGAAGCTTGATATCATATTTTTCGGTATTTCAGAAGAAATGTCTGTAACCTGTCAGGTTGTCAGAATGATAGCGCAGGAGCAGGAATATCAGAGGCTTTTTGTTATCAATTCTAAGAGTTTGTCTACTGGAATAGGTCTTTTGGTATTACTTGCAGCAGATTTAGCGAGAAAGGGATTTATGGCAGAGGAGATTGTTAAGAAAATTGAGGAAGATACAGATAAGGTTAGGGCATCCTTTGTTGTTGATACATTAACCTATCTTCATCGTGGAGGAAGATGTAGTGCTGTGACTGCACTTTTAGGCAATACACTACGCTTAAAGCCAATGATAGTTGTGAAAAGCGGAAAGATGGGTGTAGAGAAAAAGTATCGAGGCAAACCAAAGTCTGTTATATTAAATTATGCTAATGATTTAAAGGAGCAACTACTTAAGGCAGACCCGACTCGCGTGTTTATAACTCACTCTGGTATTAATCAATTGATTGAACAAGAAACATATCAGTTTCTTAAGGAACTGAACTACTTTAAGGAGATATTGATAACCAGAGCAGGTGGAGTAGTATCTTCCCATTGTGGTCCGAATACGTTAGGCATACTGTTTTTTGAAAAATAAAATGATGAACGATACAGCGTTAAAATCAAGATACAAAAATCCATGAAACGCATTAAGGCAATGGTAAGCCTTTAATAAGTTTCATGGATTTTGTTAAATGAGATAGAATAAAAAATAATCAAAACATAACGTTAGATTTTTTATGTTTTAAACATAGCAATATCTGTTTATCTTAATGATTAATTCTTGCGAGAGATAATATGTCCGCAGGAAGGACAGTGTGTGTCTTTGGTTAATTTCAGGCGAAGATCGAGTGATTCTTTACAATGAGGGCATCTGTAATATTTCCACTGATTAAAACAACTGAAGGCTATAATTAGAAAACCTATTACATAGCTATGGTAAGATTTTATTATGAAACCGGCAATAAGCAATAATACTATATCTAAATAGCTGATATGTCGTAATCTTTTTATGATATTCTCGTTTTCCATAAAATATTGTCCTCGCTTACTATCGTTTTACAATAACACTCACACTTACATAGAACATTATCCCCGCTTATTATCATTTAATGTTCCTACATTTTTTTATAATTTGCCATCAAGAGTTTATTCAAACTTAAACCACTCAAAGTCAAAATTACTGCCCGGTAGGAATATAAAGGTAACAGTATATTTACCTGTCTTCTTAGAGAATTCAAACTCTTTTACTTCGTACTCATTCGTAAAAGTAAATTCTGCAAGTTCTTCAATGCTATTATAGAGCATACTACCTTCTTCTGAAATAAACTTTACATGAATGGTGTTCTTCTCAATCGGAGAATGACCACAGATAGAGAGTTTCGTAATGCCCTGTTCTCCGAAATCCATCTCTGAAAATTCCAAGGATACGTTATTCCCGATTCCTTCAATGCGAGGAGCTTTCTTTGTAAAGGTATCTCCATATATGAGGTCACAATCAGTAGCGAATAATTTTGCAAATCCTTTTTGTGGATTGGTAAACTGAAATCCTTGAACGCTTAATCGTTTAAATACAACGAAGGAAATTGTTACGATACCTTTTACTCTACGCTTTAATCGATAGGTTTCCGGTTGATGGTGATTCCATATTGGCTTTTTACTAAATGAACAGTCTGCTAGTAATTCACTTCCTTCTTCATGTGGGATACCTTCCCAAATCTCAAAAGTTGGAAGCTCAGTATCAAGACAGTAGATTGGAACAGTAATCTCGTCAGATCCATAGGAGCCAAAGTCTACATTTTTAAAACAAATGTAAGTATCCATTGGTAGCAGAGAGGAGATACCGCGCTCAATTCCGTTGGTAAGGTTTGTATTGGACCAAGAGTATAAACCACCATATATAAATTCATACGGATTCATGGTAGCTTCTCCAAGGTCATGGAAGTTAAGCTCTATTTCAGAAATCATACGTACCTTATCTGCACCATTCCTACAGGTACAACGAAGATAAGCTTTACCGCTACCAAGGGCAATTACCTTTACCTTGGTACCATCCTTCTCTAATCTGGCTAGATTGGAATCTATACCCGATCCATTGGTTATTCTCCAATCGATATCTTGATAGGTAGCATTTGCTGGATGAGTGATTACATATGCCTCAATTGTACTTAAATCTTTAGAAAGAGTAGTCCCATTCGGTGTAACTATTTCGAGTTTACGAATCGGAATCTCGGCTTCATCCGTAGTAGGAATTATAACTTTCGGATTCAGTACTGGATAAATGATGTGATCCGTATTCCTCATATTATCGCTAAGACCTTCTGGATACTCACATGGAATGGAAGTAAAGGAGAGAGTCTTTGCTGGTAAAGTTTCTGAGGTAACCTTCATTGTAATTTCACCTGGTGTTAAGGTTGATGCTATAACTGCAAGTAATTTTCCACTGAACAATCTTCGGCTGATTCCCTTATATTGATCATAATCGGTACTATCACCATTATCTAGTCCAATTAGACGACCAGCACCCGTAACTTCTACGGTAACACGATTATTTGCATTTTCTACTGGATTGCCATTACAATCTTCCATGCTAATTTCAACAAAAATAAGGTCTTGGCAATTCACAAGCATGGTGGTTTTATCCGGTGATAATTTAATATTAGCGGCATCACCAAAGGAGGTACGGGTATCTGTTGCTATAATATTTCCGTATTCATCATATGCAACCGCTTTTAAGGTACCTTCTTCATATGGTAACTGCCAATGGCCACATAGCTGTGTACCATGTTTGTGGTCAATATCATAGGTTCCTAGGGAGTTTTCATTAAAAAACAATTCCACTCTTGGGGCATTGGAGCATACCCTTAAGTCAATCACCTGATCTTTGGAGAAATCCCAGTATGGGAATAAATGTACCATTGGTGATTTTTTATAATCCGTCCACTCTGCCTGATAGATATAGAATGTATCTTTCTTAAAACCAGCGGTATCTACCTGACCGAAATAAGAGTTTTTCGTAAAATATGGAGTTGGCTCTCCGATGTAGTCCCAACCAGTCCAGATGAATTGTCCGGCACTAAATGTGGCATCACGGTCTTTCGTAATACAGTATTCTGTGCTTCGTGCTCCCCAGCTTGAAGTCGTATTACCAAGGGAAGAGCATTGCTCATCATCGTCTGCAAGGATTGCCTTTGAATATGGGAAATGATAGATTCCACGGCTTTGTAAGGTAGATGCCGTTTCACTTCCGTATATCATCCAATCTGGATGTAATTCATGATGCTCCCCGTAGAGTCGTTCTGCATAGTTATATCCAGCTAGTTTTACGATATCAGCACACTTCTGAGCATTTTCCCATGCCATGTAATTGGAGCCGATGGTTACAGGAGCATTGATGCGAGAATCATGTTTTCGAACAAAGCTTAATAACATTCTAGTAACTTCCTGACCACGCTCGTCTGCATGTGTATCATAGATTTCATTTCCAATACTCCACATGATGAGAGAAGGGTGGTTGCGGTCTCTACGAATCCAGCTAGCGACATCTTTATCTGCCCATTTTGGGAAGAAACGAGCATAATCATAGGTTGTTTTTGAACGCTCCCAGATATCAAAGGCTTCCGAATTAATCAAAAATCCCATCTCATCTGCAAGTTCCATTAACTCTACTGCTGGCATATTGTGTGAAGTACGAATAGCATTCACACCCATTTCTTTTAAAATCGTTAGTTGTCTACGAAGGGCAGTACGATTAATAGCAGCACCAAGGCTACCAAGGTCGTGGTGTTGACATACTCCATATAGCTTTACATGTTTACCATTAAGGAAAAAGCCTTCTTCGCAGGTGTATTCTATGGTGCGAAAACCAATGTTTTGTGTTACGGACTGTATTATAATATTATCTTTGATAATATCAGTTTGCACTTGATATAAATTTGGTGACGAAAGCTCCCAAAGAAGAGGTGAAATAATATGTAGTTTACTATCTTGTACATAAAAGGCATTCTTTACTACCTCACTTGTAACATCGACAGTATGGGTGCAAACTAATTCATGACTTGGCGACCATACAGTATGGCGAAGTTCGAGTGTAGATGTGGAATCCTTGTCTAATCCATGAAAATCCTCTGGTATTGTAAGCTCAGGTTCCATACTGATCGGTAAAGAGGAAACTTCGGTTGATAGGAAAACGTAAAAATCCTCATCCACTTTTTCTGTTGAAATATAAATTCCATCTGGGTTAATATGTACTTCAGGATAGGTATGGAACCAGACATTACGATAAATACCTGCACCGGAATACCATCTCGAGTTCGGTGACTCGTAGATAACTTGCATCACAATTTCATTGCCACCTTCTGTTAAAAACTCGGTTATATCGAATTCAAATGTTGAGTAACCGTATTTCCACTCTCCAGCAAACCTTCCATTGACATAGAGGGTCGAGTTCATATACACGCCCTCGAAACGTAATATATATCGCTCCTTATTTTTCAGGTGTTCCATGGATAACGTACGTCTGTACCAACCTTCTCCTGTTTCATACAAATCGTGGGTATTATAAATTAACCAGTCGTGGGGCAAATCAACGGGATGCCATTCTGTTTTTGCATCTAACACTTGTTGTAAGGTAGCGCCTAGCTGATGTTTGGAAAAACTCCAGCCATCATTCATTAATCTTCGATTGTTATGTACTTGACTGCTCATTTTCTTCCGCCTTTCTATGTAGTAAAATAATTATTTTTTTAGAATTCCTTTAAAATCACTTCAATGTATTTCTATGATTCATTTTATTTCATCTTCATTGCATCCACAATGTAACATCCTATACGAAACATGTAGTTCTTATAATAATTTAAAAGCCTGTGCAAATTATGATGTGTTACTTATACTTGGAAGTATGAATTGATAATATCGGTTTATTTTACAATTGGAAGTAAAAAATAAAATTACTTTATGCTTGAGAAGCATTAAAACGTATGATATTTGGCCCATGAAGGCGCTTGTATTCGCTTGGAGTACATTGCTTCTGTTCCTTAAATATTCGGTTGAAAGTTGCTAGACTGTTAAAGCCAGAATGCATCGCAATTTCAGTGATGGTTAGGTTAGGGTCAATAAGTAATTTTTCTGCATGCATGATTCGTTGCTTATTTAAATAATCGTAGTAAGAGATACCTGAAAACTCTTTAAACAAACGCATAAAATGGTACTTGCTAAAGCCAGCTAATTGTGCCAGATCATCCACGTTAATAGGTTCGGTACAATGTTCATTAATATGGGTACATACCATGAGAAATTTATCGATATATTCATGTCGCTTCGGACTCTTTGTATTCGGAAATTTCTTTTCTGAGGTAATATAATTCCGACCTAAGATAACAAAGAAATTTACGAGCATAGAATAGATTGCCGCCTCTTTTAATGGGGAGTCTCCAAAATATTCATCCATAATTCTAAGCATAAGGCTATGAAGATTATCATGAATATCAGGCATTGTCTCATTTGTAATGAGGGTACATGGATGGAACATATGAAATACGGAGTCAAATCCAGTTAAGTTATAAAGTAAGGAATAATCAAATTGGAAGATAATACGTTTCCCCTTAGTTGGAGCATAGAGTTGGTGAAGCTCACCGGAAGGTAGCAGTATAATATCGCCTACCTCTAATTCGTGGCGTATATTATTTACAACAACCTCATATGTATTTTCAATTGGCATAATAATTTCTGCAGCAGTATGCCAATGAATCGGGTAATCTTCGTATTCTTCATTTAAATAAAGTCGAATACCGATATTCTCATCATATGAAACTGTTTCTCTGGTTCCGTTTAGTATAGCTATCATAGATGCTCCTCCTTAATTATATTAATAAACTTCAATTAATCATATGTTGCGATAAGTAAAATAGAAAAAAATCTATTAGTTATGTACAAATATTAGTTCTGATATAAGAAAAAATCGTGCAATTTAATATATTAAGTATAGTGCATTCTAAAAATATTGTAAAGAGAAATTGGATAGTAATAGCATTATTTGATTAGAAAAATTTTAACATATTAAATAATAGCATTATTTGAGGAAAATAGAGCAAAAATTAAGAAGTTTGCTAATGGTTCATGAAGTATAGTTGGTTTATAAGTAATCGAAATATATAATGTGTATAGGATAATGAGTTTAGGGTTCTGTGTGAAAGAACAAACTTCTTACACACAGAAGTTTGTGCCTGCGTCGACCTTGGTACAAAGAAACTGCTTACAAAGAAGGTTTATTAAGAATGGAAGAAGAAGTAGTATTAACTTTTAATATAAAAAAAGGAGATGGAACAATGGGGTTTGAAAAAGCTTGGTTAAATTACTATAAGAGTGATAATCTTGCGATGCGAGATTATTTTACAGTCGTTACATACAATAAAGACGACTCTATTGTAAAAAGTGCGGTCTTAGAATTAACAACAGCAGCAAAAGAGCTATTTTCAATCGATATCGAAAGCAGCCTTTGTGATATGAAATCAGATGTTGATAAAACGAGAAAAGGGATTCATTTTCAGATTGGTGATAATAAAGATCTAGAAAATGAGGGATATCGTATTTCGTTAGCAGACGAGATGCTATTGATAGAGGCTTACACCTCAAATGGTATTCTCTATGGAACTTTTGATTTGATTCGTAGCACCATTCTTGGAGCAGATGTGCATTCCTTCAATAGAACTATCTTTCCAAAGAATCCTCTTCGAATGTTAAATCATTGGGATAATATGGACGGTAGTATTGAAAGAGGTTATTCTGGTAATTCTTTCTTTTTTGAACATGGTGAAGTTATTGTAAATGAACGTACTAAGGCCTATGCAAGACTTGTTTCCTCCGTTGGTATAAACGCAGTTGTGATAAACAATGTAAATGTCCGTGGTACAGCAACTAATTTAATAACAAATCGCTACATAGATAAATTAAAACAAATCGGTGAAATTTTTGCTTCTTATGGAATTAAGCTTTATCTTTCTTTAAATTTTGCGGCTCCAATGGAACTTGGTGGTTTAACTTCTGCTGACCCACTCGACGAGGAAGTACGTCTTTGGTGGAAGAAAGAAGTGCAATTATTATTTAAAGAAATACCATCCTTTGGCGGATTTTTAGTTAAGGCGGATTCAGAAGGAAGACCAGGGCCATTTACTTATCAAAGAACCCATGCAGAAGGTGCCAATATGTTAGCTGAGGCAGTAAAACCTTATGGAGGTTTGATTATCTGGAGATGTTTTGTGTATAACTGCAAACAGGATTGGAGAGATATGAAAACCGACAGAGCAAGAGCAAGCTTTGATAACTTCCAATCATTAGATGGTGATTTTGCAGAGAATGTAATTCTACAGGTGAAAAACGGTCCGATGGATTTTCAGGTTAGAGAACCAATATCACCTTTATTCGGTGGTATGAAGAAGACAAATCTGATGCTTGAGGTTCAGATAGCACAGGAATACACAGGTCAGCAAAGACATGTTTGTTACTTGATTCCGATGTTTAAAGAAATCTTAAAGTTTAGAACTTATTGTAAAGAAGAAAATGATACGGTATTCGATATCGTTAGTGGCAACACTTATGGCAATAAAAACGCTGGAATGGCAGCAGTTGCAAATACAGGGAATGATGATAACTGGACTGGTCATGACTTGGCAGCAGCGAATCTCTATGGATATGGTAGACTGAGTTTTGATCCTGATTTAACATCAGAGGAGATAGCAAAAGAATGGATCACCTTAACATTTGGCATGAAGGAGCATGTTATAGATTATATATCCAAAATCCTAATGATGTCCTGGCCAGCATATGAGAAATATACTTCTCCGCTTGGTATTGGATGGATGGTAAATCCTTCTCATCATTACGGACCTAATGTTGACGGGTATGAATACGACCGTTGGGGAACCTATCATAAAGCAGACCATACAGCAATTGGTGTAGACCGAACCAAGAATGGAACAGGATACACAACACAGTATCATCAGCCAAACCAAGAGCTCTATGGAACACCTGAAACATGCCCAGAAGAGTTGCTTTTATTCTTCCATCGCATTCCATATACCTATCAGTTAAAGACAGGTAAGACCTTAATCCAACATATCTATGATTCTCATTTTGAGGGAGTAGAGGATGTGGAAGAGATGGTTAAGTTATGGGAAGAACTAAAAGGAAAGTTGGAAGAAGTACCATATCACAGGGTATTGCATAGATTACAGGAACAGCTGGAACATTCGAAGGAATGGAGAGACGTGATTTGTTCTTATTTTTATAGGAAGACAGCGATAGGGGATAAAAAGGGGAGGGAGTTATATTAATATATTGTACTAACAGGGTTTACAAAAAAATATTAGTGGGATAAAACCCGCTAATATTTTTTTGCAGTTTATGAAAGAAATAACTTTCTTTCATTAGTAAAAAAATGAATATATTGACATTTTATGTAACTATGATATGCTTAAATATAAGGTAGTTAATATACTATTCTTTACCCCAAAGTGCTGGGATTTTCTAATTACCTTTGCTTATATTATTAAAATGACATTATCTAATATTAAAATAACATTATCTAGAGTTATAAAATAGATTATTGAATTCAAAGTGAATCACTAGAAGCATTTAGATTTTATATTTAATAAGATATATAATACAAAACGATATATAAATTCAGAAGGGGAGATTAATAATGGGTTTAGCAGTTTATGCTTACTTAGGTATACTAGCAGCAATAGTACTCTATATTAATACTGTTACAATAATAAAAAAAGTCAAAAAAGATGAAGATACCGCTGTTAATACAATTTTCGGGTGCATGTGTATGTGTTTTATTCTTATAGCAATTTTCTCAATTTGCGGTAAATAAGATAGAATTACTAACATTTCAATACATAATTCCGATATTGATTACTTAGAAATCATCATTATCTGTAACCATGAAATTTTGATCTAGTAACGGTGACATCACATATTACAGTGGTAGTAATAAAATGAAGTATAACGTTGTGGGAATAAGGGAGGATGTAATGAAGAAAAAAATTACATGTATTGTATTGCTATTGAGTTCATTGTTAATAACATTAAGTGGATGTAAGGGCTCATCTTTTACTAAGCTAACAAATTTACCAGAAGTCATGACGCTTTTAGATAAAACCAGGAGCGAAGTGAATCAAGTCCTAGGTACGGAATCAAAGAAGTTTAAAGAACATTCTAGTTTAGGTAAACTAGTAATGGTAGCTAATGGGAAAATTCGGATTAACAATGACCTACAGACAGAATACCTTAACTTACTTTACAAGACGGAAGATGAGGATGCTAAATTATCATCCATAGACTATGTTATTTCGTATTCTAATTTGGATGATGCACAACGGATATGGGACTGGATTTACTCACAGAAAGTGGATTTAGAAAAACACTATAACCGTATCGCTGATTTTAATGATGGCCTTAAGATAGAGCAACGTATTTCTGAAGAAGAGCTAAATAATAAGGAATCCTTTTGGAAAGAATGTTGGACATTTGATGTGGATGGAAGTGATAAAAAAACATCATCAAATTTCTTATTGCTATACCATTAGGGTAGTTGAATCTGAAATAATAATAGTTTTGGATACGACTGAAGCTTATGATAATACAAAATATGATTAATTTCATGAATAAAGAATTCAAAAATTCTCGTCTTGAAACCCTATTTTGAAGTGAACCCCTTTTGTTAGACCAAAAGACAATGTCTAATGAAAGGGGTTATTTTTATGTCTTAAGTCCGCTAAACTGTAAAGCAAATACTTTATTCCTTCCACATCATCTGATATTTTTTCGGTGTAATTCCTTTGTATTTTTTAAATGTTTTTATAAAGTAACTAAAGTCATTAAACCCACAACGAAATGCAATATCGGTTAGCGTATCTTCTGATTGACTAATCTGATAGCAAGCTTGTTCAATCCGATAATAATTCAGATAATCGATTGGAGTTCGATTGGTATACTCCTGAAAAAATCGACAGAAGTATTTTGGGGAGAGTCCACATTCCCTCGATAGCTCCTGTAAGGTTAGTGGCTTTGCATAATCGGTCACAATGAGTTCTAAAGAGGCTTTTAACTGCTCAATGGCTTTTTGAGATTTTAGATCGTATTCCTCTTCCTTACTGTAATATTCGTTTTTCTGTAAGGCTGCAAAAAATAATAACAAAGAACCTAATATAGATAGTTCATATCCTTCTTCTTCTGATCGGATTGCATCAAACATCGTAATTAAAGGAGATGTAATGCATGTCTTATTATGTACTGGATAAATACTAATCTTTTGGTGCGCTATTTTTCTAAGGAATGTATCGGTTAGAAAACTTCTCTGTCGTAAGATATTAAAATCAAATACAATACATTCATAGGTACAGTCTTTTGGTGAACCTCCGTGTAGTTTACCATCTTTAATAAAGGCAACATCGTCCTTTTTAAGTAGATATTCTGTTCCCTCAAGAAACAGCCTAAACTCTCCATCCAAAATCCGAATAATTTCATATTCGATATGCCAATGGAAAGGCATCTCATACTGCGGATGTGTATGGTCCACATAGTGATATTCTATTGGAAAATCTACGGTGCCTCGTTGCCTGCACTCATGATATCTGATGTCCTGCATAAGAACCCTTCCTGTGAATATTGTTATATTTTTATGCCATTATAACACAAGATTACTTCTGCGTAAAATATTATAATGAGGGTAGTGTGAAGAGAATTTCTAAGGCGCCAAAAGACGCCGCCTAAGAAATTCTAAGACTTCACACTAGAAGTTTGTGCCTGCGTCGTCCTCGGCACAAACTTCCGGCCTACTACTAAGCAGGCATGGCCTACTAAAATACATAAACAAAAATTTTAAATCATAAAAAAGGAGGAAGTTACATATGGCAAAAAACAGATTAATTGGGGAGTATCCGATTATCGGAATCAGACCAACCATTGATGGTAGAAGAGGATATCTTAAGGTGAGAGAATCCTTAGAGGAACAGACAATGGGAATGGCAAAAGCAGCAGCTAAATTATTTGAGGAGAATCTTCGTTATTCGAATGGAGAACCGGTAAAAGTTATTATTTCGGATACCACCATCGGACGAGCAGGAGAGACTGCAGCTTGTGCTGAACAATTTAAAAAAGCAGGAGTTGATATCACTTTAACTGTTACACCTTGCTGGTGTTATGGTGCAGAGACAATGGATATGGATCCAATGACAATCAAAGGTGTTTGGGGATTTAATGGAACGGAGCGTCCAGGTGCTGTTTATCTTGCATCGGTATTAGCAACCCATGCTCAAAAAGGTCTTCCTGCCTTTGGGATCTATGGCCATGATGTTCAGGATGCGGACAACAAAGAAATTCCAGAGGATGTTAAAGAAAAATTACTTCGTTTTGGACGTTCCGCAGTAGCAGCAGCAACCATGAGAGGAAAATCCTATCTTCAGATTGGTTCTATCTGTATGGGTATTGGTGGTTCTATTATTGACCCAGCATTTATTGAAGAGTACCTTGGAATGCGAGTTGAGTCTGTCGATGAGGTAGAGATTATCCGCCGTATGACAGAGGAGATTTACGATAAAGAAGAATATGAAAAGGCACTTGCATGGACGAAGGAGAAATGTAAGGAAGGATTTGATAAGAATCCAAGTGAAGTTCAAAAAAATCCAGAACAGAAAGATAAAGACTGGGAGTTCGTTGTGAAGATGATGTGTATTATTAAGGATTTAATGAACGGTAATGCTAATCTGCCAGAAGGCTGTGAAGAGGAGATGTCCGGACATAATGCAATAGCAGCAGGTTTCCAGGGACAGCGTCAATGGACTGACTTCTATCCAAACTGCGATTTCCCAGAAGCATTACTTAACACCTCTTTTGACTGGAATGGTGCAAGAGAGCCTTATATTTTAGCAACAGAAAATGACGTATTAAACGGTCTTGGTATGCTATTTAGTAAACTATTAACGAATACAGCACAAATTTTTGCCGATGTTCGTACTTACTGGAGCCCAGAGGCAGTAAAGAAAGCAACTGGTTATGACCTTGAGGGAGTAGCGAAAGAATCTGGTGGAATCATTCACTTAATTAACTCTGGTGCTGCTTGCCTTGATGCTTGTGGTGAAGCAAAAGATGCTTCTGGTAATGGCGTGATGAAACCTTGGTATGACGTAAATGAAGAAGATCAAGAAGCAATCTTAAATGCAACTACATGGAATGCTGCTGATAATGGATATTTCCGTGGTGGCGGATACTCTTCAAGATTCTTAACTACAGCGCAGATGCCTTGTACCATGATAAGATTAAATCTTGTTAAAGGACTTGGTCCAATGTTACAGATTGCAGAAGGTTACACAGTGAAACTTCCAGACGAAGTATCAGATACTCTATGGAAGAGAACAGATTATACATGGCCATGTACTTGGTTTGCTCCAAGAACAACAGGGGAAGGTGCATTTACGACAGCTTATGATGTTATGAACAATTGGGGTGCTAATCATGGCGCGATTAGTTATGGACACATCGGAGCAGATTTAATTACTCTTTGTTCCATGTTAAGAATTCCAGTAGCAATGCATAATGTCCCAGAGGAGAAGATTTTCCGCCCAGCTGCATGGAATGCTTTTGGAATGGATAAGGAAGGACAGGACTATAGAGCTTGCGCAACTTATGGTCCAATGTATCGCTAATTCATGGAAACAGGGAAAAATGTCTTAGCCATTGACCTTGGAGCCTCTAGCGGAAGAGCGATACTCGGAAGTTTTGATGGTAAACGAATTAAGTTAGAGGAACTGCACCGGTTTTTAAATGAGCCGGTGCAGTTAAATCAGACGTTATATTGGGACGTATTACGTTTGATGCATGACATAAAAATTGGACTTCAAAAAGCATCCCAGGTTGACTTTTACAGCGTTGGAGTCGATACTTGGGGTGTTGATTTTGGACTTTTAGATGAAGATGGAAACTTGTTAGAAAATCCGGTACATTATCGCGATAAAAGAACGGAAGGAATGTTTGAACTTGCGTTTTCTAAATACGATAAAGAAAGGTTTTATGAACTGAGTGGAAATCAGTTTATGGAGATTAATACTGTATTTCAATTGCTTTCTCTTAAAAATTCAAGACAAAAGTTATTGTCACAAGCGAAATCACTTCTATTAATGCCTGATTTACTGAATTATTTCTTAACCGGTGTGAAAGCAAGCGAATATACAATTGCCTCTACCACCCAGATGCTTGATGCTAGGGAGAAGGTTTGGTCAAAGGAAATAATTCATTCGCTAGGATTACCAGAAGACATTTTAACAGAAGTTATAGAACCAGGAACAGTTCTTTCTCCGATTCGGCCAGAAATTCTAGAAGAATTAATGATCAAGCCTGCCAGTGTGGTAGCAGTTGCCGGTCACGATACACAGTGCGCTATGGTGGCCGTTCCTGCTATCGAGGAAGATTTCTTATTCATCAGCTGTGGTACTTGGTCTTTATTCGGGACAGAACTTTCAGAACCGATAATTTCTGAAAAGTCTAAACAGTATAACATGACTAATGAAGGCGGTTATGGTGGGAAGATTTCTTTCTTAAAAAATATTATTGGACTTTGGTTGATTCAAGAAAGCAGAAGACAGTGGGAAAGAGAAGGATTAAATTATACTTTTTCTGAGCTTGAGAAAGAAGCACAGAAAGCGATTCCATTTCAAGCTTTTATTGATCCAGATGCACCTGAATTTGTTGCTCCTGGCAATATACCTGAGAGAATCTGTGATTACTGTAAGAGAACAAATCAAAGCATCCCAAAAGAAATTGGTGAATTTGTTCGTTGTATCAACGAAAGTTTGGCAATGAAATATCGTTATGTGATGGAGCAAATTGAGGATTGCACACAGAAAAACTATGACACGATTTATCTGGTTGGTGGTGGTACAAAGAGCCGTATGCTTTGTCAGTTGACTGCAAATGCGTGTAACAAGAAGGTAGTTGCAGGACCAACGGAAGCAACTGTTTATGGAAATGTTGCGCTTCAATTGATTGCGTTAGGTGAAATAAGTGACTTAACAAAAGCCAGAGAATGTATTCGAAACTCCGAAGATATGATATGTTATGAGCCACAAGAGATAGATAAGTGGTCGGAGGTATATCAGAGATTTTTAACTCTCTGTAAGTAATTGTAATATCGATTGGTGGTACATATTCATTAAAAGAATAGGTGTATCATCATTAAATAGATGTGTTGTTAGAAGAACATAATGATAATAAGAAAAAAATTTCATAAGAAGTGTTAGTGTTCACTACGAGAATAATTGGAGGGCAGTTATGTTAAATAAAATACCTAAAATTTTATCTCCAGAATTATTAAAAGTGTTATGTGAAATGGGACACAGTGACAGAATTGTGATAGCGGATGGTAATTTTCCTGCACAATCCGTTGGGAAAGATGCGATTGTAATACGATGCGATGGCCATGATGTCCCAAGTCTCTTAAGTGCTATTTTAACTGTATTTCCTCTAGATACCTACGTTGATAAACCGGCTTTACTAATGGAAAAAGTTCCGGGTGATACGGTGGAGACTCCA
This sequence comes from Lachnoclostridium phytofermentans ISDg, assembly GCF_000018685.1. Taxonomy (NCBI): domain Bacteria; kingdom Bacillati; phylum Bacillota; class Clostridia; order Lachnospirales; family Lachnospiraceae; genus Lachnoclostridium; species Lachnoclostridium phytofermentans. The sequence goes on along the minus strand of NC_010001.1, from coordinate 3,849,096 downwards.
ATTTGGGAGGAATATAAGAAAATTGTTGGCCAGTTCGACGAACGAGGAGAAAAAGCGATTGGTTCGATTGAAAGGTTTGCATTTTACGAAGAAGCGAAAAAAGCTTATGCCATTATTGCAACTGGGGAAAAAGCCCTATATGCTAACATAATTCTACAAAAAGGTGTTGTAGTCGACGGAGAATAAAAATTTTCTTTAAGAATAACGCCAAAAAAAGGTAAAAATAAGTGGACATATTAGGAGGATGTATTATAATATTCTTAAACAAATGTCCGGAACATTTAAAAATAAGTGATATAAATTGTACTAGTATTGCACCGCATTGCGAATATCCGCTTTGACTATAAATTGTGAATACTGGTAACGAATTTGTAACACAGCATGAATTAGGAAAAAGCACACCGGCACAAAGCCTTGGTGTGCTTTTTGAGTTCATGAAAGATTATAACGTCTCCTTTGAATAAACCGAAAGATGATTATTTCATCCTAGAATGGAGGTATCTATGAATGAAACGATAGCAAGAGTGCAACAAATGCTAAGTTTAGAACAATTTCCACGATCGTCTGCCTATGATATTGAATGGGTCAGCGAAAATGAAATGGGTCCTAACGCTATGTGGTTAGCTGAGTTTTTATCTGAGAAAATGCAGTTTAGTAAAGGAATGAAAGTACTTGACTTGGGCTGTGGAAAAGGGTTAAGTTCGGTGTTCTTAGCAAAAGAATTCGGGGTTAATGTGTATGCTACAGATTTATGGATTCATACCACAGATAATTTCCTTCGTATAAAAGAAATGGAAGTAGAAGATCTTGTAACTCCAATCCATGCGGATGCAATGAAACTTCCTTTTGCTAGAGGATTCTTTGATGCTATTGTGAGTTTAGATGCTTACCATTATTTTGGGACGAATGAAATGTATCTGGAAGAAATCTTATCTTATCTAAAACCGAATGGGCAAATAGGTATTGTTGTTCCGTCTGTATTGAAAGAATTCCATGATGAAATCCCGGAGTCAATAAAGCCATATTGGGAACCTTATCTGTATACGCACCATACACCAGAATGGTGGCGCAAATTATGGGAACATTCTGACCAATTAAAGGTTGAGGTAGCAGATACGATGCCGAATGGATATGAAAATTGGCTATTATGGGATAAAACATTAAAAGATGCTGGGATGTTGAGGAGAAGTGGGGATGTTGAGATGCTTCTTGCAGATGATGGGATTTTCTCTTTTTGTAGAGTAGTCGGGACTAAGTTTTAATTGTTAGTATTCATATAAAAAAACCGTATTTGGATTTATTCCTATCGATTTTGAAACTTGTGTGATATGATGAAAGTCTTCATTTAACAAACCCCTCCATTTACGACTAAGCTGAAAGATAAAAGCCTAGTAGCAAATGGAGGGGTATTGTTATTATATCTTGTACTAGGATAATTTCCTAGACTTCTCAGCGCAGACTTTCATTGCCTCCATGATACTGCTTCGGAATCCAGTCTTTTCTAAACTTTGGACAGCATCAATTGTAGTTCCTCCAGGAGAACATACCATATCTTTTAGAGCGCCTGGATGCATACCTGTTTCAAGAACCATCTTTGCACTTCCGAGTACGGCCTGAGCAGCAAAACGATAAGCTTTATCTCTTGGCATACCTTCAGCAACAGCAGCATCTGCCATTGCTTCTATTAAGATAAAGACATATGCAGGTGAACTACCGCTTACTGCAACTACAGCGTCCATTAGGTGTTCTGGAACCTCTTCAGCAATACCAAAACCACGTAAAAGGTTCATAACAAGGGTAAATTCTTCTTCCGTCACCTGATCATTTCGACATACTGCTGTAATACCTTCGGAAACTAATGCAGGGGTGTTTGGCATAGTACGGATTAATTTTAAGGTACGTTCAAATAAAGACTCTACCCTTTTTAAACTTTGTCCAGCTGCGATAGTAACTATAATGGTACTTTTCTTTATATCTTGTGCAATTTCTTTGATCACAGTCTCATAAAATTGAGGTTTCACAGAAAGAAAAAGTACATCTACACTTGTTGCTACAGTTAGGTTATCTGAGGTAGTAAGAATACCTAATTTTTCTTCCGCATTTTTAAGTGATTGTAATGAGGCGTCTGATGCGATAATATCGGTAGCCTCTACGATATGATTATTTATCATGCCACTAATCATAGCTGTTGCCATATTGCCACAGCCAATAAATCCGAGTTTCATGTTTGGTCCTCCTAAGATTTCATAATATCTTGTAGATTGGTAAATAACGCAGAATACTTCTTTATTTTATCGGAATGAATTCTACTTTCTTATTTTTATTTACTATTATACCATATTCGTAAGCTCATATAGTAAGCAGCGCTTTGCGCTTATTATGTGTACTCAATTTGCGGTATTTTTGTGCGCTCACTTTGCATGGCTAGTATAATGTCTATCGACATTATACCATAATTTCCTGTATTTCAAAGGGAATTCTTTTGACAAGGAAGAAACACTTGACATCAAAAAATGAAGGTAGTATAGTAGTAAAAAATGACATTATTAAGGACAAGCTCGTGAAGCGTACTTTTTCTCGTTTGTCGAAAGGGGTGAACAACATGATAAAAAATCGTACATATATTGACTCAGAATGTTTGTTGTTCACAAGTGGATATCATTTTGCTATAAACCATTCTTAACAAGGGATGATGGATTAGTGAATGTAAGAGGAACGACAGCATTTCTGTAATTTTCAGAAGTGCTTTTTTAATATATGCGAAGTTGCTCTGCAATTAGCTATACATTAAAACCATCAGGGATACGCACTCACCCTGTGGGTACGGCAGAGAGAAGTGTATTCGCCAAGATAAAGTCTCTTCGTCTGAAGATAGAACCTGAGAACCTAGATTGGTGAAGCCATTTATTCTATAATTATATGAATATGAGCTATATGAGGAGGTATTTGTATGGGAAGTAAGAATAAAAATCAAGTGGATTTAAGTCAGATATTTAAGTCAAAAAATGCGAATTCCTTTACAGGAGCCAATGGAAAGAATAGTAATAGTAAAGGACGAAATAATCAAGTAATTAATAAAAGCTCCGTTGGAGTAAGAGGACAGTCAAAATAGAACCAAAGCTCAAGTGTATAATATTGGGCTTAGGGACACATGGTCTATTTATTATGAAGAAGTATTTAGAAAAGTATAAACAACAAGCTGTTATCAAAGGAAATGAGATTGATAACAGCTTGTTGTCTTGTAGGAGAAAGAAAGTTTTATCTTAATATTCTAATAAATTTGATTAATCTTCTAAAATGGATCCGTCTGTTCCAATTACAGTTATTTGCCATGGAATAAACTTTCCGCTTGCTTGTAGAGCTTGTTTTACAGCCATTTCAATACCTCTGCAGCAAGGAACTTCCATACGAACTACATGAACACTCTTAATATTATTATTTTCAAGTATTGCAGTAAGTTTTTCGGTATAATCTACCCCATCAAGCTTTGGGCATCCAATCAAAGTGATACGATTCTTCATAAACTTGTTATGGAAATTTCCATAAGCATAAGCTGTACAGTCTGCTGCAATTAATAGATTTGCTTGCTCAAAGTAAGGTGCATTTACGGGAACTAATTTAATTTGAACTGGCCATTGGCGTAAATTACTCTCTATTTCGATATCATGATCCATTGCAGTGTTATGGGATAGAACTTTTGCTGCACTAGAAGGACATCCACATGGCTTTGCTTCTTTTGAAGTCTCATTTTCTAATTGGTTATTACCCATTGATAAGGTATCCATATGTTTCTGCACTGCTTCTTCATCAAAAGCTAAAGTATCTCTTTCCTCAAATGTTATAGCTCCGGTAGGGCATACTGGCAGACAGTTTCCAAGACCATCACAATAATCATCACGTATTAACTTTGCCTTTCCATTTATAATAGCGATAGCGCCTTCTTTACAGGCATTAGCACATAATCCACATCCGTTGCAAGCATCTTCATCAATTCTAATGATTGTTCTAATCATAATATTCCTCCCAAAATATATGCTATAAATCGTTATACGTAAACTTGAAATATGTTATGTATATAATATAAGTTAACAAAATAAAAATGTCTGTTGTAAAAACAACAATTATAAGTTATTCTTATTGTATTATTGTAGTAAGGATATCTTGCTGTGTCAACTCGACATGAATGAGAAAATATAAAGTCGACATGAAAGAGAAATATAAAGTTAGATTATTAACCAGAAAGGGGACAGGTTTTTGATGGAGAATAAGGACAGAATAAAAGATGTTGTTCCAATGGATGTTAGTTCCTATATCGAATTATTAACTAATATTTCTTTATTTGAAGGAATTGAACAGAATGACATCGGAGGTATGCTTGGTTGCCTTCAAGCAAGTAAAAAGAAATTTTTAAAAAATGAGACTATTTTAAGAGCAGGAGAGGTCATCTCTCAACTTGGAATTATATTGACTGGTAGAGGACAGATCATTCGTGAAGATATTATGGGAAATCGTAATATTTTATCAAATCTTGAGGTTGGTGATATGTTTGCTGAGGCCTTTGCCTGTGCAGGGGCACAGCGGTTACCATTCCAGGTTGTAGCCATTACAGACTGTACTGTAATGTTTCTTGATTATCGTCGTATAGTAACGACATGCTCTAGTTCCTGTTATTTTCATACTAGCTTAATTCATAATATGATGAAAATTCTTGCTGTAAAAAATGTATTATTAACACAGAAGATGGAACATATGACAAAACGCTCTACAAGAGAGAAACTATTATCTTACTTATCGGAACAGGCAGCTAAGAGTAATAGTAAAATATTTAAAGTACCATTTAACCGTCAGGAATTAGCAGACTACTTATGTGTTGACCGTAGTGCCATGTCAAATGAATTAAGTAAGTTAAAAGATGAAGGATTAATCGATTTTGATCGAAGTGATTTTAGGTTGTTAAAAGAGCAATTGGAGTAATTAATAATAGTATATATTTTTCTGAAATTTGAATAAGTAATTAACTGTTAGCATTGATAGAATTCGTCTATAGGATTATTAGGGGTGGAATTTAATTACACAATTAAATTCCACAAAGTGGTAGATGAAAAAGTTCGAAAAGAGCATTGACAAAACCACAAACCTATAGTATTATATATCTTGCATTCGGCAAATACCGAATACATAGAATATGAAATGCACGAGTGGCTCAGTGGTGGAGTATCGCCTTGCCAAGGCGAGGGTCGCGGGTTCGAATCCCGTCTCGTGCTTACTTTATCCCTTGATTTTTCAAGGGATTTTTTGTTTTGTAAATATGTGCACTTATGTGCACACTACTTTTTACGGTTATCGCCCGGGAAGAAGTGCGAAAGAGGCTATAATTAAGGTAAAAGAGTATGCACAAGAGGGTTATCGCTATGCGGTATCACTAGACCTTTCAAAGTACTTCGATACCTTAAATCATGAGTTGTTACTGAACATACTTCGAAGAAATGTGAAGGATGAAAGGGTAATACAATGGATAAAGAGGTATCTTAAGAGCGGTGTCATGGAAAACGGTATAGTCATGGACACAGAGGAAGGTTCGCCACAAGGCGGAAATCTGTCACCACTATTGGCAAATGTTTATCTCAATGAGTTTGACCAAGAGTTCCAAAAGAGAGGTGTTCCGTTTGTACGTTATGCAGATGATATTGTTCTGTTAGCAAAGAGCGAGAGAGCCGCAAAGAGACTTTTGGAGACAAGCACGAATTATCTTGAAGGTAAGCTTAAGTTAACGGTGAATAAAGATAAAAGTCGTGTGGTTAGTGTGTTTGCAATCCGAAATTTTAAATTCCTTGGCTTTGTATTGGGAAGGAACGGAAATGGCATATATGTCAGAGTTCATCCGAAGTCATGGAAGAAGTTTAAATCCAAGCTGAGAGAACTTTCTTCCCGAAGGTCGGTTCAGAGTATAAGACCAGCATTAGAAAAGATAAAGGTGTATGCTAGAGGATGGCTTAACTATTACGGAATAGCAAGTATGAAGAACCCTATTGAGGACATCAATGGTTGGCTCTACCATCGGATTCGAATGTGTATTTGGAAGCAATGGAAGAGGTCTAAGACAAAGATGAGAAACCTCTTAAAACTTGGAGTATCCAAAGACTTGGCATATAAAACGGCTAATAGCCGGAGAGGTTATTGGTTTGTGACACATATAGTGGCGGTCAATATAGCTTTAACAAAAGAAAGACTGATACACAGTGGCTTTATGACTTAGCCAATGCATATCAGTCAGTGCACGTCAACTATTGAAAGCGCCATGTACCGAACGGTACGCACGGTGCTGTGAGAGGACGGCGGTTAGTCACCGCCTCCTACTCGATTCCACCTCTCCGAAGTGGATATTACATCGTTTATGATACATTTCACATATCTTTTCATTCTTGATGGATGTTTTTCCACGCTTTTTAAATTGCCTTTTCAGAGTTAATAAACGAATTAATTAATTATAATCAAAAAGAAAGTATACACTTTTCCGAGGAAGTGTAGAGAATACACTATGATGATTAGTGTACACAGTTATTATTGGAAAATATTATTTATTTATATTATTCAATATGGTATTATGATTTAATAATATACAAATAAATTTGAATTTGTCGATGAGATTATATGGATTGATTTTGTTATTAAACATGAAGTGGAAATTTATATAAGGAGGATATGATATGTCAGAAATTATAAGGTATGATGTAAACGACCAATGGGCACACTCTGGTATGGTCGAAGCGGGTGATTTTTTGTTTATGAGCTACTGCGTGGGGAATATTGGGCAACCGATTGAAAATCAAATTAACGGTGCCTTTGACCATTTAAGCAAAAGATTGAGTTCTATCGGATTAACATTGGAATCGGTAGTAAAATTCGACGCTTTGTTTAAAAATATATGGGATATACCAATCATGAAAAAAGTTATTAAAAAAAGATTTGACGGGAAATATCCAGCAAGAAAGTCAATACAAACAGAATTTGCAGGGTGATGGAATTCTTTTTCAAATTGATGCAATTGCTTATAGAAAGGGACACATCAATGAATAATATTAGAAATTGGATTCTTGAAGATGAAACTCCGGAAGTGAAATATCGTGCAATGACAGAGCTTTTGTGTATGAAAAAAGACGAACCTGAAGTTATAAAGGCTTATGACAGTTTATTAGTTTCAGATACGGTAAGTTTGATTATGGATAAGTTCAAACTTAATAATAAATGGGAAGATATAAACGCTTTTTGTACACTCGCGGAAATTGGCTTGACACGTGTAGATGTTCCTGTTGATGGCTACATTGAACGTATCATCAAGAATATGAATCTTAGTATGAAGTGTGCTAAAATATTGCTGTTAAGAAATCTAGTGTCACTCGGATATTACGAACATTCGTGGGTGAAAGAACAAATATCTTTGGCCTTTTCAACAATACGCGAAGACGGCACATTTAGATGTTTGGACAAGACCAAGAAAACAAACGACTCTAAGTTACCGGAAATGGGTTGTTATAGACAAACAACCACATATCTTTTACTGGCGGCGGAACTAAAAAAGATTAGCGTTGTTTTACCACAGTTTGAACTTTTGACAGAGTTCTATATAAACTACCATGTCGCATTCCGCCCTGATGACTACGAAAAAGTTATTATTGAAGAAATGTCGGGAACATTTTATCCTATTGACCATGTTCACATAGGTTTGCAAATGATTATGTACGGACTTTCGATTCTTGGCGCGGCGAATCACCCTAATTGCGAAAAAGCTTGGGCGTTATTGGATAGTAAAAAAGACAGCGAAGGCAAATATATACTTAGCAAGTCTTTCGCTGAACCCTATTTCAATGTAGGCAAAGTGGGTAACCCCAATAAATGGGTGACATTATATGCGTTGCTCTCAGAAAAGCATCGTAGAAATTAAGCATTAGGATTTCTGATTTTAAGAATAAAAAATTATATAAATGTGAGCGACAAATTCCAATTTGTCGCATTGATTTTGAAAGAGTCTTTTAAAATTCATAAAAAAATATGTGCACTATTATGTGCACATAAATCAGAAGTGGATGGAACCCCTTTCTTTTCAGTATTTGTAGGATAGGATTTTGGTTCGAATCCCGTCTCGCGCTTAACTTAATTCGTCAGAAGTCCTTTATTTATCAGGCTTCTGGCGATTTTTCATTTCCGGAGTTTTGAGTACCCATGAGTACGTCACTTCCGTTCATCTCTGAAAGAGCATTCACAATTTGTTCTGATGTCTTCTGCTTTCCTTGGTTATTCAGTATGTAGGTACGAGTGGTAGCTTCATCATTGTGACCAAGATACCATTGAATGTCTTCAATTTCCACTTTTTTTCTTCTCATTTCTGATGCTACCGTTCTGCGAATATCATGAGCAGATTTCACTTCAATTCCTGCACGTCTGCACTGAGCACGGATACAGTTATCGACCTCGCGAATCTTGGTTCTGCCTTCTTTATCGCAGAAAATAAAATCCCCATCTGAATATCCAGCTTCTTCATTGATACGCTTAACCGCCTGAAACAGATTAATTTCATAATCACTTAAAGGGAGATACCGGTCACCAGCAGGGCTTTTCTTCTTCGTATACTCACAGATGGCTACTTTGAGTTTCCCGTTTTCATCTTCAACACGACTTTCCATCCGATGAATATGTATTTCTCTGGCTTCCCAGTCAATATCCACCCATTTCAGCGCCACAGCTTCTCCAATTCTAAGCCCAAGCTTGAAGAGAAGAAATACAACATAGGCATCGGTCTCAAAAGGCATCTGCATTAACCGCTTGTTCAGCTGAAGAAAGAGCTTCTCCTTTTCTTCTGGGAGATAGACCCTGCTTTCATCCTTGGGATTATTCGGCGGTTTACATCCATTCAATTTGATTTCGATATCATCATATGGATTGGATAAGATTAATCCTTTTTTCTTGGCATATTTCATCAGGTCTTTGAAAATCAGCTTCATATTATCCAAATCTTTCTTAGTCATATCATAATCACTGATACAACTGTGAAAGAAATCTTCGATATCCTCGACTGTTATTCTGTCAATGGACTTTCTAACAATTTTAGTGTCTTCGTAATACTTCTCCCAATGATTTCGGTTTCTTTGAATCGTTCTGCTACTCAGGTTCATGCCCTTACGTTTCTCAATCCACAGGGGATACAGAATTTCCAAGGTTTCTTTCTTTACTGGAAAATAAATCTTATATAGTTTCTGATATATCCCATCCTCGGTGTAGGAAGTAATCTTGACTCTTTTATTTACCTCTGTATCAAGGATATAAGTCATCCAGCGTCCACCGTCCTTAATCGGCGGTGTAATCTTGTATGGATGCTTCTTTAAAACTTTTTCTTTCTTCATTTCTTTCACTATACTTTCCAGCTCATCCGACTTCATTGTACCGCAGGTAAAGTATTCTTGCAAAAGTTTTTTCTCTTCCGGACTGATTTGTTTCATAAAAATGCCTCACTTTAGAATAAGATGGCATTTTTGTTTGTTATGATTTATTAATTTTTGTTTGTTATTTTTGTTTCTATGCCTCAATTTAAATATGCAAGATTATTTTGAAAACAAGGAATTATTCAGGTAATGTTCAGCAATGACGCTGATTCTGTTATGTCCGAGTGCCTTTGATGTGAGTTTCATCGCCTCTTTGTCATACCAGACTCCCTTCTTATCCTTCCGGCAATAATAACGGTCACACTTTGGTATCTGGTCAAGCGGTCTAGCATTAGCAAGATAAATAGCGGTTGCATAATCACCACGGTAGGAATGTATATCAGCTGCATTATGTATCTTATTCCATACCTTGTTATTTTCGGCTTCATTCATTTTCTGGACTACTAAGTCAACATCCCCTATTACTGGCACTTCACGATATTTCCCGCCTTTCGAACCAGAACGGACGATAATATAGTACATTCCATCCTCTTCTTTCAGACAGTTTCCCATCAAAGCGGAAACTTCTGCACGTCTTAATCCAGTGGCGCGGCAGAATTCAACAAGTTCCTTATTCTTTGTTTCAGAGAAATGTGCATCCCGTTTCTTAGTACCACGACTTCTTTTGATATTTGCTCTTAATCTCTCATCTGTTTTTATAAATTCAGTGGTAGAACATCCGAAGATCTTGGCGAGGGAGCTTGCTTCTAACTTCTGTGTACTTGCAGAGAGAGCTTTCCTGCTTTCCAGCCACTCATCAGCATAGCTTCTACATTGTTCTAAGGTTTTACAGCGATATTTATCTTTGCACCAGAGAACGAAATAACAACCGTGCTTCAGATAACTACGATATGTCTCCCAGCTATAAATATAATTTGATGTAATTTCTTTTCTCTCATTTTCAGAGAGCTTATCCTGATGTTTGGAACGACCAATCGCAAGCTTACTGTCCAAAGATTGCTTCACTTGGTCAACTAGAGATTTTTTGTTCTTGTGCGACATAATAATTCCTTTCTCACTTTTTCGTGTTCAAAATATAAACAATGGGTATCTGTTAAAGCTAAGCACAACCCACTCTTTTTACAATCTTATGGACGATTGTTTTGCCACGAAACACTCTGTGTTCCAGAAAGAAATTTAATAAAGGGTTCTTTCATTCCCTGCCATGCTTCTTTGGCGGAGTCGCATGGTGAAATCTCCTTTTGAGATGATAATTAAGTACAAGGATGTTTTCATCATCCTTTCAACTCATTTTGTTTTGTTAAATTAAATTAACAAAACTCAATTTGTTTGTTTCTCCCTTCGTCTTTGATAATCTAAATATGATTAAACCATTTGCTCAATATCTGAAAAATGGCATAAAAAATCCCAATAACCGTTTACCCATACATTTTTAATCAAAATGTGATGTGTAACCGTTATTGGAATATGTTGGCAATCGCAAAAAAGAATGTTATAATAGGTAAAGTTATTGATATGTTCAGAGATTTCGTGAGCTATGAAGCACATAATTTTACAGATAATGTAATATCGAGCTTTTCATAATTGTTACATATGGTGAAGTAAAAATTTTTCTAATAAGAACGCGAGGTGTGGAAATGATACATGAATTCAAAACATGTTTACAAAATAATAATCTTTTAGAGTTAAGTTCTATTCCCAAGAGTGATTTACATAATCATGCTGGGTGCGGAGGGAATGTTAACTATATCGCATCCCAGACAAATATAAAAATCGACCAGCCTCCAGCTGTATTTGAATCTATGTTCCATATGCATTCTTGGTTTACTGATAACATAAAAGTTCATTGTACTTATTTAAAGCGCCTTGAGGCAGCTTTCGTACAAGCTTATGATGATAATATACATGTATTGGCAATGAGTTTGGAGACGGATGAAGCTAATAAAATTGGTGGTATGGATTTAGGTTTATTCATACAGACGATGAATACTTTCAAGCAAAGGTTAGCTCCGTCAACGATATTTTTACCTGAATTAACCTTCAACCGAGCTTGTTGTGATGTTGATAATACCTACTCTCGACTTGATGAAATATTGTCATTTCATTGGTTTAAGTCCCTTGATATTTGTAATGATGAATTTGCTCAACCGATAAAGAATTTTAAAAAGATATACAGAAAAGCGAAAGATTCAGGACTAAGACTGAAAGCGCATGTAGGTGAATTTGGCACCGCTAATGATGTGATGGAGGCTGTCGAAGAATTAGAACTTGATGAAGTCCATCATGGAATTGCAGCGGTAACATCTCCTCTTATTATGAAATGGTTAGCAGATAACAGGGTTCAATTAAACATTTGCCCCTCAAGCAATGTAATGCTGGGGGTGGTAAAAGGATATGATGTCCACCCTATAAGAAAATTGTATGATTATGGAATACCGGTTACGATTAATACAGATGATTTATTGATTTTTAATCAAACCGTTTCACAGGAATATTTAAACCTTTATGAAGCTAAATTAATGACAGTTGAAGAATTAGATGATATACGTGAAATAGGACTGAAAGAAATAAATAACTATGTGTGATAAGAATGCTAACTTGATTTGCAATCTTTATCTAAAGCGTCACAATTTTTTAGAATAATTGTTATTTGATTTTGAGTACGTACTTGAGTACGTAAAAATTGGATGTGCCGGAAAGTCCCTTTCTATTAGTATTTTTTCGAGGGGGTAGAATTCGAATCCCGTCTCGTGCTTACGAAATCCCTTGATTTTCAAGGGATTTTTTGATGCGCTGATATGTGCATCGTATGTGCACTACTCTTTTGATAATGCTTTACTCATGATTTTTAGATTCTCTTGTTCTGTATTCGGATTATAAATATACCTAAGTGTAGTCTTCTAATCGACTTGTCCGAAAATATCCCGTATCATATCCAGTGGCATTCCAGCGTTACTTAATCGACTTGCGGTAGTCCTTCTCGTGTAATGCTAGGGCAGTTTAACAACTGACCTGCTCGCTCTTCGTGGGGCTGGGATGTTTTGCATTCATCCATGTTTCAATAATACGAATATCCATGCATAGAATGTGCCTTCGTTGTTTCGATTCCACTTTCTTAAATCATGTTTGACTATATGTTAATTTCAATGCTTCTTACATCCCTTTAATTTCAAGAGATTTTTTGTTTTTAAATGCTTGAACGTAGGCAGATGAGAGTAGGGATACACTTTGGAGTAAGAATGTATGCTTTTTTAAAAAAGAATTTTGTTCTCTGTGATATTATGGTAAGATTGGATAGAGTGATAAAATGTAATTTGTAGTACGGAATATTTATATAATACAGAACGAAATTGTGCATAAATAGTTGCTACTTAAGAAATTCATAATGATAGACTTTAGTTGAAAGGAGGGGATTATATGGATATGTTAACGAAAATGAATGCGGCTCTTGATTATATTGAAAATAATCTAACTGAGGATATTGATTTTACAATAGTAGCCCAAAAAGCTTGTTGTTCATCATATAATTTTCAGCGTATGTTCTCTTTTATTACAGATGTGCCAATAGCCGAATATATACGTAGAAGACGTTTAACACAAGCGGCAATAGAATTACAAAATACTAATGCTAAAGTAATTGATGTAGCATTGAAATATGGATATGACTCGACAGTTTCTTTTTCCAGGGCGTTTTCAAATATTCATGGTATTACACCTAATGAAGCTAAACAATCAGGCGTAGAATTGAAAGCTTATCCCAAAATCTCCTTTCAAATTTCAATTAAAGGAGAGAAAGAAATGAATTACAGAATTGAAACAAAAGAAGCTTTTGATGTTTTTGGAATCGAAACAGTTGCATCTTTATCAGGAGAAGATAGTTTTGTGAGCCCTGCTGAATTATGGCGAAAGTCGCATCAAAATGGTGATTACGAAAGACTATTTAATGCATCAGGGGATTTACCAAAATTTATTTCTCAGGATTTATGTAAAATCCATGGCGTTGAAAATTACCGGAAAACAGAAGGAAATACATTCCCATATATGTTATGTTCCTTTGTTTCGGATAGCTTCAAAACGGATGGCTATACAATCCAACATATACCCTCACAGACATATGCCATATTTCCATCGGAAAAATTTATGTGGAATGAAGGTTCTATGGAAGTTTTGAGAAATCTTCAAAAAAGATTCTATTCAGAATGGCTACCTACTGCTAATTATGAAAGAGTTTCCGGTGCGAATTTTGAGATTTATGGTGGGGACAAAGAATATGGTTATATTGAATTGTGGTTTCCCGTTAAGCAACTTAGCATCACAAAATGAGCATAATTATTAAGTAAATATTTTATGCATTGAAATAAAACAAACCATTGTCTAAGGGGGTAAAACGTGAAAGAACAAATTAGAGATTGCATTTTGAGCTTGGGAGCTGATGTGTGTGGATTTGCATCTGTTGACAGATTTTCAAATGCGCCAAAAGGATTTCGCCCCTTAGACATATTTGAAGAATGTAAGACAGTTATCGTTTTTGCTGTTGCTCTACCCAAGGGACTATTACATGTAGATTCAAGATTAATATACGCTCATTTTAACGAAATAAGCTGTCCGATGGTTGATAAAATAGCTTTTCAAACAGCTATTATGATAGAAAAAAATTACGATAAAATTGCAGTGCCTTTGCCTTGTGATACCCCATATGAATACTGGGATGAAGAAAGTATGGAGGGTCGAGGACTAATTTCTATGAAACATGCTGCTGAACAGGCGGGGTTAGGACGCATAGGAAAAAACTCACTTTTGATAAACAGACAATATGGGAATATGTTGACAATAGGTGCAGTTTTAACTGACTTAGAAATTACGTCGGATCCCCTTTCTGAAAGTTTTTGTATTGATAGTTGTAATATATGCATTAATAATGTCCTGTTAAAGCTTTAGACGGAATTGGCGTAAAGCAAAAGGAATGTAGAGCGAATACATATGGAAGTACCAAAAGAGGATTTGGTACAGTAGACTGTAATAAGTGTAGAGCAATTTGCCCAAGAAGATATGGAATCAATTAAAGAAATCACCATTAAAAGATATAAATCAAAAAATAAAGTATTTATTTGGGAGGTAATCATGAAGGTTGATGAAAACAAAATAATTCAGTCTTTTGAAAAGTGGTGTAAGAAATTACGTATAATCCCAGACTGGGATATTAAGCTTGAATTTGTTGATGATATCAATTGGAGAAAAACAGGAGATTTTAAGGTTGACTGCGATGATAGAAAAGCCTTACTACTTCTTAATAGGGCCAATCCTAAACAGGAAAATCTTGAAGAAGTAATTGTTCATGAATTGTTTCATTTGAAAATGTACCCGCTTGACCAAGTTACAGAGTCTTTAATTACTGCTAATTTTCAAGAAGGGACACCAGCTTATGATTTTGCATATAGTCAATTCTTTATTTCATTAGAACAAACGGTTGAAGAATTGACAAAGTGCTTTCTTCTTGAATATGGCGATAATAAAGAATTATCATATGGTAGATGCAAAAATCAAAAATCGTATAATGAACTTTTTGAAGGACTAAAAAAAATTGAATAATGTCCTATAATATCTTAAGTTGCTAATCGAACCATGCAGCAAGGAGTAAATTAAAAATGTATCTATATCATTATTATGATAAAACAATAGGGCCATTTAGAAATCTATCTGATACCTCCGCTGAAGAGGCAAAAATGATTTTAGATGAAATAAAAAGAAATAAGCCTGATGTCCAATGTGCTAAAAGGCAAACAACATATATTAAAGACCGATTATACTATGAAGAAATATTAAGAGAAAAATTCAAGGAAAAGGGTGGAATTATCAGAAGGCAAGTACCTCATTATATGGTTATAGAACATAGCCCATGGCTTAGTACTTGGTTTGAAAATTGTGCATATATAAAAATTCCAATAGAGGAGTTCGATTTAACATCAATATCTTTTACATACGGAGACTCCCACCCTACATTCAGTCCTCGCATAACCGATAACAAAGAATATCGCAAAAAACTATATTTATATGATGAAATCCTCGATATAATAGCTAAGTACGGCTTGCCACAAGACTGGAATGACGACGGTAAATTTGGACCTGAACGATATGTAGAGGCTCATATTTGGAGCAATGAAACTATTAACAAGTACATAGAATAATCGAATAACCTCTCATAAGAAGATGACGAAAGAGAGGATTACACTTTTCTCTCCTGATATACTTGTAAATGAAAGGAGATGTGCTATTTGGATTGGAACATACGATTGAACAGAGCTCTTGATTACATTGAAGAAAACCTGAGTAATGAAATTGATTTTGACTATGCTGCTAAATTAGCATTATGTTCTCGAAATGATCTATCAAATATGTTTTTCATTGTTACAGGAATACAGTTAAGCGAATACATCAGGCGCCGACGTCTTTCGCTTGCCGCACTAGAACTGCAAAATAGTGATGAAAAAATTATAAATATATCCATGAAATATGGTTATTCATCGCCAACTGCATTTAACAGAGCTTTTCAAAATCAACATAAGGTATCACCTCAATATGCAAGAAGCCGTAAAATCTTTATTAATTCTTATCCTCGCATCACTTTCCAAATAATATTGAATGGAGAGATTAATATGAAGTGTAGAATCGAGAAAAAAGAGGCTTTTAAAGTTGTCGGAGCCAAGAAAACATTCAGAAATGATATGGTGGAAAATTTACTACCGCATTTCTGGCGTGATTTACCACAAGAAACCTATGAAAAAATCATAAAGCAATCGAATGGTGAACCAAAAGGCTTGTTAGGCTTATGTGCCAACTTTGGCGGTGAGCACACATTTGATTATTACATAGCCACATCAACAAAGAATTCTGAGGTGCAAGATTTAGACCAGATTAATATTCCCGAAGCAACTTGGGCTATTTTCGAAGCTGAGGGCACAGTAACAGAGTTAATTAATCGTATATGGCAGGAATGGTTCCCATCTTCCGGATACAGAAGGGCGGATAATTCTATCCCTGATGTTGAAGTGTATTTTGATTATGACTTTCCGAAAGAAAACTATACTTATGAGCTCTGGTACCCTGTTGTAAAGGAATAATCCAATAATAAGCAAAATACAAAGTTAAGTTGATTCACTACCCTTACCAAATGTGAATCAAAATTGATAAAGAAATAAGCACACATCCATATGTGCCTGGATTTATTCGAATCCTATCTCGTGTTTGCAAAATCCCTTGTTTTTTTTCAAGGGATTTTTTGCTGCCCTAATATGTGCAATACATAATTTTCGATTTATTTCTGGTTTACAGAATGCAAGTATACACCAATTAGGAAAGTGCTTAGGATGCAAACAAGTGATGGAATGTATATTGTTTAATTGGAAGAATTTAGTTTATAGTTTGAATTATGTGTGGTACAATAAACCTGTGATATATAACAAAAAATGTAATTTGATTTCAATTCCCT
This sequence comes from Lachnoclostridium phytofermentans ISDg, assembly GCF_000018685.1. NCBI lineage: Bacteria > Bacillati > Bacillota > Clostridia > Lachnospirales > Lachnospiraceae > Lachnoclostridium > Lachnoclostridium phytofermentans. The sequence goes on along the minus strand of NC_010001.1, from coordinate 3,832,173 downwards.
ATCATGGGTATTTGTAATTTACAGATTTAATTATCTATATAACCCCTTAATCCTATAACCCATAAATGCCACACCAATAATTTTTACTTATAAAATCAAACTTAAGGAGGATATTGTATGTTTAGAGTATTATTGCAAATTTATGTTAAGGGTAGTGACGAGGCTTTTGAATTTTATAAAAAGGCATTTGATGCCCAGATAGGCTATCAAGACGTTGATGAAAACGGAGTAGTAATACATAGAGAGCTTAATGTTTGCGGACAAGCTATTGCAGTTGGTGAAGCAAATGACGATACCAGAGCGGGTGGTGAAAAAAGAGTTACAGGTAATACAATGCAGTTTTGTATTCAATTTGGAGAAGGTCAAGAAGATAAGGTGCGAAAGGCGTACGAAACATTGCTAGAAGGAAGCGAAATTATAACACCATTTGGGGAATTGTGTTTCTGCCCTTGCGGTGTGGAATTAATCGATAAATACGGTGTCTGGTGGTGCATATTTGCATAAGCAGATTTGAAGGTGACAATAATGCATAAAATATTTGGAGAAAAGATAAATGTCGAATATACAGACAGAAAAGGTGCTTACCTTATTCCAATAAAAGAAAGTAAGATTGGAGTTGTAAAAACATCTAAAGGTTATTTCCTGTTAGGTGGTGGAATTGAACAAGGTGAAAGTGATGAAATGTGCATAATTCGGGAATGCATGGAAGAAATAGGATATGAAGTTGTAATTAAAAAACGTGTTTGCTCAGCCGAAACATATAGTAATCATTATAGTAGTCATCCTACAATTAAATATTTTCATCCAATACAAACTTATTATAGTGGAACATTATTGGAACAAAAACAATTACCAATAGAAAAGGATCATTGTCTAGAATGGGTTGATTATGAAGATTTGAAAGGCAATTTATTTGTAAAAATGCAGAATTGGGCTTTAGATGAGTGTTGGAAGATCCTTTAAGCCGGTATTTACGAAAGGAATATAGAAATGCATGGACATTGAGTTAAAACAATTAAGTGTCACCGATGGAAATGATATTTAAGTATTACTAACTAATAGAAATGAATATTCTTTGTTTGGATTAATTGTTAGAAGCAGTTATGGAGGAAAACCAAATGAAAGAGATTAGCTATCGATTGGCGGAGTACAAAGATTGTTTAGATTTGGCTATTGTAAAAAAACAAGTCTGGAATACAACGTATCGGGGTATTTATTCTGATGAAAGTCTTGATAACTTTGACGTTGAAAGAAATGTAAATACATTTAAGAAAATCATAGATAACCCTAATATCAAATTATTTGTTACCTTGGATAGAGAAAAAGTAATAGGCTTTATGGACATTGGTACACCATTCAAACCGTATATGGACTATAAGCAAGAGCTGGGATTACTTTATATTTTAAAGGAGTACCAGAGAAGAGGCATTGGTAGATTGTTAATGAATGTAGCACGCGATACTGTTAAAGCAAATGGTTACAATGAGTTTATTGTTTCTTGTAACACAGAAAATGTAAATGGTCAGAAATTTTATGAAGCTATGGGCGGTGTCATAATTAATATAAATGAATTGAAAAACATTACAAATACAGAAATCAAATTTAAATTTGAAATCTAATGATTTACAATAACTTTCATTTCAATCCTGGCAATCGGATAAGTCAAAAATCTCCGTCAAAATGCGAGAGATAGTAAAGGGATGATAGTATGATATACTTTGAATCAAGCACGTTAACAATTAGGGATATACTGATAGAAGATGCAGGTGTTTTTTATAATACATATTTATCTTATGGCTGGCATCCATCTTTGGAAACATATTTAGGATATTTTAAAGAGCAACAAGAAAATAAAAGAAAAGTCTTTGTAGCAGTATATGAAGGAAATGTAGCCGGAATCTGCACCCTTGTATTAAGTCCTGAAGAGGGACCTTTTGGCAATCAGAACATTCCAGAGATCGTTGATTTTGGAGTGTTTTTTGACAAGAATAATCTAGGAATCGGAAATAAACTTTTAGATATTGTGGAGGGAGAAGCCGCAAATATTAGTGATTTGGTATATCTGGCAGTTGGTGTACATTCAGGATATGGAGCAGCGCAAAGAATATATGTTAAACGTGGATATATACCTGATGGCTCAGGGGTTTGGTATCAGGGCAAACAATTAGGGCAGTATGCGCAATGTTGTAACGATGATGACTTGGTATTATTTTTCTCTAAGAATATAGCCATAAAATAGTTTAAAAAGGTAGGTAAATGATATGGCAATTAGGAGCGCAGCTAAAGCAATTATTCTACATAATGATAGAATACTTGTTAATAGATGTATTACAGAAAATAACGAGGTCTATTTTGATCTACCTGGTGGTGGTCAAAATCAATTTGAAACGATGGAAGATGCCGTTACAAGAGAAGTTTTAGAAGAAACAGGATATAAAGTAAGAGTTATTAGATTTATTGCACTTGCAGAAGAAATTTGTGATAACAATGAGCTACGAGAAAAACATTTTGATTATTCTCATAGAATAATACATATTTTCCTTGCAAAACTGATAAGTGAAAAAACTATTGAAATCACAGAAAAAGACTGGCAACAAGAAGAAAGTTTATGGATGTCCTTAGATGAAATAGATAAAGTTACTTTCCGTCCAACACAATTATCTGGTAGAATTACAGATCTAGTTAATGTAAGTCATCCTCAGTATTTAGGATGTGTTCGTTCAAACTAGAACCCCTTTTGGCGCAGAATGGATTACCTTTAAATTCAAAGATTTAATACTTATCTTAATTTTTATCAAGTACTTTGAATTTAACTTTGTTATAATGTCGGTAAATAGGAGGTAGTCCATGAGTAATTTAACTAGCATTTTTGACTCCATCGAATATATTAATAAGAACATTCCTGATGTAATAACTATTGAGCAATGTAGTAAGATCGCAGATATGTCAATTCCATATTTCATAGAAAGTTTTAAGCAGATTATAGGGTATACACCCTATAAATACATAAAGAAACGTCGTTTAGAATTAAGTACACAATCACTTTTGAAACAAAATCGTATTCTAGATATTGCTGTTGATAATGGCTATGAGAGTAATGAAGCTTATACAAGAGCCTTCCTACTAGAATATGGAATAGCACCTTCAGAATATCGTAAAGCTGGAATAGAGTGTGCAATTGATGAATTAAGCGATATAGAAAAGATAGTGGCGTTTTTACCTGCTCCGATACATAAAGAATATTTCGGAGATTTATATTATTTGGAACATAAAGAAATATATGATTCACTCATTAGAAAAGGTTTTTTTGATAAGAATACATTAGATTATAGAATCGAAGCCAAGCAGCTTACTGAAAAATATTCTCATGAATATTCGCAGATAATTATTTGTGTAATGAAAATAAGTAATTCTCTTCCCGAAGTTTATTCAAAAGTATCCAAAATAAAACCTTTACCAAAACTTCTTTTTTATTCTTTTGTAAAAGATTTAGCTGACAATGGATTACTGAAATCAACAATTTTTAATACCTATATGAGGTGTACAAAATGCAAATTTTTATTAGCAACGTTAGGTGATGCTAATTTTATACGGGAACAGGTTATACAAGAATATAAGAATAGAAATATTAATCTATCTATTGAAGAAATAAACTGTTTAGGATTTGGTTCGGAAAAATGCTTGTGTAACTAGGGAATGTGCTCGGTTATGAACAAGATGCTTTAATTATAGATATTGAAAACGGTAAGTTAGAAGGAATACCTTATACTAAAGTGGGAGGCCATTATATATTCAGCAAAAGAGCTTTAGAGGAGTGGGTATATAATAAGGTATTAAATTAATTCGAACTTTTTAATTAAACACAAAATAGTTTTTAGATTGGGATGGCTTTACGGAATTACCTACTGATTATAATAAATTGTATCAGAACTTATAAATTAGAATTGGGGTGGAGAAACATATGATAAAGGTTAAAATAACGGTTGTTGAAAGCAAATGCCGAGGTGGTTATCATAAAAGTGGAGATTGTTTCATCGTAGAAGATTTATGTCCGCCTATGTGTCATGAATTATGGAATTGCGCATATCCGTCGATTTATGCGTTACAAAACGGAGCGATTTTAGATTATGGCGATGGTAAGGCTCCTGTATTTGATGCAAAATGTCCAGATGGAGGACGTGTGGTAATCCATGGAGAGAGAATAGATGTATAAAAGGGATATGATTAGAATCCCGTCTCGCGTTTACAAAATCTCTTGATTTTCAAGGGATTTTTTGTTGCGCTTAAATGTACACCGTATGTGCACCACTTTTTTGACATTGCATTATTCATGATTATCAGGTTCTCTAGTTCTGAGTTTTGATCCTAAATATACTCTAGAGTGGTCATAATTTTAATGCTTGAGAAGATTACACTATTTGATAAAGTGTAGAGAGAGTGCATATAAAATTTTAGTAATACACAACTGGTTTGGTAATTTATGTTTATTTATATTTAAAAATCTGATAAAATGAGTTTACATCATCAAATTATTATGGAGGTTATTAATGTATGTTAAGCGATTATCGGAAGAAGAAGGAGTAACATTAAAGGCAAGGAAAAACATACAGGATTGGATTTTAAATCCCATCTCGTACTTACGGAATCCCATGATTTTTACGAAAATCATAGATTGTTAGAAAGAGGAAAATCTATATGAAGAAATATGCTACAAAAAACCTAACTCATCTTGATATTATTTGCTCTTCTGGTACATGTAGTGATATGAATCATTGGATAAAAGAAAATGAACCAACTTTTGATATAAATGATACTAGTTGGCAGAAAGATATGAATTATAATTTACATTTGATAAAAAGTGGAGATATAAAAGTACTAAATGATTATGAAATAATAGCAATAGATTCAGAACACGATAAACGATTAGAAGCCTTAGTATATATAATCGGACATAAAGGAAAATATATCTTTTATGGTACTGATTTGTTAAATTTATCAAGCAAAGCATGGAACATAATCCAAAATTATAAACTTGATTTAGTTGTTTTAGACCAAACTTATGGAAAAGGGTATAATCAAGGAGGTCATCTAGATAGCGGACAAGTCATTGAAATTATTAATGAAATGCGAGTTAGAAAGATTATTAACGAAAATACCTATGTCTATGCTACGCATATATCACATGAAGGAAATGACATACATGAGAACTTGGAGTTTCATTCCAATTTAAATAAATATCATATTGCGTATGACGGTTTAGAAATAAAATTATAAATATTTTTGTTTATCAACTATATAATATGATTATGGAGGCTCTTTATGAATATAGAAAAATGTATAGTAGATTCATTTATTGTTATTGGGAAAGAAGGATCAACAAAGGATGGCGATGGATTTATTGAAAAACTTTGGGATGATGCAAACTCACATTTTAATGAAGTGTCACACTTAGCGAAAAAGGACGATAACGGGAATCTTCTCGGAATATGGGGAGTAATGTCTGATTTTTCGCACTCGTTCAACCCTTGGGAAAATGATTTTTCGCAAGGCTTATATCTTGCCGGAGTAGAATGCTTAGATGGTTCAGAAGCTCCGCTTGGATGGACGAAATGGGTTGTTCCTGGGTATGAGTATATTTATGTTGAAAATGAAAATAATGATACTTTTCAAAACGTAATTAAATATTTACAGGAGAACAATATAACATTAGCAGGTGCTGTGCATGATTTCAATTGCCCTGAAACAGGAAAAGGATACATGTTTTTTCCGATACGGAGATTATCTAATTAATGGGAAATCAGGCAGAGTTAATAGGTAATTATTATGGGTCTACATACGCTACACGCTCTTGAAATATCATTAAAGAAGGGAGCTTTTTTAGTATATAAACTATTTTCTTAGTTTGGAGAAATAATTGCATATATCATAAGGGGAGAAAGTTATGAATAAAAGTGATTTATCATTGCTACTAAAGGAACACAATCAGGAGCATCTTTTATCTTATTATGATAAATTATCTCAAGATGACAAGGATAATTTAGCTGCCCAAATAGAAAAAGTAGATTGGAAACTTATTTATTGCATTCATAAAAATATCAGCAAAAATAGTGTCATATACGAACCCCTTGAAGGGATGAGTATTGAACAAATTAAATCCAATAAAGATATATATTATGATATTGGTATTAAGACAATTCAAACTGGTAAAGTTGCTGCGGTTGTATTAGCAGGAGGACAAGGTACACGTCTAGGATGTGAAATTCCTAAAGGAATGGTAAATATAGGTCTTACAAAAGATGTATTTATATTTGAATTAATATTTAAAAATATTATAGATACAGCAAAAGCGGCAGATACTTGGATACCATTATACATAATGACAAGTAAAAAAAATAATGAGCAAACGATATCTTTTTTGAATGAACATGACTTTTTTGGTTATCCCAACGATTTTATAACTTTTTATATTCAAGATATGACTCCTTCGGTGGATTATGCTGGCAAATTATTAATGGAAGCCCCAGACCAACTTTCACTATCTCCTAATGGCAATGGAGGTTGGTTTTCATCTATGGTTAAGGCAAATATACTTGATGACTTACATAATAGTAAAATAGAGTGGATAAATGTGTTTTCTGTCGATAATGTTCTCCAAAAAATTGCAGATCCATATTTTGTTGGTGCCACAATTGCAACCAATCATTTAAGCGGTGCAAAAGTAGTAAGAAAATCTAATCCAGATGAACGTGTTGGTGTATTATGCTTAGAAGATGGAAAGCCATCTATTGTAGAATATTACGAGATGACTGACGAAATACTTAATGAAAGAAAAGATAATGGTGAGTTAAGCTATGCATTTGGAGTTACGCTAAATTATTTGTTCCGCTTAGATAAATTAGAAGATATTATGAAGTATGATTTACCTATTCATGTGGTAGAGAAAAAAATACCATATCTAACTGTTGATGATAAATATATTGAACCGAAAGAACCTAATGGATATAAATTTGAAGAACTTGTATTAGATATGGTTCATCTTTTCGATAACTGCCTTCCGTTCGAAGTAATCAGAGAAAAAGAATTTGCTCCTATTAAAAATGCCACTGGTGTTGATTCAATAAGTACCGCGCAGCAACTTTTGATGAAAAATGGATATGATATATAGAGTATTACTCTAGTACACAGTAGAGTACATAAATAATAGATGTGCTGGTAAGCTTTTTAATCAATGTACTATAAGGTGGCAGAATTATAATCCAATAACGTGCTTGATAGAAATCCATGATATTCATAGATTTTTGTTTTTAAAAGGAGCCCTTAGGTACACTCTAATTAATCTTAATTGAAAATTTAAGCTTATTACCTTGAATGAGAATGAAATTATAATTTGTGGTCAATTAACAAATAAGGAGTGGAATACATAAATGGATATTGCAGTTTTATCAGATATTCATAGTAATTATATTGCTTTGAAAAAATGCATTGATTATGCGTTATCTCATAACATAAATAGATATATATTTTTGGGTGATTATCTTGGTGATCTAGGTTATCCCCAAAAAACCATGCAAATAATTTATGAGATGAATACGAAATATGAGTGCAATTTTATAAAGGGAAACAAAGATGATTATTGGCTAAATTTTCGTGAGAATAGTGAAATAATATGGCAGGATAATAATTCTACGACAGGTGCAATGCTGTATACTTATAACCATCTAGACAAGAAAGATTTAGAATTTTTTCAGAAGCTACAACCCGCTGAAACCATTACTATCGATGATATGCCTCAGCTTACAATATGTCATGGTTCACCCTATAAAGTAAATGAAAAACTAGTAACAAAGAGCGCTAGGACTTATGAAATTATGGACTCCATAGCATCATCCGTTATATTATGTGGTCATACTCATATTCAGAATAAAATTGAACATAATGGAAAGATGATTTTGAATGCTGGTTCAGTAGGCGTTCCGCTGTACAGTAATGGTAAAACACAGTTTTTATTATTACATGGTATAGCTAATGAGTGGATACCGGAATTTATCAGCCTTAAATGGTTATGCACCTATCATAGTTCCTTCGGGTGGTGTAAGTGTAAAGACCGGAAAATTTAATGGTGTAAAATCAAAATGTGAGATATATCATAAAGATTATCTGACGGAATGTGATTTCTATACGGATGTATTAACAATAAATAATGTTGAAAAAGAAAAGATTATAGGTGAAAACCAATCTGGGAGCACAGCTGAAAATGCAAGATTTACAAGACAAGTACTAATGCCAAAGGCATTAGTCCCAAAACAGAAATTATATGCTGTAAAAACTTTCATGCAAGGAGATGCTTAATGTTCTATCAATTTGCGTTTCCTAACACTAAGTTCTTTATTAGTTCAGTTACATATAATGAAAATGGACATGATATTAATAGAGATAATTGGTATAAAACAGATAATGGATTAAATCGTGTACTAGGTGAACTTACGCGTTTAGGAAATCAATTTAATCATGAATTTTTATCACTAAAAGAGGGTTCATTTTAAAAGTTACTTGGACATTCTTATATGCTCTATAGATACGAAGTAAAAGAAGTAAGAAACAGAGAATCAGTAAAAGGTGGAGCTATTGTATGAATGAGTTAAAGTTAAAAATAGGAGAAGTTGATAAAGCCATATGGGTAATGCGAGAAGTAACAGCGTGGGGTCTTAATGAAAAAGAAGTAAGGCAGATATACCTTAATGCAGGATTTAAAATTGTTAAAATCATTGATTATGACAATGGTCAGTCAATGGCTTTATATGAAATGGAAGTGTGAATGGGTTGGATCAACATATCGAAACAAGAAAAAACAGAGGAAATGATATGCCTAAGATTTCTTTATTACCGTATACCAAAGAGAGAGTTCATGAATTTTATAAGCAATATATTTATGACCCTATGATTTTTTCTAAAGATTCGGATATAAAGTCATATATATATTCGAAACCTTTAGTGGATGATTATTATGAAAATAAAGTATTAGACCCGACGCGACATTACTTTGCTATTTGCCTAGATGATAAAACAATTGGTGAAATACAGATTAAGTACATAGATTTTAAAAAGAGGTGCGGTACATTAAGCGTAGCACTTGTAAATGATAGTGTTAAAGGGCATGGGTATGGTACACAGGCTGAAAGGCTAATGATTGACTATGCTTTTAAAAGTTTAGGTCTATTAACATTATATGCTGATGCGGTATTAAGAAATAGAAGGAGTCAGCATGTTCTAGAGAAGTTAGGATTTTTATATACTCATGAAGATGATATGCTTCGATATTATGTATTGCATCGTTATTAATAGAGTTGAAAAAGACTTAGAGTTGAGGCTTATAGTAGAATACTTTGAAGGAACATAGAATATAAGATAAATCACTTATGTATAAGTTGGATTCTATACTGAATGAGTATTAATACATCAAAAAGTATTCTTAAGAATAAATAAGCTTAATATAAGGAGAATTTTGATGAATATTAGATATCAAAAAGCGAATGAAAAAGATTCAGAATTATTGATAGAATTGTACAACAAAGCATTCTTATCGGATTATCTGAAATATGGTGAATGCCCAGCGTATGGGAGAACAGTAGAAAGTATGACTTTGTCACTGCAGAAATCTGAAAAACACATTATAACGATGGATGAGTTACCTGTAGGCGTTATATCTCTTGAGAATAGAGGAGATGGAAATTATTATTTGGGTTGCCTTTGTCTGATTCCACAATATCAACATCAAGGGTTAGGTAGTGGAGCTTTCAGATATGCTCTAGAATACTATAGTGATTGGAGAACAATAACATTGGTAACTCCGGAAGATAAAACTGAAAATATTAATTTTTATACAAAAAAATGTGGCTTTCTTATAAATGGTACAGAAATGGATGGCAACGTAAAAGTTGTTAAATTCATATTACAGCGTGATATCTGATTCAAAGATTTGGGTAAAATCGGATAAGCTATAGATTTATAGCACTACTTAAAATTATCCAGAAGTAGTCAAGATTACAGTACATAAATAACAATACACAAATAACTTAAAACATATTACCTTTATGCAGAGCTGCCACACTTTAGTGACAGCTCTGTTGACTTCTCCTCAATTTTATCAATCATAAAGTGGTTATCACATTTAATAGTGGGTATGGCTAAGAATCTATTTAAATACATAATACATTACTTTAAGAATATAGTATAACGTTTAAATATTTCACATAAATGCACCCATAGGAAAATTTTGCAGATTAAATGTGAATATAAAAAAATAAAAAATATTTGATTAAATAGAAAATTTGAAAACTCAGAAAAAGTCACGTTTGAATAGTAAGCTGAAAAATTAATAGTTATCATGTTGTGTTCTGATGAATAGTATCTGCAATATGAGAATAATATCACAATTAATAAATATAAGGACACATTATTAGAATGAGGCGATTAACATTGTCTATAAACGCATATTAACAATTAAATATAGAGTGTTTTGCAAAATGTATAAAAAATACTACTCATATTTGGTTGTTTTATGGTAATATAAGTTATATAATACAATAAAATACTAAATTATTAAGGAGGTGCATTATGTACAATATTTTAGTTGGTGGTGCAGCCGGGCAAGGAATCGATACAACGGTTGCAAACCTAGAAGTTTTACTTAAAAAAGCAGGATATTATGTATTTACAATAAAGGATTTTATGTCTCGTGTTCGAGGCGGACATAACTTTTCCTTGATTCGTTTTGGAAATGAAATAATAACATCACATAGTAATGAATTGGACGGTATGATAGCCCTTGATGATGATACTGTAGAATTACATAAACAAAATTTAAAGCAAGATGGTTTTATTTTATGTGATACGAAATTAACTACTACAGATCCAAAAGCAATTAAGCTTAATATGGGTGGTATGGCAAAAGAACTTGGTAACGTTCGAGTTTCCGGAAGTATTGCGATTGGTGTAATATTAAAGCTTTTTGGTATCGCTACAGATCATGTAGAAGAGACAATGAAGAACTTAGTAAAAGAAGCGTATCTTGATATGAACGTAAAAGCAGTAAGGCTTGGTTATGAAAGTGTAGAAACTAGATTTTCTATAACACCTGGTAACTTTAGTGATTGGATGATTATATCTGGTAGTAAGTCATTAGCACTTGGAGCAATTGCAGCAGGAATTAAGTTCTATTCTGCATATCCTATGTCACCATCAACAGCTATTATGGAATATCTAGCTTCTAAGAGTGTGGAAGCAGATTTCGTTGTAGAGCAGGCAGAAGATGAGATTGCTGCCATTAATATGGCTATTGGAGCTTCGTATGCAGGAGCAAGAGCTATGACAGGAACCTCTGGCGGAGGATTTTGTTTAAAAGTTGAGGCACTAGGACTTTCTGGTATCGCAGAGATTCCTTTGGTTGCGGTGAATGTACAACGTCCAGGTCCTGCAACTGGATTGCCTACTAGAACAGAACAGAGTGATTTGAAATTCGTAATTTCTGCGGCTCAAGGAGAGTTTCCAAGGATGGTGATTGCACTTAGAAATCATAAGGATGCATTTTACCAAACGATTCGTGCATTTGACATTACAGAAAAGTATCAGATACCAGTCATTATATTAAGCGATCAATATTTGGGAGATTCTACAGCGACAGTAGAACCATTTGATATATCAAATATAAAAATTGCTAATCCTTCGAATGACGAATACAAAGAGGGAGAATACTTAAGGTATCAATTAACGGAAAATGGTATCTCGCCAAGACTGATTCCCGGAAAGTCAAGAAACTTTGTATCAGTTGATAGTGATGAACATGATGAGCGTGGCTTTATTACAGAGTCGGCGGATGTGCGCAATCAAATGATGGATAAACGTATGAAGAAGCTAGAACTTTTAAGAGAAGAGCTCTTAGAGCCAGAATTTTTTGGTGAGGAAAACTGTGAGACCTTATTCCTTGGATGGGGATCCACCTATGGTCCGATTGCAGAAGCGGTAAGTATACTTAATGAAGATGAACCTGGTAAATATGGTGCATTATCCTTTGGTGATGTTTACCCACTTCCTACGAAACTCTTAATGGAAAAGGCAAGTAAAGCAAAGCAAATTGTTAACATAGAGCAAAATGCAACGGGGCAATTAAAAGACCTTATTCGTGAACAGACTGGAATTCTTTGTACTGGTAGTATTTTAAAATACGATGGCAGACAGATTTCCGGTGAAGAGATCGTAGAAAAAATACGAAAAGGAGGTCAGAAGTAGTATGTGTGAATTCAAAACGTATGAAACAGCATGGTGTCCAGGGTGCGGTAATTTTAGTATTCTACAATGTCTTAAGACAGCGCTAGAAGAATTAAAGAAAGATCCTTATGAAGTTTTAATGGTAGGTGGAATTGGTCAGGCAGCGAAGACACCTCAATATATTAGTGCAAATAGTTTTTGTGGACTACACGGAAGATCATTACCGGCAGCAGTTGCTGCTAAGATTGCAAATGAAAAACTGACGGTAATTGTAGACACAGGAGACGGCGATTCTTATGGCGAAGGTGGTAATCATTTTATTCATAACATCAGGAGAAATGTTGGTATTACGCACTTTGTTCATGATAATCAGATTTATGGTTTAACGAAAGGTCAGGCTTCCCCTACGACATCAGAAGGACAGATTACTGGTGTTCAAGTAACTGGTAGTGTGAATACTCCTCTAAACCCAGTTCTTATGGCGATAGCAGCAGGAGCAGGGTTTGTAGCCAGAGCATTTAGTGGAGATACCAAACACTTAACTGAGATTATGAAACAGGCAATTACTTATCCTGGTTATGCAATAGTAGATATATTACAACCTTGCGTTACCTTTAACAAAGTAAATACGTATGCCTATTATAAGAGTAGAGTATATCACTTGGAGGAAGACTATGATTCTTCCAATAAACTAGAGGCTATGGAACGTGCAATGGAATTTGATGATAGAATTCCAATTGGCGTGTTATATCAAGAACAAAAACAAACCTTCCATCAAAAAAATATTGTTCTAGCAGGAAGAGAGCCACTGGTTGAACGGCAAAGAGATAGCACGGTTATTAAGCAATTAATGAATGAATTTGTATAAGTATAGAAAATATGTATAAAATAGAAAATTGAATAAGTCATAGAAACAGTATAAGTCATAGAAAATAGTATAAGTCATAGAAAATAGTTAAGTCATAGAAATTAGTATAGGTCATAGAAATATTGTCAAAGGTATAATTAAAAAATTTATCACCCAAAGAAGATGGAAACAAAGTTTTGTAATATTGGTATCAGTGAAAGTATATTATAACATCGTACTTTCACTGGGACCTTATTAAATATAAAAAGGGAATCAAAACGATGCTTATCCTTTTAAAGAATACAAGCCTTGATCCCGGAATAATTAGGAGGTATAAATATGGCAGTTCAAAACGCTATGACAAGTGACTTTTTACATTCCGCATATGGCGGAGAAAGCTTAGCTCATATGAGATATTTAACATGGGCTAAGATTGCAGAAAAGGAAGGCTTTAAGAACATTGCAAGATTATTTGAAGCAATCGCATATGCTGAGTTGGTTCATGCGAACAATCATTTTCGTGAAATTGATGGAGAGATGGCAGATGCAACTGTAACAGCAGGTGGTGTATTCGGTAATGGTAAAACAGTGGATAACCTTCAAGGAGCAATTAATGGTGAACTCCACGAAGTAGAGCAGATGTACCCAGTATATTTAAATACTGCCGAGTTTCAAGGAGAAAAAGGTGCACAGCGTTCCTTCCATTTCGCGTTAGAAGCAGAAAAAATTCATGCTGATATGTTTGCTAAAGCACAGGAATGTGCTAAAGAAGGTAAAGATATGGAATTCACTTCTGTTCATATCTGTCCAGTTTGCGGTCATACCATACTAGATGATGCTCCTGATAATTGTCCAGTATGTGGCGCGAAAAAGGAGATGTATAAAGAGTTCTAATCGGAAATAAAAAAATAGAAAGTGACTATCAAACCTGATTTTATCTACAAGGTTTCATAGTCACTTTTTTATATGGCAAAGAAAAGTTATGACATGATGTACTTAAAAATAAGATAACAAGATATTAAAACTCATTTCTATGTGCTTCAAAAAACTCATGGTACATTTTGATATTTTTAAGTTCTGTCCAAGGCTTAACCTTCACTGGAGTTTCATCAAGATCATAGATTTTAGCATATTTCATACTTAATAAGAATGGAGAGTGCGTTGATATTATGAATTGACACCCAAAAAATCTAACGGAATCTTGTATGAAGTTAATGAGTTCCATCTGTCGTTCTGGCGAGAGACTATTCTCAGGCTCATCAAGAAGATACAATCCATTTTCTTGTATTTTTTCTTGAAAATACAGAAATGCATTTTCACCGTTTGAATGTTCTCGTATATTTTCCATAAGATTAGTACGAATATATTTTGATTGCGTTTTACTTCTTGCTTGGTTCACCTTTTTTAATTGTTCATAATCATCCATGGAGTTGAATTTAAAACTGGAATACTTGGCATCTAAATAGTCATCAAAAAGTTCTTCTCGTTTGACATCAATACCTTCGTTCATCATTCGAATGTTTAACATATAGTCAAATACATCATCACTGGTAATTGTCCTACTATTGCTTGGGATTTCTCTTAACAGTGAATAGTCACAAAGCTTGATATAATCAGGGAAAAAGCTAGATTGATTAAACCTGGAATCTCTTTTTAACTTAAGCTTTTCCGAAATAATATTTAAAGCTGTTGTTTTACCAGAACCATTACCACCATATAAAATTGTGATTGGTTCAAAGTTTAGTATTGAGAGTTCTTTCCTTGACAATATCTTAAAGGGATAAAAAGTGTTATAACATTTTCGTTGTATAGATAATATGAAGTCAAACTCCATCTCGTCGTCCGGAAAGGTAAAAGAATCTAGATAAATCATAGTTACACCTCACTGAAACCTTCTATTATAAGCTATATTATATCTCATACAGAACATATGTTCAATATCAATAATTTAATCTTACATGACCTGAATTTATACAAAAACAACAACTAAAGCAGAAACAAGATACTGCAGATAGTGGTATATACTTATTAAATCAATAGTTAAACAGTTTATAAAGGATTATGTTAGAATAAGATTTCTTTTGAGTATCCACATAATCAAAATGTAAATAAAGAATACAAAAAATTCAGTAACCCACTATTTTTTCAAGCATACAATAAATTATATGAAACTTCTTCAAGGAGTTATGGTATGGATTGTATGAACTACGAATTCACAAGAAGACAATTAGATTTATCAAATGAGTTACGTGATCTATGGCAACAGCATGTTCTTTGGACACGTTCTTTTATCATCAGCACAGCAGCATCATTGGGAGATTTGGAACCAGTTACGAAGAGACTAATGAGAAATCCAACTGATTTTGGAAATCTTTTCAGACTATTCTATGGAAGGCAGACTGCGCTAGAGTTTGAAGACCTTTTTACTCAACATTTGCAACTTGCAGGTGAGTTAGTGAATGCATTGAAAAAGGGAGATACTGCGGCAGCGGATGAAGCTCGTCGTAAATGGTATGAAAACGCAGACGAAATAGTAACATTTTTAGCTGAGATTAATCCATACTGGGATGTAGAGGATTGGAGAGATTTCTTCGATAGTCATCTTCAGATGACAGAACAAGAAGCCGTATTAAGATTAAGTGGTAAATATGCTGAGGACGTAGCAATTTTTGATGAGATTGAGGAAGAAGCCTTAAAGATGGCAGATGAGATGTTTGAAGGTCTAATTAAGCAATTTTATGTATGTTAAATTACCCTGGGCAAATTGAATAATAATCCATGAAGAAGTTGGGGAGTATTCTATTTGTCCTTCTATATTCATGACAAGGAAAAGTTCGAGGAGGGTTCTTTTTCTTAATAATAACAAGTAATACAGCTTACCAGTTCGTTTGTTTAATGCTTTGATTATAACAGACATCAACAAAGTGATAAGTGCAATATTTATCGTGGAATCAACATATTTTAACAAAACATAGCCATGATGTAGTAAAAGCAGAATGGTTTTCCGTTAATAAGCATGATAGCAAGAAGTGAATAGAAAGAAGTAAAGCTCTAAAATTATAATACAATTTTAGAGCTTTACTTTATAAAAATTTAAAAAAGGGGCAGAGTTAAGAAAAATGTATTAGAATGGTCAGCTTGATGTTACACTGACAGTAATTTATCCATAAGTGTCTCCTGTACTATTGCAATAGTGTCGATATAACTATACTAGCATATTAAAAAACTGGCGTCAAATATATTATGAAAATTATGTAAAAAGCTGTCTGAAATAAATCTAAGGTTACTTACTTCTTCAGCATCATATTTACTTTAACTATTTACATCAATATAGCTTATCAAATATAATGATAAATGGAATACTATAAAGAAATACACCTATTGGAGATGTGTTATGAGAATTGCATACTGTGATGATGAGAAAGCACAATATATATTTTTAAAGGAGTTGACTGATAAATGGGAGAGTGCTTCCGGAAAGAGCTGCGATATTGTAGTGTATGCCAGTGCGGAAGAAATGCTTTTTGAGAACCAAGAATCCTTCTCCTTTGATTTTATTATCTTGGATATCGAATTAGGCCAGATGAATGGAGTGGATTTGGCAAGGAAGATTCGAAAGATAGATAAGAAGGTAACCATAGCCTTTTTGTCAAATAGCAGAGAGTATGTATTTGAGGGCTATGAGGTAGGGGCTGCCAGGTATCTGATGAAGCCTCTTACAAAGCAACAGCTTTTTCCCCTCCTAGATATGGTACTAAAATCCTTGGAAGAAGAAAAGAGCTATATTATTTTAGGAAGTGCAGGAGAGAAGGTTAAGCTTATGCATAGTGATATCTGCTATATAGAAGCTCTTGGCCATTATATTCAGATACATATGGCAGACAAAAACCTTGAGGTAAAAAAGAATATCAATGAGATCGCAAAAGAACTGGGGAAAGATTTTATTGCTACCCATAGAAGCTATCTGGTAAATGTAAGCCAGATAGAGAGAATAACAAGAACGGATTGTATCTTAAGCAGTGGAGAGAAGGTACCAATCAGCAGGAATTCCTACGAAGCAGTCAACCAGGCGTTTATTAACTATTATAAAGGAGGAGAACTTTGATATCAGATTGTTTAAAAGCAATTCCATTAGCAGTCATGGTCTTATATCTCCTTTGTAGACAGATTAAAAGAGAGGATAAAAAGAGTTTTCTTTATATTCTGGTTCCCTTTGTAATAGCAGGAATATGGTTTGGGATTGGTTCATTTTACGGCGAAAGTATTGCAACCATAATAAGTCTTACAATGATTGAACTGTTTTCGTTTGAAGTACTGCAGGTAAGACACCGAAGAATGTCCTTTTGGTATCATGGGTTATTCTATCTGATAACAGGAGCGATAACTGTGAATGGAATAATGGTATCTGAGGGAAGAATATTTCATGAATACATTCTTTTGCTCCTTTATTTTCTCACGGAAGGTAGCGTTTATTATCTTAAGAAAACCTATGAAGAAAATACGGTTTTGTATCAGAACCAGCTATTAACAAAGCAGGTAAATGAGGTACAGAATATTTATATGACCATGAGAGGCTGGCGCCATGACTACCATAATCACCTCCAGACGTTAAAAGCACATTTAAAGGTGAATCAGGTTGAGGAAGCAAAAGGGTATCTGGACAGGCTAGAGAATGATCTGGACAGTATCAATTATCTGATAGAATCCGGAAATGTCAATCTGGATGCGATTCTTAACTCCAAGCTTTCTCTTGCCTTAAAGGATGATATAGATATTCATTATAAGGCCGAAGTACCAAAAGACCTTACGGTGTCGGACATTGACCTGTGCGTGCTTATCGGGAACCTTATTGACAATGCCGTAGAGGCTTGTAATAAGATGTCGGAGCAGGAAGGGAAAAGATTTATCCGCCTTTATGTTGGAGTGCTTAAAAAGCAGCTCTATATATCCGTTGCCAATGCAACCGGTGAAGTAATAAGAAAGCTGGATGAAGACTATATAACAACAAAACGGGGAAACCATGGACATGGACTGAAACGTATTACTAATATTGTGGAAAAATATGAGGGATATATAAACAGAAAAAATGAACCAGGGGTATTTGTAACGGAAATCATGCTCCCACTTTAGAGAATACCACTCGTGCACGAAATTTAGCTATTCGTGCACTTTTTTTAATAAAAAGATAAATGATGATATAGTGCTACTGTAGACTACAAAAGGATTACACAGGAAACAGATAGTTTCTTGTATTTACAAAAAGAAAATTAAGGAGCGTGTATATGAAAAAGGGAAAAGAAGTGCCTTATTCTTTGAGAGACAACTTTCATTATATTTATGCAAATATGTGGAAGTATGATAAATCACTGATTTTCTACGGTTTGGCAGAAATCATTTTTAATGTATTACTTCCGCTTTGCGGGATTATACTTCCTTCTATTGTAGTGGGACTTTTGGAGAAAAGAGCGGGGGTACCAAAATTCATTCAGATGATGTTCATAGTATTTTCGGTGTATGGTGCCATCTCAGCTGTTCAGGCTTTTCTGTCCAATAGAAACAGAAACCAGTATATTGATATCCGAATGAATTTCTTTTCTTTGATCCTGTTCCAAAGGTGTTTTTCCATAGATTACAGCCAATTGGAAAAGGAGTCAGTGAGGGAGGAACTAAAAAAAGCGGGAGACAGCGTCTATGGTAACTGGCATGGTCTGGAGGGTTTTATGCACCGAAATGTTCTCCTTCTAACCAATGTATTAGGGCTTATAACCTATGCCGTTGTAATAGGATGGATTAATCCGGTTATTCTGCTGCTTTTGCTGGTGCTTTCAGCAATTCAGGTAATGGTATTTCACCGTGCCAAACTCTATGAGAACAAACAAAAGAACGAAATATCTAAGATTAAAATTACACAAGGTTATTTACAGGAGCAGTCCTTTGATTTAAAGGCAGGTAAGGATATCAGGCTTTATCAGTTAGATAAGCTTATTGGTAGAGTGTACACATCAGCAAATAACAGGTTAAAGAAAATTAAGTCTAAAGTCAGAGGTATCTATTATGTAAATGATGTGGTGGAAATCCTTTTAAAGTTTATTAGGGATGGTTTATGCTACGGGTATTTGATTTATTTGCTGATGCATGGTCTATCTGTATCCGAATTTGTCCTTTATCTTGGTATCGTAAGTGGAGTGGCAAGTTGGATGATGAAGATTACAGAGGAGATCTCGGAACTTGGGAGATGCCATTATATGATTTGTGATTTTAGAAAATTCTGCGACCTGAAAGATATCTTTTCCCACAAGGATGGGAAGGAGATAGAGGAAGAGGATATGGCTCTTGATATTGTATTTGACCATGTTTCCTACCAGTATGAAGGCGCATCAAGTTATGTGCTTAAGGATATCAGCTTTCACATGAATAAGGGGGATAAATATGCACTGGTAGGAGTAAACGGTGCCGGCAAGACTACCCTTGTAAAACTGATGTGCGGTTTCTATCAGCCGACAAGTGGCAGAATACTTATTAATGGGATAGATACCAGGGAGCTTAATATAGAAAGTTATTTTAAGCAAATCGCTGTTATCTTCCAGGATACTGCTGTTCTGTCCTTAACAATAGGAGAGAACATCTGTGGGGTGCCAGATAGTAAAATTAATCGAAAAGACCTTGATCAAGCGCTGGAACTGGCAGGATTAAGGAAGAAGATAGAGAGCCTACCAAAAGGAATAAATACTTACTTAAATAAGGATGTAGAAGAAAGCGGTATACAGCTCTCAGGCGGCGAGCTGCAAAAGCTATTGCTTGCAAGGGCTTTATATAAGAAGGCTAAACTTTTACTGTTTGACGAACCTACTGCGGCTATGGATGCCATCGCAGAAAGTGAACTTTATGAGCAGTATCAGAGTCTACTTCATGAAAGAACCGCTTTGTTTATATCCCACAGGCTGGCATCTACCAGGTACTGTGACAAAATCCTTTTTCTTGAAAAGGGGATGATTGCAGAAGAGGGAAGCCATGAAGAACTTGTAAGGCTTAACGGAAAGTATGCAAATATGTTTCAAATCCAGAGTAAATATTACAAGGAGGAAGAAGATGAAATTCAAGAAAGTATGGCATGATTCTATTTCCTTTATAAAGCTGATAAAAACGGATCATCCGAATATTATATGGATTATCGTAATGGGTGCATTAGCAGGAGCAGCAGGTCCTTTTACACAACTGTTCTTTTATGGGAGAGTTCTCAACAAAGTGGTAAAAGGGCAGTACCAGGAATGCATCCTTGACATTATAATATTACTGACCGCAGCCCTGATCCTGAATCTGATTAAAAAAGCTTGTGATCAATCTGTCATTGTTTTAAGAGAAGCCTGTGCAGATACTATCTACTTAAAAACTGCAGAAAAGGCATTTACCATGGAATATGAGGAATTCGAAAAAACTGAGACCATGGATGCCATCCGAAGAGTCCAGGGAGGAGAAAATAGCTCGGGAGGCATCAGCAATCAGATACAAAGCATCTACATTCTGATTGAAAAAGGATTTTCGATCCTGTTTTCACTTGCCTTTGTGATTTCTCTTTTTACCCACGTAAAAACGGACAGCAGGAATTTCTTTTCCTCTATATGGTCTTCCCTCCTGATAATTGTGGTCTTCACAGTGATTTTTCTAATTAGCCTTAAGCTATCCGCTATATCCTATAAGAAATTTTATGAGGTGGAAAAGAAAAATCAGCATTTAAATTCTCTTGGAGAATACATGCTGGCACTTATGTATAATTACCAGTATGGAAAGGATATTCGAATTTATTCCATGCAGGGACTCTTAGATCATTATTTAAAAAGCATCATGAAGAATATCAACAGTATCTTTTTAAAATGGTCAACAACGGACGGCGTATATACGGGGGTCATTGTATTACTAACCCAGTTAACTTCTGGGCTGGTATATGTGATACTGGGAGGAAAGGCAATTTATGGGGTTATCAATATCGGAGAAGTGTTTATGTATGCAGGTGCCATCCTTGAACTTACAGCTTCCATCCGAAGTGAAATCGTAGAATATAACAGCTTCTATTACCGAACAGAATACTTAAATACCTATTATGAGTTTATCAATAAGCCAAATTCAAACTATACAGGGACCCTTCCAATTGAGAAACGCTCTGACGGTGAATATGAATTTGCCTTTGAAAATGTAAGCTTTTGGTACCCGGGAACGAGTAGCAAAATATTAGATAACATTAACCTCACATTCAAGGTGGGTCAAAAATACGCCATAGTAGGAAAGAACGGAGCCGGAAAAACAACCTTAATTAAGCTGCTATGCAGGCTCTATGACCCGACAGAGGGAAGAATTCTTTTGAATGGAATTGATATAAAGTACTACGACTATGAGGAATATACCAAGGTCTTTTCTGTTGTATTCCAGGATTTTAAGCTCTTAGCTCTTCCACTATCAGACAATCTAACCATAGGAGAGACTTCTGAGGAAGAGGGACAGTGGAAAGTTCTTGAAAAGGCAGGAATCAGAAACCGGATAGAATCGATGCCTCATAAACTTAATACGCAGCTTTATAAAAATAACGGAGAAGGGGTAGAAGTATCAGGAGGCGAAGCTCAAAAAATCGCAATTGCCAGGGCATTGTACAAGGACGGCCCTTTTGTAATCCTAGACGAACCCACTGCTGCCCTTGATCCCATAGCAGAAGCGGAAATCTATGAGAATTTTAGTACCATAGTAGAGGGGAAGACAGCAATTTATATCTCCCACAGAATGAGCAGCTGCAAATTCTGCGATAATATTATCGTGATAGATGGCGGTAATATTTCAGAACGCGGTACCCATGAAAAGCTGTTAAAGGAAAACGGCATCTATGCATCGCTTTATAATGCACAGGCCCAATACTATGCATAAAATAAGATGTCTGATTCAGGTGTCATAAGTCAATATCATGTTTTAGATAAATCTTCAACGTTTTCCTGTGTTTCATTGTATAAAGGAATATTACCAAAAGCGGTAATGCGAGTATACTTTACATTCCCTTTAAATTTGATTTTTTTACACAGCTTGTTATAATAATAGTATTTAAGCGAAGGAGAAAGATTTAGGAGAAAACTTGATGTGCACAGTAAAGCACACGCATTCATGCGTGCGCAGAAATGAGGGAAAAAATGCAACAAATTAAGACAGTGATATTTGACTTGGATGGTACATTATTAAATACCTTAGAGGATCTTAAGGATAGTGTGAATGCTACACTTTCCACCTATGGTTATCCAGAAAGAAGCTTAGAGGAAGTTCGCCAGTTTGTAGGAAATGGGGTAGCTCGCTTAATGGAATTGGCAGTTCCTGAGCAACTAGATAACGAGAAATCAAAGGAAGTTTTGGAGTGTTTCAAAGTGCATTATGCAAGGAATTGCGATAACAAGACAAAGCCTTATGATGGTATTCTTACACTTTTGAGTAGTCTAAAAAATCAAGGGTATCATCTTGCTATAGTATCGAATAAGTTTGATGCAGCAGTGAAAGATTTAAATCAGTTGTATTTTTCAAACTATATCGAAGTTGCCATTGGACAGCGAGAGGGGGTTCGGAAAAAGCCATATCCCGATACCGTAAATATTGCACTAAAAGAATTGGGAAGCTGTGTAGAGGAAGCTTTGTATATCGGTGATTCTGAGGTAGATATAGAAACTGCGAAGAATGCTGGTTTAAAATTCTTATCCGTAGATTGGGGATTTCGCAATAGGGAGGAATTAATACGCAGCGGTGCTCAGGTTATTGTTGAAAAACCAGAAGATATTATAGAATATCTTAAATAATGTAATCAATGCTTTAAACGAATAAACTTATTATTCGGTGGTGGGGGAATAAAGAACAGATATAAACTTCGTTTCAGAATAAAAAATATACTGAATTTTATATAGCGCAAGAAATTGCTAAGTAAAGTGTATAAGAGTGTGAGAAAGTCGTCGACGGCTTATAGTATTGCATTGCAAACATTCAGTATGAAAAGGAGTAATATCATGGAGCTAAAACCACTGATTATAGGTAATTTAAAATCAAGATTTCCAATAATTCAAGGCGGTATGGGTGTTGGAATTAGCCTTAGCCGTCTTGCTGGGAATGTAGCAAAAGAAGGTGGAATTGGTATTATTTCCACTGCGCAGATTGGATTTGAAGAGGAAGACTTCTATACCAATCCAGTGAATGCGAATCTTCGTGCGATAGAGAAGCATTTGATTAAGGCCAAAGAAATTTCTGAAAATGGAATTGTCGGTGTTAATATTATGGTAGCATCGCAAAATTATAAGGAATATGTCATTTGTGCAGCGAAAAGTGGAGCAGACGTAATTATTTCAGGTGCGGGGTTACCCATCTCATTACCAGAGTATGTAGAAGGATTTAATACCAAGATAGCACCAATTGTGTCTAGTGTAAAAGCGGCTAATGTAATTTTAAAGATGTGGGATAGAAAATATCATCGAACTGCGGATTTTCTAGTTATTGAAGGACCAAAAGCTGGAGGTCACTTAGGATTCTCTTTGGAAGAGTTAGATGGATTTGAAAACTGGAACTATGAAGAAGAAATTAAGAAAATCATAGACTGCAAAAAGAGCTATGAAGAGAAATATCAGGTTAAAATACCAGTGATTGTAGCAGGCGGAGTTTTTGATCATAATGATATTATACATTGCTTATCCCTAGGAGCAGACGGTGTTCAAATAGCATCGAGATTTGTTGTAACGGAGGAATGCGATGCTTCGCAGGCGTATAAGAATGAGTATTTGAAGGCGAAGAAAGAAGACATAGAAATTGTTCTAAGTCCTGTTGGAATGCCAGGAAGAGCAATTCACAATAAGTTCTTAGAAAAAATAAAAACAGAACGAGAAAGAATTGATCGTTGTTTACGATGTATTGTAACCTGCAATCCAAGCAATACACCATACTGTATTACGAAGGCCTTGATTAATGCAGTTAAAGGCAATATTGACAATGCGTTATTATTCTGCGGTTCAGAAGTTTATCGTTTGAAAGAAATGACTACCGTTAAGAGTTTAATGAGGGAATTAGTAATAGGTTAGATGGAAAACTTAAACCTAATTTCACCTTTTATAAGAGGACTGCCAAGTGAAGTTACAAGATTATCACTTGGCAGTATTAATGTCTCAATATATTGGAGTTAAACGGTTACTTTAAAGTCCTTTTACATAATTTATGATACGGTAAATAACTATGAATATATATTTGACATTTGAGATTTATTTTTCTTATTTATCATCGTCACTGTCATTTTCATTTTCATCAACCGGATACATCTTAGCAAGTCCACCTTCTGAGGTTTCCTTATAATGATGGAGCATGTCTTTTCCGGTTTGGTACATCGTCGCGATAACCATATCAAAGGAGATTTTTCTGGTTTCCGCTAGAAAGTTTGCTAAACTTAAAGCATTAATAGCACGCATGGCTGCTACCGCATTTCGCTCAATGCATGGAATTTGCACCATACCTTTTATTGGATCGCAAGTAAGCCCTAGATGGTGTTCCATAGCGACTTCGGCAGCATATTCAATCTGATTGATTCCCATACCAACTAATTCTGCTAAAGCCGCAGAAGCCATACTACATGCACTTCCAATCTCAGCTTGACAACCACACTCTGCTCCACTAATGGATGCATTTGTTTTAATTAAGTTTCCGATGATTCCACCAGTAGCAAGAGCATGTATAATATCTATATCAGAAAATCCTTTTTTCTCTTGCATATATTTAAGTACAGCGGGTACTACACCGGCAGCGCCGCATGTCGGAGCTGTTACAATAATTCCGTTATCTGCATTTTGTTCACTTACTGCATAGGCATAAGCACATACGGTACGATTTTCCCTTGTCTCTGCAGATTCGTCCATATGACGTTGATTTAAAAGATAGTAAGCTTTTCTTTGAATATGCAATCCTCCAGGAAGTTCACCTTGTGTAGACAGGCCTTGATGGATGGAAGTTTTCATCTGGAACCAGACCTCAGAGAGATAATCCCAAATCGAAGGCCCCTCTATTTCCTCAACATATTGCCAGATACGCAAATTGTTAGTACGACAATACTCTGCAATTTCGGTAAAACTATTTAATGGGTAGATATCTGTTAATTCAGCGTCTTTTCGACCTTCAATTTGGATACTCCCACCACCAACACTATAGACACGCATACTACCTACAAGCTCTTCTTGCTTCATTGCACGAAAATCAAGGGTATTTGGATGAGGAAGTCCTTTTGTTGTTGTATCAAATATTATTTTGACTTCAATTGGAGCAAGCGCTTGTCGCAGTGCTCGGTCGGTACGATGTCCACGTCCTGTTTTTGCTAAGGAATCGTATAAAACTATTTCATAATAATCTACATCAGGAAAATCTGCTTTGAAAAGAGTTGCTGCTTTGGCTGGACCCATGGTATGAGAACTGGATGGACCGGCACCTATTTTGTATAAATCTTTTAATGTTTTCAAGATAAGACTCCTTTTATTGTATTCGTATAATATTTTTTTCTACAAGGAAATGTTCGTGTTACGTACTTTTCTTGTTCTAAGTATCAGTATGTACGTTAATTTAAAGTAAGAGATGATTACGTGCAAAATCTTTTACTATATGTAACGGTAACTATTGTCATTGCTATAGTATGACACAAGTTATTAGTTCTAATGTAACGCTCTTTAATACACATTCTACCAATCAGTACCATTCTAACTCATATTTAGAAAAAGTGGAAGATGAAATAGCTGGATTTATTTAGGAAGATGAAATAGGTGGGTTTATTAGAAGATGAAATAGTGGATTTATTTAGTTTGACATACGGAAAATTAACTGATATACTTACTGACGGGAATGAAGTTCTCCCAAGGTTTTACCTAAACTGCTTATAAAGCTGATGACTTCTGTGAATTATCACAGGGGGAATCAGCTTTTTTGATATTTAATACAAATTTAGGAGGTTTTTATGTTAATAAGTTTAGCACTCATTTTTTTGCTTTCTTTATTATTAGGAGGACTTGCACAAAAGTTAAAATTACCAAGTTTAATAGGAATCCTATTAGCTGGAATGATCTTAAGTCCTTATGCTCTTAATCTGCTGGATGGATCGATTCTTACGATTTCACCGGATTTAAGAAAATTAGCGTTGGTAATCATCTTGACGCGTGCTGGTTTGTCTCTTGATTTAAAATCCCTGAAAAAGGTTGGACGCCCAGCGATATTAATGTGTTTTGTACCTGCTAGTTTAGAAATCATAGGAGTTGTATTATTGGCTCCAGCCTTATTAAAGATCTCTATATTAGAAGCTGCAATTATCGGAGCTGTAATTGCTGCAGTTTCTCCTGCGGTAGTAGTTCCTAGAATGCTTCGTATTATGGAAGAGGGTCGTGGAAAGAAACATAGTATTCCAGAGCTTATTTTAGCAGGAGCATCAGTAGATGATGTATATGTCATTGTATTATTTACTGCATTTACGTCTCTTGCGGGGGGAGAAGGTGTGTCAGTATTTGCATTTGTCGGAATACCGGTATCCATTGTTCTTGGAATTTTATTTGGAGTAATCACTGGGATTATACTAAATTGGTTCTTTCGTAAGTTTCATTACCGTGACTCTGTGAAGATTCTTATACTATTAAGTATTTCATTTTTATTATTAGAGTTAGAGACAAGAATGCAAGAATTTCTACCAATGTCGGGGTTACTTGCAATCATGAGCTTAGGAATTACGTTATATCAAACCTATCCAATTCTTTCAGAACGTTTATCTGCAAAATATAATAAATTATGGGTGGCTGCAGAGATTGTTCTATTTGCTTTAGTCGGTGCGTCGGTTGATCTTTCTTATGCAGTGAAAGCAGGAGGAGTTGTCATCTTATTGGTTCTTGGTGCACTCTGCTTTAGAATGTTAGGAGTATTACTTTGTTTAATAAAAACACTGCTGACAAGGAAAGAAAGAGTATTTTGTATGCTTGCTTATACACCAAAAGCTACTGTTCAGGCAGCGATTGGAGCTATTCCTCTTTCCATGGGATTACCATGCGGTGAGACTGTGTTAACAGTAGCGGTAATATCTATTTTAATCACAGCACCAATGGGAGCAATATTTATTGACAGATTCTACCGCAAGTTGTTGACATAGGAGGTCGGGGTCTGATAAGATTTCAAAAAGAGATAAACAGGGGGAGCAGACCGATGCAGATATCAAAAAAGTTCGGACAAGGGAAAACCGTATTTTCCCTTGAGGTATTTCCACCAAAGAAGGATAGTCCAGTGGAAAGTATATATCGTGTTTTAGGCGAGTTAACAAAATTAAATCCTGATTTCATTAGCGTAACGTATGGTGCCGGAGGTAATGCGGCTGATCATACTACCTGTGATATTGCATCTTATATACAATCAAATTATGGAATCGATGCACTTACTCATCTTACTTGCGTAAATTCTACGAAAGAAGATATGGATACCACCCTTGAGTATCTAAAAAGTCAAGGAATTATGAATATCTTGGCTTTAAGGGGAGACAGGAATCCAGAGATAGAGCCCAAAAAAGACTTTACTTATGCCAGCAACTTAGTGGAATACATTAAGACTAAGGGAGATTTTCATCTATCTGGGGCTTGTTATCCTGAAATTCATATAGAAGCATCTAGTATGGAGGAGAATCTAGAATATTTAAAGTATAAGGTGGATTGTGGTGCAGATCATCTGATCTCCCAATTGTTTTTTGATAATGATTATTTTTTTAATTTCTTAGAAAAAGCAAGAAATAAAGGAATTACAGTTCCAATTGAGGCTGGGATTATGCCAGTAGTAAATAAGAAACAAATTGAGCGTATGGTTACCATGTGTGGAGCTAGTATTCCTTCTAAACTCGCTAAGATTTTACAACGTTATGAACACCAGGAAGAAGCATTAAGAGATGCTGGAATTGCGTATGCAGTAGAACAAATTATGCATTTAGTAGCAAGTGGAGTGGATGGAATCCATTTATATACAATGAATAACGCATACATAGCAACGAAGATTCACGAAGCAATCTTTCGATTATTATAAAAAGCGAAAGTTAATAAATAGGAGAGTACAATGGATAACGGAGAAAGAGATAACAGAGAGCTTCAGGATATGAAGGACTATTTGGAAATTGTCTTATCCGAGCTTGATGAGGTCAAGAAAAAACTTAATGATCAACCGGTAAGAAACCCTTACACGGAATCGATGGAGCAAAAAAAGAATAAAAAACGAAGAAGAACCTCATTTAAGAAACTAGCAATTTTAGAGGGTGCAATATTACTTATAATTGGGATTTCTTTTGCAGTTCACTTAACATTAGATGCGAGAAGTAATGTACCAACTTCTGGTGGCTCTATCTTTCAGGAGGGGAATAGTGGTGGTGAGTTATCCCCAGCGGTAAAAACAGTAAAGCAAGTGAAGGAATTAGCAAAATTAATTACGCCTGAGCTGCAAAACGAAATCGCACCATTTAAAGTAACAACGGAACGGTTATTTGGGCTTGAATATCTGGTATTTACAGATGGAACGGTAAAGATATGTTATCGTAACGAATTTTTAGAGGAAGAAATAGAGGATCGTCTCCGAATTCTTATCGATAATGGGACAAAGATGATGGAGCTGAATTGGAATTACGATCTAACTTCTGGTTTGGAAGGCTTATGTCCTAAGTATGGCTCTTTTCTATCAGAAGGAATGAAGCAATTCGCATTTCTAAATTATGCCGGGAAAGATAGTAGCATCCCGAAGGAAGTGAGAATTATGGATGTCGATACTTTATGGGAATATCCAGTGTTTTCTATGGAGCAAGCGATAAAAGATTTATTTGTATTAAATTATGAGGAACTTCACAGCGTCACAAATCAAGACGGAGATATGAGGATGACGATGAAGTTAGGCTCAGCATCCTATACCTATGCTATAACTAAAGAAGCTTATATTGATGCGGTATACTATGATGAATTTTTACTGAAATTTGATAAAAATTTTGATTTAAAGATTGGTGAGGAAGGATTTGTCTTTGAAACAGTGGTCTCACTTTCTGAGAAGGAGTATCTTGGAGAATTATCTGCAAAACTTATTTTAAAGGATGGAGTTATTTCTTTAGGTAAGACAACCTATAGCGCTTACGTAACCGCGGATCAAGAGGATAGTGAAAAAGGTGGTTTGATTATTCCAAGTACAGACATCTTAGAGGATAGAATTGCGTTATGGGGTCATGAAAATAAGCGATATTTGGTGCCATTATCTAATAATATTCCACGTTTATCCTACCAGCCAGAGAATTTTATTCCGTCAAATGGTAAGTTAGAATACATGGAGCAAGGGGTTAAGAAATCAATTCATGGAATTGATGTATCGAAGTATCAGGGAGATATCGACTGGAAAAAGGTAAAGGAATCCGGAGTAGAATTTGCAATCCTTCGTCTAGGTTTTCGAGGATTTAATGAAGGTACTTTAGAGATTGACCCATATTTTGTTAAAAATGTTGAAGGAGCTACGAAAGCAGGAGTTTCTGTAGGTGTTTATTTCTTTTCACAAGCAGTAACATTAGAAGAAGCGAATGAGGAAGCGGAATTTATCCTAGAGTTAATCAAAGATTACAAAATTTCTTATCCAGTTATTTTTGATACTGAGTATGTTACAACCTATGATGCAAGAGCGAATAAATTAGCGAGACAGCTTAGAACAGATATTACGAAGACTTTCTGTGAGAAGATTCAAACGGCAGGTTACCATCCAATGATTTATGCAAACACAAAATGGATGGTCATGGGGATTGACTTAGAGCAATTATCGGAGTACGATTTGTGGTTTGCTTATTACGGAAATAACCTAACTTTCCCTTATGATTTTCAGATGTATCAGTATTCTGATTCGGGGACAATTCCTGGTATCAAAGGAAATGTTGACTTAAATATTAGCTTTATAGATTATGCAAACCCAGCCTTATCAGACTAAGGAATATTTTTTGAATATGATTGCAACGATAGATATCATGAACTTACTATAAATGAGTGAATGATATTACAAGCAAGTAAAAAAAGTACGCTTTGTTAATATTTACTTGTCATGGATAAAACACAAATAGAGATAACTAATTTATAAAAAATGAGAGAAGAACTTCTAACTAGGACGTGGAGATTCTTCTCTTTTTTTCTATATCTCAATTAATCACACTACAGCTCATACTGGTTTATCTTGAAACTCTTATATAACACTTATATAAAATATCAATATCACATTACACTAACTATTAACATTTATGTAGAATTATATTAATAATAGTAATATAATATAGTTTCTAATATTCTTTCAATATATATTTAATAGGAGGTATTTCATGAATGATTTATAATATTTTTATTTTAATTATTTTATTCTTAACACTACTTGGAATTAACAGTTTATTTATTTCGAAATTATCTACATCTAATCTTAAATATGCATCTATACTTCTAATTTTATTAGGAAACACAATTGTACAATTTAACGGAAAGAATGGTTGGATTTTTTTTATAGAAATAGCATTTATTTTTTCTGGAATAATTTATGCTATGGTTTATTTTAAAAGAGTTTACAAAAATTAAAATATGTAATCATTGATATTTTGATTGAATGAGATGATGGACACGGAGACCGAATATGTATGACTTCATTGTCTATATTTCATAAAGCAAGATAATTTTTAATTCATATCAAGAAAAGTATGCAAGGCGTATTTTTCTTGTTTACTAACTCATATTTTCAGTAGGTAGGAAATAAAGTTAAAAGACAGGATTTGTATCTTACCATTTAGGTGGGGCGTTGGAGGCAGTGGATGAAAGTAGAGAAAAGAATTGTTCTTCTTTTACTTTGTTTTAGTTTACTGTTTGTATCAGGATGCTTCGGGACAAGTAAAATAGTAGATAATGAGGAGTCGACCTATCGTTTGTTGTATTCCTCTGAGGTTTCTACCTTAAATTATCTCGTTACCTCATCTTCTCATGAAATACGAGTTGGTGCTAATGTGATTGATACTCTTGTGGAATATGATTCCTTTGGTAATTTAATTCCTTCGTTAGCGACAAGTTGGAAGGTAAGTGAGGATGGACTTTCAGTTACATTCGAACTTAGGGAAGGAGAATACTGGGTAAATGAAAAAGGAGAAAAGATAGCAGAAGTAACTGCAAAGGACTTTGTCAGTGCGATGCAATATGTCTTAACCAAAGAATATGAGAGTGAGACTGCAAAGCTCTTGTTTGGTTTAATTAAGAATGCAAAAGATTATTATGATAGACAAGGAGACTTTAGAAGAGTCGGAGTAAAATCCTTTGGAAACTATACATTAGTCTATACACTAGAACAACCTTGCCCTTATTTCCTATCTTACTTAACGTATGGATGCTTTATGCCAGCCTATGGTCCTTTATTAGACGAATTAAAAGAGCAATTTGGTGCAGCAACAGGACCAGATACGCTCTATTATAATGGAGCGTACAGACTATCTGTATTTAAGCCTCAAGAAAAACGTATTTATCAAAAAAATGAAGAAAATTGGGACGCTGATCGTGTTTATATAAAAAGAATCGAAGAAACCTATAACTCAGAGGCAGCAACCTTGGCACCCGCACTTGCATTACGCGGTGAAATTGATTATGCAGCGATACATTCTGATTTACTTGATACATTTATGGATCAGGAAAATACAAAAGATCTGGTAAGTAGAGGTAGAAAAAAAACGGATTACTCCTTCTTTTACATATTTAACTTTAATCCGAAATTTGATAAACGATATGAGCCTCAGAACTGGAAAAAGGCAGTTCAGAATGAGAATTTTCGCTTGGCTATTATGAGTGCGATGGACCGAGTGAAAGCACTTCGAGTAGCCGAACCAAACCACCCAGAAGAACTTTTGTTAAATACAATTACCCCCCCTAACTTCATTCGCTTTGAAGAGGAAGATTACACAGAGTTTCCAGCACTCTATGATATATCCAAACGAGATAGTTTTAATAAAGATATGGCGGTTATCTATAAAGAGAAGGCTAAGCAGGAGCTAAAAGAGGTAGGTTGTACCTTCCCGGTAAAGATTTTATTACGATATCGTGCTAATTCTACCGACTGGGCAAATGAATGTATTGTTATAGCACAGCAGATGGAAAATCTTCTAGGAAAAGATTTTGTGAAATTTATAGTAGAGGCTGGACCTTCTCAGAACTTTACTTCTCAAGTAAGGGAGAGAGGAGATTATGCGATGTTAAAATGTAACTGGGGAGCTGATTATGCAGACCCGCAGACCTTTACAGAGTTTTTTGATGATGACTTGGCAACGAATCTATTACCATCAAAGGAAGAAAAACTATCCATCAAGCCTGTCATTGATACCTATTATGAGTTACTTACAAAAGCGAAAGAAAGTGTACTAGACATAAAAGAACGTTATACAGCATTTTCAGAGGCGGAAGCTTTTCTGATTAAACATGCATTAGTGATACCATTTAGTATATCACCGGTATCTTATCAGATGACAAAGTTAAATATTTATGAAAGTTCCTATGCAAGTTTTGGAGTTTCTACCTCAAGATACAAAGGGATGAAATACTATAAAGTGATACTGAATAACAAAATAGTGGAAATTAATAAGGCAGTTTGGGAGAAGGAGAAAAAACAAAAGAAGGATGGTTGATGAAGGTTAGGAAAAGGAGTGAAGTCATGGGAAAATATATATTACGCCGATTTATACGCTCAATACTAACCTTACTTCTTGTAGTTTTTATCGTCTTCTCTCTTCTTAGGATGATGCCAATTGAGGGCTATTTCCCAAATTACGAAAAATTATCGAAGGAGCAAATTGAATCAGGGCTAAAGAATATGGGGCTACTTGATCCTCTACCAGTACAATTTTTTCATTATGTGAAAGGTGCCTTTCATGGAGATTTTGGCCATTCGCGAACCTATATGGCAAATGTTTTAGTAACCGATATCTTAAAACAAAAAATACCTATTTCAATGAAATTTGGATTAAGCTCCTTATTTTTAGCACTTCTAATATCCATTCCACTTAGTATGAAGATGGCTTCTCATAAGGGAAAGTGGATTGACCGACTTGGAACGCTATTTCTAGTTATATTACAGGCGGTGCCTTCTGCTATTTACATATTGTTAATACAGGCAATTGGGACGGAAAAACTTCATATTAAGATGCTTTATCATGCAAATGATATAACAACGTGGATTCTTCCGGTCATCTCTATGTCCCTTGGAAATATAGCATTTTATACAACATGGCTTAGAAGGTATCTCATAGAGGAAGAAAATAAAGGATATGTTATCTTAGCAAAGGTGAAAGGTGTTTCTTCTGATCGAATCCTTAAAAAGCATATGCTAAAGAATGCGATTGTACCAATGATTCAGTATCTACCAAACTCCATCTTTAATACAATGATAGGCTCAATCTATGTAGAGTCGTTATATAGTATTCCAGGAATGGGAGGGTTGCTTGTTCAGGTGATTCAAAGACAAGATAATACGATGGTACAGGCAATTGTCATTTTATTTGCAGTAACAGGAATCTTAGGGGTTCTGTTAGGAGATATCCTACTTTGTCTTATTGACCCTAGAGTGAAATTAACTTCAAGGGGAGGTGCTTAGATGACGTGGCGAGAACAAAAAACGAAAGAGTGGGCAAATGCATCAGAGTTAGACTCCTTTCGTTTTGCGAATCGAATCATAGAAGAAAATAAGATTAGGGATATAGAAGAAGATTCATATTGGAAGACCACATGGAAAACCTTTGCAAAAAATCGCTTTGCAATGTTTTTCTTGTTTGTCCTTTTGTTATTAATTGTTTTTATAACAATACAGCCTTACTTACCAAAGCAAAAGGATCCGAATCTAATCTATAACAGTAGGAAAACAGGGCAGCAAATTAGAAATCAAGCACCGAATAAGGACTTCTGGTTTGGTACAAATTCGATAGGGCAGGACTTATGGAGCAGAACATGGGCAGGTACTAGAACTTCTTTGTTTTTAGGAATTACCGTATCCTTCTTGGAGGCTTTCATCGGAACTATAGTTGGATTACTATGGGGTTATGTTAGAAAGCTTGATGCATTCTTTACAGAAATCTATAATCTGCTTGATAATATTCCTTCTACAATTGTACTAATCTTAATTTCCTATATATTAAGACCAGGAATACCGACTTTAATACTTGCACTTTGTGCAACTGGGTGGATTCAAATGGCAAGATTTATTAGAAATCAGATGCTATTAATTAGGGATAAGGAATTTAATATAGCATCTCGAATGCTTGGAACTAGTACATCAAGAATCCTTCGAAAGAACTGCATGCCATATCTGATTTCCGTTATTCTGATGAGAGTATCACTATCTATTCCGTCTGTGATAGGAAGTGAAGTATTCATAACATATCTTGGCTTAGGGCTACCATTAAATATTCCAAGCCTTGGTAATCTAATTCAAGCAGGAAGAGCGAAACTGATGATGCCAGGGCTTAGGTATCAGCTTTTATTTCCAACTTTGATTGTTTCTATTATTACAGTTTCCTTTTATCTGATTGGAAATGCTTTTGCGGATGCTGCAGACCCGAAAAATCACAGATAATAGCGTGAAAAATCAAGATTTCTCACACAGAAGTTCCTGCGTAATCCTCGGCACAAACTTCCAGCCTACTACTAAGCTGGCATGTATTCAAGGTGAAAGAAACCTTAGATTTCTTAAATTAAATATTTCTTTTACATGCCTACTGAATGGGTATGGTTTTATGTGTAAAAAATCAAGGTTTTTCACACTATTGCAACAGAAGAGGGGTTAGTATGGTAGAAAGCATTATATCAATAGAAAGTTTAACTGTGGATTTTATTGTTAGAAAATCAGTACTTCATGTGCTTCGTGGTGTAAGTCTAGAAGTAGTGAAAGGAGAGAATTTAGTTATTGTAGGGGAATCTGGCTGTGGAAAATCAGTATTATTAAAGTCTATTCTTGGACTATTAGAACCAAATGCAAAGATTGTGTCAGGGAGAATTTTGTATCGGGCAAAAAATTTAGCAGCTTATCATTTGGAACGAGATTTTAGGAATATTAGAGGGCAGGAGATAGCGATGATATTACAAGATCCTATGACTAGCCTAAATCCTTTGTTCACAATAGGAGATCAGATTGAGGAAGCAATTTCAATCCACCAATCACTAAGTAGAGCGAAGCGAAAAGAGGAAGTAATCAAACTTCTTACTGAAGTTGGAATTCGTGATCCTGAAAGAGCAAGAAATTATTACCCACATGAGTGCTCTGGAGGTATGAGGCAAAGAGTTGTAATAGCGATTGCGCTTGCATGTAAACCAAAGATATTATTGTGTGATGAACCAACGACTGCCCTAGATGTTACGATACAAGAACAAGTACTTAATTTATTGATGGAATTACAGCGTAAATACCAATTGACGGTTGTCTATATTACGCACGATTTTGGAGTAGTTGCAAAGGTCGCTGACCGTGTTGCTATCATGTATGCAGGAGAAATTATCGAAGTTGGAACAAGTGAGGACATCTTTCGTGATGCAAGACACCCCTATACTTGGTCGTTGTTGTCATCTCAACCTGCTCTTTATCAACCGGGGCAGGAGCTAGTCTATCTAAGTGGAACATTACCAAATCCGGGGGAAAAAATAATAGGTGATGTATTTGCACCAAGAAATCCTTATGCTTTAGTTCGGGATTTTACCTGTGCTCCTCCTTACTATAAAGTTAGTGACACACATCAGGTAAAATCTTGGCTAATGGATAAGAGAGCACCGAAGGTAGAGCTACCTAGAATTCTAAAAGAGTATTATCATATGGGAAATTCAAAGGAAATTAGGAACACATATGATTAGAAGCAAGTGAGGCTAGACTATTATTAGATGTGTTTGCATTTAGTTGTAATCTTATGTATTTGGACTTTGCTGAAACCTATGTATTAAAAATATAATATTCCTAAGTAAGTAGACTTAGCTGGAGGATCTATCTTGGAATTATTAAGTTTAAATTCAGTATCAATTGGATATGGGGGAAATCATGGGAAAAGCGGAGAAAATCTGGCTGTAAAGAAAGCAAGCTTTTCGATTCAAAAAGGAGAAATCTTTGGTCTTATGGGAGAGTCTGGTTCAGGAAAGACTACGATAGGAAGAGCAATCATGCGAATGATTGATACAGTAGAAGGAGACATAACTTATAAAGGTATGAAAATTAATCATAAACTATCTACAGATACAAGAAGAACGCTATGTCATGAAATGCAAATGATTTTTCAAGATCCAATGGCATCCCTAAATGAGCGAGCGAAAGTTTCAGATATTATTGGAGAAGGGCTTTTTGCTACGAATCAAGCATTATCGAATTCGGAGAGGGAAAGCCTGATTGATAAAATAATGCTTGAGGTTGGCTTACGGCCTGAATATAAAAATCGATATCCAACAGAATTTTCTGGAGGACAACGGCAGCGAATTGGTATTGCGAGGGCACTTATTATGGAACCGCAATTTATTGTGGCAGATGAACCTATTTCAGCCTTAGATGTTTCAGTGCGGGCACAGATATTAAATCTTATGAAGAGACTTCAAGAAACTCGCGGGCTAACTTACCTTTTTATTTCACATGATATGTCAGTAATGCGATATTTTACAGATCGAATCGCAGTTCTTTATCATGGAAGGATTGTTGAGATAGCGCCGACGAATCGGCTTTTTACAACTCCTTATCATACTTATACCAAGATGTTGATTTCCTCTATTCCAAAACCTGATCCGTTAAGAAGAGTAATTATGGAGAGAAGAGGAGAACTAAATGATAACCAAAGTGAGATGAAACCAAGTTCTCGGAATATAAATTTTGATGTAATTTCAAATAAATACAAGGGAAGAGAAGTTGATATTATATCAGGTAAACACAGCGAGAGTAAATTTGTTAATGTTTTAAGTAAAGACGAGTGGAAAGAATTTAATATTATTTCTAGTAAATATAAGGAAAGGGACGCTCAAAGAATGGTTGAACGAGCACCAGGTCACTATGTGCTAGAAGCATATTGAAACTAAAGGGGGTATGTATGAAAGCAAATGGGGTATGTGTGACTTCTTGACGGACTCTTTGTTCTAGCATATAATGAGATGGATTATACATACTGCTTTCCTATAAGAGAAAGAATGAGATTTATCTGTTTGGATATAATCATGAATATATCAACAAAGGAATGGGATGAAGAACAATGGATCAAAATAAGAATCTGGATGTGATAATACCGCTGTATAGACCGGACAAGAAGTTTGATAAGCTATTAATCCAGTTATTAAAACAAACCATAAAGCCTAAGAATATATGGCTTCTTAATACAGAGGTATTACCAGATTACGCAACAGAGGTAATCAAAAAAAGAGTTGATAAATTGGTCTCTCGTACAAAAATCGCAGGAAGTGAATCTGTGGACATTCATTTAATTTCCATTGAGCAATCAGAATTTGACCATGGTGGTACAAGAGCATATGGTGCTAGTCTTTCAAATTCTGAATATATGGTATTTATGACACAGGATGCGATTCCAAATAATGAATACCTATTAGAAAATCTAATAGAACCATTCAAGATGGAGGAAGTCGCTGTTACTTATGGAAGACAGGAAGCAGCGCAGAATGCTAAGTTAGTTGAAAAATATACAAGAATATTTAATTATCCATCTACAGATCAGATAAAGTCAAAAGAGGATTTGGATCGTCTTGGAATTAAGACTTACTTCTGTTCTAATGTATGTGCAGCATACCGTAAGTCGGTTTATGAGGATTTAGGAGGATTTGTTGCAAGAACAATGTTTAATGAAGATATGATATATGCAGCAGGAGTAATTAAGGCTGGGTATAAGGTTTATTATGCAAGTAAAGCAACTGTAACTCATAGTCATCATTACACATGGATGCAACAACTCCGAAGAAATTTTGATTTGGGCGTTTCTCAAGAGGAGTATCAGTCGATATTTAAAAATATCTCTTCTGAAAAGGAAGGCACAAAGCTAGTAAAGCAAACAATTAGTTATTTAATGGATCAAAAAGAATATATAGAATTGATTGATTTTGTTCTAGAAAGTGGATTTAAATACTTGGGTTATCTTCTTGGGAAGCAACATCGATTATTACCACAGCCATTCAAAGTATGGCTTAGTATGAATAAGTCATATTGGAATTAATTTGATTGCAGGCAATGAAAGGCATGGGTATTAATATGAGCAGGGTAGATATCATTATGAGCACCT
Organism: Lachnoclostridium phytofermentans ISDg; assembly: GCF_000018685.1. Taxonomy (NCBI): domain Bacteria; kingdom Bacillati; phylum Bacillota; class Clostridia; order Lachnospirales; family Lachnospiraceae; genus Lachnoclostridium; species Lachnoclostridium phytofermentans. The sequence continues at coordinate 3,793,753 of NC_010001.1, read as the reverse complement.
ATAATGGTGAAAAATACTTAAGGGAGCAAATAGATTCTATATTAACATGCAATCATCAAAATATTGTATTACATGTTTTTGATGATGGGTCTTCCGATGAAACCATTCAGATATTAAAGGAATATAAACATCGCTATGAGAACAATTTGCACTTTTATAAAAATCATCGTAACTTAGGTGTTACGAAGAACTTTCTAAACGGAATTAAAACGGTAATGGAGAATTTTGAAGAAGCAAAATACTTTATGTGCTGTGACCAGGATGATGTATGGCATGCTGATAAGGTAAGTAAAACATTAAAGCGTATGGAACAGATGGAAAAACGTTATGGTGTTGACCAACCATTGCTTGTGTTTACCGACACTGTAATTGTGGATGAAAATCTGAATGAGATATCGGAATCTTTTTTTAAGACGCAACATTTTAATTTAAATAAGATTGATCTAGCGCATCTATTAATGGAAAATAAGTGCATTGGATGTACGATTATGATTAATCGAGCATTTGAGTATTATCTTTCCCAGACTCCAAATGCTGCTAGGTATCATGATTGGTGGATGGCGTTAATTGCAGCAGCGTTTGGGCATATTAGTTATTTACCAAAAGCTACGCTTGACTATAGACAACATTCCGCCAATGTAGTTGGAAGTATAAATTTTCCCTCTTACGTTCGCAAACGAATGTCGTCAATCAAAGATCAAAAGCTAACGCTAGCTAAAAATCGTGATCAAGCGGAAGAATTTTTACATTTTTTCCATGAGGACTTGCAAAGACATCAAAAATCCATCGTGGAAGAGTATCTAAAGATGTTTCAATCAAACTTTATTAAAAGACGCTATATAGCAATTAATCGAGGATATCTAAAGAGTGGTATCGTTAGAAATTGCGGATTAATGTTGATATTATAATTAAATATGTTAACAAAAAACAAAACCTGTAAGTTATGTGTGGATAACTTACAGGTTTTTAAAATAGTGCGCCCAGCGGGCGCACGTTAATTTGGTTTAGGTTATGATTTCATTATGACAAGTAGTTCACGTAGCGTACTTTTATCTTTGATTACTCAATGATAGTACCAGTCTTATGAGACAACCCTTCGAGTGCTTTCTCAAGATTAGTAATAATTGCACGACGACCATTGCCAGCACCTACGAACTCAACGCTTGCTTCGATTTTTGGAAGCATTGCACCTTCTTCAAAATAACCTTCTTCCATATACTTTGTAGCATCGGATACTGAAAGTGTATCGAGTGGTGTTGCATTTTCTTTTCCATAATTTAATTCTACTTTGTCCACATCAGTTAAGAAAAGTAAGGTAGAGGCATTTAATAGATTTGCTAACATTCCAGCAACTAAATCTTTTTCAATAATAGCGCTAGCACCCTTTAGTACCGGGCCTTGTTCTAATACTGGAATTCCACCGCCGCCACCAGCGATAACGATTTGATTTGCATCGACAAGTGCTTTAATTGCATCAATTTCATATATATCCATTGGCTTTGGAGAAGCAATAATACGACGGTATCCCTTGTCCTGTTTTAACACGTAGTTACCCTTCTTTTCTTCTTTCGCGGCCTCAGCTTCTGTCATAAATCTACCGATAATTTTTGATGGTTGAGAGAATGCTTTATCGAATGGGTCTACTTTTACCTGTGTAATAATTGTAGAAACAGGCTTATAAATTCCACGTAAGAGTAACTCCGTACGTATCATACTTTGTAAATCATATCCGATATATCCTTGGCTCATTGCACCGCAAACGGACATAGGAGCTACTGTATATTTCGAATCAAGACGACTAAATTCTGTCATGGCGGTATGCACCATACCAATCTGAGGACCATTGCTGAATGTAACAACTACCTGATATCCCGCATCAACAAGATCAGCAACTGCACAAGCAGCTTTTTTCACATTTGCACGTTGTTCTGGGAAGGTTTCACCAAATGCACTTCGACCAAGTGCTACAACAATAACATTCTGACTCATTGCATTACCTCTTTTCTTTCAAGTAATATTATCATATCATTTTTCATAAAAAAAAGGAAGAGTTTTGTATTTGAAATACAGCTTGAAACAACGTTTTAACTTTGATATGATAGTTAAAGAAAGGGTTGTAATTCTGTCAAATGAAGAATGCGTGATAAGATATTTTATAGAAGATTGTAATAAATATGGTTATGAGAATGGTAACTTTGGACAGAATACTACATAATCTAATTATCTTTATTATTGGAACTAAATAACGTTCTAATAAACAGTTTTACGGTGCTAAACGCACTTTTTATCAGAAGTTATACTATAGTAACAAAGGAGAACAATATGTTAGAGGATGATTATATCTATTTTACCATGGATAAAACGAAGCATATCGCATTAGTTGCACATGATGGTAAGAAAAAAGAAATTGTAGAATGGGCAGAAAAGCATAAGGAAGTATTAAAGCAACATTTTCTTTGCGGAACTGGTACCACAGCTAAATTAATAGCCGAGAAGACTGGACTTCCGGTACGTGCTTTTAATAGCGGCCCTCTTGGTGGTGATCAGCAGATTGGTGCACGTATTGTAGAAGGTAATATTGATTTTATTATATTTTTATGGGATCCACTAGAGTCTCAACCACATGATCCTGATGTGAAAGCGTTACTTCGTATTGCAGTTGTTTATGATATTCCAATTGCAAATAACCTTGCGACAGCAGACTTCCTCTTAGCAAGCAGATTTATGGAAGAGACGTATGATCGAAGGGTTGCAAACTTTAATAAAGTAATGAAACAGCGTATTGATGAGTTTTCTAAATAAGAATGATAAAGGGGCTTATGCAAAATAATTGCAAAAGCCCCTTTATACCTTCCTGGCATTACAGCATTACAACGCGCTTTAGATCTTATTTATCTCTATTTCATTCTTTTTATTCTGCTTTTTAAAGCGATAATAATCCCTGAAATAATCGTAATTAATAAAAACAAGTAAGCCAGTGGAATAAGTGCAAATGGTTCAACAAGCGTCCCATCCTCTAATACTTTAGAGCCAATGATATTAAATAATATAGGACATGCCACCGTTGCCAATAATGATGTAAAGAATATTCCTTTCATAAAAGATATCTTTCTATCCTTCTTCCATTTATGCGCGATATTTTTCATTGCTTCCACTTCTTCCTTATCGGTTTTAAACGTCATACTTTCAAATTCAATTCGATTTTTACTTAATTCCTCTTTACACGATTCACAATGTTCCACATGTTCTTCTACAAATTTACGGCTTTCTTGACTACATACATTATCTATATATAAGGGGATTAAGTCCCTTACGATATCACATGATTTATTCATAACATTTTCTCCTTTAATTTTAATTTTGCACGATAATATGTGACACGTGCCCAGCTTTCTGATTTATCAAATAGGTCTCCTATCTGAAGGAATGATAATTCTCCAAAAACTCTTAGTGTAAATACTTCCTTGTATGGTTCTTCCATGCCATGTAATAACTTATGCATTTCGTAGGCTGTTTCCTTGTTGATATAATCTTTTTCAAAATCTGCTTCTATCGGTTGTATCAAAACAGAAACATCTTGCTGCTTTTTCGCCTTATCATAATAAGTTAAAAAAGTATTTTTCGCTATCTGGCATAGCCAGACTCTTAGTTTACAGTCCCCACGAAAGGAGTCTATACTTTTCATTGCCTTAAAAAAAGTTTCTTGCGTTATCTCCTCTGCAACATTAGCATCCCTGCATAAGGAATATATATATTTAAAGACAACATGGAAGTAATCGGAATATATTTTGTCAAATTCAGACACTTTATCACCTCACTCTCTTAATTAAGACTGGTAGGAATCAAATTCGTTACAAACTTTTTATTTAAATCACAAATTATTATTTCAAATATTTAATGTCACAAGATTGTGATAACATCTAACTAATGATAATTAATTTAATATTTATAATAATTCTTTACTCTATTATTTGTATTAATAAATTTAAGATACTAAATCTACATTATACGATATAGCGAATTACTTTTAGGGGCTTTTGCAATATAGCTGATGTAATAAATTAACTATCGAGCAAGGGCTCTTTTTTTCGTATAACTTTTTTTATGATATGTATAAATAATCGATATACAGTGGGAAAATATAAATCAAATAATTTATTGACACGAAAGGTATTATTGTATACAATGGAACAAATTATTTGAAGTATAGGAGAGAGCGCAATGGAGAATCGTAAAGTATACATGAATTATCATAATAATTTATTGTCTCTTGAGGAGCATATTTATGAATTAGTAGATGTAGTGCAACCTAATGTTTTCCGCAATTTATTTCCTTATGATGAGATACCAAAGATCGCATTTAATGATCGTATCGTACCTCATAATATGCCGGAGAGCATCTGGATTACTGATACAACTTTCCGTGATGGTCAGCAATCAAGGGCTCCATATACTACGGAACAAATTGTTACGATATTTGATTATCTACATAGACTAGGTGGACCAAATGGTATCATCCGAGCGAGTGAATTCTTCCTATATAGTAAGAAAGATAGAGATGCTGTTTACAAATGTATGGAACGTGGCTATGAATTTCCTGAGGTTACTTCTTGGATTCGTGCGAGCAAGCAAGATTTTGAATTAGTAAAAGATCTTGGAATCAAGGAAACTGGAATCTTAGTTAGCTGTTCTGATTATCACATCTTCTATAAGATGAAGATGACTAGAAGTCAGGCAATGGAGCATTACTTAAGTATAGTTAGAGAGTGTTTGGAAACAGGAGTTGCTCCAAGATGCCATTTGGAGGATATCACTCGATCGGATATCCATGGGTTTGTCATTCCTTTCTGTTTTGAATTGATGAAACTCGGTATCGAATATGGTATTCCAGTAAAAATTCGTGCATGTGATACCATGGGTTATGGAGTAAACTTCGCAGGTGCAGTAATACCAAGAAGTGTACAGGGAATCATCTATTGCTTACTTACTCATGCAGGCGTTCCATCGGAACAATTAGAGTGGCATGGACACAATGATTTTTATAAAGCTGTTACGAATTCAACGACTGCATGGTTGTATGGAGCGAGTGGAGTAAACTGCTCACTCTTTGGTATTGGTGAGAGAACAGGTAATACTCCATTAGAAGCTATGGTATTTGAGTATGCACAGCTAAGGGGGAGCTTAGATGGTATGGATACCACCGTGATAACCGAGCTTGCAGAGTACTTTAAGAAAGAGATTGGTTATAAGATTCCTCATAGAACTCCGTTTGTAGGGAAGAATTTTAATGTGACCCGTGCGGGTATTCATGCAGACGGCCTCTTGAAAAATGAAGAGATATATAATATATTTGATACAGAAAAGTTTTTAAACCGTCCGGTCTTGGTTTCTGTTTCCAACACTTCTGGTTTAGCAGGAATTGCACATTGGATGAATACCTACTATAAATTAAAAGGGGAATCCATGCTAGACAAGACGAATCCTTTGGTGAACAAGATTAAGTTGTTAGTAGATAAGGAGTATGAAGAGGGACGTATCACTGTTATGACTGACGCAGAGTTAATCGAGATGATTAATACGTACAAGTCAGAGTATAATGTAGATTTACCAAACATAAATGTAACATTGGATTAATTTTATTGTAACAGATTAAAGTGTAAACTCGGAAAGACGATAGGAGGATATAAAAATGACTATGGAATCGATAGCAGCTGCAAAAGAAGCATTCGGAAAGCTCCTTGAGGAGCAATTAAAGCGTGTTGAGGTAATGAAGGCACAAGGAGATTTTCTTAATTATCAAGCACTCGATAAAATAATTATCGGTGTATGTGGTGGAGATGGAATTGGCCCAGCGATTACCAGCCAGGCACAAAGAATTCTGGAATACCTACTAAAAGACGATATCTTACAGGGTAAGGTTGAGTTCAAAGTAATTGATGGATTAACGATTGAGCGAAGAGCAGCTGAGCATGCTGCAATACCAGCAGAGGTACTTAAAGAATTAAAGGAATGTCATGTAATTTTAAAAGGGCCAACAACAACACCAAGAAAAGGCGATCCATGGCCAAATGTTGAAAGTGCTAATGTAGCGATGCGTAAGGAATTAGATTTATTCGCTAACGTTAGACCGGTTAGAATTCCAGAACAAGGAATTGATTGGACTTTCTATCGTGAGAATACAGAGGGTGCTTATGCGGTTGGTAGTAAGGGCATCCATGTTACCGAGGACTTAGGAGTGGACTTTACCGTAGTAACAAGTGGGGGATCAGAACGTATTATAAGAGCTGCTTTTGAATATGCAAAAGCAAATGGTAAAACTAGAGTAACAGCGGTAACAAAGGCAAATATCATTAAAACTACAGATGGAAAGTTCTTAGATATCTTCCGTGAAATCGCAAAGGATTATAAAGATATCACAGCGGATGACTGGTATATTGATATTATGACTGCGAAACTTATAGATGAGAAGAGAAGAAAAGATTTTCAAGTTATGGTTCTTCCAAACCTTTATGGTGATATTATTACAGATGAAGCAGCAGAGTTCCAGGGAGGAGTTGGTACTGCTGGAAGTGCTAATATCGGAAAACGTTATTCGATGTTTGAAGCAATTCATGGTTCTGCACCTAGAATGGTACAGGAGGGCAGAGACCAGTACGCCGATCCTTGTAGCGTAATTCGTGCTGGTGCGATGTTACTTGCACATATCGGATATGGTAAAGAAGCAGATAAACTTTATCAAGCACTTGATATCTGTACAGTTACCGAGAAAAAATTAGTGATAACTGGACGTAACACCGGAGCAACTGGAGCAGAATTCGCTGATTATATTATGGAGACAATTGAAGCAATGTAACATAGGATAAATGACAATCTCGTTGTTGTACAAATAAAGAACAACGGGGTTGTCATACTTGCGTTAATACTATATGTTAAGTGTGACGTGCACAGGAGGAGTTTTTCGTGGATAGCAAGGAACTACAACATGAGATTACGGACAAATATTCACTAAGAGGTAGAGTATTTAACCGTATCAGAGAGGATATTTTATCGGGGAAATATGCTCAACATGAGGAATTAAAAGAAAATACAATAGGAAATGAATTGGGAGTTAGTAGAACTCCGGTTAGAGAAGCTTTAAGACAGCTAGAGTTAGAAGGTTTGGTCAATATCATTCCAAACAAAGGGGCTTATGTTACTGGAATCACAGAAAAAGACATTCAGGATATTTACGTAATCAGGTCTTATTTGGAGGGGTTATGTGCCAGATGGGCATGCGAGAATATTACGGAAGAACAACTTCAAGAGTTAGAAGAAGTGGTTTATCTGGCAGAATTTCATATAAAGAAGCAGCATCATGAGCAGGTTTTGGAATTAGATAATAAATTTCATGAGTTAATTTATGAGGCTTCAAACAGTAAAATACTAAAACATGTACTCTCTGATTTTCATCATTATGTTCAACGCATTCGTAAAATTAGCTTGTCAGAAAATGAGCGTGCAGAAAAGTCAATTGAAGAGCATACTGCTATCTTCGAAGCAATTCGTCAAAGAGATGGTATGCAAGCGGAAACACTTGCACATGAACATATCATTCGTACTATTGATAATATTAGTAAGCAAGGACTCTAGAATAGAGTAAATGAAATTTTGTTTCTGAGATATTCTAAACGAATTTCTTAAAATGCCTCTATGATATAAAAGATAGGATATATGCTTGAAAGACTTGTTCTTTTACATGATCCTATTTTTTTGTCTGAAATTAGAAACAGTATTTCTTAATAATCTTAAAAAATAGTACTAATTTACTAAAATATATTAATTAATTATTAGATATAGCCGATATTAAATTGTAAATTCTGAGAGGTAAGCGAAAGGAAAAAAAAATGAAAACAAAGTTTAATTTTACAAAGAGGCTACTTACGATTGTATTTACGCCATGCTTACTCATTTGTATAGTACTTTGTCTTACAAGTACATTTACTATGGTGAACAATATGAGGAATGAAATGCAGTTAACCTTGCAAGCAGTAGTAAATGGTGCACAAATTACACTAGAACATGTGAATGATGATGAATTAACAGTGATTGATGGCGAGCTGTATAAAGGATCAGTTCCAGTAGCTAAGCTTCAAAATATCGTGGACAACTATAAGCAGAAAAATGGTGTTGACGTTACCTTCTTTTTAGGTGATGTGAGGATACTTACAAGCATTCCGAATGCTGTTGGCACGAAGGCAGATGAAAAGGTATCGAATACCGTTTTAAGGGGGGAAGATTATTCCTCCAATAATGTCTCTGTAAATGGCCTGTCTTATTCTGGTCACTATGTTCCTCTGAAACAAGGGGATAATGTAATTGGTATGATATTTGCAGGGAAATCAAATGATACGATTGTGAAAGAGCTCGCACGCGCTACAAGTGTCACAATTGTTACAGGTCTTGTCATGATTGTGATTACGATTGTAATCTGCTCGTTATTTGCAAGAAGAATGGTAAATTCATTAAAAAAGGCGAACCGGGTTGTCAGTATGATTACGGAAGGGCAGCTAAATATATCAGAGAAAGACGGAACAACAAAAAGAACTGATGAAATCGGGGAAATATGCAATAATGCATATCACCTGTCTCTTGTTTTAAAAAATATCCTCATGACAGTAAAGGAAACCTCTGTGCAGTTAAATGATATGTCGGTATATCTAAAACAATCTGCAGAGGTAACAAATACGAATGTACAAGACATCAGTAAAGCAGTAGAAGACATTGCAAGCGGTGCAAATGATCAGGCAGAAAATACTCAGAATGCAACAAATCTGGTCACAGAAATGGCGAATGGTATCTTACAGATTAGAGAAGGCGTTCAAGAACTGATTGCACTGGCTAACACGATGAATGCTTCAAAAGATGTCGTAGTGAATAATATGGGAAAATTAAGTACCGCAGCTGATAAGGTGAATAAGGAAGTGGACCGTGCCAGTGAGCAGGTAACTGTCACAAATCAATCAGTGGAAGAAATTCAGAATGCAATTCATGTGATAAGAGATATTGCAGAACAAACCAATCTATTATCCTTAAATGCTTCTATTGAAGCAGCACGTGCAGGAGAAGCGGGAAGAGGCTTTGCGGTTGTAGCGGATCAAGTTGGCAGCCTTGCGAAACAGTCAGCGGATTCGTCAAACGAAATTGATCGCGTCTTACTTACATTATTAGATAATTATAATCAGATTGTAAAAGCAATGAGTTCCATTACAGGTGCAATGAAGATACAAAGTGGAAGTATTAAGGAAACGGAAGAAGAGTTTGAAGTGCTAAAGGAAGGGATTGAATCTACAATCCATAGCATTTCAACGATTGGAAAAGAAACAGAGATTCTTGATAAAGAACGGGAAGAAATCATGGATACGATACAGAATCTTTCCGCAATCTCAGAAGAAAATGCAGCATCAACAGAAGAAACTATGGCTTCTATTGAAGAACTCAATGCAACTATTTCTGAAATTGCCAATGGAGCAAAAAAATTAAACGATCATTCTAATCAGTTAAAAAAAGAAATCAATATATTTCAAATATAATTCCGTTCCTAGGAGATGAATATTACTTATAGATAAGGATCTAAGATAAAACAAACATCTAATTAATGAGGGCAAAAAGAAGATACATAAAGTAAATTACTTTATGTTCTACTTTTTGCCCAAGATTTTATTTTTGATAGATTTTCTTTACGTAATCCATTTTTGAGGACATACCACTCAGTAACAAATCTGCTAGAGTTAAGGCTGCCATCGCTTCCACAACAACAACTGCCCTTGGGACTATAATTGGATCATGACGGCCTTTTATAGATACATTTATGTTCTCACCTGATTTATTAACGGTTTGCTGTTCTTTTTTTATAGAAGGAGTTGGTTTAATTGCAGCCCGGAAGATAATTTCGGAGCCATCACTAATTCCTCCAAGGATACCGCCAGAATGATTGGTTAACTTAATGAGTTTTCCATTTGCATCGAATGCAAACCCATCATTATTTTCGGAACCTAACTGTTTTGCTACTTCAAAACCAGATCCAATCTCAAAGCCCTTTACAGCGCCAATAGAGAATATCGCCTTTGCAAGCTGCGCATCTAATTTATCAAATACTGGTTCCCCAATTCCTGCTGGAACTCCAGATATAATGCATTCAATCATACCACCACTAGAGTCTAAATTGTGAATGCACTGCTCTAGATAATCTTCCGCTTTCTGAGATGCTTCTAAATCTGGCATGCAAAGAGGACTTAAAGTTAAGTTTTCTTTTTGGCACTTATGATAATCAATTTGAATAGGACCAATGGATTTGGTATAAGTAAAAACTTCAATTCCTAGTTCTTTTAAGAGGGCAGCAGCGATTGCACCTGCTGCTACACGTCCAATTGTTTCACGTCCTGAGGAACGTCCACCCCCGCGATAGTCACGAAAACCGTATTTTGCATCAAAAGTATAGTCTGCATGACCAGGTCTATAAAAGCTTGCTATTTCACTATAATCTGCAGAACGTGCAGTCTCATTTGCAATCATCATGGAAATTGGGGTACCTGTAGTTTTTCCTTCAAAAACACCAGATAGGATTGTTACAAGATCATCTTCTTTTCTTGGAGTCGAATATTTCGTTTGCCCAGGTTTTCGACGGTTTAGAAATGTCTGAATCATTTCTTCATTTAGAGTAAGACCTGCAGGACACCCGTCAACAACAACGCCGATACCTTTTCCATGGGATTCTCCCCAAGTTGCTATTTTAAAAATTGATCCGAAACTTGAACCGGACATAGTATCACCTCTTCTATTAGTATTAATCCCTGATTACTTGAAAATAGTATACTGTATGTTCCTATGGATTTCAATTGAATTGTAATATAAAACTACAATATATTCATATGAAATGGCACCTTTTGCGTTTTGTGTCATATGATGTTAGTAAAGAGTGGAAGGAGTAGAACCATGAGTTATCAAGTAGGAGAGAATTGGTACTGTAATCCTAACCAACTTAATATGTATATGCCAGAAGTCTTTATTAGCCAAAAAAGAAGAGAAGAAGATTTTGAAATAAAAAATAAGCAACCTTGTGGTTGCGAAGAAGCAATGAAAAAATGTCGTAATCGGGATAACCCAAATGATAGCTTTTGCTGTGATTTCGATGAGACTTCTATATATGAATATGATTGTGAATGTTTACGGCAGAAAAAAAGCTGCTTTTGAGCAGCTTTTTTTCTGGAATTAAAAGATGTAATTAGCAGCCAAATCCGTTGCCACCACAGCAGCAGAAAAGAATGATGATAATTATCCACCAGCATCCGCCATCGCCAAAGCCACCGCCGCAGCCACCGCCACAGCCATTGCCACAGCCATTTCCGCAGCCACCGCCGAAACCATTACCACCGCAGCAGAATAAAAGGATAATAATTATCCACCAGCATCCGCCGCCACCAAAGCCGCCGAAGCCGCCGCCACAGCTATTTCCGCATCCACATCCATTTCCACATCCGCATCCGCAGCCATCTCCACATCCGCCGCAGTTTGTAGCTGTTAAATCACTCATATGAGTTCCTCCAATAAATGTTTACAGTGTATCTTATGAAACACAGCTTGCCTTATTTCCATTATTTATAAAAAATTCTTAACCTTTTTTTTCCCTTTTTTCGATTTTCTGACCTCCCATTGACAAACGATTGGAAAAAATTTATAATTATAATAATTTAACGCATTACAGCTTTGATGCAATAAAAGATGTCCAAAGTTTGGAACACATCAGGACAAGCTAACTGGCTTTCGATGGTCGGTAGTTCACCAAAAATTTTGAAAGGAAGTATTGGAGGGTACAGCATGATTTGGGCGAAAGAAGAAATAATGTCCCGAAGTGAGTTAGAAGCAATCCAATTAAAAAGACTTCAGGAAACCGTCGCACGTGTGTATGAAAAGATACCATTTTACCATGAAAAAATGGATGCAATTGACATGTTGCCAGAAGATGTAACAACGCTAGAAGATTTAAAGAAGCTTCCATTTACCTTGAAACAGGATTTTCGCGATAACTATCCATTTGGAATGTTTGCAGTTCCTAAAAATGAAGTTGTTCGCATTCACGCCTCATCTGGTACAACCGGGAAGCCAACTGTGGTTGGTTATACCAAAAACGATATGGAAGTTTGGACGAATAATGTATCTAGAATTGCTTGTATGGGTGGGGCTACGAAAGATGATACAGCTCAGATTTGCTTTGGTTACGGTATGTTTACAGGTGCACTAGGTTTGCATTTTGGTTTAGAAAATATTGGAGCAAGTGTATGTCCGACCTCATCTGGGAATACCAAAAAGCAAATTATGTTTATGCAAGACTTTGGTACGACAATATTAGTAGCTACACCTTCTTACGCATTACATATTGCAGAAGTTGCACTTTCGATGGGAATTAATCCCAAGAAAGATTTAAACGTAAAGATAGGATTATTTGGTGGAGAAGGTATGACGGAGCCAATGCGTCAAGAGATGTATAAGCTTTGGGGAAAGGATTTTTGCTGTACTCAAAATTATGGTATGAGTGAGCTGTGTGGGCCTGGTGTAGCGGGAGAATGTGAATATCTTTGCGGTATGCATATTAATGAAGATCATTTTATCCCTGAAATCATAGACCCGGATACGGGAGAAGTATTACCTCCAGGGTCGAAGGGGGAATTAGTAGTTACCTGCCTTACGAAAGAAGCGGTTCCGTTAATTCGGTATCGTACTCGTGATTTAACGATGTTAATGTATGAACCATGCAAGTGTGGCAGGACTAATGTGCGTATGGCAAATCTATATGGTCGCACGGATGATATGTTAGTAATTCGAGGAATCAATGTATTTCCATCTCAAATAGAAGAAGTCATGTTAAAGATACCTGAGATTGGCCCGCATTATCAGATAACGGTTGACCGTGTAAACCATTTGGACACCATGGAGATTCAAGTTGAAATTATCGAAGATACCTTATTAGATTCTTATTCTTTATTAGATGGTTTGGAAAAGAAGATAAGAAATCAGCTAAAGACCATACTAGGGCTAGATGCTACAATCAAACTTGTTGCACCAGGAAGTCTGCAACGATTTGAAGGTAAGGCAAGACGTGTAACTGATTCAAGAAAGGACGTTATGTTTTAGTTCTTTTGTACATAAGTAGTATATCGATCGGTAATTAAATTGTGTTCCGATATCGGATTGATGGTATACAAGCAAGAGCATACTTCGCCTTTTTTTCCTTGCTATAAATAAAAAGACGAACGATAAATCTCAGAGAAGTAAATTCATATCTCTAAATATCGTTCGTCTCAGTGTTTATTCTTCTAAGGAGTCTTTTTTAGAAACAATTACAGTTTCTTGGTAGCAGGTGAACATATCAAGCAGTGATGTTTTTGATAACTTTGGTGTTATCAAACTTACGATTGGTACGATAACCAAACTTAATAACATGGTAAAAGCGCCAGCTACGATGGAAGAAGGGAAGAATGCAAGTTTTAAATTAGCAACAGTCACACCGACGCCAATCAAAAAGGCTGACCAAACACCAGCTTTTGTAACCCCCTTCCAGTAAAGGCCATAAAGGAATGGTGCAAGGAAGGAACCAGCGAGAGCACTCCAAGAGATACCCATTAGCTCAGCTATGAATTTCGGTGGATCAAGTGCTAGTATAACGGAAACGATAATGAAAACAGCAATTAAGATTCTCATAAGCATTAGCTGAGTTTTTGTTGTCATCTTTTTAAAACAGGTTTCTTTTAGAAAGTCTAAAGTTAAAGTTGAACTTGAGGTTAAAACTAGAGCAGAAAGTGTTGACATCGATGCAGATAATACTAATACAACTGTGATGCCAACCAAAACATCTGGTAAAAAGGATATCATATAAGGAATGATACTATCAAAAATTACTTTACCATCCGCATTTCTTATACTTCCATTATCAAACAAACGTGAGAATCCACCAAGAAAATAACAACCACCAGAGACTACGACAGCAAATAAGGTGGAAATAATTGTTCCAGTTTTAATTGCTTTTTCATCCTTAATCGTATAAAACTTATGTACCATCTGTGGAAGACCCCATGTACCTAATGAAGTGAGAATTATTACGCTAACTAGGTTTATAGGATCCGGACCGAAGAAAGAGGTATATGCACCAGGCTGTCCAAGTGTCGCGGTAGTTTCACTCTTGAATATAGCAAGTTGATTGATTGCGTCAAGGAATCCACCTTTTTGATTAAGGACAGCGGTTATAATAGCTACAATACCAGCAAGCATGATAATACCTTGGATTAAATCATTGATTGCGGTTGCCATATAACCACCTAAAATGACATACACTCCTGTCAAAGTAGCCATTACAATAACACAGATTTCATATGGAATATCAAATGCCATACCAAACAGACGAGATAATCCGTTATAGATTGATGCGGTATAAGGTACTAAAAATACAAAAGCGATAACAGATGCAGTAATTTTGATTGCTTTACTTTCATAGCGCGATCCAAAAAATTCAGGCATTGTCTGTGAATTAAGATGCTTTGTCATGACTCTGGTTCTACGACCTAATATCATCCATGCAAATAAGCTACCAATCAAAGCATTTCCAAGACCAATCCATATAGCAGAAATACCAAAATCCCAACCAAACCTTCCTGCATATCCTATAAATACTACGGATGAAAAATAAGAGGTACCAAAAGCAAATGCGGTAAGCCAAGGGCCTACATTTCGACCACCAAGTACAAAATCGTTTACGTTCCTGGTATGTTTTCTAGAATATATGCCAACAAGAATCATAACTCCGAAAAATATCAAGAGCATAACAAGTTTGACAATCATAAAATTACCCTCCTTCTTATGGTATAATCAATACAATACTTTAACGCTATAAAGCGTTGCGCTTTAAAGTGATAATACCAAAATATGGAAGGGCTGTCAAATCAAATATTAACCGCTGCTTATAGTTACATTAGTAAATAAGCATTATAGATTACATAATATGGAGAAGATAAAATCAGTTGATATTCCAACAAACAAAAAAGATGCACAGATTACTCTGATTTTCTTCGGTATAAGATCCGTCCTATTTTTCAGTGTTGGATGGATGTATTTCACTAAAAGAACTCCTAAAATTCCGAACAATAAGGATGCTAGTAAACAGATACGGCCATTTAACTGGATAGTATAATTAGAATAATCCCACCATCGGCGGTTAAATAACATTTCAAGCACCCAGGATGTTGCATATTCTAAAGCGCTGGTAACTAACATACTAAGTAAGAATAGGTTAGCTTTATTCTTACATTTATGTAGGCACAGAATAATAAGTAAAGCTCCGAATCCATAGATCGGAAGATATGGTCCAAATAAAAAACCTCGTTTAACTAACTCACCTGCTTGTATAGAACAAACAATTGTTTCGTAACACCAGCCAAAGAGGCTGTATATAAAAAGCCATATCATGTTATTTACAAACCACATGGAACTATCTCCTTTGTCTAAATATATTTTTATGTGTCAGCATATGGAAAATTTACGGTTATTCTGTATTATATGATGCAAAAATTTAAGTGTCTATGAATGTTAGGAAAGCCTAATGGAATTCTAATAATTTATTAAGACCATTTATTAAAATCTAATAATTGGTGAAATATTTTAATCTTAGAGTAAAGAACGAAGGATATTTCAATCATTCACTCATCATATTTATTGGCTCCGTTACATCCACAAACTTGATAATACACATTGTCTTGCAAGCAAGAAATAGAGTATCCCAAAAAACATAGCTGGCAAAATACTGGTAGATTACTTTAAATTATTAGAACGGGCTCATTCAAAATTTTGGTAACTATTGTATATAACAAGAATAAAATGTATAATTATAACATGATAAGTAGGAAATAAAAGATGATAGAAAGGAAGAAGGCAACATGCAGATGAAAGAAATTATGTTAGGCAACGAGGCAATCGCAAGAGGTGCTTATGAGGCTGGTGTAAAAGTTTCAGCAGCTTATCCTGGGACGCCAAGCACGGAGATTAGCGAGAATATAGTGAAGTATAAAGAGATTTACAGTGAGTGGTCACCAAATGAGAAGGTAGCCATGGAGGTAGCCATTGGTGCCTCAATTAGCGGTGTTAGAGCTCTTGCCTCTATGAAACATGTTGGAGTGAATGTTGCCGCAGATCCTTTATTTACGATTTCGTATGCTGGTGTGAATGGTGGATTAGTACTTGTTGCTGCTGATGACCCTGGATTATATAGCTCACAAAATGAACAAGATACCAGAATGGTAGCAAGAGCAGCGCAGGTTCCTGTATTAGAACCTTCCGATAGTGAAGAGGCGAAAGAATTTGTTAAATTTGCATTTGATATGAGTGAGAAATATGATACTCCAGTAATTGTTCGTACCACGACGAGACTTTCTCATTCTCAGGGGATGGTAAATCTATGTAACAGAATCGAGGTAGAAGACAAAGCTTACATTGGAAATCCAGCAAAAAATGTAATGATGCCAGGGAATGCAAAGGTGCGTCATCTTGTAGTTGAAGCACGTACGAAACAAATGATAGAAGAAGGCTGTGACTTTCCAATAAATCAGATGGAATATAAAGATAAGAGTATTGGTGTTATAACAAGTGGTATTCCATATCAGTACGTAAAAGAAGCGCTACCAGAAGCATCCGTACTTAAACTTGGTATGGTTAATCCACTTCCAAGAAAGCTGATTGAAGAATTCGCAGCTTCTGTAGAGAATTTGTACATAGTAGAAGAATTAGATCCTGTCATTGAGGAACAGGTTAAGTCATGGGGAATCAAAGCGATAGGTAAGGAGATTCTTACAGTTCAAGGAGAGTATAGTGCAAACCTATTAAGAAAAGCAATTAAGAAAGAAGAAATTGAGATAAAACCGGTAGCACAGGTACCAAATCGCCCTCCGGTTCTTTGCCCAGGATGTCCGCATCGAAGTGTATTTTCTGTATTAAAAAAATTAGGTATCCATGCAGCAGGTGATATTGGATGTTATACTCTTGGCGCTGTAGCTCCTTTAAATGTTGTAGATACTACAGTCTGTATGGGGGCTAGTATCAGTACCTTACATGGTATGGAAAAGGCGAAGGGAAAAGAATACATTAAGAACTGGGTTGCCGTCATTGGCGATTCGACATTTATGCATACTGGAATTAATTCTTTAATTAATATGGTTTATAACAAGGGAACAGGAACTGTGATGATCTTAGATAATTCTACAACAGGGATGACTGGACATCAAGATCATGCAGCAACTGGAAAGACCTTAATGGGCGAAGAGACGATAGCAATCAGTATTCCTGATTTATGCCGTTCTCTCGGAATTCATAATGTTATCGAAGTAAATGCTTTTGATACAAAAGCGTTAGAAAAGATAGTAAAAGAGGAATTAAGGAAGGATGAAATCTCTGTAATTATTACCAAAGCTCCTTGTGTACTCCTAAGTAAGAAATTAAGTGATACACAGTGTAACGTAGTTTCTATTAAGTGTAAAAAGTGTGGAATGTGTCTAAAGCCTGGATGTCCAGCTATTACTAAGAAGGAAGATGGTATCACCGTAATCAATGAGACCATGTGTAATGGTTGCAATCTATGCTTTGAACAATGTAAGTTCGGTGCAATAGAAAAGATGGGAAGATAGGAGGGAATCACCATGGAGACAAAAAATATTATGATAGTTGGAGTTGGTGGTCAGGGTACCCTACTTACCAGCCGAATTTTAGGTGGAATTACCAGGATTGCAGGCTATGATGTTAAGCTTTCTGAAGTTCATGGCATGGCACAACGTGGAGGAAGCGTTGTCACGTTTGTTCGTTATGGAGAGAAGGTATATGAGCCAATCGTAGAGGAAGGTCAGGCAGATGTTTTAATTGCATTTGAACGCTTAGAGGCTATGCGTTATTCTCATTTCTTAAAGAAGTCGGGTGTTTTAATTGTGAATGACCAAAGAATTGATCCTATGCCAGTAGTGATTGGTGCTTCGATATACCCAGAAAATATCATAGAGAATCTTGAAAAAGAGCATAGAGTATTAAGAGTGGATGCTATGGCTAAGGCAAAGGAGCTTGGAAACCCGAAGGTATTCAATATCATAGTGCTTGGTGTAGCGGCGGCTTATATGGACTTCACAAAAGATGATTGGCTTACGGTAATTGAGCAAACGGTTCCGCCAAAGACCATTGATATTAATATAGAAGCATTCCTAATTGGTTATGAGATGCATCAGTAAGCTTCAAGGTAAAAGTGTGAAGAGAATTTCTAAGGCGCAAAAAGACACCGCCTAAGAAATTCTAAAACTTCCAGCCTACTACTAAGCAGACATGGTTTTAGTGTGAAAAATAAAGATTTTAACACACTAATTTATGCTGTTACCCAATATCACAGAATTGCAACAGAATGGAGGATTAGTATGATTCAGCAGTTATCCGTATTCGTTGAAAACAAAGTAGGAAGTCTTAGAAAAGTAACAAGTGCACTTAGTGAGAATGGTATTAATTTACGAGCAATTTCTGTATTTGACTCACCGGATTTTAGTATATTACGAATTATTATTGATGAACCTGAAAAAGCAAAATTAGTTCTTTCCGACAAGGGATTTGCGGTTAAGGTTTCGGATGTACTAGCAGTTGAATTGATGGATAAGCCAGGGGATTTGGATCGGGTGCTTGCTATTTTAGAAGACCACAATCTAAGCATTAATTATATCTATTCCTTTGTACTTCGTGGAGAAAAAGCACCATTGATGGTACTAAACATTAATGATATGAAAAAAGCGGAAGAAGTGTTACGTGAAAATAAGGTGTGTATAATCGAATAATTATTAGGAGATATACTTTAATTATTTAAGATGTAGACAAATATGAGTGGTTTGAGAAATTCTTACTGAAATTTGATACTAAACTGTTGGTTGTTAATAATGAGTTTATATCTCCACAAGAAGAGTTGATTCAAGACATAATCTCAATCCTCCATGTTTTTAGTTGTAGAATTTATGGATTAAGAAAATACAAGAAAAAAATAGAGGAGGATGAAGAGATTGCAAAGAGCATACAAAGTGGAATTAAAACCAACGAACCAGCAGATACAGAAGATTAATCAATGTCTAGGTGTTTGCAGATGGCTTTATAACGCTTATCTTGCTAAGAACCAATCACTTTATCAAGACTTTAAAGAGGGTAAGCTTAATAAGAAAAAAGCCTTTATGTCAGCCAATGACTTTGATAAGTACATTAATAATGATATTAAAGTTTTAGATGATTGCAAGTGGATTAATGATTGTGGTAGTAAAGCTAGAAAAAAAGCTATTTGTAATGCAGAATTTGCGTATAAGAAGTTTTTTAAAGGTGAAGCACAATTTCCACGTTTTAAGAAGAAAGGTAAGTCTAAAGTAGGTCTATATTTTCCAAGGAATAATAAAACCGATTTCAAGATTGAACGTCACAAAATTAATATACCTACACTTAAATGGGTTAGGCTTAAAGAATTTGGATATATCAAGGCCAATGCAAACGTCATTAGTGGTACGGTCACAGAACAAGCAGGAAAATATTATATCTCAATTGTTTGTGAAATAGAAGAAGTTAAGAACTCCTTGCCTAAAACAGAGCCATTAGGACTAGATTTAGGAATAAAAGATTTTGCTATTTTTAGTAATGAAGTAGTTAAGAAGAACATCAATAAGACTTCAAGAGTAAAGAAATTAGAAAAGAAGTTAAAACGTGAACAAGTAAGGCTTTCAAGGAAATATGAATGTCTTAAAAAACAAAATAAAATAAGAAAAGGAGAGGCCACTAGACAGAATATTCGTAAGCAAATAGTCAAAGTACAAAGACTTCATCAAAGATTAGCGAACATTCGTACTGATTACATTAATAAATGTGTATCTGAAATAGTTGGACAAAAACCAAGTTCAATAACTATTGAAGATTTGAATGTAAAAGGAATGATGAAAAATCGACACTTATCAAAAGCAGTCGCCGGGCAAAAGTTTTATGAGTTCAGAATAAAACTTACCAACAAATGTAAACAAAACGATATTGAACTTAGAATAGTAGATAGATGGTATCCATCTTCTAAGCTTTGCTCATGTTGTGGAAACGTCAAAAAAGACTTAAAACTTTCTGACAGAATTTATGTTTGTAAAGAGTGTGGTTTAGTAATTGATAGGGATTTACAAGCTAGTATTAATCTTAGAGAAGCAAAAACTTACAAGATAGCATGATCACGTTACTGTAAGTATGTACCCAAGGCTATTTGGGGAATTTACGTCCTCGGAGTGTTATAGCAAATGAGAGTAGTGTATTATAACCAATCACAAAATCAGACACGTTGAACAGGGAATAATCTCGATATGGGTAGATTTGTCCATATTTTGAGTGGCAGACACTAATGATTTGGAACGAAGCAAAGGAATGTATGAGCCGTGATGAAATGCAAAATCTCCAAAGCAAACGGCTCATAAAGATGGTAGACCGCGTTTATCATAATGTGGAATTCTATCGTAAGAAAATGCAAGCTATGGGATTAGAGCCGGGAGATATTGGGGGAATAGAGGACTTAAATAAGCTTCCCTTTACTACAAAAACAGATTTACGTGATAATTATCCATTTGGGCTCTTTGCAATCCCTCAATCGGAAATTGTTCGAGTTCATGCTTCTTCTGGTACCACTGGGAAAGCTACTGTAGTTGGTTATTCCAGAAGAGATATTGAAAATTGGCAGGAATGTGTTGCAAGAGTGTTAGCCATGGTTGGGCTAGGAAAAGAGGATAAGATACAAGTATCCTACGGGTATGGGCTTTTTACTGGTGGCTTAGGGTTACATTATGGAGCGGAAAATTTAGGTGCAACCGTTATCCCTATGTCATCAGGAAATACCAAAAAACAAGTTACAATGATGGAGGACTTTGGTTGTACTGCGATAGCATGTACTCCATCTTACTTATTACATATCATAGAAGTATTAGAGGAAGAGGGAGCGATTGGCCGAATTAAATTAAAAGCGGCAATTTGTGGAGCGGAACCTTGGACTGAAAACATGAGGAAAGAAATTGAAACGCGTCTTCATATAAATGCACATGACATCTATGGACTTAGTGAGGTTATGGGACCTGGGGTAGCAGCAGATTGTGAATATCATGCAGGACTTCATGTATATGAAGATCATTTCGTTCCGGAGATTTTAAATCCAGATACCTTAGAGCCATGCGAACCAGGAGAGATTGGTGAGTTAGCATTTACAACGATAACAAAAGAAGCCTTACCACTCTTTCGTTATCGAACGAAGGATTTAACAAGCATAAACTACGAGAAGTGTGAATGTGGTAGAACACTTGCAAGAATTTCACGCTTCAAAGGGCGTACTGATGATATGTTAATTATTCGAGGTGTTAATATTTTCCCATCACAGGTTGAAACAGCACTTTTAGAGCTTGGTGAAACGAGTCCTCATTATTTGATGATCGTCGATAGAGTAAATCATCAGGATACATTAGAAGTATGGGTGGAAGTGGAGGAACGTTTCTTCTCTGATGAAATCAAGGAATTAGAGCACCTGACACTTAAAATTGCCTATGTATTGCAACAAGCGTTAGGGCTTTCGGTTAAGGTTAAATTAGTGGAGCCAAAGACCATAGAGAGAAGTGAAGGAAAAGCAAAACGAGTGATTGATAAACGTAAATTAGTCTAAGAAGGGGGTTTTACTTTGACAATTAAACAATTATCCGTATTTATTGAAAACAGAACAGGTAGACTGGAAAAAGTTACAGAAACCCTGAAGGATAATGGAATAAACATTACCTCCATGAGTTTAGCAGATACAAGTGAATATGGTTTGCTGCGTATGATAGTCTCAAATCCAACAGAAGGGAAAAGGGTTTTAAAGGAAGCAGGATTTTCAGCAATGCTAACAGATGTATTAGCAGTGAAGCTGCCAAATCAAATAGGGATGCTGCATGAGCTGTTAAAGGTATTGGATGACGTTAATATCGAATATATGTATGCTTTAGCAACAAATGAGAATGCTTCTATGGTAATTAAAATATCAGATATTAATAAAGCGATACAATCCCTTTCTAAAAATGGGTTTGAACTAGTAGAGGAAGAAACTGCTTATACAATTAACGATTTACTATAGCTGTTACTCTAAAGATTTGTTACTGCAATTCGATTTATTTATAGCTGTTTTTACTAAAGATTTGCCTAAGCATTCCGATTCATCTGGAACAGAGATTTCGGGGAAATTGAATTATATAAATACTCTAAAATTTCACTTATTATATTGACACTTTGCAGAGCTACCTCTGGTTATTATTGTTAAAGGTAGAAATAGATAGGCTGTCACAAGAATAGATATTCTCTTGTGGCAGCTTTTTATGTTTAATGATAGTAATAAAATAATTTTTCTTTTTAAAAAAATAATAATAAATAATCATTTTCTTATGCATAAAAAGACGTAGGAAAGCAATGAAATACAAGAATTCTTAAGCGAAATAATCATAGTTAAAACCAAGGGAATATAATGATTATTGTTAAATACGGGGGGGATCGATAGAATAATAAAAGGCATGTATGAAAGTACGGTTTTCATAAAGGTATTAATAAGCGCGGGACCGTTAACGCAGAAATGGAGTTAGAATGATTATTTTAGATGGATTATGGAAGTTTAGAATAGACCCTCAAAATGAAGGGTTTAAAAATCATTGGGAAAGAGATAACTTTAAGGATTGCATTCGTATTCCTGGCGTATTGCAGGAACAAGGATATGGAGAAGAGGTATCCCGTCAGACAGAATGGGTGGAAGGGTTAAGTGATCCCTTATGGTATCTAAGAGAAGAGTATCAATATGAAAATGAAGACAAGGTCAGAATACCTTTTTTAAGCCAGCCGCCTAAAGTATATCGTGGAAAGGCATGGTATCAGATGACTATTAAGTCAGAAGACATCACGGAGGGGAAATGGTATTCCTTATACATAGAAAATACCAGATGGAGAAGCCACGTATGGTGTGATGATACGTACCTTGGAGAGGATTTTAGCCTGTGTACTCCTCATGAAATTTCCATTGGTTTTTTAAAAAAGAAAGAGTATAAACTAACCATTTGCTTAGATAATAGTATGCAACTTCCATATCGTCCCGATGGGCATGGCGTTTCTGATGCGTTTTCGGCAGGCTGGAATGGGATGGTTGGAAGGGTTGAATTACATAGCCATTTGGCAGTTGCGATCAAAGAGGTGAGAGTATTTTCGGATATTGACCGAAAGAGAGCCACCTTTGAAGTAACGATACAAAACTATACCAAAGAAACAGTTAAGACATCGCTTGTAATAGGGAGTGAAAACGAGAGAAATTTTCAAACTTCACTAGACATAAAACAAGAACTTACAGTTATGTGTCAGGAAGGGGTTACGCTTGTAACTTTGATGAAGGAATATGACCAAGATACAAAGCTTTGGGATGAGTTTAGTGCAAACCTTTTGAAAGAATCGATAGCCTTAACGAGTGATTATGGTACGGAAACAGAAGAAGTAACATTCGGTTTTATACAGGTGAAATCGGAAAATGGGCTTTTTCTTGTGAATCATCGCCCAACGTATTTTAGAGGAACACATTTTGGAGGTGATTATCCTCTGACTGGATATCCGGATTGCAGTATTAAATTCTGGCAGAAAATTATGAAGGTAATTAAAGAATGGGGGCTAAACTTTATGCGCTTTCATTCTTATTGTCCACCGGAAGCTGCATTTGTGGCAGCTGATGAGGAAGGAATATATCTTCAAGTGGAATGTGGAATGTGGAATAGTTTTGAGCCAGGAGATCCGATGCTTGAGGTAGCCAAAATGGAAGCGGATAGAATCCTTCGAACCTTTGGGAATCATCCGTCTTTTGTGATGCTTTCTCCATCCAATGAACCAATGGGAGAGTGGTTAGGGCCTTTGACTGAGTTTGTCGCGTATTGTAAAGAAATCGATTCTAGAAAATTATATACGATCCAATCTGGCTGGCCATTTCCAATCGAGCCCGATCAGGTGACGGGAACAGATTATCTTTACTTCCATCGTTCAGGCTTTGGTATAGAACCGGGAGGTACCATAAGAAATTCTGCGGGATGGAAAGGGTCGGATTATAGAGAGTCTCTTAAGAATGTAACGCTTCCGGCTATCTGTCATGAACTAGGACAATGGTGTTCTTATCCTGATTTTTCGATTATTGATAAGTTTACTGGATACCTATCCCCAAGTAACTTTGAAGTATTTAGAGGTTCTGCAAAATCTCATGGCGTGGAACAGTACTCCAAAGAGTTTCACTATAACTCTGGAAAACTACAAAGTTTGATGTATAAAGAAGAGATTGAAGCGAACCTTAGAACCCCTCATCTTTATGGGTTTGAATTGTTAGATTTACATGACTATCTTGGTCAGGGAACTGCATTGGTTGGTGTACTGGATGCTTTTTGGGAGGAGAAAGGGTATATCAGTCCGAAGGAATGGAAAAGGTTTTGTTCTAAGACAGTACCGCTTGCTAGGATTCCTAAGTATGTTTATGAAGCAGGTGAGACGGTCACAGCTTCTGTTGAAATCAGCCATTTTGGAGAAGCAAAACTTTCTCAAGCTACGGTATCCTATGAACTAAGAGATGGGACTACGACTATAAAGAAAAGTATCCTAGGTAGAATGGATATTCCAATCGGAAAGAATATTGAGGCAGGTACTATAAGGCTAGCACTGCCAAATAATCAGGAGTCTACAGTTTATGAGCTTTTTGTTTGCATCGAGACAAAAGAAGAATGTTTTATTAATAGTTGGAAGTTATGGAGTTATCAAAATAATCACAAGGAATCCGAAGAATTTATAGAAGTCAAGAAATCCAAAGAATTTATAGAAAACAAGGAAGCCAAGGAGTTCAAGGAATCCAAAGAATTCAAGGAATCCAAAGAATCCAAGGAATTCAAGGAATTCAAGGAATCCAAAGAATCCAAAGAATTAAAAGAATATTGCAGAGTTTTTTATACAAAAGACTGGGAAGCAGCAGAGAAAGCATTGGAAGAAGGGAAAAAAGTTTTATTTAATCCGAGAATAGATTCCCTAAGTTATGATTGCCCCAAATTACAGTTCAAACCTATCTTTTGGAATGCACAGATGGGCCCAACTTGGGCGAGAGGCCTAAGCATTATGTGCGATCCTGCTCATCCGGTATTTCGTCAGTTTCCAACAGAGTCTTATGCAGAATGGCAGTGGGAGGATATCATAGATGGGGCACGTGGAATCAATCTTAGTTGTTTTGGTGGAGAACTTACTCCTATCGTTCGTGTAATAGATGACTGGAATCGAAACTATCCACTGGCTCTCATGCTAGAAGCAAAAGTTAGAAATGGAGGTCTGTTTATGACTACCGTGGATTTTAGAACAGAAGGTAGGGCAGGAAAATCACCGGCAGCTTCTGCTCTCATGCAAAGTATCTTTTGTTATATGGAGAGTGAGGCGTTTGCCCCGAAAGAAAACGTATCTTTCGAGGATATAAAAACCATCTATCATGAAAATCATACAATGGAACTGCTGGAGGTTTCAGTTGTACTGGAAGAAGAGGAAACGAAGGATATCGAGGTGATATGCCATGGTAATGCAGAAGATTTTATGTTAATTAAAGGTTACCCTGCTCACATACGCTTAGAAATGCCCAAAGCACATTCATTCTACGGAATCTGCTATGTCCCAAGACAGAATCACAGGGAACACGAGGGAGATATCAAAGAATACCAAGTGGAATATCGAAAGGAAGGACATTGGGAGTTTTTGTGCGAAGGAGAATTGAAAAGTTCATTTTCACCAAAGACTATAACCTTTCCTAAAACAGTGACGACAGATGCGATCCGTTTTATTGCCATTTCAGGATTTGGAGGAGAACATGTAACGAAGTGGGATCTTGAAAAAGATGGTTGGCATCAAATGACCGGAGCGTATTCCGATCCATATGTGTCGATTGCCTGCCTCACTCTTTTAACGGAGGAAGGACTTGGAATCTGGAGAGGTGAAGTTAATAATCAAACAGTAGATTTTAAGAGTGCAACTACTGATATAGAAAACTAAAAGATTAGTACAATTATAACATTAGTGCGATTATAACCTAAGTAGTGGAGTAGTTAAGCATAGTACGGATATAAAAACCCGAGATAGGAGTAAACAATGTTAAAACAGATGGAATTACATAGAATGGAGAACAGAGAAAAGAGTGGATTAACAACGTTTGGAAGCTACTGGGAAAAAGGGGAAGTTTCCTCCGAAGCGAAATTTATATTAAAGAATGAAGATGATAGTAATGTCCCTGTTCAATCACGAATTACTGCTTATTGGCCAGATGGAACAGTAAAATGGGCTGCACATACTGGCAATAGCGATGGTATGAGTGAAACTGTGACAGTAGAACCTGTTTTAAAAAAATATCAAAATAAAGAAACAGAAACCATAACACAAGAGGGAAGAAATAAGGAAGCAATCACTGATAATATCTTAATTACAGAAGAGAAAGATAGCCTGTTTGTTCAGGCAGGAACCACAAGCGTGCGGATATGGAAACAAGGTACAAAACTTTTTGAGCAATTTCATACCGAAGAAGGTGAAGTTGCAAAAGAAGCAGAACTGATAGCACTGTTAGAAGAAAGAACAAGAGTAGATGGTGAGGTTATAAAAAGAGAAGTTCCTTATCTGGGGGTGATCAAAGAAACAAAGATTGAGGAGTGCGGTCCGCTTCAATGCGTAATTAAATTAACCGGAATCCATCAGCATGCAATTAGTAAAAGGGAAGTACTTCCGTTTATTCTTCGTATGGCGATAGGAAGGAATCAGTCAGAAATTTTATTTACACATACCTTTCTTTATGACGGTGATGAAGACAAGGATTTCTTAAAGGGAATTGGAGTTCGTATTTATCGGCAGATGAAAGGTGAAAGCTATAATCGTCATATTAAATTCGGAACAGATTTTGGCTGTTTTCATGAAAGTCTTGCGATGCTTCTTACCTGGCATCCAATAGTCCCTATTTCTATCTATGAAAGACAGATGAAGGGAGAACTTCTTTGCTTAAATGAAATAGATACCCCAGAAGCGATGCAGGCAAAAGATAATATCCCAATCTGGGGAGAATATGTGCTTTGTCAGGATAGTGCCACTCATTTTATAGTGAAGAAGAAAATCAGCAAGGAGGAATGCTGTTACATAGAAGGACTTCATGGAACTCATGCAAAAGGTACTGTTGCAGTGTCAGATGAAGAGGGAGGATTTGCAATCGGATTGAAAGATTTTTGGCAGAAGTATCCTTCTACTTATCAGGTGAAGTATCTTGATAAAGAATTAGCATGTGCAACAGTCTGGTTTTGGTCACCGGAAGTTGAAGCAATGGATTTTAGGCACTATGCGACCACAGGATATTCACAAACTTATTATGAGGGATTTGATGAAATGGGTGCTACTCCTTATGGTATCGCAAATACGAATGAATTTCGGTTAACTGCAATTGCGGATGGTATTCCTACAGATGAGTGGATGGAACGTTTTTATAAACGAGTCCAGAAACCATGCGTTTACATAGCAAATCCTGAATATTACCATGAACTTGGAGCGTTTGGCATCTGGAGTTTAAGAAAGAAAGAGAATGAGGCACAGATGTGGTTAGAAGACCAATTAGAGAAAGGAATCGAGTTTTACCTTGAAGAAATCAAAATTCGTAACTGGTATGGAGTATTTTCTTATGGGGATGTGATGCATACTTATGATAAAACACGCCACTGCTGGCGTTATGATATGGGTGGATATGCATGGCAGAATACGGAACTTGTTCCGACTCTCTGGTTGTGGTATTCCTTCTTAAGGACTGGAAGAGAGGATATCTTTACCATGGCAGAAGCCATGGCACGTCATTGCTCTGAAGTAGATGTCTACCACCTGGGACCATATAAGGGCATAGGCTCCAGACACAATGTTAGGCACTGGGGGTGTTCTTGTAAAGAAGCCCGTATTGCAATGGCAGGCCATCATCGGTTTTATTACTATCTCACAGGAGATTATCGTCTTGGTGATATTTTTGATGAAGTCAAGGATGGAGATTTTACTCTTCTAGAAATTGATCCTCTTCGATATTTCTATAAGAAAGAGGAAATGGTTTATAAAACACATGCCCGTACCGGCCCTGACTGGTCAACCTTTACCTCGAATTGGATGACAGAGTGGGAGAGACATCAAAATCAAGCCTATCAGGAAAAGATACTGACAGGAATTCAGGATTTAAAAAATGCACCACTGCGTTTGATTTCAGGCTCTGATTTTGAGTATGACCCAGAAAGCAGTCATCTGCATTATCTGGGAGAGCAAGCCACAGGAGGTTTTCATCTGATTATTTGCATGGGTGCTCCACAAATCTGGTTGGAGCTGGCACATATGTTAGAAGATGAAGAATGGAATCGAATGCTTGCTGACTTTGGAAGATTCTATTATATGGATCATGAGGAACAGTTTGCATTTACCAATGGCTTAATTAGAGACAGAATCGCTACGTTTCCTTATATGGCAGCGGCCATGGCTGCCTACGGAGCAAAGTATTATCAAGATGAGAAACTAGCAAAAAAGATTTGGAAAGAGTTAAAAGAGTGTTTATCAACGGAAGTTAAAAACAGTGTATTTGAGACTCATCCTGTATATCACGCAGGAAATCAGGAGATATTACAGGAGATGCCTAGAGTCTCAACCAATGTTATGTCCCAATGGTGCCTGAATGTGATTGTGGCGTTAGACTTAATTTCAGAAGAGTTACCTGAAAGCTTTTTTATATCTTAGAAAAAGTAGTGAAAGATAGTAAGGTAGTTAACAGTAAGAAGATATTTACTATAAAATGCTTAATATTATTTAAAACAGGTGTTGACTTTTTGGTTGGTTGTCCTTTATCCTAATAATCAGTGAGAAAAGTTAAAAATGCTAGATTCCTATACTTATGATAAATGATTACTTCCTGTGAAACTAGCAAATATACTTTGATTGAGAGGATTATAACTTGAAGAAAAAAGATATTATTTTATTGGTAGTGTTATTAGTGATTGCGGGTGGAAGTTTTTTGGTATATTGGCTGATGTCAGGTGAAGTTGGTGAAAATGGTAAAGTTGTTGTTGAAGTTGAAGGGAAGACCTTCGGCACATATTCTTTATATAAAAATCAAACAGTAATTATACCAGGAAGACTTGGGGATAGCGTATTAAAAATAGAAGATGGATATGCAAAAATGGAAAGCGCTGGATGTCCCGACCAGATTTGTGTAAACCATCTAGCGATTCATAACAAAAACGATATGATTATTTGTTTACCTAATGAAATTATCGTAGAAGTTACCGAAGGGGAGCAATCAAAAACAGATGCCATAGCGCAATAGAGGATATTATTTAAAAAACTCCTGGAAGCCGAATAATTTACTCGGATTTCCAGGAGTTTTTTAACAGCTTCTTAACACTAAAAAATTACTATAGCATTGAAGGTGGGAATAAGATAGGCTATAATGAATCTATATGTTATCCATATTATGACAAAATTTTTAACAAAGGAGGTGTGAAATGGT
The DNA here is from genome assembly GCF_000018685.1 of Lachnoclostridium phytofermentans ISDg. Classification (NCBI taxonomy): domain Bacteria; kingdom Bacillati; phylum Bacillota; class Clostridia; order Lachnospirales; family Lachnospiraceae; genus Lachnoclostridium; species Lachnoclostridium phytofermentans. Next base: position 3,764,103 of record NC_010001.1, on the reverse strand, counting down.
AGGCGAGATGCTTAACCGGGTGCGTGAGGTTGAAGAATTAGCAAAAGAGAAAGAGAATGATGCAATCGCTAGAGGAAACAAGATGATGGAACGTGCAAAAGAAGAAGTGAAAACGCATCTAAGTAGTGTCATGAAGGAGGAAGAAGAGTTAACAAAGAAAGCAATGTTGGAAGCGAGTGAATACCGCGAACAACAAACAGAAAATGCTTTGATGGAAGCAGACAAGGAAATTGAATATTTAATGAAACTTAGTACCGAAAACAAAAAGAAAACCATCGATTATATTGTAAAGGATGTGTTACATAGTGTCAGTGCTTAACATGCAGAAAATTCAATTGTGCGCACTGAAGAGAAACCGAAAAAAGCTACTAACAACACTGCAGCGGTGTGGCGTGATGGAAGTTACCGATATTTATTATGACGATAGTATATTTCATCTTCAAAAACAGTCCGAGGTAGAAGAATATGTAGCAGAGGATATACAGTTAGCGAAAGAAGCTTTGCAGGTGATGGACACCTATTGTGACAAAAAAACAAAAGTTTCTTCACTTACCGGAAGAAAATTAATCACCTCGGAAAAGTACGAATTTTACGAATCAAAATACAATCAAATAAAAGAGCATGCGTTACAAGTAACGCGGCTTGCTAGAATAATTACGGAAGAAGTTCAAGAAAACAAAAAGCGAAGGGCACAGCTTGAGGCACTCGTACCGTGGATTACTCTTACGATACCTTTTAGCTGTACAGAAACAAACTGTACGGCTGTTTTTTTTGGCACTTTACCAAATGCTTGGGAGAAATCGAAAGTAGAAGAACTATTTTCAGATCCTTTAACCACTACCGAGAATAACCAGTTCGTTGAGGTTGAAGTAATCAGTTCGAGCAAACTTATGACTTATATTATGGTTATGTGTCTAAAGAAGCAAGCGGTAGAAGTTCTCTCTATCTTAAGAGATGCTTCTTTTTCTCAAAAAATCTCCAATTGTAACCTAAATTTACCACCTGCAAAAGAAAAAGATTTCATCGAGGAAGAAATCCTAGTTTCAGAAAAAAAAATTACAGAGCATCTTAAGATGATTAAAGAGTTTGAACAGGATATCGAGGAGTTTCAATTCTTATCCGATGATGCAGAGGTTCGATTAGGACAATGTGAGGTTATAAAACACCTCGTTGAGACAGAGAATGTGTTTGTTGTGAGTGGATATATTCCCAAAGATGAGATAGGAAAGACCTTAAAGAGGATACAAGAGCAATGTGATGTTGCGATTGAGACTATGGATATCAGTGAGGAAGAAGAGGTTCCTATTCTTTTAAAAAATCCAGCTTTTTCAAAACCACTGGAAGGTACTGTAAAAGCGTATAGTTTACCTGGTAAAGGGGAAATAGATCCAACAACGATAATGGCTGTTTTTTATTATATTCTCTTTGGACTAATGTTAGCGGATGCAGCCTATGGAGCAATTATGGTATTTGGATGTACATTTGCTCTCTTAAAGTATAAGAATATGGAGAATACTTTGAAAAATTCTCTCAAGATGTTTCTATATTGCGGTATCTCTACTATATTTTGGGGAGTAATGTTTGGCAGCTATTTTGGAGATATGGTCGATGTTGTATCAGAAACTTTTTTTGGTCACGTAATTTCCATCCCTCCAGTATGGTTTTTCCCAGTCAATGAACCAATGAAAATGTTAGTATTTTCTATGTTGTTTGGAATTATACATATTTATACGGGATTAGCAGTGAAACTATATCAATGTATAAAACAAAAAGATTATAAATCAGTTCTTTACGATGTTATCCTGTGGTATATCGTACTAACTGCTTCGCTTGTTTTGTTACTATCTATGGATGTTTTTACAAAGACCTTTGGACTTAGTTTTCAGTTAAGTAAGGAGGTAGGAAATATCGCGCTTGTTATCATGTTAATCTCCTCAGCAGGAATCATCTTGACAGCGGGAAGAGAATCCAGAAATCCAGTCAAGCGTTTCTTAAAAGGCTTATATGGTTATTATGGTATCACTGGCTATTTAAGTGATGTTTTATCCTATTCTCGTCTACTAGCGTTAGGTTTAGCCTCAGGCGTTATTTGTACAGTAATTAATATGATGGCATCCATGGTGGGTGGAGGATTTGTTGGTGTAATAGCATTTATTGTTATTTTTATTCTTGGTCATGCAATTAATATTGGTATTAATGCACTTGGTGCTTATGTACATACCAATCGTTTACAATATGTAGAATTTTTCGGAAAGTTTTATAGTGGTGGAGGACGTGAATTTAGTCCATTTTCCATGAGAACAAAGTATTTTAAATTGGATAAAGGAGAGAGATAATATGAACTTTTTAGCAGTTAGTGGAGCAGGATTCGAAAATCTAGGAATTATTTTAGCTTTGTTAGGAGCAGCACTTGCAGCTCTTATGGCAGGAATTGGATCAGCAATTGGAGTTGGTAAAGCTGGTGAGGCGGCAGCAGGTGTGTTATCAGAAGATCCATCCAAATTCGGTAAAATATTAGTTCTTCAATTGCTTCCTGGTACTCAAGGTATCTATGGCCTTTTGATTGCATTCCTTACAATGACGAAGATTGGTGTATTAGCAGGTGATAGTGGAATTTCCTGGCAAATGGGTGCACTCTATTTCTGTGCTTGTCTTCCAATTGCTATAGTTGGTTTAGTTTCAGCTATTGCCCAAGCCAAGGCATCCGTTGCTAGTATCGGTATGGTTGCTAAAAAGCCGGAGCAGTTTGGTAAGGCTATGATTTTACCTGCAATGGTAGAGACATATGCTATTCTAGCTCTACTAATTTCCTTATTAGCAGTAAGTGGTGTAAGTTCCTTGAACCTGTAAGGAGCAGGTAGGAGGGCGTATGACTGGTTTAGAATCGATTATTAAGAGTATTGAAGAAGAAGCAGCTATCATATCGAAAGAAAGAATATTAGCTGCAGAAAAGAAAGTGGAAGAACTGAAAGAGGAAGCAAAGAAGGAAGAAGAAAAAATTAAAAAAGACGGAGAAAAAGAGAGAGAGCTTTTACTACATAACAGCAAAAAACAAGCTGATTCTGCTGCGTTGGTAGCTAAGAAAAATAAAATTTTAGCAGCAAAGCAAAAGATGATTATCGAGGTAATTCTTCAAGCGAAGGAGAGCATTCTTTCCTTACCGGAAGAGGAATATTTTGACTTAATATTAAAATTGCTAGCACCTTTTGATTTGGGACAGGGTGGAAGTTTATGTTTTAACCAAAGGGATCTAAATCGTCTGCCAAGTTACTTTTTAGAGACTTTGGATAGAAGAAATGAGGAAAGTAAGGATAATAAATTAACGATAGCAAAAGAACCGGTGAATATAACCGGTGGATTTTTGTTAGAACAAGGTAATATAACTCATAACCTATCCATAGAGGCTTTATTTGAAGAAAAACGCGATCAATTATTAGAACCTATAGCCTCTCTCTTATTTGCATCAGAGGAAGAAATAAATTAATGAGGAAAAGCATTGGTGAAGAAATGGAGTGATTGGACATGGCAGATACAATGTATTATTATGCGGTCGCACGTACTAGAGTAAAAGAGCTTTCCTTATTAAGTGTTTCTTCATTAGAGCAACTATTAGCTTGTAAAAATTATGAGGAATGTCTTCGATTTTTAAGAGAAAAAGGATTTGGTAAGTTATCCGCGGAGAAAGAGTCAGAGGATATTATTGAGGCAGAGTATCAAAATGCATATCAATTATTCTCTGAACTAGTAAAAGATGAGAAGATACTACGTGTATTTCAAATTCCGTATGATTTTCATAATGTTAAGGTAGCAATAAAGTTAATCTATGCAGAAAGTAAAAACAGAAAGGAAAAACTAGTTTTTTTAGAAAGAGGGAGCCTTCCTTCTAAGGAGATATTTAAGGCCGTTCAGGATAGAAAATTTGAGATACTTCCTTCTGTGTTAGCGGGCTATGCAAAAACAGCATATGAAGATTTATTACATACTGGAGATGGACAATTGTGTGATATCTTTCTAGATTCTGCTTGTCTAACTGCACTTTCTCGTGCAGGGAAAGATAGTAAGGTTGAGTTACTTAGTAAGTATACGGAAAAAAAGGTAGCCTATGCAAATATTACAATAGCTTACCGCGCATGTAAGGCAAAGAAAAGTCAGGATTTTTATGAGATGGCTTTAGTTCCGTGTGAAACGCTTTCAAAGCAAGAGATAATTTCTATTGCAAAAAAAGGGGAAGAGGAGTTGATATCCTATCTCAAAAAAACAGTGTATGCAGAAGGTGCTAGTATGTTAAAAAAATCATACGCGGCATTTGAGCTCTGGTGCGATAATGAAATTATGCAGTTGTTAAAAAAGGTTAAACACCTACCTTATACCGTTGCACCAGTGATTGCTTATTATCTGGCACGTGAGACAGAAATTAAAATGGTAAAACTGATACTCTCTGGAAAGCGAAATGCTCTACCGGAACAGCTCATCAGGGAAAGGATGAGAAAATTATATGTATAGAGTAGCAGTCTTGGGAGATAGAGATAGCACCTATGGTTTTGGAGCCTTAGGTCTTTCGGTTTTTCCGGTTGAGGAGGAAGAAGAGGCGAGAAGAGTACTAAAGGACCTTATGAATGAAGACTATGCCATCATTTATATTACCGAATATTTTGCGTCTAAACTTTCGAGTCTTTTGGAGAGCCAGAAGAACAATGCACTTCCTGTCATTCTCCCAATCCCTGGTATCTCAGGTAACACCAATAATGGGGTAGCTAGGATTAAGAAAATGGTAGAACAAGCGGTAGGTTCAGATATTTTATTTAAGGAAGAGGTAGGTGTAAAAAAATAAATGAGTAAAGGTGTAATCAAAAAGGTTGCAGGTCCCTTAGTCATTGCAGAGGGTATGCGAAATGCCAATATGTTTGACGTGGTTCGTGTTAGTAGTCAAAGATTAATTGGTGAGATTATTGAGATGCATGGTGACGAAGCATCGATTCAAGTATATGAAGAAACCTCAGGCTTAGGCCCTGGAGAGCCAGTAGAATCAACTGGAAATCCACTCTGTGTGGAATTAGGTCCTGGATTAATTGGCTCCATCTTCGATGGAATTCAAAGACCATTAAATGAGATCATGGAGAGAACGGGAAATAATCTAGAACGAGGTATTGAAGTACCTTCCTTAAATCGTGATCGTAAGTGGAATTTTGAGCCGACCGCTTATGTCGGATTAGAGGTAAGCACTGGTGATATTCTTGGTACGACGATGGAGTCTCCAATAGTTATACATAAAGTCTTAGTTCCAAACGGTGTTAGTGGTATAATAAGCAAAATTTTTAACGGTGAGTTTACCGTTGAGGAGACAATTGCTGTCATAAAAACTGAGAATGGGGAAGAAGTTCCAGTATCAATGTTACAGAAGTGGCCAGTAAGAATTGGTAGACCATTTAAGGAAAAATTAGCACCACAAATGCCGCTTATAACAGGACAGCGAGTGATTGATACCTTATTTCCAATTGCCAAAGGCGGTGTCGCTACGGTACCCGGTCCTTTTGGAAGTGGGAAAACCGTTGTACAGCATCAGTTAGCAAAGTGGGCTGAAGCTGATATCGTAGTATACATCGGTTGTGGGGAACGTGGAAATGAAATGACAGATGTTTTAAATGAGTTCCCAGAACTAATAGATCCTAAAACAGGATATTCCATCATGGAACGTACTGTATTAATTGCAAATACTTCAGATATGCCTGTTGCTGCAAGAGAGGCATCAATTTATGTTGGAATTTCAATCGCAGAGTATTACCGTGATATGGGGTATTCGGTAGCATTAATGGCAGATTCAACGTCTCGTTGGGCAGAAGCATTAAGAGAAATGAGTGGACGTCTGGAAGAAATGCCTGGTGAAGAGGGTTATCCAGCGTATCTTGGAAGCCGTTTGGCTCAGTTTTATGAACGTGCAGGACGTGTCATCTCACTTGGTTCGAATCATAGAGAGGGAGCATTATCTGTAATTGGAGCAGTATCACCTCCAGGTGGTGATATCTCGGAACCGGTTTCCCAGGCTACATTACGAATAGTGAAGGTTTTCTGGGGTCTTGATGCAAATCTTGCATACCGTAGACATTTTCCTGCGATTAACTGGCTAACGAGTTATTCGTTGTATGCGGATAAGATGGGGAATTGGTTTAATTCTGAAGTGAATGAAAATTGGACATCACTCCGTTTAAAAATTGTTAAATTGCTACACGATGAATCAGAACTAGAAGAAATCGTAAAATTAGTTGGTATGGATGCACTGTCCTCTGAGGATCGTTTAAAGTTAGAGGCAGCCAGATCAATAAGAGAAGATTATCTTCATCAAGATGCATTCCACGAGGTAGATACCTATACGACCCTAGAGAAACAATTCCGTATGATGGAGTTAGTACTATACTTCTATGATGCTTCCTTAGCTGCGCTTAAAAAAGGAGCTTCTATCGATGCTTTAGTAAAAGTGCCTGTAAGGGAGCAAATCGGACGTTTTAAGTATGAAAAAGAAGAAAATCTTCAGGAAGTATATGGAGCAATAAAGCATCAAATTATGGAACAAGCGGAGCAATTAGTAGGAAGGGAGGATGCCTAATGCCAAAGGAGTATAAAACCATACAAGAAGTTGCAGGCCCTTTGATGCTAGTAAAAGGTGTTACTCAGGTTGCCTACAACGAGCTTGGTGAAATAGAGTTAGCAAATGGTGAAAAAAGAAGATGTAAGGTTCTTGTAATTGACGGAGAAAATGCTCTCGTCCAATTATTTGAAAGCTCAACGGGTATCAACTTATCCGATAGTAAAGTACGATTTCTAGGCAGGGGAATGGAATTAGCAGTTTCAGAAGATATGCTTAGTCGTGTATTTGACGGACTTGGTCGTCCTATCGATGGAGGTCCAGAAATTTTACCGGAAAAAAGAATGGATATCAATGGGCTTCCTATGAATCCAGTTGCTAGAAATTATCCACAGGAGTTTATTCAAACAGGAGTATCCGCTATTGATGGTCTAAATACACTAGTCCGTGGTCAAAAACTTCCGATATTCTCAGCAAGTGGTTTACCACATGCAGAGCTTGCTGCCCAAATTGCAAGACAGGCCAAGGTAAGAGGAACGAATGAGGCATTTGCGGTTGTATTTGCAGCGATGGGAATTACGTTTGAAGAAGCCAACTTCTTTACGGAGAGCTTTAAAGAAACAGGAGCGATTGATCGTACCGTAATGTTTGTAAATCTAGCTAACGATCCAGCGGTGGAGCGTATTGCGACGCCAAGAATGGCTCTTACTGCTGCGGAATATCTTGCTTTTGAAAAGGATATGCATGTATTAGTTATTTTAACTGATATCACAAACTATGCGGATTCCTTACGTGAAGTTTCAGCAGCAAGAAAAGAAGTGCCTGGGCGTAGAGGTTACCCTGGATATATGTATACGGACTTAGCATCATTATATGAAAGAGCAGGAAGACAAAAAGGAAAGAATGGAAGTATTACTATGATTCCAATCCTTACTATGCCAGAAGATGATAAAACACATCCAATTCCAGACCTTACTGGTTATATTACCGAAGGTCAGATTATCTTAAGTAGAGATCTATATCGACAAGGAGTCACACCACCAATTGATGTATTACCATCTCTTTCAAGATTAAAGGATAAAGGTATTGGAGAAGGGAAAACAAGAAAAGATCATGCCAATACTATGAATCAATTGTTTGCTGCTTATGCTAGAGGTAAGGAAGCAAAAGAATTGATGGTTGTGCTTGGTGAGGCAGCGTTAACTGACATTGATAAATTGTATGCTGAATTTGCGGATACCTTTGAACGAGAATATGTCTCACAAGGATATTATAATAACAGAGACATTGAAGGAACATTAAATCTCGGATGGAAACTGCTCTCCATTTTACCAAGAACTGAATTAAAAAGAATTAAGGATGAATTCCTCGATGAGTATTACGGAAAAACGATGGGGGTGTAAGAAATGGCAAGCACTCATGTTAATCCAACTCGAATGGAGTTAACAAAGTTAAAGAGAAAACTAGCTACAGCGATGCGAGGACATAAATTATTAAAAGATAAGCGTGATGAATTAATGCGTCAATTCTTAATTTTAGTTAAGGAAAATATGCAACTAAGAGAAGAAGTTGAGGAAGGAATTTTAAACGCTAATCAAAATTTTGCTCTAGCAAGAGCTATGATGCAAGAGGAATTTCTAGATGTAGCAATGATGGTCCCAAAGCAAGAAGTTTATCTTGAGGCTGAAACAAAAAATGTAATGAGTGTTGAGATACCGGTATTTAAGTATCACACAAAATCCTCCGACCTAAGTGATATCTTTCCTTATGGTTATGCTTTCACCTCAGGTGATTTAGACGATGCAGTACAGTCCTTATCCACAGTGTTACCTAAGATGTTACGACTAGCAGAATGTGAAAAAGGTTGCCAGCTAATGGCAGCTGAAATAGAAAAAACTAGGCGTCGTGTCAATGCACTGGAACATGTTTTAATACCAGAGATGAGGGAAAAAATAAAATACATCGTTATGAAATTAGATGAAAATGAGCGAAGTACGCAAATTAGATTAATGAAAGTGAAAGAGCTCGTACTTCGTGATGCACTTGAAGAGAGAAGAAGGAAAGATTAAAGATTAAAGGATAAAACTTTAAGAAAAAAAGAGTAAAAGCAAAGAATTAAAAGTAAAGAATCAAGGATAAAAAATAAAGGTAACAAAAAAGAATAAAAAACTAAAAGCAAAGTTAATAATACTGCGTAAAAAAGGAATCATCTACTATAAAATAGGTGATTCCTCTTTTTTATTCAGTATGCTAAACAATGGACTATGCAACCAAGGAAAGGTTTACGAGTCGAGCTTTTTCCTTTTGAAAAGAAAGAATTCTACAATTACTAAAATTTTTCAATAGTATACTTCCTAAGGAAATAAATTCTCAGACAATAATTTTTATAAACTTGTAAATAATATAGTTAAATAAATTAATTATAGTATTTCATAGATTTACAAAGAACATCAGAGGGAAAGTTTGGTAATCGTATATAACTCATAATGAGTAAAGTTTTAGTGATGATACCACTTTTATATCCTGATAATGAAGTCTTATGAAGGGCAGAGGGAGCTGATATGATTAAACCAAAAAATATACCAATGAAGTACTATCTAGTGTTGCTTCTTTTTATTCTGACCATTATCATGATTTCATGTTCTGGGAGAAATGTAAAAAATTATGATGAGGCTATTTCACCGGATTCTATTTATCAGGAGATAGGAAATACTCAAATAATTAAGGAAGTGAATGAATTAGCTAAAATATCGATTTATTACCCAAAAATTGGACAAGAAGTAATCGATCAAAATATATTAGAATATGTAAATTCAATCATGACGGATTTTGAAAATGAGATTAAGTTAAAACAAGAGCAAAGCAATGTTTCCTTCGACTATACACCTAGGCTAACGATCCAATATGAAACTTATGCTTCCTATCCCAATATCTGTAGTATCAAGTTTCATATTTTAGAAGGTATGCCATGGGAGGAGAAGAAGCGAGATTATATACAAACACTATGCTTTCAAGTAGATGAAGGTAAGAGTTTAAAGATAGATGATATATTGTCAGTAGCTCATCAACAAGAATTTTATGACCAAGTGATAAAGCAATTAGAAACACAGGAAGTCTATGGTAAGTATTTAGATGAAGATATGATAGAAAGCATGGTAATGGATGCTGTTCAAAATGGATTACAATTTGCATTAACGAAAGATAATATGATTCTATACTTTCCAAGATATGATTTACTAAGCGGGTTATCATTATCACCTACGACATCAATAGCAATAGCATCTTTATCGGACAAACTAGGCTTGGATGAACGAGGAAAGCTATACTCAGGCCGAAAAATAGATTCAAATAGGCCAATGATTGCTTTAACTTTTGATGACGGGCCTCATGATATATATACCGCAAGAATTTTAGATACCCTTAAGGAATGCGGAGGAAAGGCGACCTTTTTTGTTTTAGGAAAACGGGTTGAAAGTCATAGCAAAATATTGAAACGTATGTTGAAAGAAGGCAGTGAAATTGGCAACCATTCTTACTCGCACCCATTGTTAACTACATCTACAACAGATAAGATCAAGAAAGAAATATCAAGAACGCAAGATGCTATTTATCAGTGCACAGGATTTACGCCAAAGCTTGTAAGGCCTACTTATGGTGCAGTAAACCAAACCGTACGAGCAGCAATTCGTTATCCAATGATAGAATGGTCAGTAGATACCGAAGACTGGAAATCTCGTAATATTGATATGATAGTAAAAGAAGCCATGAAAGGTGCCAAAGATGGAGCGATTATATTGATGCATGATATTTATCCAACGACAGCAACAGCAGCAGAGAAGGTGATACAAAAATTAACAAAAGAAGGCTATCAATTAGTAACTATATCAGAATTATTTGAATATCGTGGCATTGGTTTGAGCGCAGGAAGAGAATATTTTTCATCGAAATATAACAGATAATTACAATTCAGTTACTAGTAAATAAAAAAGATAGAGTGTGGAAATCTTTATTCGTGACAACGAAGTGTTTCAGTAATGCGCTATTCTTGTCTTAAGCTTAAAGATTTTCACTTTTTTAATTCAGTAATTCTTACAGAAACTAGATCGTGCTAACAAGTAAATATTCGCAAAGTATTCGCTTTCTTATTGAATGAGTCCGCTTTCTTATTGAATGAGTCCGCTTTCTTATTGAATGAGTCCGCTTTCTTATTGAATGAGTTTGCTTTCTTGTTGTATGAGTATGCTTTCTTGTTGAATAAGTTTACGTTGCAATAATGTATAGGAGCAAATTCAATCATCCAATATTCATATATGTAAATAATATTAGATGGACGTATAATATGATTGACAATTATAATAGATATTCGTATAATGTTAAAAACAATATAAGACAATTTTATTACTACTTGAATTTTTATACCACAATATACTACTCGAATTTTAGTACCATAATATTACATAAGGATATCCAATGTAAAAGTAATTACTATTTCAGGTATTAAAAGAAGAGATTAAGAGGAGATTATCAGCGATGATAGAAAAAGAAATAATTAACACACCAGATTTTTTTGAAGAGGCAATTAATTGTTATACTTCAAAAGATAATAATTTTGAGATTTTGAGTAACTATGAGAAATTTGGTATGACGCAAGAAGAAATGCAAGAGTATATTCGACCAGTGCAAGAATTTTGTAAGCAAGTGAACGAGCAATTTAGTGTTGTTATAGAAGAGTTCCCAAAGCTGAAAGCTTTTTTAAAATTAACAGATACAGAGTTACAAGAAGGTTCGATTTTGCTGATTTTCTATCGTAACTTATTAAGAATAGAACAAGGTATTGGTAAATTCACAAAAGAAGACTTAGCATTTATTCACATGCTAAACAAAGATCAATATTCAGAGGCGATATCGGATGAAAAAGTATATGTGAAGGATGTTACCGAATTAATTCAATATTTAGAAACACAAAGTCTTGAGGATGCTTATAAGATGCGACTAATTAGTTTGTATATGGATCGCTTGGTTATTAAGGATCAAATAATGAAATTAAAAAAAGTTGCTGAGGATATCGTACAGAAATCTTATCACCTTGTAAAACACATTGTTGAGGAAGAGTTAATTCGAATGAAGGAACCGGATTATTTAGATGAGATATTAAAAGACTCCATTCGTATCTTTATGGAACAGGGGAAAAAGTTTACGTTAATCCCAAGTATCTGTAAGTATAATTCCCTTGGTATGGAAGGTGTTGATAATTTTTATATTTTTCATGTTGGTATCTATGTAGTAAATTTAGTAAAAAGGAAAAATCAAAATAAATTTAATGATGCACAGCTTATTGCAGATTTAAAAGCAATCAGTGATGCCACTAGATTAAGAATGCTTCATATGTTATCTATGAAACGTATGTATATTCAAGAAATGGCAGAAGAGCTAAAGCTAACCCCAGCGACTGTTTCTCATCATATTAATATATTACTAACTATGAGGTATGTATTATTAACAGTGGACGCTTCAAAGTCCAAGAAAGTATATTATGAACTTAATCAGGAGAAATTGGAGGGGTTAAGTAAATCAATCTTAAACCTTACAAATAAATATTATTAAGGGAGGATCAAATGGAATCTGAATCAAAGTATCCAATTTTTAAAACAATTGGAAAGTTGCTTGCAAATGTCAAACAGCAAAACAAGACACTTTTTGTATGGTTATCTGTTTACACTATTGCGGCAGCAGTTTATCCGTTCTTTGGTATTGTATTGCCAAAATTATTAATAGGGGAGCTTGTTTTAGGTGATTTGGCGAATGTAAAAACAGTGATCATCATAATAGTAGGTTATCTGCTCCTTGCTTCTATTGTTGGATTTATCAAGAGCTATACATCAAACTGTGCCTATCCGAGAATTACAAGGCTCCGTATTGATTATATCGGTGAAATTTTTGATAAGATCGTAAGTGCGGATTATCAACACATGGAGGACTCAACATTCTTTAATAAAAATGAAAGGGCACTAGAAGCAACAAGCTCGAATAATAACGGTGTAGAAGGGGTATACCACAAGCTGTTCGAAATTCCTGCAGTTATGATATCGATTATTGTCCTTGTTGTACTAATTGGGATGGTAAATCCTCTGATTTTACTAGGGCTTTTATTGAATCTTTTTGTCACGATTTACATTAGTAGGAAAGTGCATAAACATGAATATAAGCGAAAGGAACAGCTAGCAAAGGCCGATCGAAAAAAACGCTATTACTATCAGACGACACACGATTTTACCTATGGTAAGGATATTAGGCTATATGGTTTATCTGGTCGAATCTTATCAAACTATAACAAAGAAATCAGCGGATATATTGCTGTAAAAAATCAGATATTCAACAGAGAATATGCGTTAGGTTATATAGGTTTATTCACTTTATTATTAAGTGATGCGCTGACCTATGGTATTTTAATAAAAAAAGTAGTGGATGGTATGTCAATTGCTGACTTCTCAATGTATCTTGCGGCAGTGGTAAGTTTATCTTTGATGCTAAAGAATTTCTCTGAACAAATTAGTTATGTAATCAATGAAACGCATTATGTGTATGATTTTTACAACTTTTTAGATCGAGATCTTGGAGCAAAAGGCGGTGAAAAAAAGGCAATCAAAGATGATACATTAGAAATCGAGTTTGACAATGTTAGTTTTAAGTATCCTAATACAGAGCAATACATAATTAAAAATCTTAACTTTAAGATCAACAAAGGGGAACGTCTTGCTATTGTTGGTGTTAACGGTGCGGGGAAAAGTACGATTGTTAAGTTAATGATTGGTTTGTTTGATGTGACCGAGGGGGAGATACGAATAAATCAGATACCAATTAAGCAATTTGATAAAAAAGAATTATATGATATGTTTTCTGTTGTTTTTCAAGATATTAATGTCCTTGCATTTACAGTGAATGAAAATGTAGCATGTACCTCCGAAGAGATAGATGAAACTCGTGTTGAAAAGGCACTTGACCGAGTAGGATTAACAGAGAGAATAGGCGAATTACCTAAGGGTAGAGAACAGATGATGTTAAAGATAATTGAGGCTGATGGAACGGAGTTTTCGGGCGGTCAGAGTCAAAAACTTGCCATTGCGAGGGCTTTGTATAAGGACAGTGCTATGGTTATCATGGATGAGCCAACAGCTGCTCTGGATGCTCTTGCCGAAGCTGAAATCTACGAGAACTTTAGTGAATTAGTTAAAGGAAAGACAGCAGTTTATATATCACATCGCCTTGCTAGTACAAAATTCTGTGATAAAATCGCACTATTTGATAAAGATGGATTAAAAGAATATGGTAATCACGAAGAATTGATGAAATTAGGTGGATTATATAATCATATGTTTTCTGTGCAAGGTAAGTACTATACAGAAGGGGGGGAAAGTCGAGAGAAAGACTTCTCGACTAGAATAGATGAACTCAGCGAAGTGCTTTAAAATGTTTTTTAAACTATCTTGGAAAATCTCGCCTATGTATATCGTGTTACTGTTCTTTAATACATTGGCTTCGAGTGGACAGATATTAATCAATGTTATTTTACCAAAATTCTTAATTGATGAATTGCTTGGTGAAAGACAGATAGAACGTTTACTATTATTTGGTGGAATTATAGTGTTAGCAAATTTATTTTTTACTTGGTTAACCTTAACAATGAAGCGGGTGATGGACGAAAAAGGCATCTACATGAGAGAAATGATGAATCACCTGATGTCAGAAAAGATTATGAAAGTAGAATACTCTTACTTGGAAAATCCTTATTATTTGGACTTAAAAGAACGAGCAGTATTTGCATCGAATAATCAGTCAGCGATGGAGAATCTTATTCTAAGTGTTGGAAAGCTATTTAACAGCATTATAACATTAATTGGACTTTTAGTAGTTATGTTTTCCCTGAGCTTAGTTTTAGTTTTATTTTTGATTATTACAATTATATTAACCTTTGTAGCTCAAAAGAAATTTATGAAGTATCAGCAAAACTTCTTTGGTCAGATTATTCCAGTAAATCGTAAGTATGGATATTATGTAGGATTAGCATACGATGATAAATTACAAAAGGATATCAGACTTTATGGAATGAGCCCTATGTTAACAAAACGTGTTAGACAATATAATGATGAAATAAACGAATGGTTTACGAAGTATTATACTTCGCAAGGAAGCTATCTAGGTTTTCTAAGCATTATCAATGACTTACAAGCAGCACTTGCTTATGGTTATGTCGGGATACGAGTAATCACTAACTGGTTTGGATCAAGGATTGGAATAGGTTCCTTTACAATGTATGTATCTGCAGCTATAAAATTTACATCCTCGGTTTCGACATTGGGAGAACAAGTAATGAGTGTATCTCAATACCTAAGTTATTTACATCCATTTATGGAGTTTATGGAACTACCTGAGGAAGAAAAAGTTGGAGGAGATTTGCCTTTTGAAGGTAATGTGGATACGATACGATTTGAACATGTTACTTTCCAATATCCTGGTAGTGAGAAACAGGTATTAAAGGATATTAGTTTTGAGATTAAAAAAGGTGAGAAGATCTCTATTGTTGGGTTAAATGGTGCCGGTAAAACAACATTAATCAAATTGCTTTGCAGATTATACCGCCCAACAGAAGGAAAGATATATATCAATGGCCATGATATCTTTGAATATGAGCATAGTAGCTATATGAAATGTATGGCGGCTGTTTTTCAGGATTATCGCTTATTTGCCTTTACAATGGAAGAGAACATTACGTGTAAAGAACCACAAGAGGATATAAAGAAAGCTTCTGAACTTTTAGAAAAAGTTGGACTAAAAGAAAAAGTGGAATCATTACCGAAGGGTATTAAATCTCTTTTTGGAAAGTCTTATGATGAAGGAGGAATCGAAATGTCCGGTGGTGAAAGTCAGAAGGTTGCAATTGCGAGGGCACTTAACAAGGAGGCCTCACTAATTATCCTAGACGAACCTACCAGTGCGCTTGATCCACTTGCTGAAGCAGAAATCTATGAAAATTTTAATCATTTGGTTGGTGATAAGATAGCACTTTATATTTCACATCGTATGTCAAGTAGCGTATTTTGTGACAAAATTTTAGTAATAGATGGTGGTGTGATATCTGATTATGATAGCCATACGAAATTAATGGAGAAACAAGATAGTTTGTATTATAAATTGTTCCATTCACAAGCAATCAATTATTCTAGCTAATCAAGAATGTATGTTTAAAAACTTATAGAAAATAAAGGGGCTCCTATATTGCCGTAGGAGGCCCTTATTCTTTTGTGTTATTAGATTGTCTAGGAATTAAGAATACCGAAGCCACTGGTATAGCGATTACCAGGGATGGTGGAGGTGTACATGCATGGAATAGAGTTGAAATTGATGGAAAGTGGTATTATATTGACTTGTTCTGGTGTGCAAACTTACAAAGCAAAAGCACCTATTTCCTGACGGAAAATATATGGGATGATCATATCATGTTTTCAGAAGGTAATGACCATATAAATGAGAATGGTGATGTCTCATATATCAGAAGTTTACATTAAAATCAGTTGCTAGAAAGGTAGTCTGCGATGAAGGATTGTAAGAGAAAAAGCTATAAGATAAAGGGGATGCTATTGATATTGTGTTGTATTGTAATTGGTCTTATCTGTACAACAGATGTGGCAGAAGCAGCAGCTAAGGTTACTTTAAATAGGTCTTATGTAGTAACAACCAGAGGTGCAACAGTACAATTAAAGGTAAGTGGTACAACAAATACAGTGACGTGGTCATCTTCTGATCAGAAAATAGCGAAGGTATCAAAATCAGGTAAGGTTACGAAGAGCCTAGATGTCATTGTAGAAACTGGTACTGGTAGACTCGATCCTCCTGATGCTATTAAGCAAAGAAATTATATCGGTTACAGTGATGGTGATGCGGGCACATTGAAGAAAGTAGCAGAGGTAATTGATCAGTATAACTTAAAATCTAGTGATCTATCGGTAGAGGACAAATTAAGATCAATTCAAGCATATTTTAATGAAACTAGAAAGTGCAATACTACAAGTAATAAAACAGGAAACATTGCAAATGTAATGTTTAATGGCCATGGAAATTATTTTATACAAGAATCTAGAGCTTATGCGGAGACGTTTGCTTTAATCTGTGATAGCTTAGACATTCCCAATAAGTATTGTCTTGGTGGTGCATATATACCAGGTGAAAATGGCTATATACCTAACTTTTGATTCAATATGGTAGAAGTTAAAGGCAAGTGGTACTATATGGATACATACTTTAATGCTTATTTTAATACCATGGACTATTTTATATCAGAGACATTATGGAAGGATTATTTTTTAGATGAGGTGGGCCGAAATATATCATATTTCTATACTGATGGGATACCTTATCTGGATGGTTTGAACCAGAAAGAATATAAATACTATGATAATGAAGTTGATTGGGATGACATTTAATTACCTAGCTGTAAGGTTTCCGAGTAAGTATTAAAGCGGATTCGAGTATGCGCTTTGCCTAATAAAATTAATTAAAATGAATAAACAAAAAATGTGCACTTCAAGCTGAAGTGCACATTTTTATTATAATTCATAATATATTGTTTCTATAAATAAGTTAGGTATTTACTAACTCTATGCATCATATTGATTATATTAATTAATGAACGGATTTTAAATATGGATAAGGATTCACATTATTACCATTGATTAATAAACTAAAGTGTAAGTGTGCACCAGTTGAGATTCCAGTGGAACCAACCAAAGCAATCGTTTGTCCCTGATCAACGTAGTCTCCAACATTCACAAGTATTTTGGAACAGTGTAGATATCTTGTCTCAACACCATTTCCATGACTAATCTCAACATAACGTCCTGAAGTACTGTTATAACCAGTTCCTACAACACGACCAGCAAGTACTGATACGATGGAAGAACCATAAGCGCCACCGATATCAAGACCTTTATGGTAGGTGCTAGCACCAGCAGTTGGAGCTTTCCGGTATCCATAATACGCGTAAATATTGTGGTCTGATGGTAATGGCCAAACCATACAGTTTATGTCTGTTTTGATTTCATCCATAGACTTTGCATATTTGAAATTATAAACAAAATCTACATAACTCTTACTTACGTAAGCATCTGTTTCGTTATAATCAACTTTAACCCACTCATCAAGTATTTCTAAGATTTCAAGCTTTTCGCCTTTGGCAATTTGTCCAAGGCGAGTGCTATTTTCTGAAGGTGCTGTACGTACATTTAAAGTTATACAAGTAGCTTGAGCATATTGTACGTAACATTTCTGTGCTAATTTCACAGCATTATCACCAGTAGATAAGTAATCACTCTTAATATAACCTTCTACTTTTCCGGATACAATTCTTGTCCAATCGCCTTCCACTCCTACAATAGTTGCTGCAGAACCACGATATAGACGGCCTGCAAGACTTGAATCAGCAGATGCTCCAGAACGTATGTTAACATAATCATCTACATTAGCAATTGCTAGTCCTTGAAATTGGATTGGTGGAAATTCTTTTGGAGCGAGTGGCTCGCCTCCAACTAAAATTGTTGTAGTTACATTATTTATCGAAATTCCGGATTCTGATAATCTTGCATCATAGTAATTGTCAATTACCATTGACATACCACCGATACCGCCTCCGGATAATGTATTCTCAGTATTTATTGTGGCTGAACTAGTATCTTTAGCGCTCGCCACCGTTGTAGCCTGGTTCCATAAAAATAGTGCAATAAACAAGGTTGCTGCTTGCATAATGACTCTTTTTTTCATTCTAATCCTCCAAAGTATGCCATCTGAATTTGACTTAGACGGTAGATGATGCATTAATTATTACAGAATTATTACACCTCACAGACGAATTATAACAAATTAATAATATGTTGTCAACAATTTGAACAGAGAAAGTATAAGGAAAGGAAAATAATTGTAACAAAGTGATAAAGTGTATCCTACAGAGAGGGAGTTTTGAAACTTGATTTGTTACAAAATATGAAGTGTAACTTAACATATTATAGAAGATAGTCTTTCTATATCTTAGATATTCCTTAATAACCTCGGTGATAGGAGTAGCCGATTATAAGATTACGAATAAGATAATAGAGAATGAAATCATAGAATATAAGGAAGGATTTCTTTCATCCTTATAGCATGGAGACAGCAATGGACCTAGCGAGCAGGACCATTCGGCTAAGGTACGCTCATGATCGTAGAATATACGGAACCGGGATAGGGGTAGCAATTGTAGATACAGGGATATGTCAGCATCCGGATTTTTTAAAAAATTGTAATCGTAAAATTTATTTTAAAGACTTTATTCATCAGAGGACTTTAATGTATGATGACTGTGGTCATGGAACTCATGTAGCAGGAATTATTGGAGGGAGTGGCTATGCCTCTGGTGGAAAATATATAGGAGTGGCACCAAACTGCAATCTGATTATGGCAAAAACCTTAAATTATAAAGGAGATGGCAATATATCAGATGTACTCATAGCACTCGACTGGATTGTGAAGCATAAGGAAGAGCTTGGTATCCGAATTGTAAACTTATCTTTTGGAATGGGCAACAAAGAAATTAGTCAGGATGGCAGAAATTTAATTAATGCAGTTGAAAATGTCTGGGATAGCGGAATCGTCGTGGTAGCAGCAGCTGGAAATGGTGGACCGAATTTAGGCAGCGTTGCAGTTCCTGGGAGTAGTAAGAAAATAATAACTGTAGGTGCGTCAGATGATAATATTGAAGTTGACTTAATGGGAAATCGTGCGAGAAATTACTCTGGAAGAGGTCCAACTTTTGAATGTATTAAAAAGCCAGATATCGTTGCACCAGCAAGTAATATTATGAGTTGCGCGCTAGCTAGGTCTTATGGAGCGGATAAGTTTCGTGCATTAAATAATAATCACTTTTCTTCAGCTGCAAAGGATGGTAGGGAGCGATTTGGAAATTTCTATACTGAAAAAAGTGGAACCAGTATGGCAACTCCAATTGTTAGTGGAGCAATTGCTTTGCTATTATCAATTAAGCCAAACTTGACGCCCAAAGAAGTCAAGATTAAGATACGAGATAGTTGCGTAAACATTGGAGAACCACAGAGTAAACAAGGTTGGGGGCTATTAGATATTGAGAATTTATTAAAGGCGTAGAAGTGTGAAGAAAATTTCTAAAGTACCAAAATGCGCCACCTAAGAAATTCTAAAACTTCACACTAGAAGAATAAAAATGAAATCCATTGGAATTTTATTTTACATGTTACATGTCTATCTGTTTACAATGTTTATATGTTTACAATGTCTACGGTTTACATGAAAACGCGTTTACATGAAAAAGTACTTGACTTAGAGCCAACTCTAAGACTTACAATAAGAAGTAGAAAATCTTCTTTTGTGTCTTAGTAGTTGGCTTTTTTAATAACAAGGATATTGCGTTGCAATTACCTATTTGGGGAATATGTCGAGTTCTTTATTGAAAAAGATTGTTTCTAAGAGTCGCGAAAGAGGAACGATAAAATGCGTAAAGTGATACGCTAGATTGGAGGTATACATGGAATATAGAATGATGGGGAATTTAGGGGTTGAGGTTTCAGCACTTGGGTTTGGTGCTATGAGACTTCCAGTACTAGAAGATGGTACGATTCATGAAGAAGAAGCGATTAAAATGATACGCCATGCTATTGATGAGGGGGTTAATTATGTAGACACGGCTTATCCTTATCATCAAGGGATGAGTGAAGTATTAGTAGGTAAAGCATTAAAGGATGGTTACCGTAAGAAAACATATCTAGCTTCAAAGTGCCCAGTTTGGGAGATAAAATGTCCTGAGGATTTTGATCGAATCTTAGATGAACAATTAAGCAAATTGCAAGTGGAGACGATTGATTTTTATCTTTTACATGCGATTGGAAAAGAACGATTTGAAAATACCATTCAGAAATTTGATCTAATTAAAAAGATGGAACAGGCTAAAGCAGAGGGAAAGATACGCTACATAGGATTTTCTTTCCATGATAATGCAGAAGCTTTTATAAACATAGTGGATAGTTATGATTCTTGGGATTTTTGTCAAATTCAAATGAATTACATTGATATTCATAACCAAGCAACGATAGAGGGAATGGAATATGCGGCTTCTAAGGGGCTTGGGGTTATCGTTATGGAGCCTTTACTTGGTGGAAAACTTGCAAACCCTCCACAGAATGTTTTAGAAGCGTTAAATAACGAAAAAACACCAGTGGAATGGGCTTTGGATTTTATTTGGGATCGAAAAGAAGTAGGCTTATTACTTAGCGGTATGAGCACAATGAAGCAAACAACGGATAACATAGAATATGCGAGCAGATCTAAGATTGGTATGCTAACCAACGACCAAAGAGAGATGTATGTAAATGCAAAGCGTATTTATGATACTATGGCTTTGGTATCATGTACAAAGTGTGCTTATTGTATGCCTTGTCCATTTGGATTAGATATACCAAAAACATTTGAAGCATATAATGCAACCGTGGCAAAAGGAATGGATAATGCAAAAGAAGTCTATGCTGAAATAGATATCAAAGCAGATTCCTGTAGAAGTTGTAAAAAATGTGAGCAGGTATGTCCACAAGCAATACCAATTAGTGATGTAATGAAAAAAGTAGCAACTTGCTTTGGAGGAGAATAATTTTGACAAAAACAAAACAATTAGTATATAGTGCGGTATTTTTAATCCTTGGAGTAATAATACCACAAGCATTTCATTTTATACCGGTAGGTAATACTGGTAGCGTATTATTACCTATGCATATATCAGTCTTACTTTGTGGCTTCTTTATGGGACCATGGTGGGGGCTCATTGTGGGTGGATTAACACCAGCGCTTAGTTCCTTACTAACTGGAATGCCACCAATGCAAAGATTACCATTTATGGTGGTAGAATTAGCAGTTTATGGACTCATAGCTGGATTATGTTATCGTATCTTAAAGATAAAGAAACCTCTTATTAGAATTTATCTATCCTTAGTGATTGCTATGATAGTAGGAAGAGGAGTATATGCGTTATCTTTGTTAGTTGCAACTAAGTTATTACATCTTGAGATGTTGGGACCGATTGCAGCAGTAAATGCATCAATACAAGGTATACCGGGGATTATTATACAATTAGTATTGATACCTCCAATTGTATATCAAGGTAGAAAGAGTGGTTTATTCTATGGATCAGAAAAATAAAGTAACAGAGAAGTTAAAGGAAGGAGGCTATTCTTTCGTTTTATATAAGGATGGGGAATGGTCTACTTCAGAAAAAAGAGGAATAGCTCCAATTATGGAGCTTTTAAAAGAAAACAAAGAGTTACTTCGTGGTGCTTATGTTGCTGATAAAGTAATTGGTAAGGCTGCAGCACTGTTGTTAATTGAAGGAGGAATATCCTATCTTCATGCAGAGATTATCAGTGAACATGCGATTGAAGTTTTGCAAAATTCTAATATTGAATATGAGTATCAGGAATTAGTTCCTTACATTGTTAATCGTTCCGGAGATGGCATGTGTCCAATGGAGGAGACAGTATTAGATGTTACTGATACAAAGATTGCATTTGAATTATTACAGGAAAAGATAAAGAAAATGCAGGCAGCAATGCAAGCACAAAATATGAAATAAATAAAAAACAAGAAAAAGCACACTTTGTTAGCTTTTTCTTGTCAATAGTAAGGGACGAGCTTCATATTCCATTTGTAGCAAGAGAGGGCATTTGGAATATTAGCTCGTCCTTATTATTCCTATATATCATTATCTATGATCTACAAATACATAATTCAATAGCCTTTCCTCGGTATAACTAAGACATAGTTTTTAGTAAATACACTTTATCATTTTGTTATATGGTTACAATCGATATATCAAAAAGAATAGTTTTATATCTGTTTTAATTTTTTTGTTAAATTAGATGAAATAACAAGAAAATAATGTTAATTAGACTGTGAATATATAATAATTATATTGTAAATATATTTGAAATTATGTATAATATGTATGTAAGCGTTTACATGAAATGATAAGGTAGATTGGAGGAATTGCAATGTCAAAAAGGAACAAAGAGGATGATTGGAATAACTTAAGTGACAGAAAAGCGCCAGATAAGAAAACATTAACCACGATGTATAATGTGCTATTAGTATTATCATTAGTTACTCCTCTCATAATGCTGTTCAAGCTAGTATATGTTGATTTATACCATACAGCAGGTATTGTTGAAAGTCATACGCAATATTACATATGGGACTCCTGGAAACTGCTCGTTAGAATTTATAAAGAAACTGCAGATGGTAGGTCATTCTTCATTATAGGGACAATTCCATTAGTATTCTACCTGGTTGGTCTAATACTTTCTTTATCCAGTTTTGTAACAGGATTAAAGGTGAAATTTGAGTGGAAACATGGCGAGAGCTGTAGAAGAGCGTTCACTACAATTATTATCGGAGTAGTATCATCAGTTTTAATTTTGAAAATTATTGATCCATTCTTCAATGTACAAAGTGGTTATGCTGATCTAAAATTACATTTTAATATAACAGTGTACATAAGCTTAGCGTTAGCTATTATTGGAAGAATAGTTGCTGAACAATACTACAAATTAGTAAAAAGAATATAGATACTTAGGAAAATATAGATACTTAGGAAAATATAGATACATAAGAAAAAAATATAGATACTTAAGAAAAAAGAAACGCTTAACAACTACAAAGAAAACAGCAATTTACAAAGCGGGACAAATCAGAGGATTTCAATGGTTTGATCCCGTTTTTTCTGTGTTAGAAATAATTATCCTATTCTTAAAAAAAGAAAAAAGTATAAATGTTAGTACTTACATTTTGCTTAAAATTTTCCTATTTTTTAAGAATTTAGACAGGATAGTTTCCTTTACTGTTTCACTAATAAGTGCTATAATCATGGTGATGTAAGACAAGTAGGAGGAAGCTATACGATGAATATATTATTCTTCTTAACCCCCAAAATTGAGGTAGCGTATATCTTTGATACGTTTACAGTAAGACAAGCGCTTGAGACGTTAAAGAAGCGCGGTTTTTCTGCTATACCTATGATTGATAAGAATGGGAAATATATTGGAACAGTGACAGAAGGGGATCTTTTATGGTATGTCCTGGAACATAGAGAAGATGATCCTGAAAACTTTGATAAGGTAAAGATTAAACAAATTGTTCGTAGAAAAAATCATTGTGCAGTAAGAGCAGACAAAAAGATTGAGGAATTGGTTGATTTGGTAAAGAATCAAAATTTTGTACCTGTATTAGATGATGATGACCGATTCATTGGAATTGTAACCAGAAGGGTGATTATGCAGTATTGTACAGAAGCAATGGTACCCAACTCTAAAGGTAAAGCGATTGTTTAAAACAATAACTTGATGCAATTGCTTAAACAATAGTATGAAAAAAGTTTGATACATTAGCTTAAAACAATAGTATGAAAAAAAGTTTGATACAATAGTTTAAAACAAAATTGTAGATTTGATGTACAAAGAAAGCCTAATACTTAGGCTTTCTTTGTACATATTTTTAGCAGGATAATGTGAAAAATTATGATTTTTCACATATAATTTGGCTGTGACCCAAATTCGTAGGATTGAAGTAGAATGGAGGTTTACTATGGGGATTACATATTCTAAGCAGGAACATATTTTTAAACTAGACACTCCGAATACAACTTACATGATTGGCCTCATTGATGAGGAGAAGTTTATTGGTCATGTGTATTACGGGAAGAGATTGAAAGATACGAATTTATGCTTCTGGAAACAGTTGCTTTTGGGACCGCTTCCATCTCGAAAAAACAGAGATCGTGTTTCTTTTTTGGATTCATATCCTCAGGAATATCCAACTCATGGAATCGGTGATTTCAGACAATCGGCATTCGAGGTTAAAACCGTATCTGGACATCGCGCGGTTAGTATTACATATAAAAGCCATCAAATTTACCCTGGAAAACCGAAACTACCTGGTTTACCTGCTACTTTTGGGAAAGAGGATAGTTGTACAACACTTGAAATTGTTGGTGAGGATAAGCATCTAAACCTTGAAGTAGTGCTCTCTTATACGGTGTTTGAGCATGTTGATGCAATTGCAAGGAATGTTAGAATAAAAAATGAGTCAAACGATTCCATTATGCTTACAAAGGCATTATCCTTATCCTTTGACTTACCAGATAAGGGATACGAAATGATTACTCTCCATGGGTCTTGGGCGCGTGAGAGGCAGGTGGAACAAAGAGTTATAGGACATGGCACGCAAGGTGTTTCCAGTATACGCGGTGAATCGGGGCATCAAGAACATCCATTTCTAGCTGTTGTCGGAAAAAATACGACTGAGGATGCAGGCGAAGCGTACGGTGTTAGTTTTGTTTACTCCGGAAACTTCACAGCTTTAACGGAACGAAATCAATTTGATTTGATAAGGGTACAGATGGGGATTAATCCTGTTGATTTTGAGTGGGAACTAAAACCAAATGAAGAATTTACTACACCAGAAGCAATCATGGTTTACTCTTCAGAAGGTATTGGCACTATGTCTAGGAATTTTCATGATCTTTATCGGAACCATCTAATTCGTGGAGAGTACAAGGATAAGAAAAGACCAATCTTAATTAATAATTGGGAAGCGACGTATTTTAATTTTACAACAGAGAAATTGCTTGATATTGCAAGAAATGCATCTAAACTTGGCATCGAAATGTTAGTAATGGATGATGGCTGGTTTGGCAAGAGAAATAATGATGATTGCGCACTTGGTGATTGGGTTGTAAATGAAGAAAAGTTACCTGGTGGTTTGGAGTATTTGGTTCAGGAGGTAAATAAGCTCGGAATGAAATTTGGTATCTGGGTCGAACCAGAGATGATTTCACCAGATTCTGAACTCTATCGAAATCATCCAGATTGGGCAATTCAGATTCCTGGCAGAGAACCAAGTCAGTGTAGAGAACAATTAGTTCTTGATTTCTCTAGAAAAGAAGTACGTGATTATATTTATCAGAGGATAAGTAAGATTTTGCATAGCGCTAATATTGAGTATGTTAAATGGGATATGAATAGGCCGCTTTGTGATCTTGGAAGTTATGCTTTAGAAGCTAAGAATCAAGGTGAGTTAAGTCATCGTTATGTCCTTGGTGTTTATGATGTACAGGAGAGACTAATCATAGAATTTCCTCATTTGTTGCTAGAAAATTGTTCCGGTGGAGGAGCAAGATTTGACCCTGGAATGTTATATTATAGTCCGCAAATCTGGTGCTCCGATGATACGGATGCTGTGGAGAGACTAAAGATTCAACGTGGAACTGCTATGGTATATCCACTTTCTTGTATGGGTGCTCATGTGAGTGATTGCCCAAATCATACGGTAGGTCGTAACACTCCATTTGAGACAAGAGGGCATGTAGCTTTGGCTGGTACCTTTGGTTATGAACTTGATGTAACCAAAATATCGAAGGAAGATCAAGAAATGATTCCGAAACAGGTTGGATTATATCATAATTACAATGATCTTGTACGAGCTGGAGACTATTACCGAATTATCTCTGTACTTGATGATCCATACAGAGATTGCTATATGGTAGTAGCAAAGGATAAGTCTGAAGCACTTGTAACCTACGTACAGGTATTCACTCGTCCTAATTTCCAATCTCATCGGATTTATCTAAAAGGACTTGATCCAGATGCGAATTACATTTGGGAAGAGACAGATTTTATTCAAACGGGAGAGGCTTATATGCAGGCTGGAATTGATATTTCCGGCCTCTGGGGGGATTATAAATCCATGTTAATCCATCTGATACGTGTAGAATAGAAAAGAAGATTTTACGAAATAGGGATTTTTGCAAAATAGATAGTATCTATCTTTTGCAAAAGTCCTTTTTTTTGTGTACCAGCATGAGTACAGTATAGGTAATATAAATCTACAAGCTATATATAGCTATGATTTATCAATGCTATAAGTAGGCTAATTACTCTCCGAGCGATGCGCTCTATATGTTGAGAATTTGTGTGGTTTTAAAAAAATAAAAAATTTTTTTGAGTAATTTAAAAAAAGTTTTAAGGCTATCATGAAAATAATAAAAATAGCCTATTTTCTAAGAATTTTAAGTATAGTAATAGTAAATTTAGTGGTTAGTAAAACCTCTACTTTTTGGAGAAATGAAAAAAATATAGGCAAAAGTAACAGTAATACTAAGAACAGAGTTTAATATTACTCTTGCCAAAATAAATTCCATCATGTATACTAAATCAACGCATGATGAGACATGTAAATAAATAGTAAATATTTTATGGAATTCTCTGTTATGACAAAAGGAAGGATGTATGAGAAGTATGAAGACACTAACTCAAGAGGATACCCCTATCCATAGAGCTTTAGAGGAGCAAAGACTGAATCGATTGGCGCATTTTGATGTGCCTGGCCATAAAGGAGGCCGTGGAAATAAAGAGTTAAAACATTTTTTAGGAGACACAACATTAAGTCTTGATATGAATTCTATGAAGCCACTAGACAATCTCTGTCATCCGGTTTCTGTCATAAAAGAGGCACAAGAGTTAACTGCGGAAGCATTCGGTGCAGATGAAGCGTTTTTTATTGTTAATGGTACCACCCAGGCAGTTCAAGCCATGATTATGGCTGTGTGTAAAAGTGGAGATAAAGTTATTATGCCAAGAAACGTACACCGAAGTGCAATTAATGCTTTAGTAGTATGTGGGGCAATTCCGGTTTATATTAATCCGGGAACAAATAAAGAGCTTGGAATTCCTCTTGGTATGTCAGTGGAAGATGTAAAACAGGCAATCATTGAAAATCCAGATGCGAAGGCAGTTCTTGTAAATAACCCAACATACTATGGAATCTGCTCGAATTTAAAAGAAATTGTTAAAATAGCGCATGAACATGGCATGCTTGTGCTTGCCGATGAAGCTCACGGAACACATTTTTATTTCCATGATGCACTACCGATTTCAGCTATGGAAGCGGGGGCTGATATGTCAGCGGTAAGTATGCATAAAACAGGTGGTTCCTTAACGCAGAGTTCTATTTTACTAACAAGAAATACAGTGAATGCTGACTATGTGCGTCAGGTTATTAACCTTACACAGACCACGAGTGGTTCTTACCTACTTCTTTCATCCCTAGATATTGCAAGAAAGAATCTTAGTTTAAACGGTAAGAGCATGTTTGATAAAACGATAGAATTTGCAACTTATGCTCGAGAAGAAATCAATAAACTTGGAGGCTACTATGCCTTTGGTGAAGAACTTATTAACGGGGATACCGTATATGCATTTGACATAACCAAGCTTTCAATCCATACACGAAATATCGGATTAGCAGGAATTGAAGTTTATGATTTGCTAAGAGATGATTATGGAATTCAAATTGAATTTGGTGATATTGGAAATATCCTTGCTATTATATCTTCAGGGGATCGAAATCTTGAGATAGAGCGCCTTATTTCCGCACTTTCAGAGATAAAAAGGCTCCATAAGAAGGATATGGCAGGAATGTTTGACCATGAATATATAAATCCACAAATTGTGATGGGACCGCAGGAAGCCTTTTATAGCAATAAGCGTTCTATGCCAATTAATGAAAGCAAGGGACAGATATGTGGAGAATTTGTAATGTGTTATCCACCTGGGATACCAATTCTTGCTCCAGGAGAGCGCATAACAGAAGATATTTTAAATTACATCGCATATGCAAAGGAAAAAGGATGCTTCATGACTGGTACTCAGGATATGAAGATTGAAAATATCAATGTAGTTGAGTAAAGTGTGAAATTATAAGTGTGTAAGAAAAGAGGTAATATATGGAACTTTGGTATACAGATCAACACACAAAAGACGTACGCTTTTCTATCAAAATGAAAGAGCAGCTAGTTAGTGTAGAAAGTGAGTTTCAACGGATCGACATCATCGAAACCTACGAATACGGACGTGTACTTGTATTAGATGGGGAAATGATGATAACGGAAAAGGATGAATTTATCTATCATGAGATGATAACGCATGTTCCTATGGCAGTTCATCCGAATATCCGTAATGTCCTTGTGATTGGAGCAGGAGATGGTGGAACGATTCGGGAGCTAACAAAATACGATACGATAGAGCATATCGATATGGTGGAAGTTGACAAAGAAATTGTACAAGTTTGTAGAGAATATATGCCTTTTACGGCTTGTAAGTTAAATGATAAAAGAGTATCGATGCATTTTGAAGAAGGATTACGTTTTGTCCGTGGAAAACAAGATGAATACGATTTGATTATAGTTGATTGTGCTGATCCATTCGGACCAGCAGAAGGTTTATTTACAAGAGAATTTTACGGAAACTGTTATAAGGCACTTCATGATGACGGAATCTTAATCAATCAGCACGAAAGCCCATTTTACAATGAGCATTCCGGAAGTGTACAAAAAGCACATCGTCATATTACAGCTGTATTTCCGTTAAGCACAGTGTATCAATGTCATATCCCTTCCTACCCATCTGGACACTGGTTGTTTGGATTTGCATCAAAGAAATATGACCCGATTAAGGACTTAAACGACAAGAAATGGAACGAGCTTAAACTACCTGTTCGATATTACAATACCGATTTGCACAAAGGATGTTTCTATCTACCAAATTACGTAAAGGAGTTGTTAGGCAGCTATGAATAAAAACATACATACCTTTTTAGGTTGTGATGCTAACTATGAAGAAAGCGAGATGGTATTGTTTGGAGCTCCGTATGATGGTACCACCTCTTATCGTCCCGGTACAAGATTTGCAAGTGCTGCAATTCGAAATGAGAGTTATGGAATAGAAACCTTTAGCCCATATCAAGAGAAAGATTTGACGGATTATCAGATCTTTGATGGGGGAGATTTAGAACTTCCTTTTGGTGATCCAGTCAGACCACTTTCTTTGATAGAGGAGTTTACTGCTAATGTTTTAAAGGACGGAAAGTTTCCACTTATGATTGGAGGAGAGCACTTAGTAACTTTAGGGGCGATGCGGACAGTTGTAAAACAGTATCCAGATGTGCATATCATACATTTTGATGCTCATGCAGATTTAAGAGAGGATTATCTTGGAGTAAAACTGTCTCATGCAACGGTTATGAGAAGATGTCATGAGTTAGTGGGGGATAACAAAATCTATCAGTTTGGAATCCGAAGTGGAGATAGGGAAGAGTTTTTATTCGGAAATGAACACGTTACTACCTGTAGATTTGATTTTCACACCTTGGATGCTGTGGTTGAGGAATTGGAAAGAAAGCAAGTTCCGGTCTATCTTACGGTAGATTTGGATGTACTTGATCCATCGGTATTTCCAGGAACGGGTACACCAGAAGCTGGCGGTGCTACTTTTACTCAATTATTTGATGCCTTGCAAAAGGTTACAAGATTGAAGGTGGTAGCAGCAGATATGAATGAGCTTTCACCAATATATGACCAAAGTGGAGCTTCCACAGCTTTGGCGTGTAAGCTACTTCGAGAGATGATGCTAATGTTGATGAAATAAAAGAAATTTACCTAAATTGGAATTATTAAGGAGAACTATAATGAGTAGAGCATTAATTATCGGCGCCGGAGGCGTAGCAAGTGTTGTTGTAAACAAGTGTTGTCAAAATTCTGATGTGTTTACAGATATCTGTATTGCAAGCAGAACAAAATCTAAATGTGATGCCCTTAAGAATAAGTTAGATGGCGGTAAAACCAAAATTACAACTGCACAAGTAGATGCAGATAACGTACCTGAGCTTGTCGCATTAATTAATGAGTACAAGCCTGATATTGTAATCAATGTTGCACTTCCATATCAGGATTTAACTATTATGGATGCTTGTCTAGAGACGAAGACAGATTATCTAGATACTGCAAATTATGAACCTTTAGATACAGCAAAATTTGAATATAAGTGGCAGTGGGATTACCGCGAACGTTTTGAAAAGGCTGGTATCACAGCAGTTCTTGGATGTGGTTTTGACCCAGGTGTCACAGGTGTTTTCTCTGCCTATGCAATGAAGCATTATTTTGATGAAATTCATGAAATAGATATTTTAGATTGTAATGGTGGTGACCATGGTTACCCATTTGCTACAAACTTTAATCCTGAGATTAACATCCGTGAAGTTTCTGCAAACGGAAGCTATTGGGAGAATGGTAACTGGGTAGAGACTGAGCCGATGGAAATTAAGAGAGTATATGATTTCGAAGAAGTTGGACAAAAAGATATGTATCTTCTTCATCATGAGGAGTTAGAATCCCTAGCAATTAATATCAAGGGGATTAAGCGTATCCGCTTCTTTATGACATTTGGAGAGAGTTATTTAAGACATCTTAAGTGTCTAGAAAATGTCGGTATGACTTCGATTGAACCAATTGAATTTGAAGGAAAGCAAATCGTACCGCTTCAGTTCTTAAAAGCAGTATTACCTGATCCAGCAACACTAGGACCACGTACGGTAGGTAAAACAAATATTGGCTGTATTTATAAGGGCGTTAAGGATGGAAAAGAAGTTACTTATTATGTATATAATGTATGTGACCATCAGGAATGTTACAAAGAAGTGGGCTCCCAGGCAATTTCGTATACCACCGGGGTTCCTGCAATGATTGGTGCAGCGATGGTACTAACAGGTAAGTGGAAGAAACCAGGCGTATTTAATGTAGAAGAGTTTAATCCAGATCCTTTTATGGAGGAATTAAACCGCTTTGGGCTTCCTTGGAAAGAGAATTTTAAACCTGTATTAGTAGATTAAAGGCAGTAGGGCAGTTGCAAATTTAAACACTTTGCAACTGCTTTTTTAGAAAAAGAAGAAAATTTGCAAGTCTGTGTCTCGCCTG
This sequence comes from Lachnoclostridium phytofermentans ISDg, assembly GCF_000018685.1. Taxonomy (NCBI): domain Bacteria; kingdom Bacillati; phylum Bacillota; class Clostridia; order Lachnospirales; family Lachnospiraceae; genus Lachnoclostridium; species Lachnoclostridium phytofermentans. The sequence goes on along the minus strand of NC_010001.1, from coordinate 3,732,622 downwards.
AATCCACAAACTTGATGATACGTATTGTTCGCATACAAGACAAAAGCAACGCAGAAAAGAGGTAATTTATGAAAGAGATCGACTTTAGTCAAATTCCAACCCCCTCCTATGTTGTAGAGGAGCGATTACTAAAACGAAACTTATCCTTATTAAAAAGTATTATGGACCAAACTGGTTGTAAAATACTATTAGCACAAAAGGCATTTTCCATGTTTTATTATTATCCGTTGATTGGATCTTACCTAGCAGGTACTACAGCTAGTTCTTTATTTGAAGCAAGGCTTGGGAAAGAAGAAATGGGAGGAGAAGTGCATATCTTTAATCCTGCCTATCAAGAATCTGAGATGGAGCAAATCATCTCTCTGTGTGATCATATTGTATTTAATACACCGAAACAATGGCTTAAATATAAAGAAGTAATACAAAAATCAGGAAAAAAGGTAAGCTGTGGATTAAGAGTGAATCCACAATACTCAGAAATCGAGGTAGATTTATATAATCCTTGTGCAAAGGGTTCAAGATTAGGTACAATCCTTGATAATATACAGGAAGAGGATTTAGAAGGATTGGAAGGATTGCATTTTCATACCATGTGTGAGCAAAATTCAGATGTCCTAGTTCGAACCTTAAAAGTCGTGGAAGAAAAGTTTAGCTTCCTATTAAAAAAGATGAAGTGGATAAACTTTGGTGGAGGGCATCATATCACAAGAGAAGATTACGATGTGGAGAGTCTGATTTCTTCTATACTTCATATGAAAGAGACTTATGGAATAGAAGTCTATCTAGAACCTGGAGAAGCAATTGGCTTAAATACGGGATACCTGGTTACTAAGGTATTAGATGTTTGTGGTGAGCATGGAGAATGCGCCATATTAGATACTTCTGCTGAATGTCATATGCCTGACGTTCTTGAAATGCCATATCGCCCAGAAATTATAGGAGCTGGTAAAGCCGGAGAAAAAGCTTATACTTATCGCCTTGGGGGACCTACCTGTCTGGCAGGGGATGTTGTGGGAGAGTATTCTTTTGATGAGCCATTAAAAGAAGGGGATATATTAGTCTTCTGCGATATGTCTCATTACAGCATGGTGAAAAATAATACCTTTAACGGAATCAACCTACCTTCTATCGTTGCATACACAGAAAAAGAAGGAATTGTAATTGTCAAACAATTTGGCTATGAAGACTTTAAAATGAGGTTATCATAATAGGTCTTAGGTCATTTAATAACTGAAAACTGTACGCAACAATCGAATAATTCAGAATAGATAGAAAATTAAAACCACTATATCTAGTTATTGGAATCTAAAAAAGAAACAATATGTAGTAGACTTATCCTTTTAACTATGCTATTATATTTATAAGATAATATATTTTAAAATTTCTTTCGTTGCACTTTAAAAGAAGAATAACTTATTTATAAGAGCCTCTTATTACCATCCCTCTTAGGGTGGAAAATAAGGGGCAATCATTTTGGGGGTATACCTAAGACAAAAATTTTAGAAACAAGAAAGGATAGGTTATATGAAGGTAGTTAAGCGTGATGGTAGGGTAACGGATTATGACAGAAATAAGATTTTAGTTGCAATTCGCAAAGCAAACGATGAGGTGGATCCTAAAGAAAAGATCACCGAGGACAAGATTGAAGCGATTATTCTAGGGATTGAACATCTTAAGAAGGATACGATGTATGTTGAAGAAATTCAAGATATGATTGAGCAAAAATTAATGGCAGAGCGTAAGTTTGTATTAGCAAAAACCTACATTATCTATCGTTTTCGCAGAGAGTTAGTAAGAAAAGCGAATACGACAGACGAGTCCATCATGAGTTTAATCAGACATAGTAATGAAGATGTTATGGAGGAAAACTCGAATAAAAATGCTGTCATTGCCTCCACACAACGTGACTTAATCGCAGGTGAGGTATCGAAGGATTTAACAAAACGTTTGTTATTACCAGAAAAGATTACAAAAGCTCATGAGGAAGGGATCCTACATTTTCATGATGCGGATTATTTCCTTCAGTCCATATTTAACTGCTGTTTGATTAATATAAAGGATATGCTTGAAAATGGTACGGTAATGAATGCAAAGCTGATTGAATCTCCAAAGAGTTTTCAGGTTGCTTGTACCGTTATGACACAAATTATTTCTGCTGTAGCAAGTAGTCAGTATGGTGGACAGTCTGTAGACATTCGTCATTTAGGAAAGTATCTTCGCCACAGTATGGACAAATATAGAAAGCGCTATGAATCTTTATTTAATGGAGAAGCTAGTGAAGAAGTAATTGAGAAATTTGTACAAGAAAGAGTACAGGATGAACTTCGTTCCGGTGTTCAGACAATTCAGTATCAGATTAATACTTTGATGACCACAAATGGCCAGTCTCCATTTGTTACGCTATTCTTAAACCTTGATAAAGATGATGAGTATATTGAAGAAAATGCAATGATTATAGAAGAAATTCTTCGTCAGCGTTTAGAAGGAATTAAGAATGAAAAGGGAGTTTATATTACTCCTGCTTTCCCAAAGTTAATCTATGTACTGGATGAACATAACTGTTTAAAAGGCGGTAAATACGACTATATTACAAAGCTTGCTGTAAAATGCTCCGCAAAGCGTCTCTATCCAGACTATATCTCCGCTAAGAAAATGCGTGAGAATTACGAAGGAAATGTATTCTCTTGTATGGGATGCCGTAGTTTCTTATCTCCATGGAAGGATGAAAATGGAGATTATAAATTCGAAGGACGTTTTAATCAAGGTGTAGTTAGCTTAAATCTACCTCAGATTGGTATTATTGCAAATGGTGATGAGGAAATATTCTGGCAGCTTTTAGAGGAACGTTTAGCACTTTGTTTTGAAGCACTTATGTGCAGACATAGAGCATTAGAAGGTACGATCTCTGATGTTAGCCCAATCCATTGGCAGTATGGTGCGATCGCTAGACTGAAAAAGGGAGAGACTATCGATAAGTTGTTGCATAACGGTTATTCTACCATTTCTTTAGGATATATTGGCTTATATGAAGTAACGAAGCTTATGAAAGGGGTAAGCCATACACAGAAGGAAGGAACCGAATTTGCACTTCGTATTATGAATCGCCTCAAAGATGCAGCGGATACCTGGAAGAAAGAAACCGGAATAGGTTTTGGATTATATGGAACACCTGCAGAATCTCTTTGCTATCGTTTTGCAAGAATTGATAAAGAGCGTTTTGGTGACATTAAGGACATTACAGACAAAGGTTATTATACAAACTCCTATCATGTGGATGTACGTGAAGATATCGATGCATTTAGCAAATTCACTTTCGAGAGCCAGTTTCAGGTAATCTCCAGCGGCGGTGCAATTTCTTATATAGAAGTTCCAAATATGCGCCACAACCTGGAAGCATTAGAAGAAATAGTGAAATTTATCTATGATAACATTCAATATGCAGAATTTAATACAAAATCAGATTATTGCCATGTTTGTGGTTTTGATGGTGAGATTAAAATTAATGAGGATTTTGAATGGGAGTGCCCAAATTGCGGAAATAAAGACCATGCAAAGATGAATGTAACTCGTAGAACCTGTGGTTATTTAGGGGAAAATTTCTGGAATAAGGGAAAAACAAAAGAAATTAATGCGAGAGTACTTCATATTTAAAGTCGGTATACAGTTATGAAATTAAAAACTATTGCATAATTAGAATGCATTATTTATAAAGAATGAGCGAGCATAAGAAATTTTCGATATGATATTTGTTGAATAATTAGAAATATCAATAAAAACAAAAAAAATTTGTTTTCAAATGTTATCATTAGCAGAGTGTCAGATGAATGTATATTACACTTCTGACACTCTTTTTGACTAATAATCCATATAAGAAATTAATAATTATGAACCAACTCAACATAAGCATAATCACCGTAACGATTATGAACTTCATCTTGGATATAAGGATGAAATATTAACTGTAAAGTACGTATATACTGTTCTTTAGAAATATCTGTACGGTTTGTTTTAGCCTCACTTGTTAGTTGATTAGTGCTACTTAAAAAGAACACCAAACAAAATATTGTTATAATTACGATTGTTTTTCTTATCCTCATATAATATATCCTTTCTAAGGAGTAATTTCAAAATAATTTTCGTAGTTAACTAAATTTAATCCGTCACTAATAGTTTTAAATAAGTTGTATTTATTATACTTGATAATATTGGTGAATTTAAAACTAGTATACTTCGAAAAAGCATTTAAATCGGATAAACAACCGCAATTCTGTGGTAAAGACCTAGAGAACGATATAGGGTTTATTTAGAACTTAACTCAGAGTTTCTTTCCTTAATAGGTATTAACAAATCGAGCTGTAAGCCTTCCGGCTCGGAATTTTCTAACATAACATGATTTATGTAATTCAAATGCTCTTCAAGCCAGCCAAACATATTATTAGAGTCCCAATTTCCATTGTACTCATATAAGCTGCTGTTTTGTACCCATTCATTTAAGCGTCCCCATTCCTCAAATGCTCCGAAAGGAATCATATACGCAGCATATAAACCGCCTTCAAAGTGCTTTTTAGTCAGTGGTTCAGGAATTACTATGTCATCAGGGACAGTAATCCACATCTCATAACCATGATATTCGGTTCCATCCACAGGACATGGGGAATTAAATCCAAAATGTCTTAAGTCAGTTTTTTTATGTATTAAATCATTGTCTCGTACAAACTGATCAATTACCTGATTGACATGCATTTCAGGTTCATCACCTTCATACTGATAAGTTGCTACAGTTGCAGGCGGAAGATATACGATTCGTACATCTCGGTCTCTTAGTTTGCTTAATTGCTCACTTGCTTTGTTTAAATCTTCCATTGTGTTTTCCTCCTTAAAATTAATCTTTGATAAAGAGAGAGGAGAAATCATTGACAGCAAGGTAATATCATTCAGTAAATCAGATTTTAAATTAACTCCGGATTTAGAACGCAGTTCATCCACAAATCTTTTAAGAATATTCCGAATCGTTGATAAAGAATCGATTTCTTCATCCAGCTCATGGATATTTTCTAGGAACACCTCGATGGCATGCGCTGTATTACTATCATTAAGTAATATACCTATTTGCTTTAGAGGTATGCGCAATTTGCGTAAAATGATAATCTGATTAAGCCGTAGACAGGATTCTTCGCTGTATACTCTATAGGAATAGCCGTCCATACGCTGACTTTGCAATAATCCTATTTGTTCATAGTAGCGAAGCATCCTTGTCGAAACGCCAAATGCTTTTGTTACTTGTGTAATTGTTTTAAGTTCTTCCATCGCTAACCTCATTCCTGTGCACGCATGTATGCATGTGTTTTACTTTGCTTATCAAGTTTGTGTTACAGGGCAAACGCAAACGTATTGATTTAAAGATTTATCATTTTATTCTTTCCACTCTCTTACTAGGGATTATAAAGTACGACACGACGTCAAAGTCAATTACAAAACAAAAAAATAATAGCCAGGAAGAGTTTGTTTCAATTAAAAATCTTGCAACCCAAGTATTGATGTTGCATAATAAAAATGTGCTTTTGTATCGTAAATAGGAAGCATGTTATGTTTATTATATTAAATTTATAAAAGCCATACAATATTTCTTAGTGACTGTTTTAAAGTTTAAAAGATGTATTGCAGTTATAAGCCAGTAAGGGCTATGTTTAGAGTTAGTATCAATCAAGATGCACAGAACATAATTCATATGGAACATAGTTGGGTTCTTATCAATGTTTTGGGATATTTTCTATTTCATTATAAAGTTGTATTATGGTACTGTAAATTTAATTCTATAACATTAGTTTAGTCTTGAAAATAAAAAATGATTATATTTGGGTAGGTGACATCATGAATTATGCTACTATTAAGCCATTTGACGTGGCAAACGGTCCAGGAGTAAGAGTCTCTTTGTTTGTAAGCGGTTGTACCCATCACTGTAAGGGGTGCTTTAATGAAGTTGCATGGGACTTTCATTATGGAGAGCCATTCACGGAAGAAGTGATCGAACATATTATTACCTTATTAAAACCGGATTATATTGCCGGACTATCTTTACTTGGAGGGGAACCGTTAGAATTTACGAATCAGCTTGGGCTTCTTCCATTATTACGAAGAGTAAAAGAAATGTATCCAACAAAAAATATCTGGTGCTATAGCGGATATCTTTTAGATGCCGATATATTAGGTAAGATGGCTGTGGAACATGAAGAGACCAGAGAGTTGTTATCTTACCTTGATGTGTTGGTGGATGGAAAATTTGAGGAAGAAAAGAAAAATATCAATCTTCGTTTCCGAGGTTCTGAAAACCAAAGAGTTATTTTGGTGAAAGAATCGCTTCAGTCAGAAAATATTATTTTGTGGGATGGAGCCTTGAATGAATAAAATTTGGAACGGATTAAGGTATGGAAATAAAAAGACAAAGGGATATATTCTAGCAACAATATTGTTGTTATCATTCGGTAGTGTTAGTGTGGGATTTACAGTTGCCAAAAAGTCACCGCTGTGGGGAATGAGTGCAATATTTTGCTTTCTTGTTGCTTTTCTTTTTATTACCTCACTTTCGTTTCATAAAACAGGGAAACAAATTATAAAAAAAACACGAGAAGAACATGCTTTAAGTGATGATATTTCTAATGAACACTTAGAGGAAGAGATAGAAGAAAATATATTTGGAAAATATGATGAAGAAACTGTAAAAGGTGTCTTTATTAAATATAAGGTAAATAAAGATCATAAACCTATTATAATTGATCATTGTCAAAGTGAAAAAGTTAGACAATGTCCTGCTTATATCTGGTCAGATAGAGGAAATCTAAATCTTTTACTATTTGAAGAAGAAACGAGAAAGATAACAATTCCATTATCTAAGGTTACTAAGATAATCTATGAAAAAGGAGTGCTAGCAGATCCTCTACTTGATTACGAAGGATTTCAAAAACCATCCTTTCTCAAAATGGTTTTCTCCTCTTATTTACCAACTCTTTATGAGGATTCGAAAGAAGGAAGAAAGGTTTATCGAAAAAATCTGTACGTACTTTCACCAGATATTAAAGTAACGAATACCTCCATAAGAACTATAATGGATATGTTAAAATTAGACTTAAGTTATGAGGGCAGATTTGCCGATCCGGGTATGCATAATCCATATTTTGAGAAAGCATACTTACTTAGTATTATGCTTAGAGACGGTGTTATTACGGTCTCTGAATTTAAGGTAAGAATCAAAAAGCTGTTACAACAGCTTTCAGAAGCCAATATTAGTAATGATGAATTTCATTTGTATATAAGACAGATGGTGAATGCAAGACTTATAACAAAAGATTATGCAGAGTATTATCTCGCTTATCGGAAATAGGTTTGTGATAAGTGAAGATGATTAACTTAGTGTTAATAAAAAGGAGGCTTAAATTTTGGAACAAAATATACCACGGCCAGGACAATTATATCAACATTTTAAAGGAATGTTATATCAAATTATTACGGTAGCCAAGCATTCCGAAACAGGGGAAGAGCTTGTGATTTATCAAGCACTTTATGGCGATTTTAAGACATTTGCAAGGCCTCTTTCTATGTTTCTTAGCGAGGTGGATCATGAGAAATATCCTAATGTTTCGTTGAAATATCGTTTTACCCCAATCTCACGAGAAGAACTCAGTAACGAGAATAGACAGAATAAGAATATGGATGCGATGAGTAAAGCTGGAGCTATGGATGCTCAAGATCAAGATGTAGCAGTACAACAATTAAAAGATGACGAGATTTTAAATCATGCGGTTAAGGGAGAACAAACAAAAGCTACAGAAGGTTTAAAAAAGGATGAACTACACCCGGAAGCAAATCTTGATTTAATGGCATTTCTTGATGCAAAAGATTGTGATGAGAAACTTGAAATCTTATATAGCATGAGAAAGAGCATTGATGAACGGACAATGGGGAATATTGAGATTGCTCTCGATTTGCCAGTCAATGAAGGAAGTATTGAACAGCGTATTGATATAGTAAAAAATAAGTTACATGTGATGGCAAAATATGAAAATCGACGACTTAGATAATAAATTTTGATGCATTTCGATACTTTATTATTCAGCTAAGATATATTATTTTGGATTGATAAAAACTGAAAAAGGGCTTTTAAAATGACATTTCTAAAGTCAAAAAATCAGTCTATTAACAGTAATGATAAATGACATTAATGATGCTTATAAGCGTTGATTTTACTGCAAAAAATTAAAAATTAATATACAGAAAGTATCAAAAAAACTACTGTCTTTTTGTACATTTAACCGAAATTATGTTACGGGGCCTTAAAGTGTGAAAAAGCGCTTGCCTTATTTTTTCGCTACGATATAATTAAATTGCAACAGCAAAAAAATGGTTGCCAAGAACGCAGGGTAAGGTGTTTGCACAAGGAGGATAATTAACATGAAAAAGTTAGAACAACTTTATGAAGGTAAAGCCAAGAAAGTGTACAAAACCGACGTTGAGGATGTATTAATCGTAGATTATAAAGATGATGCAACCGCATTCAACGGTGAGAAGAGAGGAACTATTGTAGGTAAAGGCGTTATTAATAATAGAATGTCTAACTACATAATGAAACAGTTAGAAAAAGAAGGCGTGCCAACTCATTATATTGAAGAGTTAAGTGATAGAGAGACCGCTGTAAAGAAAGTTCAGATTGTTCCACTTGAAGTTATTATCCGTAACGTATCCGCAGGAAGCTTTGCGAAGAAGTTAGGAATAGAAGAGGGCCGAAAATTATTATGTCCTACTTTGGAATTTTCCTATAAAGACGATTCACTTGGTGATCCAATGATTAATTCTTCTTACGCAAAGGCACTTGGACTTGCAACACAGGAAGAGATTGATACGATTTCTACGTATGCATATAAAGTAAATGAAGTAATGATAAAGTATTTTGAAGGTATTGGCATTGAGTTGATTGATTTTAAGATTGAATTTGGTAGATATCATGATCAGATTATTCTTGCCGATGAGATTTCTCCAGATACTTGTCGCTTATGGGATATAAAGACCCATGAAAAATTAGACAAGGATCGTTTCCGCAGAGACCTTGGTAATGTAGAGGATGCTTATCTGGAAGTATTTAAAAGACTTGGAATTGAATAATATTTTACAATGATGTAAAGGGGGGATTGACGCTAACAAAAGCGACATCCCCTTTTGTTACTTATTTTCACGGCAATACAGCAGATTAGCATTAGAAAGGATAAGGCAATGGAAGATAGAATCAATGATTTGATTTCAGAAGAAATCCATGAAGAGTGCGGCGTTTTTGGCGTCTATAATATGGTTGGTGAAGATGTCGCTGATTCGATTTATTACGGCCTTTTCGCCCTACAGCATCGTGGACAGGAAAGCTGCGGTATTGCGGTTAGTGATACCCTAGGACCTAAGGGCAGGGTTTCCTCGATGAAGGGTATGGGGCTAGTGAATGAAGTTTTTACTCCGGAAGGCTTGGAGACACTTCGTGGGGACATCGGTGTTGGTCATGTTCGGTATTCCACTGCGGGAGCAAGTAATATTGCAAATACTCAGCCACTTGTATTAAATTATGTAAAAGGTACTTTGGCACTTGCCCATAATGGGAATATTATAAATGCACCTGAGTTAAGAAGAGAGTTAGAATATACAGGAGCAATCTTTCAAACAACGATTGATTCTGAGGTTATTGCATATCATATAGCTAGGGAGCGATTAAAGACAGCAAATGTAGAAGGTGCTGTTAGGAATGCAATGATGAAGATTAAAGGTTCTTATTCCCTGATTGTAATGAGTCCAAGAAAATTAATTGGGGCAAGAGATCCTTTTGGTTTTCGACCTCTTTGTATCGGGAAGAAAGAGAATATGTATATTCTTGCGAGTGAGAGTTGTGCTCTTGATGCAGTGAATGCAACATTTATTCGCGATGTTTTACCAGGTGAAATTGTAACGATTACAAAAGAAGGAATTTTATCGGATACATCGATGTGCCAACCAAAGATGGCTAAGTGTATTTTTGAATATATATATTTTGCAAGACCAGATAGCAAGATTGATAAGATCAGTGTTTATAATAGTAGAATTATGGCTGGTCGTATCTTAGCGCAGGAGCATCCTGTGGAGGCTGATTTAGTGGTGGGGGTTCCGGATTCCGGTAATGCTGCTGCAATGGGCTTTGCGATGGAAACAGGGATACCGTATGGCATGGCATTTGTGAAGAATAGTTATGTTGGACGAACCTTCATTAAACCAAAGCAAGCAATTCGTGAGTCTAGTGTACGAATTAAACTAAATGTACTCACAGAAGCAGTGAAAGGCAAAAGAGTTGTTATGATCGATGATTCAATGGTACGTGGCACTACTTGCGCTCGAATTGTCGGAATGTTAAAGGCAGCAGGGGCAACAGAGGTTCATGTTAGAATCAGCTCTCCTCCGTTTTTATATCCATGTTATTTTGGTACCGATGTGCCATCGGACGATCAATTAATTGCGCATAATAATACGGTAGAACAGATTTGTAAAATTATCGATGCGGATTCTTTAGGATATTTATCAGTAAATCGTCTTAGTGAATTAATTGATGGGGATTTGGGATATTGTGATGCTTGCTTTTCGGGGCATTATCCAATTGAACCTCCGACGGAAGATATTCGTGGAGAATATGAATTGTAAATGTTTTTTACTGATAATGAAAGAAGAGTAATGATTAAAGAATATTGATAGAAAAATAATGATGAAAACAAGTGATAGGAAAGGTTGGGTTACAATGAGTCAAGATAACTATGTAAGTCCGTTGTCAGAACGTTATGCAAGTAAGGAAATGCAATATACCTTTTCACCAGATATGAAATTTCGTACTTGGAGAAAACTTTGGATTGCCTTAGCAGAGGCTGAACATGAGCTTGGGCTACCAGTGACAAGTGAACAGGTAGAAGAGTTAAAAGCACATCAGGATGATATTAATTATGAAGTGGCGAAAGAAAGAGAACGTTTGGTTCGCCATGATGTAATGTCACATGTGTATGCATATGGCGTTCAATGTCCCAATGCAAAAGGGATAATTCACCTTGGTGCAACTTCTTGCTATGTTGGTGATAATACCGATATTATTGTAATGACAGAAGGCTTAAAACTTGTTAAGAAGAAGTTGATTTGTGTCATGGAAGAACTTTCAAAATTTGCTATGAAATATCGTGATCTTCCAACACTTGCTTTTACCCATTTCCAACCAGCACAACCAACGACCGTAGGAAAAAGAGCAACTCTATGGCTACAAGAGTTGGCTCTTGATTTGGAAGATCTTGAGCATGCACTATCTTGTATGAAATTACTTGGTTCCAAAGGAACTACAGGGACTCAAGCAAGCTTTTTAGAATTATTTGATGGTGATCATGAGAAGATAAAGAAATTAGATGCCTTGATTGCGAAAAAGATGGGCTTTGAGGAGTGTTTTGCTGTATCCGGTCAGACTTATTCAAGAAAAGTGGATACCAGAGTTTTGAATGTACTTGCAGGAATTGCAGCAAGCGCTCATAAGTTTAGCAATGATATTCGTTTACTTCAACACTTAAAGGAAATTGAAGAACCATTTGAGAAGAATCAGATTGGATCCTCTGCAATGGCATATAAGAGAAATCCTATGAGAAGTGAGCGTATCGCCTCTCTCGCTCGTTATGTGATGGTGGATGCACTAAATCCAGCGATTACTTCCGCTACACAGTGGTTTGAAAGAACCTTAGATGATTCTGCAAATAAACGATTAAGTGTACCAGAAGCATTTCTTGCAATCGATAGTATTCTTGATTTATATATGAATGTAGTGGATGGCTTGGTAGTTTATCCAAAGGTAATTGAAAAACGCTTAATGTCAGAGCTTCCGTTCATGGCGACAGAAAACATCATGATGGATGCTGTAAAAGCGGGTGGAGACCGCCAAGAGCTACACGAAAGAATTCGTACTCTAAGCATGGAAGCTGGCCGTAATGTGAAAGAACTAGGATTAGAGAATAATCTTTTAGAATTAATTGCAGCTGATCCAGCCTTTAATATGACCTTAGAGGATTTAAAGAAGGTAATGGAACCATCTAGATATACTGGAAGAGCAAAAGAGCAGACCGAAGAATTTATAGAATCAGTGATACGCCCAATCCTTGAAGAGAACAACGAGTTACTTGGATTTAAGGCAGAAATTAATGTATAAACATATACAGTAATGAACCACTCAGTGGCAGTATTATAAGCTACTGGGTGGTGATTTTTTATGTAAATTTTATACATGATGCACTTTATCACCTAAAGTACTAGAAAGGATCTTTACATGCTGATTTAGCAGGAAGGTTGTGGAAACCATTCCTGCGGTCAGCTTGAAATAGACTTTAACAATTCATTTAAGGAAGATTCAAAATGGATGTCATCCCCTGTAGTCCGTTTTTTATTATTCTTACTATGGAGATTTTGCTTCCCATGACGCCGTTGCTCTTTTGCGATATGGCGTTCAAATAGCATTTGATTAATGTTATCATTTGTAAAAATCTTACCACTTGGATGCAAGGCTTTTGCCTTCTTACCAAGTGCCATGGCTGCAACTCCATAATCCTGCGTAACTACAATATCATTTGGACTCGTTTGATTTAATAATGCAAAATCAACAGCATCGGGTGCTTTACTCACCGTAATTATTTTACTATAGTCTGAGTATAGTTCATGACTAGTATCAATGAACATGATAACTTCAATCTGATGCTCCTTTGCCAGTCGTTCGATGATTCCTTTCACTGGGCATGCATCCGCATCTACTACAATTTTCATAGCACCTCCTAATTACGATTTCATTTAGTATTATTATCCCCAACTCAACATATTTTCTTAATAAGTAGGGAAAATAAAATTCCTTTTAACCTTTCTTCCTATATAGTATAATATACGATGATAGAGTAGACAACATGAGTAATTAATTTTGCATTGAATAAACTAGATAGCAAAATTTATTGAAAACTTAGAGCTAGATTTATGAAAAGAAACCATAGCTTTACTGTGGTGTTAGGAGGTAGTGATGAGTGAGATAGAAACAGGGTATCAAAAACTTGTAACAAACCAAAGAGAATTCTTTCGTACTGGCAAGACCAAACAAGTGGATTTTCGAATTCAAGCACTAAAGAAACTTCAGTCCGAGATTAAAAATCGAGAAGCAGAAATAATGGAGGCTTTAAAGAAAGACCTAAATAAATCAAGTTTTGAATCTTATATGACAGAAATCGGTATGGTACTTGATGAAATCCGTCATTGTATCGCACATGTGAAAAAGTGGTCCAAACCAAAGAGTGTTAAAACTCCACTTGCGCAATTTCCTTCAAAGAGTTTTACCATATCGGAACCATATGGTGTTGTACTAATTATGTCTCCTTGGAATTATCCATTTCAATTATGCATAGAACCATTAATTGGTGCTATTACAGCAGGAAACTGTGCAGTATTAAAGCCGTCCGCATATGCAGCAGAAACGTCTAAAGTAATCAATACCTTAATACGTGCTTGCTTTCCAAAGGAGTACGTTACGGTAATTGAAGGCGGTAGAAAAGAGAATCAGGGATTACTGGCTACGAGATTTGATTATATCTTCTTTACCGGTGGTGTCGAAGTCGGAAAGATTGTTATGGAAGCAGCAGCTCAATTCCTAACTCCAGTGTCATTAGAGCTTGGAGGTAAGAGCCCTTGTATTATTGAGAAATCAGCAGATATCAATCTTGCTGCAAAGCGTGTTGCTTTTGGAAAGTATCTCAATGCTGGTCAGACATGTGTTGCACCTGATTATGTTTTCGTTCAGAAAGAAGTGGAAGAGGAATTTTTTAAGAAATTAGGGTTGTGGGTACACAAATTCTTTGGTGAAGAACCTTTAAAGAATGAAAATCTTCCGAAAATTATTAATGAACATCATTATCATAGATTACTTTCCCTTCTTGAGGGAGAAGATATTGTCATCGGTGGAAAAGGACAGGATAATATAAGAAAGATTGAACCTACGGTACTAAAAAGTGTATCAACGGATTCCAATATAATGCAAGAAGAAATTTTTGGACCGATTCTCCCTGTACTTAGCTATAAGACAATAGAGGAAGTAATAGAGTATGTCACAGCACACGAAAAGCCATTGGCATGCTATTTATTTACAACGAATGTACAGATAGAAAAGAAAGTATTAAAGCACGTTTCTTTTGGTGGTGGATGTGTCAACGATACCATTATTCATCTTGCAACACCTTATATGGGATTTGGTGGTGTTGGTGCTAGTGGTATGGGAAGTTATCATGGATTTGAAAGTTTTCGCACGTTTAGTCATACTAAGAGCATTGTGAAAAAAGCAAATTGGCTTGATCTTCCGATGAGATACCATCCATATACAGAGAAGAATTTGAAAATGATTCGTAAATTCTTAAAATAGAGGAGAAAATTGAAAAATCTAAGATTTTTCAATAGTAAATTTGTGCTGAGCCCAAATTTACAGCCTGTTGGTAGGAAGGGGGACTTATGGCAAAAGCCAATCTGGAATACTATAAAATATTTTACTATGTTGCCAAAGAAGGTAGTATTTCTTTAGCTGCCAAACGGGTATGCATCTCGCAGCCTGCAGTCAGTCAGGCAATAAAGCAATTAGAATCTGTTCTTAACTGTCAACTTTTTATTCGAGTGGCAAAAGGAATGCGCTTAACCAAAGAAGGAGAGGTTTTGTACCAGTGCGTTAGAGAAGGGTATGAACTTATCGTAAAAGGAGAAGAGCGTTTAGAACGGATGCTAAATCTTGAATCTGGGGAAATTAGAATTGGAGCTTCGGATATGACGTTACAATACTATTTGCTACCGTATCTAGAAGAATTTCATATCCAATACCCTAAGATAAAGGTGACTGTAACCAACGGTCCTACCCCAGAGACACTTGCACTCCTAAAGGATGGGCAAATAGATTTTGGTATTGTAAGTGAGCCATTTTCTTTATCAGAGGATTATAGTGTATTTAAGGTCAAAGAAATCAAAGATATCTTTGTGGCTGGAAAACGATTCGATTATCTACGGGATCAAACCATGGATTATGAAGAGCTTGCAGGTCTACCTGTTATATGCTTAGAGAATGATACTAGTACGAGACGATATGTAGATGAGTACTTAAGTTCCCATGGCGTTGTTTTATCTCCGGAGTTTGAATTAGCAACGAGTGATATGATAGTGCAGTTTGCTAAAAGAAGTCTAGGAATTGGATTAGTGGTGGAGGATTTTGCAACGGAATTAATGAAACAAGGTGAATTATTTGAGGTGAGATTAAAGACACATATTCCAAGCAGACATTTTTGTGTCGTTGAAAATCAAAGGTTTGCATTATCCACTGCTTCAAGGAAGCTCCTTGCATTACTAAAGGAAAGTCAGTATAATGAAATATAGCATTTACCAAGGACATACTAAGATAAGAATCTAGGTTGTAATTCTTCAAAGTAAAAGTTCACGAAGTGTACTTTTACTTGATACTTGTTTTGGGTAAGCTAGGTGAAACAGGTTTCTGATAATATTACGAAATAGACACCAGAAAGGATAAGAAAATGAAAGAGAAAAAAAGTGTTGAGAATTTAAAAAATAACGAATCCAACAAGAATGCTTGGTTAAAGTATACGGATGCAGATGTAAAAAAAGTTCAGAAATTAAGTGAAGGTTATAAAGAATTTATCTCTGATTGTAAGACAGAGCGTGAATGTGCACTAGAAGTGATTCGTCAGGCTGAAAAAGAAGGCTACAAAGATTTGATGACTTTAACAAAAGTTAAGTCTGGTGATAAAGTTTACTTTAATAACATGGATAAAGCGGTTGCATTATTCTTAATTGGTAGTGAGCCTTTAGAAAAAGGTATGAAGTTACTTGGAGCTCATATCGACTCTCCACGTATCGACTTAAAGCAGGTTCCATTGTATGAAGATACAGAAATGGCATTATTTGATACTCACTACTATGGTGGGATTAAGAAATATCAGTGGGTAACCTTACCACTTGCTATCCATGGTGTTGTTGTAAAGAAGGATGGAACAAAAGTAAACATCGTAATTGGTGAAAAAGACAGTGATCCAGTAGTTGGTATTACTGATTTACTAGTTCATCTGTCCGCAGAACAGATGGAAAAGAAGGCTGCTAAGGTAGTAGAAGGAGAAGACCTAAATGTTCTTATCGGTAGCCAGCCATTAAAAGGTGAAGAAAAAGAAGCAGTAAAAGGGAATATGCTTAAACTGTTAAAAGAGTTTTATGACATTGAAGAGGCAGATTTCTTATCCGCTGAGTTAGAAGTTGTTCCTGCTGGTAAAGCACGTGACTTTGGTATTGATCGAAGCATGGTAATGGGATATGGTCAAGACGATAGAGTTTGTTCTTACACTTCTATGAAAGCGTTATTTGAACTTGATAAAATAGACCGTACTGCAGTTTGCTTATTAGTTGATAAAGAAGAGGTTGGTAGTATCGGTGCAACTGGTATGCATTCCAAATTCTTTGAAAATGCAGTTGCAGAATTAATGGATAAGATGGGTGAATATTCTGAACTTAAATTAAGAAGAGCGTTCCAGAATTCTCATATGCTTTCTTCTGACGTAAGTGCAGCATTTGATCCTAACTATCCATCCGTTATGGAAAAGAAAAACTCTGCATATTTCGGAAGAGGTATTGTATTTAACAAATACACAGGAGCAAGAGGAAAATCTGGTTGTAACGATGCAAATCCAGAGTTTATTGCAGCTTTACGTGCAGCTATGGAAAAACACGACGTTAACTTCCAAACCTCAGAGCTTGGTAAAGTAGACCAAGGTGGCGGTGGAACAATCGCTTACATTATGGCTCAGTACAATATGGAAGTAATCGATAGTGGTGTAGCAGTATTAAATATGCATGCTCCATGGGAAATTACAAGTAAAGCTGATATCTATGAAGCAATGAGAGGCTATGAGGCTTTCCTTCGTGAGATGTAATTGTGAAGAGAATTTCTAAGGCACCAAAAGACGCTGCCTAAGAAATTCTAAAACTTCACACTGGAAGTTTGTGCCTGCGTAATCCTCGGCACAAACTTCTAGCCTACTGAGCAGGCATATTTACAAGAGTGAAGAGAATTTCTAGCCTACTGAGAAGGCATGGTTTCAATAAAAATGATAGAGTTAGAATGGAGTTTCTATGTCAGTAACAATTAAGATAAAAAAAGTAAAAGAGAATGCAATGTTGCCAACAAGGGGCAGCGTAGAGGCAGCAGGATATGATTTATATGCGTGCCTAGACACGGATGCTTGTGAAATAAAACCACATGAAACTGTCAAAATAGGTACAGGGTTAGCAATTGAAATTCCATCCGGATACTTTGGTGGCATATTCGCGCGAAGCGGAATTGCTGCAAAGAACGGATTACGTCCTGCAAACTGCGTTGGTGTCGCGGATAGTGACTATCGTGGCGAATATATCATTGCACTTCATAATGATACCGATATAGTTCAAACGATTGCAAATCATGAACGTATTGCACAACTTGTGGTAATTCCTTATCTATCGGTTGATTTTACAGAAGTTGAGGAGCTATCAGATACAGTACGTGGTGATGGCGGATTCGGTAGTACAGGGACAAAGTAAGTATAAAAGTTAAAAAATGTATAGTTATGACTTATATGAAATATAATAAACATTGATTTTACTTATGTAATATCCTACGGTATACTACTTAAGTAATAGGGCATTGTAGCAAATCTGTTACAATGCTTTTTTTATTTAGAAGAAATTACGTTGCAATTTCATATGAATTTCTATTAAAATCTGTAACAGAATTTGTGTTGTAGTTTATCTTAAGGAGGACATTATTATGGTTAAAGCAATTGTTGGTGCTAACTGGGGAGATGAAGGAAAAGGTAAGATAACAGATATGCTAGGTGAAGAATCTGACATTATCGTTCGTTATCAAGGCGGTAGTAATGCAGGACATACCATTATTAATCAGTATGGTAAGTTTGCTCTTCACTTACTTCCTTCTGGAGTATTTTATGATCATACGACTTGCATCATCGGAAACGGAGTTGCTTTGAATATTCCTTACCTTTTAGAAGAAATAAAATCAATTGTTGATCAAGGTGTTCCAATGCCTAAGATATTAGTTTCTGATCGTACCCAGATTATGATGCCTTATCATATTCTGTTTGATCAATATGAAGAAGAAAGACTTGGTGGAAAATCTTTTGGTTCCACAAAGTCCGGTATTGCTCCATTTTATTCTGATAAATATGCAAAGATAGGTTTTCAAGTATCTGAATTATTTGATGAAGAAGAGCTTAAAGAAAAAGTAGAACGTGTCTGTGAGATGAAAAATATCATGTTAGAGCATATGTATCACAAGCCATTAATTGATAAGAATGAGCTTTATCAGACATTAATTGAATATCGGAATATGGTTACTCCTTATGTAGCAGATGTTTCTGCTTATTTACATGAAGCAATAAAGGAAGATAAGAATATCTTATTAGAGGGACAGCTTGGAGCCTTAAAAGATCCTGACTTTGGTATCTACCCAATGGTAACATCCTCCTCTACTTTAGCAGCATATGGTGCAATTGGTGCTGGAATTCCACCATATGAAATAAAAGAGATCGTCACAGTTGTAAAAGCATATTCTTCTGCGGTTGGTGCCGGTGAATTTGTTAGTGAAATCTTCGGTGAAGAGGCAGACGAATTAAGAAAACGTGGTGGTGATTGTGGCGAATACGGTGCAACCACAGGAAGACCAAGGCGTATGGGATGGTTTGATGCAGTAGCAAGTAGATATGGATGTAGAATGCAGGGGGCAACCGAGGTAGCGTTAACAGTATTAGATGTTCTTGGTTATTTAAAAGAGTTACCAGTTTGTGTTGGTTATGAAATTGATGGAGTAGTAACGAAAGATTTCCCTACTACAGTAAAACTTAAGAAAGCAAAACCAGTATACGAAGTACTTCCAGGGTGGGAATGTGATATCGATGGAATTAAAACGTATGAAGAACTCCCAGAAAACTGCAGAAAGTACATTGAATTTATTGAAAAAGAGCTTGAAGTACCTGTTACCTTAATTTCCAATGGTCCTGAACGTGATGACATTATTCGTAGAAAATAATTCATGACAAGGAAAAGTTCGCGGAGGATGCTTTTACTTATTGAATAAAAGTGGTATGCTTCCACCTAAGAGGATAATAGTATTCTTGTAAGTATTAGATAAATTAAGAATAAGGTATGAATGAAACAAGAATTAACTAAAATGGCATAAAAGCTGTATGAAAAAGGGACTTAAAACGGAAAAGAAATGAAACCGTTTAAGTCCCTTATTGTTATAATTAAAGCTAATTACAAATGTAATTCTTACTACTCTACAATCTTTATATTTTCTTTGAAACCTTTGGTGTAATGTAGTTCATAATCCGATGTTATGAATACAGCATAGGTATCAGGTAATGATTCAATCAATTTCATTCCCTTCTCTAGGCCTAGTGCAAAACAAGTGGTACTTAATGCATCACCGTCCACAGATTCTTTCGTAACTATAGTTACTGAAGTAAGATCATTTTCATAAGGATATCCAGTGGATGGATTTAATATGTGATGATAATTCTTGCCGTCAACGGTAAAGAAACGCTCATAGATACCGGATGACACAACTGTTAGGTCACGAATTTCTATCACTGCAATTGTTTCGTTACGATCTTTAAATGGTTTTTGAATTCCTACCTTAAAGGCAGAACCATCTGGCTTCTCACCAACACACAAAATGTTACCGCCTAAATTAATAATAGCGCTATTGACACCTTTAGAAACTAAAAATTCTTTTATTTTATCAGCGATGTAACCTTTTGCGATGGCTCCTAAATCAATCCCCATACCATCTTTCTCAAAAGTAATCGTGTTGCCATCTAATTTTAAGTACTGATATCCAATATGAGTTAACGCTTCCTTAATTTCATCCGGACTTGGAAGACGTTCCTCGCTTGAACCGAAATTCCAGAGACTTGTGAGTGGTTCTAGCGTTAAATCAAAAGCTCCATCAGAAAGTTGACTGTAAAGGAATCCTTTTGTTAAGAGCTCTTTGGTTTCATCGGAAACCGTATAACTATTATGAGCTTTTTCATTTAGTTGATAGATTTCGCTTTCTTTCTTCGTTCTGCTTAATAGGTTTTCATAATAATCGCATAATTGAAAAGCTTCATCAATAATCCTCTCATCTTCACTGTCATATAAAGTAATGGACACGACAGTATTTAACTTAAAGGAACTTTTCGAGATAGGAGTAGTACCTTCCTTTTCCGCTATGGTAGGAGTAGGTTCTGGCGAATCTTTTGAGGGTGTTTTTTTGGCACAAGCATTGAAAGTTAACATCACGGTACTGAGAGTGATTAGTGTTAAAAACTTAATTGTACGTTTTGTAAAAAAGCCCTTATTTTGATTTGAATTATTGTTAAGATCTGATTTTTGGTTTTTATGTTTTATTATATTAATCATATGGTATTTTCTCATAAAAAAACTCCTTAAAAATAGTAAATTTATTGTAAGGGATTGTTCGAAGAATGTCAAGGTTAGCAAAAATTTTCTATAATTTAATACCGGATTTTTTTACAATTTCTTATAATAAGATTAATGAAATGGAAAACGCAGCCTAATATATAGAAATAACTAGCATATTTTTGGTCAAAACAAGGTAAAAAAATAAGAAATATACAAAAAAATCCAAAAAATATAGTATTTACGCATTGCCATTTATATGTTATTATATTAACAAGGTGATACTCTATCATAACTTGGAGAGTTATCATTTATGGCTCGGAAGATGCAGGAGGGGGGGTAACCCTTTTGCAAACGTTGCTTAGAAAATCAATAGACATATTTTTGGTGGAGGATGTATCTATGAGAAAGAGTAAGAGATGGATTGCCGTTACGGCACTAGCAGGAATAACTGCTGCAGCGCTAATTACCGCTGTTGTTGTGAAGAACAATCTGAACAAAGGACCAGAAGGAACCATATCCATTGTTCAAGAAGGAACCGACATGGGTATTAAACAGGTTCAAGTATTAAAGGATAAATCAGGAACTATTACCGGTTATACAGTGAATGTAGAATCCAAAGGTTTCGGTAAAACTCCAATGGAGTTAGCAATCAGTTTTAATGCGGAAAAGGATACGATTACAGGAATCGTAGTGGTGTCCCATTCTGAGAGCGATGACTATGGCGCAAAGATGACACAGCCAGAATTCTTAGATCAATTTAAGGGTGCTAAGCTACCAATCTACATTCCAGGTGTTAGTTTAACTTCTGCTTCTTCTAAAGTGAAAGAAGTTACAACTATGACCACAACTTCTTCTACATTAAAAGATGGAAAATATAAAGTAGAAGCAAAAGAAGCAAGCAATGGTTATACCAGCCAATTATCAATGACAATAGCTGGTGGATTAATTACTGAAGTAGTTTGGGATTGTGTTGATGCGAATGGAAATTTAAAGAGCGTTCAAGCAATAAATGGCGAATATGTGATGACAGAAAAGGGTCCGAACTGGGCAGAACAAGCGGAAGCTTTAGCTCAGTATGTTATTGAACATCAAGGATTAACAGGACTTACAATAGATGAAGGTGGTAAAACTGACGCTGTAGCAAGTGTAAGTATTTCTATCAGCGATTTCGTGGCACAAGTGGAAGAGTGTTTAACTCTTGCATCTAATGTGCAGGTACTAAAAGATGGAACATATAAAAAAGTAGCAACAGAAGCTTACAATGGCTATACAAGTAGTGTGGAACTAACTGTTGCTGGTGGCAAGATTACAGACGTAATATGGGATTGTGCTGATGCAAATGGAAACTTAAAGAGTGTTCTATCTCAAAATGGCGAATATGTTATGACAAAAGATGGTCCAACATGGTATGAGCAGGCTCAGGATCTAGCAAAGTATGTTATTGAGAAACAAGGAACAACTGGTCTTACTCTTGATGAGAGTGGAAAGACAGATGTTGTAGCAAGTGTTAGTATTGCCATTTCGGAATTTGTAGATCAGGTAGAAGATTGTCTTCGTCAGGCAGCGGCTCAACCTGTTGTATTAAATAATGGAACTTATAATATTGAAGCAGCTGAAGCAAGCAACGGTTATGTAAGCAAATTAAGCTTAACAGTAGCTGGCGGTAAGATTACGGATGTTGTTTGGGACTGCGAAGATGCGAATGGCAACTTAAAGAGCATACAGTCACAAAACGGTGAGTATGTAATGACAGCGGATGGAGCAACCTGGTATGAGCAAGCTCAGGCTCTTGCACAATATGTTATTGCAAATCAGGGAACAGCTGGTCTTACTCTTGATGAAAATGGAAAGACAGACGTAGTTGCTACGGTAAGTATTTCTATCAATGAATTTGTAGCTCAGGTAGAAGAAGCAATTCGCGAGGCTGCCGGTGTGAAAGAAGAAGTTAAATTAAATGATGGTAAATACGAAATCGAAGCGCCTGAAGCACACAACGGTTATGTAAGCAAATTAACCTTAATAGTAGCTGGTGGTAAAGTTACAGATGTAGTTTGGGATTGTGAAGATGCGAATGGAAACCTTAAGAGTATTCAGTCACAAAACGGCGAGTATGTAATGACAGAAAAAGGTGCAACATGGTTTGAGCAGGCTCAGGCACTTGCACAATACGTTATTGAACATCAAGGAACAGACGGACTTATCTTAGATGAGAATGGAAAGACTGATGTTGTTGCAACCGTAAGTATTGATATTTCGGAATTTGTAAACCAGGTAGAACAAGCACTTCGTAAGGCTGCAGGTGAAGCAGAACCAGAACAACCTGAAAAAGAAGAAGAACCAGAACCAGAAGTAGTGGATGGCACTAAAGTCGATGGTATTTCTGGTGCTACTATAACTACAAAGGCAATCTTAGCGGCAATTAACAATGCGTATGATTATCTTGTTCATTATGTAAATGAGTAATTAATAAAATATTAGAATAGGAGCGTCACCAAATAACGTTAGAGTATTTTGGTGACGCTCTTTTGGCTCTGTCTCAAGTGCCGGGTTGAGGTTTCTTTGGAACCTACCTAGATACTAGACGCAGAGCTACTTTTAATTTAGGGCGAAGCCACTTTGTTCCTTATATGTAAAGTATAAAAGCTTGCGAAAAGAATAGGGCTTGTTATATAATAAATTTAGGATGGAGGTAAGGTATGTATAAGCTATTGGTGGTGGAAGACGAAAAATCAATTGCATATGGAATGGCAAATAGTATTCCATGGGGGGAATGGGGATTTGAAATTAGCGGTGTCTGCGGAAATGGATTGGAGGCCCTTGATCAAATAAAAAAGGACAAGCCTCATGTGATAATTTCAGACATTCGAATGCCAGAAATGGATGGAATAGAGCTAATGCAGTATCTAAATCAGCATTACCCGGAGATTAAAATCATTATTCTAAGTGGCTATAATGATTTTGAATATATGCAGATGTCCATTAAAAGCCAGGTTTCTGAGTACTTATTAAAACCTACTGATCTTGATGAATTCGAAGTTATGTTTCGTAAAATGAAAGATAGACTTGATGAAGAAAATAGAAAAAAAATAGAGGAAATTGAGCTAAAACAGGCTTATGAGGAAGGTAAGAGCCTAAAGCTTAGAAAGAAGTTCAATGATTTGATAAAGGGCTATGGCTATAACGAAGAAGAGATGGAGGAAGAATTCTTACAACATGATGGAAACTGGTTTGGTGTTATTCGGATTAGTTTCGATGTCCAGAATTCGGTAGATAAGAATGCCTTTTATCAGAAGCAAATTAAGATAGAGAACCTTCTAAATGAAAAGGCTTCCAAAGAGCAGCAAATAGTAGGAAAATTTATTTTAAACTTTGAAGAAAAGATAACCGGAATTCTAAAATCTGAAGAAGAACCAGAAGAAGAAGTCCTTCGTAGCTATACCAAGAAGATGTTAGAATGCGTCATAGGAGAGGGTAACATCAATGCATATGCAGGTATTAGCAACTTCTATGTGGATTTTCAGATGTTACCTCAGTGTTATGAACAAGCGAAATGCTGTGTCGGTCAGAAAATCTATAGTGAAGCCAAAAGCCAGATTATGTTCTATAAAGAAATGCAGGAAGCAGATTTTGACTATTACGCCATTTCTTTTGACGTGGAGAAGATTCTTAAGGAAATTTTAGAACAGCAAGAAAAAGAATTAGAAGAGACACTGGAACAGATTTTCTCTGAATTCAGAGGGAAGGTGATTCTTGATTATGATTGTATTAACCGTCTAAGCCTTGAGTTAATGTTTAACCTATCCCGTGAGCTGTTACGCTATGGTGTTCAACTTGAGAAAGTTATGAAAAAGATGGATTACACATATACACACATATATACCTTTAAAAGCTTGGAAGGGAAAAAAGAGTTTCTATTTAAAATTCTTCGAGAAGTTTCCAAAGAAAGTGCTCGAATGAAGGGAGAATGGAAAAACAGAAGCAGCCTTGCTCAGCAAATAAAGGAAATTGTGGATGCAGAATACGATTCTAACCAGATTTCTCTAGAATATGTTGGTACCAAGGTGTGTAAGAATACAGCATACATTTCTAAAATATTTAAAAATGAATTTGGATGTAATTTTAGTGATTATATTATATCAAAACGATTGGAGAAAAGTCAGAAACTTCTGGCAGATCCGGCACTTAAGATATATGAAATAGCTGAGGAAATGGGATGGGCTGATGTATCCAACTATATTAAGTTATTTAAGAAAAAGTATGGAATGAGTCCAAAAGAGTATCGTAATATCCTCCAAGCAGGAGGTATCCTCCAAACAGGAGGTAACCACCCAAAAGGAGTTGGCCATGCTAAAGATTCTGAAAATTAATAAAATGAAAAAGCAAAATAAGAGAAAATATTTGGGCCTAAAAGGCAGGATGCTGCTCGGTATTTTACAGGTGCTGATTCCGATTATGATAGTGATCACTATATTATTCTGGAATACACGAAAAGTTATGAAGCAGGAATATATGCGAACTACCCAAAGCAGGGTTACTGAGATTGCTAATAAAATAGATGCTAAACTTACGGATATTTACAGTGTTTCTGATAATTTCGCTGCAAATGACCAGTTGGATAAATATATTGAAAAGGTATATTCACCGCAAGAGCAGATTTATAAGAAACTGGATATTGTTCGTATTTACAGTAATATATTTTCAGCTTATGATATATTAAATAAGAGGGAAAGAATCAGTGCAATATACACATACAAAGGGGAGTTGTTTAATTTTCTGGACCCTAATAAGAATACGAAAGAGGTTATAGAAAAATTACAGGATATGAATATTGAAGATCCTGACCTTTTGATGAAGTTTCGCTGGTTTCCAGTGCAAGATAATTTTCTTTTGAGTGACTATCCGGAGGGGATACGCGAGCAGAAGGCTGTTATGGGTATTCGAAGGATTTATTCATGGGAAAAAGGAAAATATCAATATGTACAGTTATTTGCCTTGAAAGAAAAAGAGATATATGAACAGTATGTTCAACTTGCTGAATCTATTCCTGGTGATATCTATATTTTAACAGGAGATGGCAGTTTGATTTCCTCGAGCAATGAAGAAGTGGTAAAAGCCGGGGAAATATCAAGTAAATTAAAAGATATGATCTTAGAGCGTACCAAGGACTCTCAGGAAATGCAAGATTCTTCGGGACATAAATTGGTAAATGTAAAAGTTTCCGAAGTAAATGACTGGATGACAGTTATGATAATTCCTGTAAATGCGGTTACTAGGGATATGGATATGCTATACCTTAGAATATTCTTGGTTATGATGGTTTGTGTCGGACTTTGTGCTATCATGGTATTATATTTATATAAGAGCTTTATGGATCCAATCGGCGAGCTCAATGCCTCAATGAAAGAAGTGTATGGTGGTAATCTAAACGCTTATATTGAAGTGAAACAGAAAAATGAAATGGGTGATATGATACGCTATTACAATTCAATGCTGGAGCAAATTAATACCCTTTTCATTGAAGATTTAAAAGCAGAACGTAAGAAAAAAGAACTGGAACTTGAAGTATTGATGAGTCAGATTAACCCTCATTTCCTTTATAATACTCTGGAGAATATTGTGTGGATATCCAATGATGCTGGCAGACCAGACATTGGACGTATGGCTGCCTCCCTTGGCAGAATGTATCGTTTGTCAATAAGCGGGGGTCAGGTTATTGTCTTAATGGAACACGAAATAGAGCATCTGATGGCCTTTGTCAATATTCAAAAAAACCGCTATAAGGAAGAGTTTGAATTTGACCTCCGTACGGATATGCAGCAGATACATGGATTGTATTCTTTAAAGATATTGCTACAACCTGTGGTAGAAAATTCTTTCCTATATGGTATGACTGGATTAAAACATCCAATGCTAATCAGGGTAACTATTAAAGAGAAAGATGGATGGGTCACCATAAAAGTGATGGATAATGGCCGTGGAATGGACAAAGAGCAATTAAAGGAAATACGAAACCAAATTCGCTTTGGAAGGACAGAGAAGGCAGAACAAGAGAGAAACCGCCGTAGTACCGGTATCGGGCTCCATAGTGTGGAAATGAGAATTAAGCTGTACTTTGGAGTTGATCATGCTGTTTCTATATATAGTAAAAAAGAGGTGGGAACTTTAACTGTCATTCGGATCCCAAAGATAACGAAAGATGATGTTGACGAACGTGGAAATTTGATAGAAAATAAGCGAATAAAGTAAGATTGAATTAAGAAATCAGGCATAAAATTGTCTGATTTCTTTTCTTTTTTGTTCAAAATAACGAAATTAGCCAACGAATATAAAAAACGACATATGGGTTATTGACAAATAATACGGTAGAATATGAGTAAAGGAAAGCTCATATTAGAGTGACTCTTCCTAGCTAAAATAGAAAGTGAGAGGCAGGCTTATGAAAATGGAAAAAACATCAGCACCAAAAGGAAGGACAAACGGTTCGAAAGAACAAAAGAAAGAAAATAGGTATGGATGGCTATTTATATCACCATATTTAATATTTTTCACTATTTTTACAGGTATTCCTTTCTTAATTGCAATTGTGATGTCGTTTTTAAACGTGAAATATATTACAAGACTAGACAACCTGAAATTTGTAGGGTTCCAGAATTTCATCAAAATATTTAAGAATAAAGAAATTATTGCGTCACTTCTTAGAACCTTTCAATACTCGCTGGTTTATGTACCGTTAATTATGGTAGTTGGATTTGCACTGGCATTTATTTTAAACAAAGGTGTATTTCTAAAAAACACAACCCGATCTTTGGTATTTATGCCTTATGTATCTAACATGGTAGCAGTGGCAGTCATTTTCAAGGTTTTACTGGGTAATAATAGTCCAATTATTGTAGCTTTAAGAAATATGGGATTTAATCCACCACTGCTTTTACAAGATTTAAAACTGGCTCTTCCTACCGTAGCGATAATTTCCGTATGGAAGGGTGTGGGACTAAACATGGTTGTTTATCTTGGTGCATTGCAGGAAGTACCTTCTGAACTGATAGAAGCAGCACAGATTGACGGAGCAACAAAATGGCAGAGAATCCGTAAAGTAATCATACCAATGATTTCACCAACAACTTTCTTCTTGACAATTAGTTCAATTATTGGTTCTTTCCAAAACTTTACCTGTATACAGGCACTTACCGAAGGCGGTCCGGGACAGGCAACAACAGTTATGTCTGTAAATATTGTCCGTACTGCATTTACAAAATTTGATACCAGCTTGGCAAGTGCAATGGCTCTAATTATGTTTGTGATCGTTATGATTGTAACTCTTATTCAATGGCGCGGACAGAAAAAATGGGTGAATTATTAAGGAGGAACAGGAAATGCAGAAAAAAAATAAAGGTTTAAAAATATTTCTAACGATATTCATACTGAGTATTGGATTAATAGCCAACTTTCCATTTATATTCATGATTTCTTCTTCTTTTAAAGTAAGCGGAGAAGTTATGAAATTCCCTTGGAAATTGATTTCAGAAAATCCGACACTCATGAACTTTAAAGCATTATTTACAAATGGTATCTACAACTTCCAGAAATGGTATTTAAATACCATTGTTATGACTGGTCTTACAATCTTAATTAAAATTTTCTTTGTAAGCTTTACTGCATATGGCTTTGCTAAGATTAAATTTAAGGGAAAGGATTTTATATTCCTTATCTTATTGTCAGCTATGATGATACCAAGCGATATTATGATTATACCAAGATACATGATATTTAAGAATTTGCACATTCTTGACTCTATGTGGGCATTAATTTTGCCAAGTTGTGTGGATGTTTATTTTGTGTTTTTACTACGTCAGTCATTTATTTCAATCCCGGATTCCATAAGTGAAGCGGCGAAAATTGACGGTTGTGACCACTTCCGTATTTATTGGAGAATTATTTTCCCACTGGCAAAACCGGCAATTGCAACTATGGCGCTGTTTTCTTTCACATGGTCTTGGAATGATTACATGGGTCCATATCTGTATATTTCTACTATGGATAAGCAGATGTTATCAGTTGGAGTTAAATTATTCTCCTCTGGTATGATTCAGGATTATGGTACTCAGATGGCTGCTGCAACAGTGGTACTTTTACCAATTCTAATTGCATTCCTTTTCTGCCAGAAGTTCTTCATCGAAGGTGTCGCTTCTTCTGCAGTAAAAGGGTGATGCCTGAAGTTTAAGGCAATTACAATAAAGCTTCCGGTCTCGAACAGGGATTGTAATAAAGTATTATGCAATCTGCTTAAGTATACCGGAGGCTATTTTTTTCTAATTTAAGATTTTTTGGAGAAGGGGTTTCTCATATAAAATTATGAAATGAAAGAAAGGATAAATACGATGAGTGAAAAATTAACAGGAAGAGTTACCGTTCCTACCGATGTGGATATGATACAGGAGACGAAAGAAATCGCCGAAAGATGGGGAGCAGACGCTCTACGCGATTGCGATGGAACGGATATGCCCGATGAACTTAAGAAAATGCCTGCAAAGATTTATTCTACTTATTATACAACAAGAAAAGATAATGCATGGGCAAATGCTAATCCAGATGAAGTTCAGCAAGTCTATTTAATGACTGAATTTTATACTGCGATGTCACAGGGAGAACTTCGTATTCCTCTGATGAAGCATTTATATAAAGATCAATTAAAGCCTAACACAATTCATGATATTAAGCGCTGGTGGGAAGTGGTAGACCGTACGACAGGAGAACCATTAGTTCTTGATGCTTGGGAATATGATGAGAATAATCAGGAAGTTATTATTTTAAATCCAGACCATTTTCATGATTATACGGTAAGTTTCCTTGCGTTTATTATTTGGGATCCAGTCCATATGTACAATTTTATTACAAATGACTGGCAGGATGTAGAACATCAGATAACGTATGATGTACGTCAGCCTAAGACTCAGAAATATGTAATTGAAAAGTTAAAACGTTGGATGAAAGAAAATCCAGACAGTGATGTAGTTCGTTTTACAACGTTTTTCCATCAGTTTACCTTAGTATTTAATGAATTTGCCAAGGAGAAGTTCGTAGACTGGTTTGGTTATAGTGCCAGTGTCAGTCCATATATTTTAGAGCAATTTGAAAAAGAGGTTGGTTATAAATTCCGTCCAGAATATATCATTGATCAGGGTTACCATAACAATACGAATCGTGTACCATCAAAGGAATTTAGAGATTTTCAAGAGTTCCAGCAAAGAGAAGTTGCTAAGTTAATGAAAGTTCTTGTGGACATCTGCCACGATAACGATAAGGAAGCTATGATGTTCTTAGGAGATCACTGGATTGGAACGGAACCATTCGGCGAGTATTTTAAACATGTAGGACTTGACGCTGTAGTAGGAAGTGTAGGAAATGGAACAACACTCCGCTTGATTTCTGATATTCCAGGGGTAAAATATACAGAGGGACGTTTTCTTCCTTACTTCTTCCCAGATGTATTCCATGAAGGCGGCGATCCTATTAAAGAGGCAAAAGTAAACTGGGTAACTGCAAGACGTGCTATTTTAAGAAAGCCAGTTGATCGAATCGGTTATGGCGGTTATTTAAAGCTTGCACTCGATTTCCCTGAGTTTATACAATATATTGAAGAAGTATGTGACGAGTTCCGTCTTCTTTATGATAATATGGGAGGCCAAAGCCCATACAGCCATTTCAAAGTAGGAGTTTTAAATTCCTGGGGTAAGATACGTTCTTGGGGAACTCATATGGTGGCTCACGCGATTGATTATAAGCAGACTTACTCCTATGCCGGAGTACTTGAAGCATTAAGCGGTATGCCTTTTGATGTGGAATTTATAAGCTTTGAAGATGTGATTAAGAATCCAGTTATCTTAAATGAATGTGGGGTAGTAATTAACGTAGGTGATGCTTATACTGGACCAAGCGGCGGTGCTTATTGGACGAATGAAAAGGTTAGTAGTGCCGTGAAGGCTTTCGTTGCTCAGGGTGGCGGATTTATTGGAGTTGGCGAACCATCTGCATGTGAACATCAGGGTAGATATTTTACCTTGGCAAATGTACTAGGTGTAAATAAAGAAATTGGATTCTCCATGTCAACGGATAAATACAACTGGGATGAGCACAGCCACTTTATTACGGAAGATTCCAATGAAAGTATTAATTTTGGAGAAGGCATGAAGAATATCTATGCTCTTGATGGAGCACAAATCCTACGTAAAGATGGACAAGATGTTCAAATGGCTGTCAACCAATTTGGTGATGGAAGAAGTGTTTATATTAGTGGAATTCCTTATTCCTTTGAAAACTCTAGAATGCTTTACCGTGCTATATTCTGGGCCGCAGGTATGGAGCAGGAGATGAAGAAATGGTATAGCAGCAACTATAATGTAGAAGTAAATTACTATCCTGCAACAAAGAAATATTGTATTGTAAATAATACTTACGAACCTCAGGAAACTATGATTTATGATGGACTAGGTAGAGAATACAGTATGAAATTAAAGGCAAATGATATTTTGTGGTTTACATTTTTAGAGGATTAGGAGATTAACATCTACAAGGGTTTTGGGACTTTAGGAAAGGAGCCCGTTATCATTATGCAGACAATGGAAACACTTAAGAACTATGAGGTAATCACGATAGAGGAAGCACGTGAAGCACTAAACCATGTGATTGCTCAGGTTAAAAATAATATTCCGGAATTTTATGATAGTTTTCCGGCAGCAAATAGCGTCAATCAGATTTATCCTGCTACGAAAAACGATGACTGGACCAATGGATTTTGGACTGGACAGTTGTGGTTGGCATATGAAGAGACAAAGGAGGGGACTTTTAAAGAAGCTGCCCTTCATCAAGTGCCAAGCTTTAAAGAACGTCTGGTAAAGAGAATTGTTGTAGATCATCATGATATGGGATTTTTGTATACCCCGTCCTGTGTTGCGGCTTATAAACTAACAGGTGATTCGCTAGCTAAAGAGACTGCTGTGATGGCAGCAGATAATCTGATGGGACGTTTTCAGGTGAATGGAGAATTCTTTCAGGCTTGGGGGCAATTAGGTGATCCTAAAGAATATAGGTTAATTATTGATTGCCTTTTAAATATGCCTTTGTTATTCTGGGCATCAGAGGAAACAAGGAATCCAAAATACCGCGAAACAGCACTTCGCCATATTCGGACAAGCATGAACTATGTAGTTCGTGAAGATTCCTCTACCTACCATACCTATTATTTTGACCCAGAAACAGGGGCTCCGGTACGTGGAGTAACTGCACAGGGATATCGAGATGGTTCCATATGGGCAAGAGGCCAGGCATGGGGAATCTATGGTTCAGCAATCGCTTATAAATATTGTCCGGATCCAATTTATATTGAAAGTTTTAGAAAGATTACAGCATGTTTTCTAGAACATTTACCAGAAGATCTGGTACCTTATTGGGATTTTGACTTTACTGATGGTAGTACGGAGCCAAGAGATTCTTCCTCTGCGGCCATAGCAGCATGTGGAATGCTTGAAATGGCAAAGTATCTAGAACCAGAGGAAGCAAAGACTTATATTCAACTAGCGAAACGTTTATTAAAGGCGCTGACAAAGCACTGCTTATATCGTTCTAGTGAAGATACCAACGGAATATTACTTCATTCCACCTATGCAAAAAGTTCTCCTTATAACACAGTAAAGGATAGTGGTGTTGATGAATTTACATTGTGGGGAGATTACTTTTATATGGAAGCACTTGTGAGGCTTACAACACAGTGGGAAGTTTATTGGTAGAAAAGGGGCCAGGAAAATGAAACAATTAGATGAAAGACTTATAAAAATTGTTCCGTCTGCTAGGCAGATTATGATGCAAAAAACAGAATTCTATGCATTCTTTCATTTTACTGTAAATACCTTTACCGGAGAAGAATGGGGACACGGAACAGAGTCACCGGAAATTTTCAATCCCACTAGGATGGATGCAGACCAATGGGTTGAAGCAATAAAAGCTGCTGGAATGAAAGGAGCAATCCTTACTTGTAAGCACCATGACGGATTTTGCCTATGGCCTAGTAAATATACGAAGCATTCTGTGAAATACAGTCCTTATCAGAATGGAAAAGGCGATATTGTAAAAGAAGTAGCAGAAGCTTGTAAGAAAGCCGGCTTGAAATTCGGTATTTATCTTTCTCCATGGGATCGTAATCAGGAAACTTATGGACAAGGGAAAGCATATGATGATTATTTTGTAGCACAGCTTACGGAACTACTTACCGGATATGGAGATATTTTTAGTGTATGGTTTGATGGTGCCTGCGGAGAAGGCCCTAATGGTAAAAAACAGGTTTATGATTGGCTGCGTTATTATGATAAGATAAGAAAATATATGCCTGATGCTTGTATTGCCGTAAGCGGTCCTGATGTTCGTTGGTGTGGCAATGAGGCAGGCGATACCCGTGATAGTGAATGGAGCGTTGTACCTGCAGACTTATCGGTAGCAGAGCGAGTGGCTGCTTTAAGCCAGCATGAGGATGATCCGTCTTTTAGGCAGAGGGTAATAAGCAGTATGGAGCAGGACTTAGGAAGCAGAGAACGCTTAGCTAAGGAACAGGACTTAATCTGGTATCCAGCAGAAGTGGATGTATCGATAAGACCAGGCTGGTTTTATCATCCTGAAGAGGATGGTAAAGTTCGTTCTCTTGATAATCTACTTGATATCTACGAAAAGTCTGTAGGGGGTAATACAACACTTCTTTTAAATATTCCTCCTATGCCAAATGGACTAATCAACGAGACTGACGTTAAAAGGCTACGGGAGCTTGGTGAGGAAATACAAAAAAGATATGGTAAGAACCTGACAGATGGAGCTTTAATTCAGGTAAAAGAAGAAAATGATTGGAAAGCAGTAGATAGTGTACAAAAGGATGACTATGAGACCTACTATCAAGGAATTGGTACACAGGCTGAGTTTAAGATTTCTTTTCATAATCCACAAAAGATTTCATCAGTTATTTTAAAAGAAAACATATTAAAGAGTCAGAGAATCGAAGCTTTTGAGATTTTATCTATGATAAATGGAAATCTTGTAAATATCTATGTGGGAACTACGGTTGGTTATAAGAAAATTGCACGTTTTCCGCAGATAGAATCGGATATACTTATTATACGAATTTTAGATTCTAGGATGGAGCCTACTTTTTCGTTCATTGGTATATATGAATAAAAAAATTAGGTTTTTATTTAATAATACCGTCAAAATGATAAGAATAACACATAAATTCAAAATACAACCTATATAAACTAGATAAAAGGTTGGCTATAATAGAGACATAAACAAAAGGAGGGTAACAAACATGAGATTAAAAAGCGCATTAAAACGTGGCTTTGCTTTCAGTTTAGCTACAGTAATGGTTTTAAGTACAGCTGGATGTGGAAAATCCGATAATACTAAGGACAACTCGAACGGTAATACACCAACAGGTACTGAAGGTACCGAATCTTCTCAAAAGCCAAACAGTGATAAGCCATATGATGGTGTTACTGTTAAATGGGCGTTAACAGATAACGCTGCAACCGGTTCTGAAACAAAAGAGATGGTTGACTTAATCAAAGAAAAAACAGGTATTAACGTAGAGTTTTATATCACTCCTACATCAAAAGCAGGAGAAATGGACAAGGTACTTGTAAGCTTAATGGCAGGAGAAGCAATCGACATCATCGGTAGAACTCCACTTCAGTTAGAAGAATTCTACAAAGCTGCTGTATTAGAGCCAATTGATGACCTTGCAAAAGCAGATAACTACGATATGTCAGCTATTTACGGTGACAAAATTGTAAAATTTGAAGATAAATCTTTCGCAATGC
Source organism: Lachnoclostridium phytofermentans ISDg (assembly GCF_000018685.1). Taxonomy (NCBI): domain Bacteria; kingdom Bacillati; phylum Bacillota; class Clostridia; order Lachnospirales; family Lachnospiraceae; genus Lachnoclostridium; species Lachnoclostridium phytofermentans. Next base: position 3,698,222 of record NC_010001.1, on the reverse strand, counting down.
CTGCAGAAAAGGACATTTGGTTAACTTATTATAATAAGAAAATCTTTGATGACGCTAATATTCCATATCCAACAGCAGAAGGCTGGACATGGGAAAAATATGTTGAGACAGCTCAGAAACTTAACAATCCAGAGAAAAATATCTGGGGTTCCTTTATGAGTGATGACGTTGCTTGTAACTATATGTTAGCTACACAAAAGGGTGTTTCTGCCTATAAAGCAGACGGAACAGCAAACTTTGATGATCCTGCATTCGCTGATGCTGCAAAATGGTTCTTTAGTTTAGGAAATGATCTTAAGATTCAACCAGGTTGCATCGATTTAGCTTCCGGAACATATCCATATAACTCTTTCATGGTAAATGGAAATATCGGTATGTATGTATATGGTGGATGGGTAGCAAGTGCATTATCTGATAAGACAAAATATCCAAGAGATTGGGAATTAGGAATCCTTCCTATGCCATATCCAGAAGGTGAAGATCCATCTTCTTTAACAATTACAAGTTGCTATGCTATTCCAAAGACATCTAAGAATAAAGAAGCAGCATTTGAAGCAATTAAAACAATTTGTGAAAATAAATATACTTTAGGTTATGGACGTGTTCCAGCAAAGATTCTTACAGAAGATGAGGCAAAAACATATATTGAGTCCAGCTTACTTCCAAAATTTAAAGATGACAACTTAACAGTAGATGATTTCATGAAAGGTTGGTTTGATAACAGCAGATTATACTTAAGTGAAAAGATTATGGGTACTGCTGATACAACAATCGGTCAGATTTACACTGAGGAAGGCCAGCTATACGGACAGGGACAAAAGTCACTGGAAGATACCATGAAATCTATTCAGGACAGAGCAAATGAAGCGATTAAAGAGGCTAATGAGCAATAATAAAGAATTTCTCATCACTTTTAAAAGTGGAATTTATCCAGACTGAGATAAGAAAGCGCTGCCAGAGCATTTGGCAGCGCTTTCTTTAGGATACTGACATAGGATATAATGAGGAAAGTAGCGAAGCGGACTCCGAGTATCCGCTTCGAATATAAGAAAGTAGGTGAAGAGAAATGAAGGAACGAATTTATTTACTTCCTAAAGAGGGGAATTTTTATAAAGCAAATTTACACTGCCATACAACGATTTCAGACGGAAAGCTGACACCGGAGCAGGTAAAGGAAGAATATCAAAAGAATGGATACCAGATTGTGGCCTATACGGATCACAAGAAATATTGTCCTCATCCTGAATTAAATTCAAAAGATTTTCTGGCACTGGCAGGATTAGAAACAGATATTAATGAAATACGTCCGGGCAAGGAAAGAATTAGAACTAGAATGTTTCATATTAATTTCTACGATACCAATCCTGATGAGATGCCGGAGGAGAAAGCAAGATATTGCGCGGCAGATTATTGGAATTATGATCTCTCCTATGTGAATTCATATATAAAGAAGATGAAGAAACTTGGATTCTTAGCAAGTTATAATCATCCTTATTGGTCTATGCAAAATTATGATGAATATACTCAGCTTGAAGGACTTTTTGCTATGGAGATCTATAATCATGGCTGTGAACTTGATGGGTTGTATGGTTATAATCCACAGGCCTACGATGAGATGTTAAGAAGTGGGAAGAAAATCTTTTGTCTAGCGTCCGATGACAATCATAATGAGTATCCCTTTGGGCATCCATTGTGCGATTCCTTTGGAGGATTTACCATGATAAAAGCAAAGGAACTTACTTATCCAGCAGTAATGAAAGCACTGGAAAAAGGAGATTTCTACAGCTCCATGGGTCCTATTATAAATTCATTGTATATAGAAGGCAATGAATTGGTAGTAGAGACAAGTCCGGTTCAGAAGATTTATGTAAAGATGGAGGGAAAGAACTGTTATATGAAGGTAGCTCCTCCGGGTGAAAGAATAAAAGAGGCAAGATTTACCCTTACCGGAAGAGAAGGCTTTATACGTGTAGCTTGCCGCACTGAAAAAGGAAATTTTGCTAATTCTAATGCATACTTCTTAGAAGATATTCCGATTGATTTTACAACAGAGTAGGAGAACTTAAACTTGAATAATATTATACAGAAAAAAAAGCTTCAATCAGAAAAAATGCAATCAATGTTATTCTGGTTATGCTGGATTGTTTATTTTTCCACTTATCTAGGGAGACTGAATTATTCGGCTAGTTTAACCGAAATCATAAGGGCAGAAGGATTTGATAAAGGGGCAGCAGGATTAATTGGAACAGCATTCTTTTTTTCCTATGGTTTCGGACAGCTTATCAGTGGAATTCTGGGAGATAAGCTAAAACCTCATAAGATGATTTTAGTAGGGGTTTTAGGATCGGGAATCTGTAACGTGGCAATGGGTCTATCCACTAGCATCTGGCAGATGGTAGCAGCATGGTGTATTAATGGTTTGCTCCAGTCTTTGATTTGGTCTCCGATTATAAAAATATTTTCTGATTGGATTCCAAAAAACCGTCAAAAATCATTCTGTATTAACATCAACAGTAGTGTGCCCATAGGTACGTTTGCAGCATATGGTATTACTGCATTCGTAGTGTGGAAATTCCAATGGAGAACGATGTTTTTTTTCTCTTCCTTTTGTTTGGCTGTCATTGGGGTAATTTGGTTTATTGGAAGCCGTAAGATAGAAAAAGAGGTAGAAAAGAATGGCGTGTTAGAGGATATCACATCTGTTTCAAATAATATAAAACAACAAAGTTCCTCTATGGGAAAATTGATTTTAGCTTCCGGTATGATCTTCCTATGCTTTGGACTGATGTTTCAAGGAATCTTAAAGGACGGAGTAACCACCTGGATTCCTACTTATATCCGCGAAGAATTCAATATGGAATCCGTAGTTTCCATTATCAGTACAACAATTATACCAATTTTTAATTTAAGCGGTGTGTATCTGGCATCCATAGTAAATAAGAAAATTTTTAGAAATGAAATTACTACTTCAGCTTCCTTTTTTGCAATCTGTGCAGTAATGCTTCTAATACTTAGACTTTATTCCGGCGGATCGGTTGTCGTTGTATTGATTTTATTTGGTGTTGCAACAACTGCAATGATGGCAGTAAATACGATGCTAGTCAGTATGGTACCTATCTATTTTGCACCCTATGGAAAATCGTCTACTGCTTCCGGAATTCTAAACTCCTCAGCTTACATAGGGGGAGCGGTATCCACATATGGAATCGGAGTACTGTCTGAAATAGTTGGATGGGATACCACGATTTTTATTTGGGCCATCATTGCCGTTGCAGGAATGTTGGTATGCATGGCTGGAAAAACATACTGGAGAAAATTCGCACAAACTAGCAATTAAGTAAATAGATGTAAGTAAGTAAATAAATAAGAGGCGCTAAAGCTCTAGAATCGAGGATAGTATGAAGAATAGAATTTATTTATTGCCTGAGACAGGAAATTTCTATAAGGCTAACCTTCACAGCCATACAGTTGTGTCAGATGGAAAACTGAAACCGGAAGAGTCTAAGGAGATATATAAGAAACATGGATATCAGGTTATGGCAATTACTGATCATAGAATATACAAAAATCATGAAGAACTAAATGATGAAGAATTCCTAGCTCTTGCAGCGCTAGAAGTAGACATAAATGAAGTAAGTTCAGATAGACTACGTCCGACAGATAAGACCTATCATATTAACTTATATGATACAAAACCTGAGTATGAAAGAGAAAGAAAAGAAAAGGGGATTTGTCCGGAACGAAGATATGAAGATTTTGATTATATCAATCAGTATCTGGAAGAAATGAAAGAATTGGGATTTATAGCATGCTATAACCACCCTTACTGGTCATTACAAAATTATGATGATTATAAAGGACTAAAAGGGCTTTTTGCCATGGAAATCTACAATCACGGCTGTGAGCATGATGGGTTATACGGTTATAACCCACAGTCCTATGATGAAATGCTTCGTTTAGGTAACAGGTTATGGTGTTTGGCAACCGATGATAATCATAACGGCTATCCTTTTGATAATCCTCTATGTGATTCCTTCGGAGGATTTACTATGATAAAGGCAGAAGAGCTAACTTATTCTGCCATAGTGGATTCCATGATGAAAGGTCATTTCTACAGTTCTATGGGACCGGAGATAAAAGAACTTTATATTGAAGGAAATGAATTGGTGGTAAAAACTGGACCGGTTCAAAAAATCTATGTGATGATGGATGCTACCAGATGTTATCGTAAAGTAGCTGCCTATGGAGAAACTCTTACTGAAGCAAGGTTTACTCTGGATGGCAATGAAAATTATATTCGTGTAGAGTGTAAAGATGAGAATGGGCTCTATGCCAATAGCAACGCCTACTTTCTTTCTGATATTGGAGCAAAGGAGATTAAGAGGAATGAATAGTAAAAAAACAGATTGGTTTTGTGATGCTCGTTTTGGCATGTTTATTCATTGGGGGCTTTATGCAATACCTGGACAGGGCGAATGGTATATGAGCTTTGATAGGGTAAATGCGAAAGATTACGAAAAATATTTCAATGAATTTAATCCCCAGGAATTTGATCCAAGACAATGGGCGCAGCTTGCTAAAGAAGCAGGTATGAAATATATAGTGCTTACAGCAAAACACCATGATGGTTTTTGCTTGTTTGACAGTAAGTATACAGATTATAAATCTACCAATACAAAAGCAGGAAAAGATTTTATCAAAGAATATGTAGAAGCAGTACGTGAAGCAGGACTAAAGGTAGGAATCTATTATTCTCTTTTAGACTGGCATCACCCAGACTATCCAAAATATAATGATATGTTCCATCCTATGCGTGAGAATGAAGCCTATAAAGAAGACAAGTATGATTGGGACAATTACTTAAACTACATGCATGGACAGGTTGAGGAGCTTTGCAGTAATTATGGAAAGTTAGATCTGTTATGGTTTGATTTCTCTTATGGGGACATGAAGGGAGAGAAATGGAAAGCAACCGAACTTATGGAGATGGTAAGAAGATTACAGCCAGAGGCATTGGTGAATGACCGATTAGAAGGTGGCGGTAGTAGTCATGGTTCTATTATGGAAGGAACTCCAAGTAAAATCGCTGGAGATTTTGCAAGTCCGGAACAGTGTATGCCAACGAGTGAGCTTTGCAATAAAAAAGGTGAGCCTGTAGTATGGGAATTATGTACAACCATAAATGATTCATGGGGCTATGTGCCAAGTGACAGAAATTATAAATCAGCAGAATTTTTAATCCACAAATTAGTTGAATGCGTATCCAAAAGCGGCAATCTGATTTTAAATGTGGGACCGGATGCACAGGGAAGAATTCCAAAAGAACAGGTAGAGGCCTTAAGGCAGATCGGGGCATGGATGAAAATGAATGGAGAAAGCATCTATGGCTGTGAAGGAGCGAAGTTACCAAGACCAGAATGGGGACGTTATACTCAAAAAGAAAATATTTTATATGCTCATATTATGGAAGCACCGATTGGTCCAATCCCAATAACAGGAGTTGCAAAAGAGCAGATTGAGAGTATAAGGGTTTTATGGGACGGTAGTGAGGCAAAAGATGCTTCTTTGGCACTTGGACCAAGAAAGCATCCAGAAACTAAGTTTATTACTTTTGGCAATAATGGGAATTTTACATATCCACTTCCCATCGAAGCAGATACCGTATTAAAGATTGTAGTCAAAGGAAACTTGTAATCGTTTGTCAGTGTAGCTGACAAAATAATACTTACTCATAACATATTAGGAACTACGTTGCCTTTTCAGTGGGGTTTGTACTACAACAAAGACAAGGAAGTCCCCCGCTTACGCTTAGTTTTGAAGAGGGGGACTTCCTTAATGGGTTAAAATAAAGTATACTGTGGAAAAAGGATATAAAGGAGCAGGTATGAGAAGAGAAAAATTGCAAAAATTCTGGTGTGGTAACAATGTTAATAAAGCCGCAGAATTTTTTAAAGATAATTATAGTTTAAGTGAGAAAGAGCTAATTGAACAGGCTAATTTAGTATGTGATAATACCTTTGTATTTAGAGAACACTGGGAAATGGAGAGAACAAACCAACCGGTTACATTTAACGGTAATGTGGAATGGGACTGTATTCCTTCTGGTGATCCGGAATGGACTTTCGCATTAAACCGTCATACCTGTTTTGTAAATCTAGCAAAGGCATGGAACTGTACTAAAAATGAGAAGTATGCTGAAAAATTCATGGAACTTGCGAAGGACTGGATGGAACGGGTACCGCTTACTGAGGAAAGTAAGCAAAATACTTGGAGAAGTATTGAGGCGGGAATACGATGTGAGAATTGGTTAAAGAGCATGATGCTTTTTGCAGATTGCGGACAGATACCGGAAAGCTTCTGGGATGAATTTGAAAGGATACTTTTCTTACATGGAGAATATCTTATGTCTGTAAACGGAGTCTTTCATAGGCTAAGCAACTGGGGAATTCTTCAAAATCATGGACTTTTACTTGCAGGAATTTATTTTGAAAATAATGATTGGATAAAAGAAGCAGTAAAAAGACTGGAAGAGGAATTGTATGTACAGATCTTTGAAGACGGTACACAATGGGAACAAAGCCCGATGTATCATGGAGAAGTATTACATTGCAGCATAGACAGTATAGAACATATGAAACGCTTTGGAATTCAGATACCGGCACAGATGAGCAAAAAAGTAGAGAACATGTTATATGCACTAGCTATGTGGTGTAAACCAAATGGGAACATTCCTTGTCAGTCTGACAGTGATGATATCGATGCCGGTGATTTACTTGTGCATGGAGCATGTTTCTATAATGATGGTATATTAAAATTTTTATCAGATACTAGATTCAGAGAAGAAAATATATGGAATCTTGGGATAGAGGACTATTTATTATATGAAAAAATAGAAGCCTTAGCACCAAAAGAAACCTCCTATGCATTAGCAGATAGTGGTAATTATATGCTAAGAAGCGGATTTGATAAGGATGCAGATTATTTAAGATTTCATAATGGATGTATGGGAAGCGGACATGGACATGGAGACCTATTGCATATTGATTTATTTTCCCATGGAGAGGATATTTTAATTGACACAGGCCGCTATACTTATGTAGATTCAAAAATAAGAAGAGATTTTAAGAGCCCTTCTGCCCACAATACCATATGCGTAGATGATGAAGAATTTTCTGTATGTGCAAACAGCTGGGGATATGAAAAGATGGCTCAACCGATAAAGGGAGAATACCGTTTTACTGAAATGGCGGATTTTGTATCCGGTGCCCATTTAGGTTATATAGAGAAAGGAATCTTTCTATCTAGAAAAGTAGTTTATATTAAGCCAAGTATATACGTAATAATGGATGAATGCTATGGTAGTGGCACGCATAGATATATGCAAAATTGGCATTTCTCTGGAGATGGAAATATTATTCCTGACGAAAAACAAGTAACCTTTGAGGGAAAAAAGGGTAATGCAAAATTCTTCTTCCTTCATGGACAAATCGCGCTATCTAAAAAAGAATGGTCTGCGGAATATAACAGTTTAAAACCTTGTAACCATGTTTCGGTTTCCATGGAGGAAACAGGAAGTACTTCAATGATTACTGTGATTTCTACTGGGGAGAAGGGCGATAATCAAGATGTTATAGTAGAGGAAATTCCTGTCTCACTAGAAAAGAGCGGGAAGATATTAACCGATAAACAGGCAGAAGCAATTAGAATTAAAATAAACGAAGAAGAATATGTTGTTGTATTTTTACATGAGGAAATTATTAGCGAAGTGGATTTGATATTCGCAGGTGGTTATAGTTCTTATGGAAAGGTGTTATTATTCTCTAATAAGAATCCAAGAGGCATCTGTTTACAATATTAAAATTGTGATAAAACGGGCATATCAATTGACGATACGCTCGTTTTTCCTTTACACCCTGTATGGCAGTTATACTTTGCGGTTTGTTGTGATTATGCCCATACTTTGACCAGGAAAAGTTTGCGAAGTGTGCTTGTTCTTGAAGGAGGATAAATAAGGCAAGATTAATAACTTTAAATTCTATTATTCTAGCTTTAAACAAAAACATAACTAAAGGTTATGATATGAATGAGAAATAAAGCAAAACTATAGTACTTTAGCTTGACAAAGCGATTTACTGTTGCTACAATAATTAGTAAATTTAAATTAGGAAAGCGAGTAAGACTGCGAATCCGGAAGTGGAGTATCTTATGAGAAAGATGGTTTTATCTATTTTGGTAGAAAACACTGCAGGTGTACTTAGCCGTGTGTCTGGTCTCTTTAGTAGAAGAGGGTATAATATTGATAGCTTAACCGTTGGTGAAACTGAGAATCCCGCATTTTCTAGGATGACAGTTGTTGTAAACGGGGAAGAACAAATCTTAGAGCAAATTAGAAATCAACTTCAAAAGCTTGAGGATATTGTAGAAATAAAAGAACTACATAGTGAAGAGTCCGTTTGCCGTGAGCTCATTTTAGTAAAAGTTCAAGCAGGAGAATCAGAACGCAAAGATGTAATTGCGGTAGCAGATATTTTCCGTGCTAAGATTGTCGATGTAGCCAAAGAATCCTTAATGATTGAACTAACAGGAAATCAGGCAAAGATTGATGCATTTATTAATTTATTAGATGGATTTAAGATTTTAGAGATCGTACGAACAGGAATTACTGGATTGCCAAGAGGTTCCGGTGATATTGCTGATTACGTATAATAGGTATGCCTACTTGTTTAGTTAGAGTGCTTTACAGGTTGAACATAGAAAAAAGTAATTTTATTAGGAGGATAAAAGAATGGCAAAGATTTATTACCAACAGGATTGTAACCTTTCTCTACTTGAGGGAAAAACAGTAGCTGTCATCGGTTACGGCAGCCAAGGACATGCGCATGCACTTAACATGAAGGAATCCGGTGTTCATGTGATTATTGGCTTATATGAAGGAAGTAAGTCATGGGCTAAAGCGAGTGCAGCAGGCTTTGAAGTATATACAGCAGCAGAGGCAGCAAAGAAGGCTGATGTAATTATGATTCTTATCAACGATGAGAAGCAAGCTAAGATGTATAAAGAGTCTATTGAGCCAAACTTAGAAGCAGGAAATGCATTAATGTTTGCTCATGGTTTCGCAATTCATTTTGGTCAAATTATTCCTCCTAAAGATGTCGATGTATTAATGATAGCGCCAAAAGGTCCTGGACATACCGTAAGAAGCCAGTATCAAGAAGGTCAGGGTGTTCCTTGCTTAATTGCTGTTCATCAGGACGCTACAGGTAAGGCACATGACTTAGGTCTTGCCTATGCACTTGCAATCGGTGGAGCTAGAGCTGGAGTTCTTGAGACAACATTCCGTGAAGAAACTGAAACAGATCTTTTTGGTGAGCAAGCAGTTCTTTGTGGTGGTGTTACAGCGTTGATGAAGTGCGGATTTGAAGTACTTGTTGAAGCTGGATATGAGCCAGAGAGTGCTTATTTTGAGTGTATCCATGAGATGAAGTTAATTGTTGACTTAATCAACGAGAGTGGGTTTGCAGGTATGAGATATTCTATCTCTAATACTGCGGAGTACGGTGATTACATAACCGGACCAAAGATCATCACAGAGGATACAAAGAATGCAATGCGTCAGGTTCTAAAAGATATTCAGGAAGGTGTATTTGCACGTAACTGGTTACTTGAGAACCAAGTTGGTTGTCCAAACTTTAATGCAAAAAGAAGAATGGAATCGGAACATCAACTAGAGAAAGTTGGTGCTGAGTTAAGAGGATTAATGAGCTGGACTCAGAAGAAAAAGTTAATTGACAACTAATTTAAGTGTTTGATTATCTCAAATTATACCCAAATATAATTTAACCAAAACAGGGAAGTCCCCCGCTTAAGAAGCGAGGGATTTCCCTGTTTTAAAATGTCACGTAAAGGCAATGTGTTAGAGCTGGTAGCGTAAGCGGATTGCGAATATCCGCTTAGTGATCTGTACAAGTAGCGAGGAGGAAGCTTTACATTTTAAATAGAGCAGGGTGATTTTTGAGGGAAAACACATTGCGAGTTCCGGTATATCATGGTATTCTATGTTAGCGATACAGATTCTTATGAGTAATCTAGAACAACTAAACTTAAGCAAGAAATAGAAAAGCATTTTAGTGTGTTAGCATAACTTGCTTATTAATAAACGCAAAAGCGTAAGAATTGAGGATAACATGGCTAAATCAAACGCAAAAGATATGACGCAGGGAAGTCCAACCAAATTAATATTTTTCTTCTCTATCCCCTTACTGATTGGAAATGTAGTCCAACAGCTTTATAGTATGACAGACACGATTATCGTTGGACAGTGTCTTGGCTCGAATGCTTTGGCAGCGGTAGGAACAACCGGACCGCTTAGCTTTTTAATTTTAGGTTTTGTGATTGGAATTACAAGTGGAATCGCGGTGATAGCTGCTCAACGTTTTGGAGCAAAAGATGAAGAAGGATTGAAGCGCTCCGTAGCTACTTCAATTATACTTGGAATTTCTATTACGATTATTATAACAGTATTAGCAGTTTTACTTGCAAAGCCTTTATTACTTCTTATAAATACACCAGAAACAATTTTACAAGAGGCTTATGACTACATTGTAGTAATCTTTCTTGGTGTGTTTGCTTGTATGCTCTATAATATGATAGCATGCCTGCTTCGCGCAATTGGAGATAGCAGGACTCCACTTTATTTTTTAGCAGTCTCTTCTATTTTAAATATTGGGTTAGACTTTTTATTTATTCTTACATTTGATATGGGGGTTGCAGGGGCGGCTTGGGCAACTGTATTATCCCAGTTTTTATCTGGTCTTGCATGTGTAATTTATGCATTTGTAAAATATCCGATGCTTCGTGTATCCAAAAAAGATTTTCATTTGGATCTCAGATTTGCTTGGAAACATTTGCAGATTGGATTACCTATGGCATTTCAGTTCTCCATCACAGCGATTGGTGTGATTATCTTACAAGGTGCACTAAATCTATTTGGAGAAGATAAAATTGCGGCATTTACCGCAGGGTCAAAAGTTGAGCAGTTGGTAACACAGCCAGCTGGAACCTTTGGTGTTACAATGGCTAATTTTACAGGACAAAATTTAGGCGCGAATCGTTTGGATCGAATTAAAGTTGGGGTCAGAAAGTGTGCTATGCTAACCCTTTCCTTTGCAGTATTGGCTATGATCTTATTGCAGATTTTTTCAAAGCCACTGCTTTATTTATTCGATGTTGGAAATAACCCAGTTATAATGGATGCTGCATTGATGTATTTACGATTATGCTCCATCTTTTTCCCATTCTTATTCCTGATATTTGTTTACCGAAATGTGTTACAAGGAGTCGGAAGAAGTTTTATGCCATTAATGGCTGGTGTTTTTGAATTAGTAGCTCGTTCTGCAGCAGCATTTATATTACCAGGACTTATGGGATATGCAGGTATATGCTTGGCAGGACCTGCAGCTTGGGTAGCAGCGTCTATTTTACTTTTTGTTTCTTATCATATTGTAATAAGGCAAGTAGAAAAACAATATGCGGGGAAAACACGTTAAGCTATTGACAAACTATCTCATTAGGGTATAATTGATAATGTGCATATGCACAATAACTACAAAGAAAAAGTACCTAAACTTTTCCTTGTTTTGAACAAGAGATGTATGCTTTTCGAACTTTTCTTTGTTATGAATAAAATATGTTAGCTGGCTGGTACCAGCGAGTGCGTAAACACGTATCGATTTACTCGCCAAAAAAAGTGAGTGCGCATCTTCGCTAGTGTGGTAAATGTTTTAATAGGAGTGAATATGCCTAGAAATGGAGTATGCAGGCGGGTGTGTGCGGATTTTCAGAATAAAGTATTTACACCTGCGAGCGGAAAAAAAGAGTATGTGAAACTGAATGTAGAAGAATTGGAGGCACTGAGGCTTTGCGACCTTGAAGGTCTAGAGCAAGAAGATGCAGCAGGAAGAATGCAGGTATCAAGAGGCACATTTCAACGTATTCTATACTCAGCAAGAAAAAAGAGTTCAGAAGCATTATGCGAAGCGAAAGGCGTTTTGGTTGAGGGTGGTAATTATACCATAGCAACCTCGCATTGCGACTGCGAGAAGCGATGTAAAGTCTGTAAGATGAAGGCAGAAAAAACAGTGAGTCAGAAAGATGATACACCGCACAATCTAGAACATAAAGGAGATAACACATGAGCGAACAAGTATATCAACAACAAAGCAGCTGTTCTAGCAATTGCAGTAGTTGTAGCTCCAATTGTAGTTCAAGAAAACCATCCAAGGAAGACTTATTAGCACCGATGAATCAATATAGTCGTGTGAAGAAAGTAATTGGTATTGTGAGTGGAAAGGGTGGTGTAGGAAAATCCACCGTAACATCTTATCTTACAGTTCTTATGAATCGTATGGGTTATAAAACTGCTGTTTTAGATGCAGATATTACAGGACCTTCCATTCCAAAAGCATTTGGCATTCATAAGAAAGCAGAAGCCAATGAACTTGGCATCTTACCTGCAATCACAAAAAATGGAATTGAAGTTATGTCAGTTAACTTATTATTAGAGGATGAAGAAACTCCAGTTGTTTGGAGAGGACCTGTAATAGCACAAACAGTGAAACAGTTTTGGTCTGATGTGGTATGGGGGGATGTTGATTTCCTCTTTGTCGACATGCCACCAGGAACTGGTGACGTTCCTCTAACAGTATTCCAATCATTACCTTTAGATGGTATTATTATCGTTACAAGTCCTCAGGAATTAGTATCTATGATTGTATCTAAAGCCGTAAATATGGCGAATGCTATGGATATAAAGACCTTAGGTTTTATTGAAAATTATTCTTATTTAGAGTGTCATAACTGTAAAGAGAAGATTAGTGTATTTGGTGAAAGCCATATCGACGAAATCTCCGCGAAATTCGGTGTGCCTGTCCTCGCTAAAATGCCGATTAATCCAGAGATTGCAAAGACAATGGATGCTGGTAAAGCAGAAGAGTTGCAAGGGGATTGGTTAGATAAGGCAGCTAAGACACTTGCTAAATTACTTCCAGTGGAAGCAAAAGTAGCAAAAAATAAGAAGAAGATTGCAGTAACAACAGATGAGAATCATAATGTATTTCAGCATTTTGGTCATTGTGAAACCTTTACTATTTTTGAATTGGAAGGAAATTCTCTAATCAGCAAAGCTACCCTTAAGAATACAGGCAGCGGCCATGTTGCAACTGTAGATTTATTAAAAGAAATGGGTGTTGATGTTGTAATTTGTGGTGGAATTGGTAGCGCTGCTATGGGATTATTAATGGATGAAGATATCCTTGTAATTCCTGGAATGCAAGGAGACATTGAAGTTGCTGTGGCTTCTTTCTTAGATGGGGCATCAAAACCATCTACAGAGGCAAATTGCAATCATCACGATCATCACGATCACCACGATCATCACGATCATCACGATCACCACGATCATAAAGACGGCGAACACAAATGTGGCGGTTGTTCTTGTGGTAGTTGTCATTAAGCAATAGGTAAGTATGTCGTCAAACGTCGAAACGTCTGTTGACATAAGTAATTATACGTAGTATAGTATGTAAAGAATTAAACTTCGGTAGGTGAGGCTACCGCAGGGATATGGATTGCTACCGCGAAATAATGGAGACACTATTAGTTGGTTAGCAGGTTGTGTCGAATCAAGGCATAACCTAATGCAATTTCAAGGCGTCAAATGTACGCCATGCCCTGCGATGCTAAAGCTTGAACGGTTAATTGCTGCGAGTATATGGATTCGTAAGCCTTGTTCTTTTGCCGAAGATTTTGGTAAGGGAGCAGGGCTTTTTTTATTATTGGGTATAATGATATGAGGATATCCGAAACAAAGAAAAGCCGAAGTGTTTATAAGTAGAAAGAGAGGTGAGGAGAATGGACGATGACAGTTGCAGTAGTAGCGGCATAAAACCAAAGCGGCGTAGCGTCAAGGGGAAGTGGTATTACATAGCAAATGCACTGATAATTCCAGGTATACAAGATGTATGCGTGAAATTTGAAGTTGTATTGCCAATGTCTATTCTCCTTGGCGAGTAATAAAGGGTTCAGGGGACCCATGGTTTTATGCCAACTGGAATGAAGATGATAGGAGGGCATAAGCATGCAAGATAAAGTATTAGAGTTATTAGAAAATAAAAGTTATAGCGAGCTAAAGCATATTTTAGAAACCATGAATAGTGCTGATATCGCACAGATATTAAGTGAAGTTAAGAATGAAGATATGATTCTACTATATAGATTCTTAACAAAAGATACTGCAGTAGAGACATTCTCCTACATGGAAACTGAGCTTCAAGAGCGTCTGATTCATGCAATGACAGACAAAGAGTTACGTGATGTTACGTCGGAACTCTTCTTAGATGATACAGTAGATTTAATTGAGGAGATGCCAGCGAATATTGTAAAAAGAATATTACAGCAAGCTCAACCAGATCAAAGAAAATTAATAAATGAGTTTTTAAAGTATCCTTCTGATAGTGCTGGAAGTGTGATGACCATTGAGTTTATTGATCTAAAGGCAACGATGACAGTGGATGAAGCATTTGCTAAGATTCGAAAAATTGGTCTTGATAAAGAGACAATCTATACCTGTTATGTTCTTGATGATAGCAGAAGATTACAAGGAATTGTTACAGTAAAGGACTTACTTCTTGCAAAGAATGATACGATTCTTTCTGATATCATGGAAACAAATCTTATAACGGTAAATACACATGATGATAAAGAGGTAGTAGCAAGAAAATTTGATAAATATGATTTTCTTGCATTACCAGTCGTAGATCAGGAATCTCGTTTAGTAGGTATCATCACGATTGATGACGCTATCGATGTAATTCAGGATGAGAACACGGAAGACTTTGAACGTATGGCTGCGTTGTCACCATCAGAGGATTCGTATTTTAGAACTTCTGTATTTCAGCATGCTAAGAACCGTATTGTATGGTTATTAGCGTTAATGCTTTCTGCAACTGTTACAGGTGTGCTGATAACGAGATATGAGAATGCTTTTAAAGCGATTCCTTTATTAGTTGCATTTATTCCAATGCTAATGGATACCGGTGGAAATTGTGGTTCTCAAACTTCTACTCTAATAATTCGTGGTATGGCGCTAGATGAAATACGTTCCAAAGATATTCTTCGTGTTTTATATAAGGAAATTCGTGTTGCTCTCTTAGTAGGTGTGATGCTCGGTTCTGTGAATGGAATACGTATTTTTATTCAGTATCATGATCTGGGATTAGCTTTGGTGGTAGGGCTGACATTAGTTGCCACAGTATGTCTATCAAAGGTTCTTGGTTGTTTACTTCCGATGGTAGCAAAGGTATTTAAAATGGATCCAGCATTAATGGCAGCTCCTTTAATTACTACTATCGTAGATACTTGTTCTATTATGATTTACTTTTCCATTGCTTTAAGAATTATGAATTTATAGTATAAAAGTAAATGCAATGAAATCCAAATACATGCAAAGAAATACAAGTACATGCAAAGAATTTTTATAAACTAAAAAAGAGAATTCTGCTCTGAAAATATGCAGAATTCTCTTTCGAAACATTAGTTAGCTTCGTTATCTTGTGAATTTGATTTATAAAACTCAGGTTCTATTTTAATATGCACCTTATCGATACGATTTTTTTCAACCTTAGTTACGGTATAGGTGATATTATTTTCTGTGATTTGTTCGTCTTGCTCTGGTAAATGGTCTAATAAATGAATGATATGACCGGCTATGGAATCATAATCCTCAGAATCTAAGGATAATCCGATAAACTCATTAATTTCATCTAATTTTGCAGAACCATCAGCAAGGTATTCGTTTTCACCAAGTTTGGTGATAACATCTTCTTCGTCATAATCATATTCGTCACGAATCTCTCCGACGATTTCCTCAAGTAAGTCTTCCATTGTAATAAGACCAGCAGTTGCACCATATTCGTCCAGTACGATTACCATTGGTAAAGATTCTCTTTTCATTTCACTTAGCAATTCACTGGTTTTTTTGTATTCATAGGTGTAATATGGTTCTCTCATATAATCACGAATATTAAATTCATTATAATCACCGCGGAAAAAGAATACATCTTTTAAGTTGATGATACCAACAATATCATCACGGTTTTCGTCATACACGGGCATTCTTGAGTATTGTTCTTCGCGGAATACTTCAATCAATTGAGAATAGGACATATCAACACTTGCAAAAGCCATATTAATTCTAGGAACCATAACATCCTTTGCGAGTGAGTCACCGAAATCTACTACATTAGTAATCATTTTTCTTTCTTCGCTTTCGATTACACCTTCTTCATGGCTGACGTCTACGATGGTACGTAGTTCATTTTCTGTCATCGTAACGTATTTTTTATTTGGATCAACACGTAAGATAAACAAAATAAGATAAGACATCTTATTCACAATATAAACAACAGGTGTTAATAACTGTGTGATGAAATAAATAATCGGTGCAACAAAGAAAGCTATTTTTTCTGCATGAATAGTTGCGAGTGTCTTCGGTGTAATTTCACCAAAGATTAGGATTAACAAAGTTAATATACCAGTTGCAATTCCTGCGGCTTTACTACCCCAATGGGATAGCGCAAGAGATGTAGCTAACGATGAAGCGGTTAGGTTTACAACGTTATTACCGATTAAGATGGTACTAAGCATCTTTGCAGGATTTTCAATTAATATACTGACAGTTTTCGCACCCTTAACCCCTTGATCCACCATGCTTCGAATACGAAGTTTATTAACAGTGGTTAGGGAAGTTTCTGCAGATGAGAAAAATGCGGACAATAGTAACAAGATAAGCAACACGACTAGCTGCGTGGCGACGGGGTCCAAAGAATCATCTCCTTATAATAAAAATATTCCATATTGCTATGGATTAGTGTTGGAACAATGTCATGACATTGTCCATGTTATGTGATAAATATATATTATTAGTCAAATGATAGGAACAGATTCTTATGTTCGTTCTTTCATTATCACAAGGAAAAGTTCGCGAAGTATACTTTTTCTTGTTGACCACATGAGAATATACATACTAGATTATATTCGAATGTACCCATTATGTCAAGAATATGTGTGAGGAGCTTCAATGGATATGTGTGAGGAGCTTCAATGGATTATGTGCGAGGAGCTTCAATGGATTATGTGCGAGGAGCTTCAATGGATTATGTGCGAGGAGCTTCAATAGATTATGTGCGAGGAGCTTCAATAGAATATGTACGATATGCTTCCATGGAACAAAGATCGATTCATGCTAGTTTTTGTGGAAAAATTAACATATTTATGATATACTAAAAACTGTTGGAGAAAATTCAGAGCGAAAACAAAACTTAGAAAAATCAATTATAATGGTAATTTGTGTTAGCACGAAGTTACCATCATTATAAAAAGGCTAAAGCAGCACGCTAAAGCATGCGGATAGGAGTTTAGGATGAAGCACGAAGTAATTGATATTAAATTGGAAGGGTATGAGCTTACAGAAAGTGCAAAGCTCTACACATATGTATTAGATAACACGCCTCAGGTGGATAGTAATAGAAAACGACCGGCAGTCATTATTTGTCCAGGTGGTGGATATAGCAGAACTTCTGATCGTGAAGCAGAACCGATAGCGATTCAATATCTTGCGGCAGGATTTCATGCCTTTGTTCTTCGCTACCATGTAGCACCAGTGGAATATCCGGTTGCTTTGCTTGAACTTGCAGCAAGTGTTAAGATGGTAAGAGAGCATGCAGCAGAATGGAATGTGGATCCAGATTGTATCGTAGTATCAGGATTTAGTGCAGGTGGACATTTGGCGGGAAGCTTAGGCGTATTTTGGACAGAGGACTTTCTTTCAAAAACGCTAAAGACAAGCAATGAGATGTTAAAGCCAAACGGATGTGTGTTATGTTATCCGGTAATTACTTCTGGAGAGTTTGCACATAGAGATTCCTTTTTACGTCTTCTTGGAGAGCAGTATGATGCTTTAGTAGACAAAATGTCTTTGGAGAAGCAAGTGAATGAAAATATGCCACCCGTATTTTTATGGCATACCTATACTGACGCCGCTGTGCCAGTGGAAAACTCCTTGTTGCTTCTTAGTGCGCTTCGACAAAATAATATATCTGTAGAATTTCATATGTACCCAGTTGGAGGCCATGGTTTAGCATTAGCCAATGAAGAAACAAAAAACTCAGACGGACGTGGTGTCACTCCAGAATGTCAGGGTTGGATTCACTTAGCAACGGATTGGGTACGCAGATTGGGGGATAAATCATGCTAGAGCTAAAAAATGTGTGCTTTGGTGTATCTGGTGAGACAAACAAAGACATATTAAAGAATATAAATTTGACAATCGACGATCATAAATTTATCGCAATTACCGGGCCAAATGGTGGTGGTAAATCAACATTAGCAAAAATTATAGTAGGAATTGAAAAGCCAACCTCTGGGCAGATTCTCTTTGATGGACAAGACATTACGGAGATGAGCATTACAGACCGAGCGAAGGCAGGTATCGGATTTGCATTTCAACAGCCAGTTCGGTTTAAGGGAATAACAGTAAAGGATCTTATAACATTAGCTGCCGGTAATAATATCAGTACGGCAAAAGCTTGTGAATACCTCTCCGAGGTAGGACTATGCGCGAAAGATTATATCAATCGTGAAGTTAATGCGAGCCTTTCCGGTGGTGAGCTAAAACGTATTGAGATTGCGACGATTATTGCTAGAAAAACGAAACTCTCCGTATTTGATGAACCAGAAGCAGGGATTGACCTATGGAGTTTTAATAACCTAATACGTGTATTTGAGAAAATGCATGAGGAAATCCATGGTTCTATCGTCATTATTTCACATCAGGAACGTATATTAAATATTGCTGATGATATCATCGTAATTGCGAATGGTAGTGTAGTAGAGGTAGATGAGAAGGAAAAAATCTTACCGAAATTATTGAACGAAACACCAAGCTGCAAATTTTATAAGGGGGAGGCATAAGCAATGGATGAAATACAAAAAGAATTGCTCATACAGGTGGCTGACCTCCACGAGGTTCCACAGGGAGCTTATAATTTAAGAGTAAATGGACAAGGTGCTGGTAGAAATACAACAGAACATATCGATATTGTTACAAAAACGGATAAACCAGGAATCGACATCATTGTAAAACCAGGAACTAAGAATGAAAGTATTCATATTCCAGTTGTATTAAGCCAGAGTGGTCTGACAGAATTAGTTTATAATGACTTCTTTATTGGAGAAGATTCCGATGTTACAATCGTTGCAGGATGTGGTATTCACAATGGTGGTTCTGATAAATCAGAACACGATGGTATTCATAGCTTCTTTATTGGAAAAAACGCAAAAGTAAAATATGTAGAGAAGCACTATGGTTCTGGAGATGGCAGTGGCGAGAGAATCTTAAATCCACAAACAATTATTCATATTGATGAGGGCGGTTACATGGAGATGGATACAGTTCAAATCAAGGGCGTGGATTCCACCATTCGCACTACTCAGGCAACCTTAGAAGATAAAGCAACTTTAGTAATTAAAGAAAAGATAATGACTCACGGAAAACAATATGCAAAGACTGATTTTGAAGTAAACTTAAATGGAGAAGATTGTGGAGCAAACGTAATTTCCCGTTCTGTTGCAAAAGAGGATTCTCACCAAATCTTTTTATCTAAAATTAATGGAAATAATAAATGTTATGGACATACCGAGTGTGACGCTATTTTAATGGACCGTGGTAGTGTAAGTGCAATTCCAGAGATTACGGCGAATCATTTAGAGGCAAGTCTGATTCATGAAGCCGCAATTGGTAAGATTGCTGGAGAAGAGATTACCAAGCTTATGACGTTAGGTCTCACGGAAGCAGAAGCAGAAGCACAGATTGTGAATGGGTTCTTAAAATAAAGACAAACAAAAGAAGCAAGTTGAACCAAGCAGGAGCTTAGTTCAACTTGCTTTTTCTTGTATAAGAAATTGTTCAAATTCCTATGAAACTTTTTCTGTTATGTGGAGAATTTCAAGGTTGGGAAAGCGGGAATTTAGAGGGACTAATATGTATTGTAATTAGTTATTTTGGTTCCAATAATGTAATACATTTTGTTGGCTACATTACCTGATAATGCAGATAATCAAAATCTACAAAATCCTCTCCAAATTCCTTGGTAGGTGTATAGGTATATAAACCAAGGCAGGTACCAACAAAGCCGCCAGCACGTTCTGTGCTAAGGATACTCGCATCAATCGAAGCAGCAACAGTTTGGTATTCTGTTCCATCGAAAGAGTAGAAAAAGCTTAAGTTTAGGTCTTCTTCCCTCACCTGCAGATAGGAAGGGAATTTCGACAATTCTCTCTTAATTAAAAACTGCTCTTTTCCCTCGATACAAGATATTAATACAACCATAGGAACGTTACTCTTATAGATACAAAAACGGTAATGAAAATGATTACTTTGCATTAGGAGGATACCAGCTTCACTATTTTCATTCGTTAGAGTGGATTCTAGTTTGGTACCCAGTGTGTAATTAATAGAAGTCTGGCGAAGAAAGAGCGCTGTTGGAGAAGCATCTGCTGTGAGTGATACATCACTGGCGTATAAGCGAAGACCAGTTTCTCTGCCTGTTTCATAGTGATCTTCCTGAGGATTTCTTAAGTAGAAGAAATAAGGAGGCAAATCCTTCTGACGGAAATTTTCTTTAATATCTCTACAAGTTGGATGGTAGTCTTTTAAAAGAGAATCTAATTCTTTTTCACCTACTTGTGCCTCATTGGCTTCCACTAAAGTAGAAGAATCCTTTACTTGGATAGTAACTATTCTATCTAAAAGTCCAACACCTGGATTTACAATAGGCCATCCATCTTCCCAGATGAGTGGAACCAGGAAAGTCTCTCTTCCAAGTAAGCAGTAACCATCACATGGCCTACTTGCAAGCAATACCATATACCAGTCTCCGTGTTCTGTCTCTACGATATCAGCATGCCCGGTATTGATTGCCCAATACTGTTTTCCAAGATGACGATGAGTGAAGATAGGGTTTCTTTTGCATCCTTCAAACGTTTCTTTTATATTCTTGCTTCTAGCCATAGTAATAGCATGATTTAGTCCTGTACCACCCTCTGCAATCATGAGATAATACCAACCATCACGTTTATAAATATGCGGACCTTCTGGCCACTCAACTCCTTTTAGGGCACCGTGCCATATGGCATAAGATTCGCCTGTTAACTGCATGGTAGTTAAGTCAACTTCTTGTACATAAATCTCATTATCACCGAAGAAAGCAGATCCTTCTCTGCGGCCTTTCGTTCCACAATAATAGCAAGTTCCGTCTTCATCAAAGAAAAGGGAAGGATCAATTCCCTCTGCACCAT
Source organism: Lachnoclostridium phytofermentans ISDg (assembly GCF_000018685.1). Lineage (NCBI taxonomy): Bacteria > Bacillati > Bacillota > Clostridia > Lachnospirales > Lachnospiraceae > Lachnoclostridium > Lachnoclostridium phytofermentans. The sequence goes on along the minus strand of NC_010001.1, from coordinate 3,676,811 downwards.
TTAAAAAGTAAGGTTCTGACCAAGGTCCGAGAGGATTGGTTGCAGTTACAATAAAATTTCCTCCATGAGAAACATTGGTAGTAATCATATAGAAAGTACCTTTATGATAGCGGATGGTTGGAGCATAGATACCACCACTATGAGGAGAATTTGCAAGATTCAACTGTTTTTTAGTAGATAGAATATTTGTTATCTGTTCCCAGTGAATTAAGTCAGTACTATGAGATAAAGGTACCCCTGGGAAGTAAGAAAATGTGGAATTTACCATATAGTAATCCTGTCCGACGCGGACTATGGATGGGTCTGGATAGAATCCAGAAAGAATAGGATTCGAAACTTTTATCTGCTTCATTTTCACTTACCCCTTCGAAATAAGAATGGTTATATCAAATTGTGCTATTGATATAAGGTGACAATATGTTCAAAAATTAAATGATATTTAAGTGATACATGGTAGAAATATACTATTATACAAGACAGATAATACCTTATTTTAGCAGTAAAGTAAATGTCTTATTTCTTACTAAGACTCAAAGTGGATTAGCATAAAATGATATATTAACAACAATATATGAGGAGATAAAATACCTGTTTCATCGTAAGCTATTATTAGATATTAGAAACTTATTACTATAAGGAAAAATATACACTTTTTGCATAAAAGGGACGACAGTATCATGGCAAAACAAAGAAATAAAATATAAATAAGGTTTAAGGCGTTACGGTTGTATTTACACGGTAGCGGAATAGAGACTGGTGTATTTGTATGGATTAGGTGTTAGTGCTGTACTTAAGGAGGATTTATGAGTAAAAGTATATATGGTTTGTTATTAGTAGTCCTACTCTCCGTGAGTATGGTAGGTTGTAATTATGATCGGAAGATATTTGAAAATACAAATCCCAGAAGACTGTAGCAGATACAAATGAAGAGGACTGTTTTCTTTATATCAAAGTTTGAAAGAAACAAAGCAACCAATATTACTAGTGTTACTGTGTGGGGGCTTAGTGATGAATATTCTTGGCTGAATGGAGATAAGAAAAACCCGCTATTCTTTGACGATAATCTTTTGCCCAAAGCAGCATTTTATGGAGCTTGTCTTGATGAGAGTATACCGCTTTACTAAGTCTGTAAAAAGGGATATTATGTAAAAAGATAATATAAATGAATATGAAAAATGAAAATAATGAAAGATGCAAAATAAAGGAGTCAGGATGGAAACCTTAAAGGAAAAATATAAAGATTATTTCCTTATTGGGGCAGCAGTGAACGCTTCAACGATAAGGACACATGGAGAGTTAATAAAGGATCATTTTAACTCTATAACATGTGAAAATGAGATGAAGTTTTCTAATCTTTGTCCCAGAGAGAAGGAATATCAGTTCGAAAAAGCAGATACGATTGTGCAGTTTGCAAAAGATAATGAACTGAAAATGAGAATGCATACCTTAGTTTGGCACAACCAAACGCCTGAATGGGTATTTTTAGATACTACGAAGGAGGGGTTAGAGGAAAGGCTATCAAATCATATCCATATGCTAGGTAAGCGGTATGGAAAGGATTGTTATAGTGTAGATGTAGTAAACGAAGCGATAGAGGATAAATTAGATGGATTTTTAAGAGAATCCAGTTGGCTTCAGGGATTAGGGAATGATTATATAGAAAGGGCATTTCTCCTTGCGAAGCAAGAGATGCCAGAGGCTAAACTGTTTTATAACGATTATAATGAAACCAATCCAATCAAGCGGGATAAAATCTTTAAACTAATCAAAGAACTTAAAGAGAAAGGGATTCCAGTAGACGGTATTGGGATGCAATGCCATATCAATATCTATCATTCTTCCATGGATGAATTAAAGGAAGCAATTGAAAAATATTTATCGCTTGGAGTATCGATTGAGATCACGGAAATGGATGTATCAATGTTTCGCCATGAAGACAGGTCAGAAATCTTGAAACCAACGATAGAACAGTATAAAGCACAGGCCAGAGTTTACAAAGAGTGCTTTCAGATATTTAGAGAATATAAAAATGATATTACATCCGTGACCCTATGGGGAGTATCAGATGATGTCAGCTGGCTAAACCATTTTCCAGTAAATAACCGTAGAAACTGGCCATTACTGTTTGATGAGATGATGAAACCAAAAGAAGCATTTTATGAAATTATGAATTTTTAGGGAGGGACCTATTATGACAGCAGAGAAGACACAACAAGAATTTCAACAACGAGCAACAGAACTTGTAAAGAAAATGACACTAGAAGAAAAAGTTTTTCAAACCTTACATTCCGCACCTTCCATACCAAGATTGGACATTAAAGCGTACAATTATTGGAACGAAGCATTGCATGGAGTAGCAAGAGCTGGCGTAGCCACCGTTTTTCCGCAGGCGATTGGTTTAGCGGCAACATTTGATGAAGATTTAATCGAAGAGATTGCAGATACTATTTCTACCGAAGGAAGAGGTAAGTTTAATGCACAACAAAAATATGGAGATCACGATATCTACAAAGGTTTGACCTTCTGGTCACCGAATGTGAATATCTTCCGTGATCCACGTTGGGGTCGTGGACATGAGACCTTCGGAGAAGACCCATTCTTAAGTGGTACCTTAGGAGGACGTTTTGTTGACGGTATCCAAGGGCATGATGAAACCTACTTAAAAGCAGCAGCTTGTGCAAAGCATTTCGCAGTTCACTCTGGACCAGAAGATATTCGCCATAGTTTCAATGCCGAAGTTTCGGAGCAGGATTTGCGTGAAACTTATCTACCAGCTTTTAAGAAACTTGTAAAAGAGCATAAGGTGGAAGCAGTAATGGGAGCTTACAATCGTACAAATGGAGAACCATGCTGTGGTAGTAAGACACTTTTAGAAGATATTTTACGTGGAGAATGGGAATTTGTTGGTCATGTGACCTCAGATTGTTGGGCAATCAAAGATTTCCATGAGCACCATATGGTTACTTCAAATGCAGTAGAGTCAGTTGCCTTGGCAATGAATCGTGGTTGCGACTTAAACTGTGGAAATCTTTATGTTAATTTACTACAAGCAGTACGGGATGGTTTAGTGGAAGAAGAGACAATTGATACTGCTCTTATACGTCTCTTTACAACAAGAATGAAACTCGGATTATTTGATAAAGAAGAATCGATTCCGTTTAACACAATTACATATGACCAAGTAGATACGAAGTCAAGCAAAGAGCTTAATATCAAAGCCTCCAAAAAGTGTGTTGTGTTATTAAAAAATGAGGATAATATATTGCCTCTTAATCCAAAGAAAATTACCTCTGTCGGAGTTATTGGGCCTAATGCGAATAATCGTAATGCGTTGGTGGGGAATTACGAAGGAACAGCGTCAGAATACATTACTGTATTAGAGGGAATCAAGCAAGTTGTCCCAGAAGATGTTAGAGTATACTTTTCGGAAGGTTGTCATTTATTTAAAAATAAACTCTCTAATTTAAGTCAGGAAAATGACCGTATTGCTGAGGTACGTGCAGTTTGTGAACATAGTGATGTCGTAATAGCATGCCTGGGTCTTGATCCAGGATTAGAAGGAGAAGAAGGCGACCAGGGAAATCAATTTGCTAGTGGAGATAAGAAGACATTAGCGCTTCCTGGAATTCAAGAAGATGTATTAAAAACTATTTATGAATGTGGAAAACCTGTTATTTTAATCCTTCTCTCCGGTAGTGCTTTGGCAGTGCCATGGGCAGATGAGCATATTCCTGCTATATTACAAGGCTGGTATCCTGGAGCACAAGGTGGTAGAGCGATTGCAGAATTGATTTTTGGAGATGGAAACCCAGAAGGAAAGCTTCCTGTAACATTCTATCGTACGACTGAGGAATTACCTGAGTTTACAGATTATGCTATGAAGAACCGTACGTATCGTTATATGAAGAATGAGGCTCTTTATCCATTTGGATATGGCTTAAGTTATACTACCTTTGAGCACACATTACTTTATGTAAATACAGATACTTTAGGAAAAGGTTCCAACGTAGAGTGTATGGTAAGAGTAAAGAATACCGGTGATTATGAAGGTTCGGTGACAACACAAGCATATGTTAAATATGTAGGAGAAGATGCTCCAAACTGTCAGCTAAAAGGCCTTAAAAAAGTGAGCTTACTCCCAGGAGAAGAAAAAGATATCATGATTGAGTTAGATGACAGAGCCTTTGGTTTATATAATGAGGAAGGTGAATTTATCTTAAATCAAGGGGAGTATGAGCTATATCTAAGTGATTCACAACCAGATACTAGAAGTATTCAGTTAACTGGTAAGAATCCAATTAAAATACAGTTCCATGCACCTGAAACAGTTTTACTTGGTGAGTAGATAAAGGTCAGATATAAGTAAGAAGCATTGTTAAATTAGAGGTTCAGAATTTAATTTAGGCTGTCTGTATATAAATTACAATAGTTTTCATGAAATAGAGGAGATAACCAGATTTTCGTAGAGATGCATTTTATCTAGGAGAAGAAAGGATATCTCCTCTTCGTTCAAATTATTACAAACTTTATAATCACCTCTAGTAAGTTATGATAAAAAGAAAAAGACACACTATATAAAGAGGTAAAAAAGCATACTACGTAAAGATGTTAAAAATATACTATATTAAGAACACTATACTTACTGTTTCATGAATAATACCACTTGACAACAAAATGTAGGTATAATATAGTATAATCAATATTTAGATAAACGTCTAAATGATGAAAAATGTAGAATATTCGTATAAAGAGAGGAGTGCGTGCATATGTTAACAATAAAAAATTATTCAAAGATTTATAAAGGAAATAAGAAAGCAGTAGATAATCTAAGCCTTACGGTTGAGGCAGGTGATATCTATGGTTTTATTGGGCACAATGGCGCTGGTAAAACAACAACCTTACGTGCTGTGGTTGGAGTTCTTGATTTTGAAGAAGGGGATATATTAATTGACGGTGTATCAATAAAGAAGGACCCAGTAGGATGCAAAAAGAAGATGGCATACATACCAGATAATCCAGATTTGTATGAGCATCTTACAGGTATTGCATATCTAAATTTTATAGGAGATTTATTCGAAGTTGGAAAGAAAGAGAGAGAGGAACGTATTAAGATGTATGGGGATTTGTTTGAGATTACTGGGAATCTTGGGGATTCTATCGCTTCCTATTCCCATGGTATGAAACAAAAACTTGCGATTATCTCAGCATTAATCCATGAGCCAAAATTGATGGTATTGGATGAGCCTTTTGTTGGCCTAGATCCAAAAGCAGCTCATCAATTAAAGCAGATTATGACTCAAATGTGCCAAAACGGAAGTGCCATATTCTTCTCCACTCATGTACTTGAAGTTGCAGAGAAATTGTGTAATAAAATTGCAATTATCAAAGGTGGTAAATTGATAGCTTCTGGTACTACAAACGAGGTTAAGGGAAATCAAAGTCTCGAGGAAGTATTTATGGAGCTTATCGATGAATAAGCCGTTTGTGCAAGATTGGAGGAAGTTATGAGACAAGTGTGGACGCTTACAAGAATGCAGCTTGGTTCTGCATTTGATTTTTTAAATATGAAGCGAAGCAAAAATCTAAAGAAAAATATCAGTGTCACAACGATTTTGGTGCTTGGCTTTTTATTGTTTGCTTTTTTATCTGGAACGTATAGTTTTATAATGGCAATAGCTCTTAAGTCAATGGATTTACTAGATGTCTTACCTGGATTATTTATGGCAGTGACTTGCCTTATGATTTTAGTTACTTCAATTTATAAGGTAAAGGGAGTTTTGTTTGGATTTAAAGATTATGATATTGTTATGTCATTACCGATGAAATCGTGGGTTGTAGTAGCAAGCCGATTAATGTTACTCTACCTAATCAATATGGTGTTTGTATTAGCAATATTAGTACCTAATTATATAATTTATGGGGTTATGGCAAAAGCATCCCCAGTATTTTATGTATTATCTATGGTATCCTTACTATTTATCCCAATCATACCGATTATCATAGCATCGATACTCGGGGTTATCTTAGCGGTAATATCTGCGGGATTTAAGCATAGTAATGCAATTCATACAATCCTGATGTTTGCAGCAACATTATTAGTTATACTGCTAAGCTTTCAGATGCAGAGTGAAAACCAGATTGCGGAGTTTGGTACATTAATTCGAGATAAGATGGTAGTAGTATATCCGTTAGCTGGATGGTATCTAAAAGGAATTATTCAGTCCGATATTCTTTCCTATACAGCATTTCTTGTTGTTTCTATACTAGCTTTGATCGTGTTCTCCATTATCGTTGGTCGATACTTTAAATGGATGAATACTGTAATAAGTGCGAGAAGAACAACTTCAAAATATAAAGTGAAAGAATTAAAGACAAGTGGACAGTTAAAAGCGTTGTACCTAAAAGAAGCGAAACGTTATTTTTCTTGTACAATCTATTTGTTAAACACATCCATTGGATTAGTTCTAATGTTAGTTGGTGTAATTGCATTAGTCTTTCTTAAATCCGATCAGATTGAACAGATTCTTAATATTCCAGAAGCAGCGGGTATGTTAAAGGAAATGGTACCTTATTTGATGAGTTTTATGGTAAGTTTGGTGGCTATTACTGCTTCCTCAATCTCTTTAGAAGGAAAGAATATCTGGATATTAAAGTCAGCACCAGTACCAGCAAAAACAATTCTTGCAGCAAAGATTAGTTTAAGTTTATCGATGACTATACCAGCTAGTATTTTAACTTCATTACTTGCTGGAATTGGCTTAAAGATGGGAGTTCTAGACTTTCTTTTGACCCTTGCATTACCAATTTCATATTGTTATCTAACAGCGGTTCTCGGCCTTGTGATTAATCTAAAGTTACCAATGCTAGAATGGAAAAATGAAACTGTTGTTGTAAAGCAAAGCGCAGCCTCTATGATGGGATCATTAGGCGGTTTTCTTACTGTTGGAATACCGATAGCGTTATTATTTATGGTAAACGGTATTAATGTAATGGCGTTAGGATATGGAACTGTGGTAGTTGTATTACTTATATCAGGAATCTTACAAGTTTACCTTAATAAGAATGGTGCAAAACTCATTGCACGCTTATAGTTAAAAAACTATTCGTTTTGGTTTTTGAAGATATTTTTTCTGGTATCATAGAAATACAGTATATGAGTCCTATGATATATTTTGGAGTCAGAATCGATGGGTAACCTTTAATAGAATATAGACTTAAGAATATACAAATAAAATAGATATAAAGTAGAAATAGAAATAGAAATAGAAACAGAAACAGAAATAGAGAAATAGAAATAGGAATAGAGAAATAGAAATAGGAATAGAAATAGAGAAATAGAAACAGAAATAGAAAAAGAAGTAGGAATATAAACTGAACAGAAATAGAAAAAGAAGCACAATTAGAAATATTACAAAGCGGGGAGCAATGAAAATACAATAAGATTTTCATTTCTCCCCGTCTACTAAGGTTAAAGAAAGATTGACTTTACCTAAGAGATAGAAGGATTATTTTCTAAATATTTAGCACATTCCTTAATTACTTCGTTCATAGCATCAACGCCAGGTCCACCGATGGTATTTCTCTTTTCAACACAAGTTTTTAATGAAATTGCATCATAAATATCTTCTTTAAAGACTGGAGAGATAGCTTGTAACTCAGTAAGGCTAAGGTCTTCAATTGAACAATTTTTCTCGATACAGGTTAGTACTAAGTGACCGATGATTCCATGAGCGTCACGAAATGCTACGCCATGATTTACAAGATAATCTGCAGCGTCGGTAGCGTTGGTAAAACCAAGTACAGCACTTGCTTTCATCGTATCACGGTTAAATTTCATTGTACGAATCATTCCTGTAAATAAGGAGAGACAACCCTTAACAGTGTCAATCGCATCAAAGGTTAATTCTTTGTCTTCTTGCATATCTTTGTTATAAGCAAGAGGCAAGCCTTTCATTGTAGTTAATAAAGACATCAAGGCGCCATAAACTCGTCCTGTTTTTCCACGAACTAATTCAGCAATGTCTGGGTTCTTTTTTTGAGGCATTATACTACTCCCTGTGGAGTACGCATCATCAATCTCTACAAAACGATATTCATTCGTATTCCAGATGATGATTTCCTCACTGAAACGACTTAGATGCATCATTATGGTAGAAAGAGCACTGAGTAGTTCGATGAGATAATCACGATCGGATACAGAATCCATGCTATTTCTAGTTGGCTCCGTAAAGGAAAGTAAGGAAGCAGTGTAAGCACGATCTAATGGATAAGTAGTTCCTGCAAGTGCTCCTGCACCTAATGGGCAAGTATTCATTCGCTTAAATATATCACTTAAGCGATCACGGTCTCTTCGAAACATCTCAAAATAAGCGCTCATATGATGAGAGAGTGTAATAGGTTGTGCCTTCTGCAAATGGGTAAAACCAGGCATATATGTCTCAGTATGTTCTTTCATTAAAGAATATAATTCGAAAAGAAGATCTCTTAATAATTCGTCTAGAACTGTAATTTCATCTCTTGTATATAATTTCATATCAAGAGCAACTTGATCATTACGACTTCTACCAGTATGAAGCTTTTTCCCTATTTCTTCGATACGGGAGATTAAATGGGCTTCCACAAAACTATGAATATCTTCATAAGTACTATCAATTACAAGGCTACCAGATTCGATGTCATCACGAATTCCATTAAGACCATCAATAATTTTATTTTTTTCTTCGTCATTTAAGATTCCCTGTTTTGCAAGCATGGTTACATGTGCAATACTTCCACGGATATCCTGTACATAAAACTTCTGATCAAAGGAGATCGAAGCATTAAAATTATGCACAAGTTGGTTAGTTTCTTTTGTGAATCTACCGCCCCATAATTTCATTTTGGTTCCCTCACTTCTTAATCTTTTTTGTGTTTTATAGTAGCTCGTTTTTAAGCTAAATGCAAGTTCATCTTGCAATTTTGGTATAAAATCATTATAATTCAAGACAAGGAAAGCAAACATATGTTGCTTCTTTGGGTCCCATAACATATCAAGGGAGGAATCGATATGAAAGTAAAAGCAATTATGATACCACTTAAAGAGTTAAAGTGCATCAGTGTAGACAATACCATTGGAGAGGCCTTAGAAACAATTGAAGCACATCAGCTATTATCTATGCCTGTTGTGGACCACAATAAATTCATTGGGGCTTTATCGAAACAACATGTTTATGAAAACTATTTCCGTGAGTTCAATGGAACAAAAGAAGAATTCTTAGAGCGTAAGGTTCGTGAGATGATGAGAACCAAAATGATAACAGTCTCAGAACATACCTCAATAGAAGAAGCGGCAGCCATTTTCATCGCAAGCAAATTCCGTTTTATTCCTGTAGTAGGTAAACAAGAGGAATTATTAGGAATTATAACACAACAAGCAATATTTAAAGAATATCAGAAACTTTTTGGCGAAAATTTTGATACATTTACAATTTACACCTATGATTATAAAGGAACCCTGGCAAAAATTGCAGAGACTATAGCAAAACATGATGGTAATATTAAGAACATTGTAGTAATTAATACTGAAACATTAGGTTTACAGGAATTGTTTGTAAGAGTAGAATGTGATGATTTTGATAATATTATTAGAGCTTTAACGAAGAGAGGCTTTGACGTTCGTGTGAACAAACAAAGCAAGTAAAACTTTTTTCCGATTTGCCGCTTTTTCTTCCAGATAGCAACTATCATGTTTTTGGAAGAAAAATGCGGCTTTCTTCATGAATTTGTTAGAAGATGTTACGACATTTTTTTTATAATTTGAATACAATAATAATAAGTATAAAAACAAATCAACGAGAATAATATCTAGATTACAAAAGGTAAACGTTTTGCATAAGTTTAAGTAGTAAAATCAATTTATTGCTGCTTTAAAAATTTTTTATTTTAGAATTTTATACAAGACGTACAGATAAAAAGTAAAATGAAACGAAAGAAAGGATTAGATATGATACCATTTAGAGCAATAGAATTAACCGATAGGGAATGGATAGAGGAGTGTCTTAAAAAATCAGACTTAATGGGAGCCGAATATTCCTTCTCTAATAATATCCTATGGGAAAAGCAGTATAATTTATTATGTGCCAATGTGAATGGCTTTTATTGTACCTTAGGGGGATTTGGAATAATGCGTTCCTATGGATACCCTACAGGTGAAGGAAATTTAAAAGAAGTTGTAGAACTTTTAATGGACGACGCGAAAGAACGTGGTCTTAAATTTGAGATGAGAGGTATTCCAGAAGGTAAATTACCGGAACTAAAGGAGTTGTTTCCAGAAGAATTTGATTATATCTCAGTACGTGATGATGCAGACTATGTTTATTTGACAGAGAGATTGTCAACACTAGCAGGTAAGAAGTTACATGGTAAGCGAAATCATATAGCTCGTTTTAAAGATAATCCAAGCTGGGTTTATGAACCTATGACAATGGAGAATATTGAAGATTGTAAAAATATGAGTAAGAAGTGGTGCGAACTTTACCATTGCAGAGAGGATATTAATCTGGTACATGAATCCTGTGCAGTAAAGACAGCTTTTCATCATTTTAATGAGCTTAAGCTTGTTGGAGGATTGCTTCGTTTAGATGGAGAAGTAGTTGCATTTACTATGGGTGAAGCTTTGAACAGCAATACTTTTATTGTTCATATAGAAAAAGCATATTCTCATATCCAAGGTGCATATCCTATGATAAATCAGCAATTTGTATTGCACGAATGTCAAGATTTTGAGTACGTTAACCGTGAAGATGACATGGGGGATGAAGGGCTAAGAAAAGCAAAATTATCCTATTATCCAGACATACTTTTTGAAAAGTACAAAGCAGTTTTAAAGACAAACTAATGATATAAGTTTGAGGATGAAGGAAAGTGAAGGAGAGGTAACTTGATTACATTAGCAACGAAGGAAATGGTGCCGCAATTAAAAAAGATGTGGCAGATTTGCTTTCAAGATGAAATATCCTATGTGGATTTCTATTATGATAATCGATTTAAAGAAGAGAATACTTATGTGTACAAGAAAGGGGAAGAAATCTTAGGAATGCTTACCCTACTTCCAGCATCGTATCGATATACCGATGATGAAACCTTGCCTATTCACTATGTTTATGCTGTAGCTACCTTGCCAAAAGCCAGAGAGCAAGGTATAGCTTCAGAACTATTGGAAGAAGCGAGTCGGACAAGCGAAGAAAATTATAGTGCAGGAACGATTCTAGTACCAGCAAATAAAGAACTATTCTCTTATTACGAAAGACGTGGTTATCAAACCATTTACTTTAAAAAACAATTATATTTTAAAGCTGCAGCGGAACAAATGCTTTCTGTAGCATCTATCAAAGCAGAGAACGTCAGAGTTCACGGGGTATCTCTTGCTTATGAAAATAACTATGAGAAAAAGGATATTCTTCCAGAAGAATACAAACAACTTCGTGATTTTCACTTTGATCGACCAGGATATGTTAAATGGAACCTTGAAGCAATCACCTATGCTGTGAATGAAGCTAGGTTTGCGGGAGGAAAGGTACTTAAACTATCGGTTGATAATCACTCCTATGCCGTTATGTATTATAAAAAAAATAATCAATTAGTTATAAAAGAAACAACGTTACCAGAAGATTTGATTGCAGATGCAATTGCTTATCTGATGAAAGAGGAAGAATGTCTGGAGGCGATTGTAACAGTTCCATCTTATTATGCATTTGAAGGTGAACTTCAGCCATATGCAATGGTTCGTTTAAATACAGAAGCGTATGCAAATGGCTATTTTAACTTGGCTTTAGACTAAGATTTTTATGGTTGTAAGATTAAGAGAAAGCTTCAAAAAACTGAAGCCTGTACCAAAGGTTGACAAAACTTCATTTCGTTGGTATAATTCCATTGTAATATTTTTGTAATAATTATGAGATAGTTCATTCATTATGGTGTTACAAATGTAACAATTCGTCCATAATAGAAAACATCGAAAGGAATTAGACGAATATGAAAGCAAAAACAAGAGTTTCAGTAATCCTTGTCATGATAGTATGTTTCTTTGCTATGATAGTGATAACAGACACTACCTGCTATAGCATAAGTGGTACTTATGAAGATGATTCACAGATTGCTGAAACAAATACTTCGGATGATGAAGCAAATCAATTAGATTTTGCGAAATCAAAAGAGGATGAATTTGCGAAAATGGATAAAATTGAATTGTTCTCCTTAGCAATAGAGGATAACAGTTCAGATAACTTAATAACTTCCAATCATACAAATGATACAAAAGAAACAAATAAATCAAATGTTAATTCCAATACTGCATTGGATTCCAATGTTTCATTGGAAGAGGATTTGGAAAAACAAGCAATGAAAGAGAATTTAGAACAAAAAGTTATTAAAGAGAATTTAGAAGAAAAAAAGAAGCAAGAAGATTTAGAGCAAAAGGCAGTACAAGAGAATGTAAAAGCGAGAGCAATTGCATTTAGCATGGAAGAAAACGTTGCAGATTCAAATAGTAACTCTGAAGAAATTGATACTTTCAGTATGATAAAAGCTTTACCGGAGTATGAGAAAGTACTACCGAAAGTAAGTGAGTTTTTAAACATACGTAGTGAAGCTGACTCAGATGCAACAATTGTTGGTCAATTAAATAAGAATTCTTACGCAACCATCGTAGAGCGCGGAGAAGAATGGACGAAGATAACCTCAGGCAAGGTTACCGGATATGCAAGTAATCAATACTTATATTTTGATGAAGAAGCAAAAAATCTTGTATCGGAACTAAAGGCTGACCAAATAGTTATTACAGCTGGTTCAGTTAATATTAGAAAATCTCCTGATTTAACAGGCGAGGTATTAACGGAAGCAAAGAATGAGGATAGTTTTGTTCATGTCTCTGATGAAGACACTGACGGATGGTATGCGATCCAATATAAAGATAGCCAAGTAAGTTATGTTAGTAAAGATTTATCCAAGTCTGTGTTTAATTTAAAAACAGCGACTACAAAGGAAGAGATTGAAGAAGCGAAAAAAACAGCACAGATAGCAAAAGAACTAGAAGAAGCAAAAAAGCATAAACCTTCTAAAACTAATCGTTCCGCAATAAAAGTATCCGACGAAGAGATTCTGCTTCTTGCTACTGTAGTAGCGATGGAAGCAAATGGAGAATCTTATGAAGGTCAGTTGGCGGTAGCGAATGTTGTAGTTAACCGAATGATAGACGGCTATTGGGGAAAAACAATTCATGATGTTATATATGCACCAGGTCAATTTTCCGGAGCAAATTCCGGTCGTGTAGAAAAGTATAAATCGCAAGTTACGGAAAGTTGTAAAAAAGCTGCGATAGAAGCACTTGCTGGTAATAACAATATTGGTGATTATAAATATTTCATGATGAAAAATAGAGCAAAAACTTCAAGCTATAAAAAATATTACATTTTAGGCAGTCACTGCTTTTATCAAAGATAAATGTTAGTCGTTTAATAAACGAATGATACAGTCGTTTTAATATATGAATGATACTGTCGTTTTTATACGAATGATACAGTCGTATTTATACGAATGATACCCTAAGGGGTGTTGCAAAACTCATTACCTTGTATGATTTTTGCAACACCCCTTTTTGTTTGTGATAAGGTAAATTTTCTATACGTATACTTAGTATTCCTATAGAAATGATAGGAATATTTTGACTCATTTGGTAATAGGTATTGATGTTTCAAATGTAAATGATATACTATTTATAATAATACTAGTATAGAGACGCATAGTTATGGTTATAAATGTGATAGAGAGTTTGTGTTATTCCAATTCAATAAAAAGGCGCTAAGCGCCAAAATGAAGTTATAATAGTGCCCTGCATCCCAAAGTTTGCAGGATATAGAAAGGTATGGTGATTAGTATGAAAAAATTATTAAGTATTGAAAAAGTAAAAGGTAGAGAAATCTTAGACTCCAGAGGAAATCCAACAGTGGAGGCAGAAGTTATTTTAAGTGATGGTAGTGTGGGTATGGCTGCTGCACCATCTGGTGCCTCTACAGGCGCATTTGAGGCAGTAGAATTAAGAGATGGAGATAAAGGGCGTTATCTTGGTAATGGCGTATTAAATGCAGTTGAACACGTAAAGAAAGAACTCTCAGAAGCGGTATGTGGAAGAAACCCATTAAACCAAGTTGAGATTGATGCCGCAATGATTGATGCAGATGGTACAGAGAATAAGGGAAAGCTTGGTGCTAATGCAATCTTAGCAGTTTCTCTTGCAACAGCAAAAGCGGCAGCAACTGCTGTTTCCCTTCCATTATATCAATATCTTGGCGGTACAAATGCAAGAACTCTTCCGGTACCTATGATGAATATCATTAATGGTGGAAAGCATGCAGATTCTAGTTTAAACATCCAGGAATTTATGATTATGCCAGTGGGTGCTAAGAGCTTTTCAGAAGCGTTAGAGCACAGTACAACCGTATTTCATACTTTAAAGAAATTATTAAAAGCAGATGGATATGTAACTGCTGTAGGTGATGAGGGTGGATTTGCACCGAAGTTTAATTCGGATGAGCAAGCTCTTGAATATATCGTAGAAGCAATCAAAAAAGCAGGGTTTGAGCCAGGTTCTGATTTCTATATTGCGATGGATGCTGCGGCTACCGAAATGTATGATGAAGCAAAGAAGATTGGAAAAGAAGGAAACTATCTGTTCTGGAAGTCTGGAGAGTTAAAGACTGTAGATGAGATGATTGATTATTGGGAGAATCTATGTAATAAATATCCTATTCTTTCCTTAGAAGATGGTTTAGCAGAAGAAGATTGGGAAGGTTGGAAGAAGTTAACCGAGCGTCTTGGATCACGTATACAGCTTGTTGGAGATGATTTATTTGTTACTAACACAAACCGTATTTCAAAGGGAATTAAAGAAGATATATCTAATTCTGTACTAATTAAGTTCAATCAGATTGGTTCTCTGACTGAAACCTTAAATGCGATTGAGATGACAAAGAATCAAGGATGGACAGCGATCGTTTCTCATCGTTCCGGTGAGACGGAAGATACTACAATTGCAGATATTGCGGTAGCTACAAATGCTGGTCAGATTAAGACCGGTGCACCATCTAGAAGTGATCGTGTTGCTAAATATAATCAATTGCTTAGAATTGAACAAGAATTGGGTCAGGCAGCTATTTATCCTGGTAAAAAAGCATTCAAAGTTTTAAAATAACTAAGTTAAATAGAGAATCTTAGTGATATTCAAAACAAGGAAAAGTTCGTATAGCGTGCTTTTTCTTGTTTTGAATTATCATGTTATGTCACATCTTTTTTAGAAAGAAGTTTCATAAAAAAGGAGGAGTTAAACTCCTCCTATTTTTAATGGTTGCACTGGTAAGTATTCATAAAATTTAATGATGTTTCCACTGACCATTTGTACCATAGTTTTGTTGCATAAGACCGGATCACAGACATAAGTCATGTTATCGTATAAATTACGATTTTCACCATAGGTAATGTCATATGGTAGCAATGGTTCATAGGTGGTTAATTTTGATTTCTCCATAAAGACCTCGTATCGATTTGTGAAATGTGATTGCTGCAGTTACAGCAAAGTATCTGATAATTTTTCTAAGATAATCGTAATCCATACGATTTCCATTGTCAAGTTTATTCTCCTGTGTAAATGGTACCACTATATACTACTCTTTTTCCTTTTCATTAGTGGACTATTGGGTTATAATAATTAAAAATAACGTAGAAAGGTGGATTTTAGTGATAGAAGAAATAAAGAAAAATGCCGAACAAGCAATGATAGAATTGATTGAAATTGCAGGCTTAAAGGAAAAAGACTTGTTGGTTGTTGGATGTTCCTCGAGTGAGATAGTAGGAAAGAAGATAGGGACAAGTGGTGCGATGGCTACAGCAGAAGCTGTATACAGTGCAATAGCTCCTATTCTTTCAAAGCATGGAATCTATCTGGCAGCACAGTGTTGCGAGCACCTAAATCGAGCCTTAATTCTTGAAGAGGAAGTAGCAACTTATTATGGATATGAAGTTGTGAGTGTTGTACCACAACCACATGCTGGGGGCTCTTTTGCTACGACTGTTTATGAGCATATGAACTCACCTGTAGCAGTGGAAGAGATAAAGGCGAACGCTGGATTAGATATAGGAGATACTTTAATTGGAATGCATTTAAAGCGGGTTGCAGTACCGGTTCGACTTAGTGTTACTAAGATAGGTGAGGCAAACCTAGTGTGTGCCAGAACTAGACCAAAATTTATCGGTGGAGAGCGAGCAATCTACCGAGGTGAACAGCGATAAAAGAAATTACCAAAGAAGGTACCATAAGGTCAGGAGGTAAAAGATTGAAAGAAGATATAAAAGCTTATCAACATAAAGTACAGTACTATGAAACAGATCAGATGGGAATTGTTCATCACTCAAATTATATTCGTTGGTTTGAGGAAGCAAGAACCGATATGCTAGAACAAGTCGGTTTTACTTATCAAATGATGGAAGAGTGTGGAGTGATAATACCGGTAATTGGTGTAAATTGTGAATATAAATCAATGGTAAGATTTAATGATATTGTTACGATTCTTCCAAGAGTTACAGAGTTTAATGGTGTTAAGCTAACAGTAACTTACCAAATAACCGATGTAGCAACAGGTCGATTATGTACCGTAGGAGAAACAAAACATTGTTTCTTAAATTCGGAGTATAAAATGTTTCGTTTAGCAAAAGAAAAGCCTGAAGTTTATCAGATATTTAAGGGTTTGCTAGAATTAGGTGAAAAGAAAGCTTAAATATAAAGCTGGAATTAAGTGACAAGAAGACTTAAATATATTGATAAAGATAGAAATTTATAAAAAAAGCTAAAATATATTTATAATGCGTGAACCAGCAAGTTTTAAGTAAGAGGATAGGAACACTTTACTTAGAAAATTGCTTGGTTCACGCTATTTTTAAATTATGACAAGGAAAAGTTTGATAAGTTTGCTTTTTCTTATTGGAGATGATAAACGATAGCTTATTTAAAAACGCTACGAGGGACCATGGGGGGCTTCACCCTCAAGATAAAATCATGCTCTACTTGATACAGCTTTTTGTAATTCTACAATAATAATTGGTATGACGGAAAGAATGGAAACAATAACCCATTGGAATGGCAACATTGGTGTAACTCTAAAAATTTTCGTAAGAGGTTCGTAGGAAACAACTGCGATTTGCAAAAAGGAACATACAAGGAAGGATAGCACCATCTGCTTATTGCGAAAGACTCCAATTTTAAAGATTGAGTGCTCACTTCGCATGTTAAAAGCATGAAAGAGCTGTGAAAGGCTTAATACGGTAAATGCCATCGTTCTTCCACCTAAAGTATAAGCAACAAGAGCAAGTGAACCAATCATTGCACCTTCAAATATTATCTTAAAGACAAGACCATCGCAAAACATTCCTTTCTTTGGAGAAATCGGAGGTTTTTTCATGATGTCATCCGGCGCTGGTTCAACACCAAGTGCGATCGCAGGTAGCGAGTCAGTAACAAGGTTTACCCAAAGTAACTGAACCGCCAGTAGTGGTGCTGGAAGGCCAAATAAAATTGCAATAAATATGGTGATTATTTCTCCTATATTGCTGGAAAGTAAGAAGTGTATGGATTTACGAATGTTATCATAAATTCCTCGTCCCTCTTTTACCGCGGCAACTATGGTTGCAAAGTTATCATCTGCTAAAATCATATCAGCAGCATTTTTGGCAACATCTGTCCCACCTTTACCCATAGCACATCCGATATCAGCAGCCTTTAATGCAGGTGCGTCATTTACACCATCACCCGTCATTGCTACAACTTCACCACGCTTTTGCAATGCCTTTACAATACGTACTTTGTGAGCGGGGGAAACACGTGCAAATACTTTATATTGATAGATATTTTCTTCTAATTCTTTATCAGACATATGACTTAATTGTTCCCCAGTGATAGCACAAGCCTTGAAATTTTCACCACGATTTTTATTTCCATAGAGCTTACTTTGTTGGGGCTTTACACTTTCGGCTTCTGCTTCCGTAATTATACCAAGTGCTTTTGCAATTGCACAAGCTGTTAGGATATGATCTCCCGTAATCATTACAGGGGTGATTCCAGCGGATTTACACATGGAAACGGCACCTTTTACTTCTTCTCTTGGAGGATCAATCATACCAAGTAGCCCAAGTAATGTTAGATCTTGTTCTAGGGAAGAATCCGTCATCTGGTTTGGATTACGGTCAACATACTTATAAGCGACAGCGATAACACGAAGAGCTTTTTCTGCCATTAAGAGATTGCTTCGATCAAATTTTGCTTTATGTGACTGAGAAAAATTTTCTATTTCACCATTATTATATACCTTGTTACAATGTAGGAGTAAGACATCATATGCACCTTTTGTAATAATGAGAAAACGCCCATCTGCAACTTGGTGTACTGTTGTCATTAATTTTCTTGCAGAATCAAAAGGAATTTCTCTGATTCTTGGAAGCTTTTTGTCAAGAGTTTTCTTATCATATCCATTTCTTACTGCTGCAACTAATAACGCCTTTTCCGTAGGTTCCCCAATGATTTCGGAGGAATTACTGGAAGGATAGCAATCGTTACATAAAGCAGCATATTCTAGTAGCTGGTTCCCAAACTCTTTATTTTCTGGTTCCATACCTTTTATCGAAGCTATATCAGTTACTGTCATAACATTTTGAGTCAGAGTTCCAGTTTTATCAGAGCAGATAAAGGTTGCGCTACCAAGTGTTTCTACAGCAGGTAATTTTCTGATAATTGCATTCTTCTTAGCCATCCTCTGCACACCAAGAGAAAGCATAATTGTTACTATGGCTGGCAGACCTTCACGTATAGCTTAGGTAGTATAGCATTGGGTAAACTTAAAACACGACATCAATGTTGTGTTCATTATCAATAATTATCTCTTTAATAATACCTCTCCAAAATCTACGTTGATTCTTTCGATCTAATTTGTTATATGTGTCGAGTTGGTTGTCAGCAATCATTATTCCTATCTTTTCGGTATCTTCTTGGATAGTTACCGCGGTATCTTCGAGATCTGCTTCAGATAGTATTTTCATATATTCATTATAATCTTTTTTATAATCATCTATATCAATCAAATCATTTACGTATAGTTCTTTCAATTTTTTTAATTTCAATTTTATTTTTGATTTATCAATGTGTTTCTTCTTTTTATTCTTTTTCTGTATTCTTAATTTCTCTACATGAGTATCATAAAGTAATTGGATGTTATTGAGCAGGTAAAGTTCAATCTTATCTTCACGTATGGATAATCTATTTGAACACCTGTGGTAAGTAGCAGCGTTTCGGCATCTGTAGGTCATGAACTTATTTGCGGAAGTGACAGTCTGCATTCCATTCATTTTTAGTCCACATTCTTTACATTGAATAAGCCCACTGAAGATATAAAGGCGCATTGTTTGGTTTTCGCGGATATAACTTGACTTGGAATCCTGAACACTATCAAACAGATCTGTAGAGATGATTTGAGGATAATAATCAGGAACACCTCTAAAATCACCTGTATATTTACGTGTACGTAAAGTTTCGCGATAAAAATCATAACTTTTATGAAGATTGTATTTTTGATTCATATGCTTCATAGTAGCATTTACGGAACGTACATCATTGTAATATTTGAAAATGTCACGGATCAATTCAGCTTTATCTTCGTCAACTTCGATAGTTTTATTATTTATAACGTATGCATACGGCTGCTTACCCGTAACAATCTCTTTGTTTTTAATCTTATTTTCGAAGACTGATCGGATACGTTCACTAGTTCTATCTGCTTCATCCTGCGCTACGGAAAGCATAATGTTTATGTGAAGCCTTCCAGAAGCTGTGCTTGTATCGTAACTCTCAAATATAGTTTTCCAATTTACTTCATAGGTTTCTAATGTTTCTTGAATTTTATAATAGTCTGAAATATTACGAAACCATCTGTCTAGCTTGGTGAATAAGATAAGATCAAAGCTCTTTTCTTTCACTCCTTCAATTAGACGCATAAACTCTTTACGTCGATTGTACTTTTTTCTTGCTGTAATACCTTCATCGATATATACTCCGGTGATTTCCATGTCGTGTTCTTTGGCATATTTAGTCAGAGCTTCTCTTTGAGCTTCCAGAGAGAAACCATGAAGTGCCTGCTCTTCTGTACTTACACGAATGTATAAAGCTACTCTAATCATTATATCAACCCTTTCTATTGAATTCTATGCTGTAAATGGGCATAAAAATGCCCGGTAGTGTTGTTTTTTACCGGGTGAGCTGATATAATATGTTTGTTGGAACAGGTATTATATTTAGTTCACCTAGTATAATATCTTATGAGCAGTCCCGGTGTTGGTAGCACTGGGGCTGTTTTTTATTATTGTAGTAGTTCTTTACCGTTGATTATGATTGATATTGGATTGCCATTTTCATCAAATTTAATTTGAAATTCGTTCTTTATCTCCACTCCGAACGCATTTTTACTATTCACATATGATTGTACTATTATAACACCGTCGATTTTTCCAAACTTCCAATCATATATAGATGGAAATTTTGCAGATGAAGGAACTGTCAGCGTGTCTTTTATCAGTAATTGTGATGCTGTTTGGTATGTTGTCTTCTCATCCTTGGTTAATATATAGTCTGTTATTTTTGAAACGCATTTACCATCTTTATATATGTCATAATCGTTAAAATAAATCTCTTGAACTTCTTTCTTGTCATTGGATACCCAAACAACAATATTCGATGTGTCAGCACTTGAAAGAGAATAAGATGACATTTTTTCGCCTGCATTAAATGGTTTTACAGACTTCACATCATCGATACCGCACTCTTTAAATATCTTTAAAATATTAGCTTCCTGTTCATCTGAAACATCAAGCAATGTTGCCAATTCAGATTTTTTCGTTTTAGCCCCATATTCTTCAGGATTTTGAACTATTCGATAAAAACCAAATCCTAATCCTCCAAGGAACAGTATAATAACTATTATTCCAATTAAACAGCCTTTATTTTTCTTCCTTGGCGCTGCTACTCCATAGTTTTCCATAAAGATGACCACCCTTCGTATAGTATTAAATATATTTTTGAATTTATTAGGACATACTCTTGGTCATGGTAGTGCATGGTATGTTTTTATAATTGACCATATAGCCAATTACTTCTGGATAGGTCTAAATTACGTTCTTGACCATCGATTCTTTGTGCTTTTATCAGTTTTCTAATCTCGAATCTCCTGCAAGTCTCGCATAATGATTGTTCATTGTAAGCATAATCTGTGAAACAAAAGTCACATCTTTCAAAAGACCATACAAACTTTTTAGCATCATCATTATAAAAATGTTCATACATCTGTTTATCCAGGTCTGACATTCCATATATTGTTACATTTCGTCTCCAGCGCCTATAATCATCAAAAGCTATGTTAGCTGCTTGGTCAGACAAAATAAAAATCTTTGCAACATCATTGGCATTCCTACATTTGGAATAATGTATAGCCATGCGTGGAGCTATAGTATTGCTGGAGAACTTATCACATTCTGATTCATCGTTAGATTCTAAGACTATATGACCTAATTCATGCATTAATGAGAATCGAACTCTATTATGACTTTTATTCTCGTTATAATATACCGTATCACCTATGATGTTTGCATCTTCACTTAATTCCAAGCAAGCTTCTAGCTTCTTTGGCTTCAGCTCTGAGTATTTCTTAACTTTGAATCCGTATTGATTAACAATATTCCAACAGTCTAATGGAAAATTATTAATGCTACAATGATTAAACACGAATAATGTTCCTGCTATTATCTCGTTATTTGTCAATCTTCGTCATCCTCTAGTATTATTCTAGCCAACCTCATTTTCTCTTCTTGTGACAGATTCTTCTTACTTCGTGTGTAAACTGTGATTAATTCATCATAAGAGGGTTGCGATTCCTCTACTTCGCCTTCAGCCATACGCTCAAGATCTTCAACCTTGATTCCAAGGTTTCTACAAATTGTGAGAATGTTATCCATTGTAGCTCTTCCCACGCCATTTTTTAAAATAGTGTAAAGAGTGCTTTCTGGGATACCGCATTTCTGTGCGAATGCCCTTACAGTATAACCGCTTTCTTTAATTAATTTTTCTAATACTTTTGCTTTACGCATAATGACACCTCTTATCTAAGATATCAACATTATATACGATATAACAAGATTTGTAAATACTAAATTTACGGAAAACCGTAATAATGCGGACATACGCGAATTTTGGATTGACAACGTGCGGTAAACCGAGTATATTTTAGATATAGTTTACGGACTACCGCAAACAAAAATAGAAAGGAGCACTGTTATGTTGTATGCAAATTTATTAAACGCTATGAAATCGAAAGGTATTACATCAACGCAGTTAGCGAATTTACTTGAATGTAGACAAGCAACGATGAGTGATAAATTAAATGGAGTTGTAAACTGCGGATTTTATTTTGACGAAGCGTACAAAATTAAAAAAGTATTTTTTCCGGAATATGATTATGACTATTTGTTTATCCGTGAAAAACTTGTTTCATAAGAACAAATGTTCTGATATTTTAACAGTCAATATACTTTTAGTCAAGGAAAGCTTTGTACAAATATTTTTCGCAACATGTACAACCAGTACTACATACATTGTACAAAGAGAATAGGAGGAAGCGGATTTGAAAGAACCAACCTTCACATTTGTTGGAAAACCTGATGCTAAGAAGGCAATGAGGCTTCTTATAGAATTATATTGCGAGCAAGAAGGATATGAGATAACAGAATTGGTTTTTGCTAGTAATGAAAAGCCGACAGATGATAAAACTGCTTAGGCAGTTAAGCGTAGGACAAGCTGAGAGGAGGTGGAAGAGATGGATAATAGTGGAATAGATATTAATACACTTAAAGATGTTCTGCTAGAACAAATCAATGCCCTAGCAGAATGGAATCTTGAAAACATTAATGTTGATGCTGAACAGATAAGAAAAAACATAGTTACGATAGCAGAAATCATTCAACTGATGGTTTCTCTAAATCAGCAAGTGTCGAATGGATGGCTTTAATACCATTGCATAATCCATCAATATTTACGAATTTTTCTACTTTGCTGTGCGAATTGCCGCCGACATACGAAGCTTGCGTTGGATTAGCATTTATGTAAGCAATTATAATTTCAGCAGTCAGCTCTTTATCAGTTTTACTCATAAGTATTTCTCCTTTCTTATGTACTCAGCTTGGCAGGGCCTGTAAGTACATTATAGGAGAAACGACAAATTATTACAATAAGAAAGGATGGTGAGAACGTGAAACGTAAGCTTGTAAGATTCCTAATCAACAATCAGCATGGTAGGTTGGCTAGAAAGTTATCTGAAAGGCTTTATTGGGAAGTGAAATGGGAATTAGAGTTCCGTTAAAAAAGGAGGTAATAACTTGGCTACATATTTTTGGTGTAGGTATTGTGGCGTGCCCTGGAATGTTTCAGCACATTTAGGATACACAAAAGATAATTACACGTGTCCATGGTGTAACTCTAGGATGAGGAAGAAAATAAAAATGAACACAGGAGCTGTTAATAAATGAAAAACGCCAAGCTGGATGGCCGTCCAAGCTTAGCGCACAAACAAAAATAATCTAAAGGCATTATAACATGCCGGGAAGGATCTGTAAATGAAGAATACAGGAATTGTTAGACATATCGATGGATTAGGAAGAATCGTTCTTCCAATGGAAATGAGAAAATTACAGGACATCAAAGAAGGAGATCCACTGGAAATTTATGTGGACTATGACAGCATAGTACTTAAAAAGCATCAAGATGAGTGTACCTGCAGAGTATGTGGCCAGAAACTAGGTAAAGAAAAGAGAATGGTTACTCTGAATGATATTACCTTATGTACCGAATGCATTAAGTGGTTTAACGATGAGATATAAAGTTATGAAAGATTATTGGACATGCCATCACTGCCAAGCCAATTTGGACCACGGTGAGAAGTGCGATTGTGCTGAAAGTAGATTAGGTTTTGTAGTTGTTCCAAACGACTACGGAAAACATGATAAGGAGGTATATTCGAATGGGATATAAGAATGATTTTAGCAAGGAAGAAGTAAGGGAGAAGATATTCAATCTTCTTATGAGTACCGGTAGAGAAGGTATCAGTAACTTGTTTAATCATATGGATAAGAACGGTTTTTTTACAGCTCCATGTAGTGGAGGTAATCATCTATCCAAAGAAGGTGGATTAGCCGAACATAGCTTAAATGTGTACAATATCGCGAATGATACAGCGGTTACGATTTTTGGATTTGAAGAAATGTGTAGACTTGGTGATTCCATAATCATTGCTGCGCTACTTCATGATTTAGGTAAGATTGGTCAATTCGAAAAACCATTGTATGTTGAGAATATTCTGCAGAGTGGGAAACGATCGACTGCAAAGCCTTATGCACAGAGCTCAGATTTGCTCAAGGTTGACCATGAAGTTGTGTCCGTAGTTGAGGCGAGTAGATTTATTCAACTCACTGAAGAGGAGCAATTCGCAATCCTTTATCATAATGGAATGTATGTTGGTTTGGGACGTAGCCTTAAGGACAATGAAACACCTCTTCAGATACTTATCCATTTTGCTGACATGTGGGCGAGTCGAGTTACTGAGGAAGATGGTGAGTCAAATGATTAATAGTTTTGAAAGAGATAACTTTTATATGTTGTCATGGTTGGACCAGTTTATGACAGGTTACAAAGGATTTATCGCAGGTGGTTCTTTCAAAAATATTTTCAATCATGAGAAAGTGAAGGATTTAGATATCTTTTTTGAAAGCAAAGTGGACTTTGATTCAGCAGTGGAACACTTTGATAAAATGTGCGGCGAGAATAACACTGGCGGAAAATATCATTTTTATTACGAGAATAAAAACGTTAAAGCTTATAAGCACGTTGAAACAGGCATCACATTGGAACTATGTTGCAAAGTATTCGGAAGTGCTAGAAACATAATAAGCCAGTTTGATTTCACGATAACTAAATTTGCTTATTTTAAAGAGCAAGTAAAAGATGCAGAATCAGATGATAACCATATCGAATATATGATAGCTTGCGATGATAAGTTTTTTGAACACTTGCATCTTAAAAGACTGGTTACTGACGACAAAATTTTATATCCAATGAGTACATTCGAAAGAATGATCCGGTATATAAAGTATGGTTATATGCCATGCAAAGAAACCAAACTAAGAATCGCATCTGCAATAAGTGAGCTTAGTAAAGAGCAAATTGACATTTCTAATAGTTTATATGAGGGGGTAGATTAACATTGAATGAACTTCAAGTAATAGTAACACAGAAGCCTGCAGAGATTTCCTTCAACTTTGATGAAATCAAGCAGAGCCTTTCTGAACAGATGGAAATCTATAAATCTATGGAAGTAACGGAAGAAGTCCTTGCCGAGCGTAAGAAAGATATTGCTACTCTTCGCAAGATAGCTAAAGCAATCGATGATAAGCGCAAGGAAGTAAAAAGTAACTACATGATTCCGTATGAGGAGTTCGAGAAAAAGGCTAAGGAGCTTGTAGAGATTATAAATGAGCCTATTGAGTTAATCAATAAGCAAGTTAAGGAATTTGACGAAAAACAGAAGGCTGAGAAAAGACAAAAAGCTTTCGATTATTATCTGCAGAAGATGGGCGGTCAATCTGAAACCTTAGAGTTTGAAGAAGTTTTTAAGGATTCCTGGCTCAATGTTAATACATCTTTTAAATCTATCAAGAATGATATTGATACAGCCTTATCTGATCGTTTAGCTGACTTAGAGGCGATAGCTGCAAGGAAATCAGAGGTTGAAGAAAAAGCAATAGCAGTTTATAAACAGACCAAGAAATTATCTGATGCTATGAAGATTATTAATGATTATGACATACAGAAAAAAGCTATTCTTGAAGCCGAAGAGCGTCGTATACGAGCGGAAGAGGAACGCAGAAAGCGAGAAGAAGAGCGTAAGGCTCGTGAGGAGCAAGAGCGTCTTTCCAGGGAACAAAGAGAGCGCGAGCTTGCTGCAGAACGTGAACGCCAGTCAGAGATAGATCGGATCCGCGCAGAGGAAAGAGCAAAGGTACAGGAGGAAGTTTGTAGGCAACAGGAAGAGATTAGAAGGCGTGAGGAATCTCAAAGAGTTATTGAGAAAGAGGTATCTCCATTTCCTATTGTAGAGGAAGTAGATTTTCCTGGTTCACCTTTCCCTGTTATCGCTGACGAGACACCTTTTCCTGCAGAAGAAGTGAAAAAAGAAGAATCTGTTTTTGAAGTGAAACACACGCCAGTTAGTCAAGTGACTACTGTTAGATATATGGTTAAAGGAACTGAAGAACAACATAAGCAAGTTGAGAAGATTCTTTCTGAGCTTGGTGTACAGTTTGCAAAGTTATAGGAGGTATTGAGAATGGAAGGAATGATTTATAAGGCAATTAGTAGTGTCATGGAGGATATTGGAGCCATTAGTAAGAACTCCAGGAACCAACAACAAGGATTTATGTTCAGGGGAATTGATGCAGTAATGAATGCAATTAATCCGGCACTAATTAAGCATAAATTATTTGTTGTACCGGAGATTTTGGAACAGACAAGAGAAGAACGAACAACTACCAAGGGAGGGAACCTTATTTACTCGATTTGTAAGGTGAAGTATACCTTCTATGCGGAGGATGGTTCAAACATTGAAGCTATTGTGATTGGTGAAGGCATGGATAGTGGTGACAAGGCAACTAATAAAGCGATGTCTATTGCATTTAAATACGCTTGTTTCCAAGTCTTCTGTATTCCAACAGAGGAAATGAAGGATCCAGACGAAGAGTTTCATGATGTTAACCCAAGAGGGAAAACGAATGCAAAACCGGAGCAAAAGAATAACAAGCCAAAACCAGAGAATAAGCCTAAAGATTCAATAACAGAAAAGAAACAAGAGGAACAAGAGCCATCTACTGAATTAGATGCTATCAAGATGGCTGAACTCAACGCAGAGCTAGCACGTACCGGTGCTAGCGTTAAGAGCATGTTAATGTTCTACAAGATTGATTCAGTAGAAAAGCTTACTCCGGAAAATTTAGAAGATGCAATTAAGAGATTAAAACCATTGAGAGATAAGAAGGTGGGTGCCTAATGAATAAAGTTATGATGATTTGTCGATTGACCAAAGATCCTGAGATTCGATATGGACAAGCAAATGGAACAGCGATTGCCTCCTACGGAATTGCAGTAAACAGACGATTTAAGCGTGATGGTGAACCGGATGCAGACTTTTTCAACTGTGTATGTTTTGGACGGAACGCCGAGTTTGCTGAGAAGTATCTTGCCAAGGGAAGTAAGATTGCTATTGTTGGTAGTATTCAGAATGAGAATTATACCAATAAAGATGGTCAAAAAGTTTACTCTACAAAAATTCTTGTAGACGAGATGGAATTTGCAGAAAGTAAGAGCTCCGGAAGTGACTATCAGCAATCATCAAGACCTGCACCAAGTGAAGCTAGCGGTGATGGGTTTATGAACATTCCGGACGGCATTGACGAAGAACTACCATTTAATTAGTTGTTAGGAGAGTGATTACTTGACTATACAAGTCGACTCAAGAGAAAAGGCGAGAGCTATTAAAAAGATATTGGAAACATTTGATTCAAGTGGAGTCAAGTATTACATTTCAAAGTTATGGACCGGGGACTATATGAGCTTAGATAATCCCCGGCTCATAGTAGACAGGAAACAAAATATAAGTGAGATATGTAATAACGTTACGCAAGACCATACTAGGTTTCGAAACGAACTTATTAGGGCTCAAGAGCATGGTATTAAACTTGTAATCTTATGTGAGCATGGTAATGGAATATACAGCCTCCAAGACTTAGTATTTTGGGAGAACCCTAGAGCTAAGAAACGTATCAAGATTGATGGCAAATGGACTGATGTTGAAGTTAAAGCGATGAAGGGTGAAGTACTATATAAAATATTGAATACTCTTCAGGACAAGTATGGTTGTGAATTTTTATTCTGCGATAAGAAGGATACCGGTAAAAGGATTTTAGAAATCCTGGGTGAACGCAATGACTCTTGAGGAAAAGAAAGAACGAAAAGAAGAAATAATTCAGTCTAAAAATATGTTTCACGTTCTGGAAGAGCATGGAGTAAAGGTTAAGCGCAGAATGTGTTGCTGCATATTTCACCAGGAGAAGAATCCGTCAATGAAGGTCTTTAAGGACGGTGTTCAATGCTTTGTTTGTGGTCAAAACTGGAATGTATTTGATGTAGTAATGCAGCTGACTGGTTGTGATTTCAATACCACATTTGATTTACTTGGTGGTAATGATAAACCTTCATGGAAATCATATGCAACAGCTAAAAGAGCAAAAAGTATACGCAAAAATAAATTAGGATTAGCTAATCTTAAAAATCAAAAGATTAAGGATCAAAGAACAAAAGTTATGGCTTTAAGAGATTTGATTAGGGCAGAGAAGCCTTATTCTGAAATATGGTGTAATAGTCATAATAGATTAGTTTACGAAGAATATATTTTAGATCAGATGATTGATGAGGTGAGTAAATGATAGATTACAAGTCACTGGATAAGGTCAAGATCCTTGAAGACGACATTTTTATAGAGATTTATGATGAGCAGGATCCTATTCAGCAGGCTGCTATGATTTGCACACTTTCAGACATAGCAAAAGAATGCGGTGTGAAGCAAAACTTTGATCGGATGCTCAGAGCGTTTAAGAAAGCAAAACAAACTTTTAATCAGCAGACAGGAGGAAGTTATACCGACTTTGGAGACGAGTACCCTAAGATGTATTGCGGCGGTTGGATAGCGAACGATGATGGCATTTCAATACTTACCAACTTCGGTGAAAAGACTGCCTGTAGCCATCCCATCTTACCAGTGCGGTCTTTGATTAATGCGGAGACCGGATACTTAAAAACGGTATTAGCATTCAAGGTGAGAAACCGATGGCGAGAAGTCATTATAGATAAGGAGGTTATCTCCTCTAATAACAGAATTGTTAACCTTTCAAAGTATGGTATTCGTGTCACTTCAGAGAATGCCAGGGCATTAGTCCAATATCTTGCAGATATGGAGAGTATGAATGAAAAGGTTATTCCTGAACAGAAATCATCTTCAAAGCTTGGTTGGTTAGATAAATCATTCGTTCCCTATGATTCTACAGTAGTATTTGATAATGATGATGCTCTTTCCGGTGCATTTAAAAGTGTTACAAG
The DNA here is from genome assembly GCF_000018685.1 of Lachnoclostridium phytofermentans ISDg. Classification (NCBI taxonomy): domain Bacteria; kingdom Bacillati; phylum Bacillota; class Clostridia; order Lachnospirales; family Lachnospiraceae; genus Lachnoclostridium; species Lachnoclostridium phytofermentans. The sequence continues at coordinate 3,647,494 of NC_010001.1, read as the reverse complement.
TAATGGCTCCTATACAAAATGGCTAGAGTTAATGAGGGAGATACGAAGCTCCGGAAGAATTGAACCTAATATGTATTTAGCCGGGGCGTTTGCTAGTCCATTGCTACATAAATTCAATGCACTTCCATTTATTATCTCCACATATGGCAAGACAGGTAAGGGTAAGACGGTAGCACTTATGGTAGCTACGAGTGTGTGGGCGGATCCAACAGAAGGAAAATATTTTATTCGTGCCAAGGCAAACGAAATCGCGTTAGAGGTCCGGCTAGATTTTTTAAATCACCTTCCACTCGCCATTGATGATCTATCGCAGATTCAAAAGAAGGTCAAAGATGATTTTGGTGAGTTTGTTTATAATCTTTGCTCCGGAGGCGGTAAAGAACGCTCCAATACAAATATTGGACTGCAGCGACAGCGTTATTGGAAGAATATTGTTCTAACCAATTCAGAGAGATCCTTAGTTAGTGAAACTATGAATGGTGGAGCTATCAACAGAATTATTGAAGTTGAGTCAGAGGAAGGAAATATATTTGAAAGTGGCGCCGAAGTTGTAGACATTATCAAGGAGCATTATGGATTCGCCGGTGAGGAGTTCATTAACATTATATCTCACATGTCACTAGAGGAGCTTAAGTCTATCCAGAGAGAGTTCTTGGATCGAATTTATGCAAAGCAATTCGAAATGGGTGAGGAGAAAGAAGAAAAGCAGATTATACCAATGTCCATTTTGTTGACTGCAGACAAAATAGCAACTGAGCAGATATTTGAAGATGGTCATTATCTTGACTTTGATAAGTGTTATGAGATGTTGAAGAGTAAAGGGGATATTTCAGAAGAAGAAAGGGCATATGATTTCATTATGTCTGATATCCAAGTGCATCGAAATAATTTCGAGTCAGATAGATTTACCGGTGAAATCTGGGGAGCTATTGATAAAGGGTATGCAATTATTCATAACAATATCTTCAACTCAATGTGTGAGCGTGGAAACTTCTCCGGAAAGTCTTTCTTGACCTGGGCGGATCGAAACGGATTACTTATTAAGGATGATAAAGGCGGAAAGAATTTCAAAAACAAAAAGTTCCAAGGCAAGTCAATACGTTGCATATTCCTAAGAATGGATAGTGAGCTTCAGGACGAAGAAGAAAGTGTAACCGAATTTAGGTCAATTCATGAGAATGAAAATGTACCTTTTGATTAAAATCATGAAGCGGTTACACCTAAAGTTACACCTAAAAAAGAGCCAGTGTAACCACGTAAAGCATCGATTTTAATATAGTTACAGCGATTTTTCTACTTGGTTACACCTCTTGATAGGAAGACCTATATATGTATTAGTGTGTGTCTATATTTGAATAGTGACATACATACACACTGAACCCTTTATAGATAAAACATAAAATTTGGTGTAACTGGTGTAACCATGCTAAAAAACACAGTGTTTTCAATACTTTCAGAGGTTACACCGAAGATGCATTAGTATAAAAAATGTGTAACCTGTGTAACTAAGGAGACAAAGAATGAATAGTGTTTTAAAAACATATACACCTTCGGATCAGGAGGTAAAGGGAATCTGGGCAGACACATATAAATTGTTCCTGCAGTACAAGGATGTTGATTGCTCTGAATATGAGAATGAAATTAACCTGGCATGTGAAACAATCGGTCAGAATTATGAAAATTGTGAAATATCGGCACTTTTAGTTACTGCAGTGTTAAGAACCTTGATTGACAGAAGTGAAACATATAAAAGCCTTATTAAGAATAGGGGTGAATTTGATGGACGAAATGGTAAGTAAATCAGAATCATGGAAGGATTACAAACCTTCTCATGAGTCAATTAAGAATATCATTAAAGCGCAGATAAATAACCTTTTTGATAACCAAGTTGTTATCGGGTTTTACCTTAAGCGTATAAATGATGAATGTATGTACAAGGAAGATGGGTTTAGCGGAATCGGAGAATATGCCTATCAAACCTATGGAATTGAGAAAGATAGATGTTCTTGGCTGATGAGAATTGCAGATAAATTTTGCAAGGAAGGATCTCCATGCTTGAAGGATGAATGGAAACCATTTAGTATTTCAAAACTTAGAGAATTAACTTATCTTACAGATGAACAACTTAAGGAAGTTACACCTAATACAACTGTTAAGGTAATACGTAAGATGAAACCAAAGAAAGAAAAAGTTGCTACATCGCAACCTAAGTCGGATGTGACTGAAAGCAAACCAGGTATTTCGATACAGGTAGAAGAGAACAGATCATCAGGACAATGCATACATAGGACTGAATTTATTTGTACCTTATCGGAATCGAGTAAGCTGACAACATTGAATGGCGAGAACTGCAGTAACTCTTGTTGTTGGAATTGTAATCGTCATGGAGCATGTGGATATGAATGTAATAGTTCTGCTCATCGACCTGATATGGATAACCGGTTAGAGTCTGTAAATGAAAATGCTGAAATGATACAAAAAGAGCCCGAAATCGTGATTGAAATAGCTGAAAACGTTATTGAAGAGACTGAAACCGTGTCCGAACAGGATGAAATTACATTTCCTTGTGACACATGTGATTGGGATATTAAAGGATGTTGCAATTATGGATCCTCTAAATTGGATTACTGTGTAAATGGTGATAAGTGGAAAGCTAAAATCAATACGGAATCTGACATTATTCAGACGGAATACACGGAGCCGGTGCAGCCTGAATTACCAATTCTAAAAAACAATGATCAACGTAAAAATTGGGCTGAAAATTATAAAGCCTGGGGTGAATGGTATCATGATGAAAATATCGATTGTCATTATTACAAATTTGATTTTTTTAACGGAGACAGGCTTATAGTTGAAGAGTACCTGGACAGAGAAACTTACTGGGGAAAGGAAAACAGAGACTTACATTATTTTCATTTACTTCAAAAAGAAAAGCCTAAGTATGAGAAGAACAATACTTATGATAAGAAATATGAACATGATACCACTAGTTTGTCGGAGATTGTTGAATACTTGAAAGAGCTCCAGAAAGGCAGGGCGAAGTAGTGGCAAAGAAAAACGAAAACACATTATCGGCCATGCAGAAAAAAGCAGCTAATAAGATTTGTCTTATATGTGATAAGGAATTTACCAGTGAAGATATATCACAAAATCTCTTTATATACGTTAAAGCTAAAAGTGGTAAAGATAATTTTATTCACAATAGATGTATGAAACAGGAGGTAAGGTTTGGATGGGAAAACAGAATGATATAATCCAAGGAATTAACCAGGGATTAGACCTTGCGCTCCGTATTGTTGAAAAGGACGGAGTAGATGAGTTAAGAAAGACTATCGATTTTCGTAACGTTTCCGGATGCAGCCTGAATATATCCCGCAAGGATGTACAGGCAGCTACCGAGAAGATGAAGTATCATTCGACTATGACAGCTATCGCAATATCTCTCACAATTTTACAGAACGATTTCTTCTTTAGTAACTACCAGATGGAAAAATTCAATGAGTTATTTGCTGAACACGTTAATAAGTGTTGTGATAATCCAGCATTGATTAAAGAGTATTGTGAAAAGGCTGAAGAGGCCGGTATATTTCTAAAAATGGATAAGGAGGGTTAATCATGGAATTAAGAGAATACCAAGAGTTATGGGATAACAAGACTAGAGAAGTTAACAAACTAGTCAGAGATTTAGAGGATGTGGAAGGTAGACTTTCGATGGTTGGAGAGAGTACTGTCGTATGTCTTTACACTGAGATTGATGGTAAGCCAGTAGGTACTACAAAGGTTTCAGATCTACTACCTGAACCGATAATGGCTGAACTGTTTACCAAAGTAATGCATGAGCTGCAGGGTGTGCGTAACGATAGAGCTACTAAGCTTGATGAGATCCTTGGTATCAAACGTAAGCCGGCGATAATAAATCCAGAGTTTGAAACTGCAGTTCAAGAAATGATTGAAAGTTCAAAGGCTAATAAACCGCCCAGGTATGTAGCAAAGCAGGATGTAATTGAGGAACCTAAAAAGAATACAAAAGAAAGTAAGATGAAGGTTGATGAGATAACAGATATGTTGAAAGCCGGTGAAACCATGAGCGCTATAGCTAAGTTCTATGGATACAAAGGCGATGGTATGGTTAGAAAATTTATTGAAAAGAATAACATCACCGTAGGTCAGAGCCCTAAAGAGGTACACCCGAATGAATCTGATATTTCAACCATTAAGGCGGTGTACACGAATGGACCGTTTAACATGCACCAACTGGCAGATGAATTTCGAGTAGATGCCAAGACAATGTACGCTTTCGTAAAGAAACATGGGTTGGATAAGCCAGTAAAGAAGGATCCGTTCAAAGGCAGGTAGGTTAAATTAATGGTGGAGGTAGAACGTGAAAAAAGAGAGCAAACCAAGAATTTATGATGCAGAAAGCATTAACAGCAATCCAGTGATGCCTTACAAAAATGGAGTAATGCAGTTTGTTAATATCCCTGTAAGGATAATCAATGGCGAGGTATGCACGACTAAGGAAAGCGAGGGCAAGTGATTCTTGAAAGTAAAAGTATATCATGTAAATGAAGGAAGTTTAAGAATACTCGATAGCGTTACAAGTAAAGAAATACAAAAGCATTTTGGATTAAGCGAATCATATGTCGGTGCATACATAAGAAGAGGTTTAAAGCTGAAAAGAAAGTTTAGTATTATACCGGCCGGTGAAGTAGAGGTAATAAATGAAACTAAGAATAATCTAACTGATATACAGAAGAAGATAATCAATGAATTGTGTAATTGCAACATGAACAAATGCGAAGTTGCTAGAAAAATGTTTTTTAATCTTAACACAATTATTTACCATATTGAACAAATAAAAATTAAGACGGAGTTAGATCCAAATAAATTCTTTGACTTAATTAAGCTGAAAAATATTGTAAGTAGCTAAATTAATATTTAGCGAGGTAATAAAATGGCTGAATGGAAAGATGTGGTTGGAAAACAGTATAGCGAAGAAGAGAATTATATACATTCTTTAAATTTTACTGGTGGTGGTTCTTACTATATCACTAAAAATGGTATGTACCAGATTGGTTATATAGAAAGAGAACGTAAAATAGCAATTATAAAAGCAAACATAAGATTGTGGGTTATGTGGTTAAGACGTATGCTAACTAGTAAGTAAAACTAGAAATTCCCTCGCTGCAACAAATATTACAGTGAGGGAAAATAAATAATAAAAAATATTACGAAAGATTATTATCAATGCAAATACCACAGAATGAATGACCAAATACTGTTAAATTTATGTACCCATGCTCTTGATATGGTTCAAATGAATTTAAATTGGAATCTAAAGATTGTGCATAGTCAACAGCCTCATTATAAATTTCAGAAGCTTCTGAATTTAGTAATTCATATACATTTTCAGTTGTTAATTGATTCCCCATTTCAACTTCTATTAAACCAAGCCTTTCTAGATTACCTATACAGACTTGTAATATATCATAAGGCATTTCGTTAGCATAACTAACATAGCGAGGTAAGATAGGTTTTCTTGTTGAACCTTTAATAAATTCTAAATGAGTAGTTTTTTCATATTTAATCAAATAGTAATTAATTGTAGGTATACACATACCGTTATTGCACAAGTGCTGTAGAAACAGTGCATCAGACGGAGATAGTTGTTTTATAATATCGACATAGGCTGGGTGAACACCTTCTTTAGTATCAATATTCATAGCGTTGGCTAGTAGATTTGCATATAGATTACGTAGTTCAATGCTGTCCATAGAATAGGAGATTGCTTGAATTGCTGGTACGGCAACATATGGTTCGGGAGTAACTATCTTATCTGCACTAACATGTGCTAGTTTTTCGGCTAATAATTTTTCTGTTTCCGCAAGATTGTATTCTCTTACTGCAATCCATTTGCGCAGTGGAACTAAAGCAGCATTTATAGTACGAGGTATTAGGGCAAGAGTTTTCCCAGTTTCTTGCGTGGCGGGCTTCAAACCGTCATCATAAACTTCAGGAACGGTTTCAATTGCCTTCCCTATACCTTTTGCAAGTTGATTTAACCCTTCTGGCATAAAATCACGACCTTTCAATATTATTTAGAAAAATTATACTATAAAAACAAGAAAAAAGATATAAAAAGGAGAGGAAAGTCATGGGAATTATATTTGCGTCATCTAAAAGAGAAAATGCAAAAGTAAAAGTCGCAGGAAGAACTATTGATATATTATCATTGCTAATAGCAATCAGCAAAACCTTATCAGAAAAAATATCAAAAGAAAATGGAGTGAGCACAGAAGAGGCAGAAAAAGTAATACTTGATATTATCTAAGCTGGAATGAAGATTATTCATTAGACTAGAACTATGGAGGTTATCATGATTGAATTTAAGCCTTGTCCGTTTTGTGGATGCGAAAAAATAGAAATAAAAGTCGTTGGAACTAAGGGATCTGATTCTAGGTATGCTGCCATGTGTGATGATTGTGGAGCAAGAGGTGGAAGGAAAGCAAATAAAGACTCGGCTATAGCTTCATGGAATGAAAGAATGTAGTTTACTGAGAAATTATCGTTTTAAGTCGCAGGTCGCTGTCCTGTTACGACATTTATCATGAAAGATACTAAAACTTCAATGAATTTAGAAAAAAAATAATGCCATAGTTATTCCTCCTTTGAGTGGTGACAACAAAAGTAATGTAGTGAAAATAAGGAATAATGATGTAGTGATAAATGTTTTTGTACAGCGATACAATACGGCTCTCCAGCTCGTGCATGCGCAACCTGTGGCTTAAAACGATAACATATTGATATTAGCATAACAGGGAATATTTATCAATGAGAAAATTAACAGATATATCCAGTATAAAGGGATTGTATAACTAGGAGGTTATCATGAAAGAAAAAATAAAGTACGGAATAGAAACTTTTGTATTTGCCTTTATAACAGGCGCAGGATTACTGCTTGGTATGCGTGTAATACAAGCATTGTTTTAAAACGATGAAACTAGAATTAAGTAGATAAATTGAAAGAAGTTTTTACATTCCATTGAATTAGTAACAAGAAATGAAGGGATAAAAAACAGCGAGGGCTGCCATATAGACAGCCCAATAGATAATTAATTTACAAGCCTTGCACAGTAACCATAAATTGGTACAGGTTGGAATCCAACTATAACAATTTTATATGTTTCATTCTGCGTTGACATTGGAAGGGTAAAACTAAAGCCCATGCTACCATAAATAACTTCATTTTTGATTTCCTGATATGTATTACCTGTAGTTTTTACAACTACTATTCTGACATCAGCGTTATATTGCATGTCAACACTAAAATTCAATCTTTGAAAAGGAGGGACCTGCCAAAAGCCGCTTGGCATAAAAATATCATCGAGTCCCAATGATTCACCGGGCTTTAATATGTAATTGTCTGGTCTAAAATCAAAATACTTTACTGTGTCTTCGTAAACAACTGCAGTTGGATATGATGCTGCTAAAGCTGTAGTAGATGGCATAACAGTTATAGTAGCTACAAGAGCGATAATAAAAATTTTCTTGATAATATTTTTCATAGTATGACTCCTTTCATAAAAAGCTTAACTATAAGTTACAGAATATTAAGCAACTCATATCCGGATTAGAGATACTTAATATACTATAAGTTTACAGTAAATGACAATATATGTAAATTAGCAAAAGACACAAATATTACTAAACATTTCAGTAAATATAACTATTAAGTCCATGAATTGTGAAAATAAAAACATTAAAAATATAATTTACGAATATTAGGAGGTATTGTTTTGGGAAAAACTACAACAGACGAGTTAATAGATAAGGCAGTGAAGAAAGCTGTGAAAGAATTTATCAATGATAGTAAGAAGAAGAACAGAAACGCAATCAAAAAGAGAACTAGGAAGTTAATGAGTAGCTACAACAGTATAAAGTCACATGTTGATGAAGGAGTATCAGAGGTTTTAGATGCCAGTATTGGCTTTGTGAGAGAGGATCTCGATGAGGACGACTTATACATAATGAGTATCCGCAGGAGTCGAATCCGTAGCATGATTATGGTGGCTCATATAGACAAGTGTCTAGCGCTTCTTAAAGCAGAAGAGGAGCGCAAGGGGACACCGGAAAAGTACGAAGTGTTCATTAGTCACTACCTGGAAGAAAAGACCTATGATGATCTGTCAAGTGCATTCTCGTGTTCTTCAAAGACGGCGATGAGATGGGTCATAGAGCTGGAAGGGTTGATTTCACTATATTTATACGGTGTAGACGGACTATCATTAGATTGATAAAACCATGTCCAAATGATGTCCTTTACATGGGTTTTTAGGTCATTTATAATTAGTATTGTGAAAAGTTATATCTTGGTATTGCCCCATTGAGAACTTCCATTTAGCGGTCATCGACCTGAATAAGGTCGGTGGCTGATTGAACCGATTTTCTATTATACTTTGTTCCGGTTCTCAATCTCGAAAAGAATAGCGTTTACGCTGCAAAGACTTGTGCGTTATCAATACTAGGTTTCTCTTCTTGGTATCAAAGCCATTAAGAGAACTTCTGCTGGAATACAGTACTTAACTGTAGTTTGAAAATCTATTACGAGAAGTAGACCAGCAGACATGGGATAGTAGCTCAATTGGCAGAGCACTGGCGGCCGCATAACAAGTACAGCATGTAATGGTTCGAATCCATTCTATTCCAATGATTCGCTTGCCATGGTGAATCTCCTTAAAATCTTATTCCAAGAAAGGCATCTGTTGATTTATAGCGGGTGTCTTTTTATGTTGCATAAAAACGTAAATTGGTATATTATGTAATGTAGAATACCATTAGGGAGAGATACAATGAGTGATAGAGAAAATAACAGAAAAATTCAGGAACAAAGAGCTGTAGAAATAAATTCGAAAGTAAATTTCGCATTAGGAACAACTGTTACAAAACCCATTGATAAAAGTTTGATGACTGGGACATCTAACTTATCTAAGAATGAGGGGGGAACTAAAAATAAAGGAGATTAAATTAATAATTGATTACATACCGGACATACTTCAATATTTTGTCCCCGGATACTGGGGGATATTTATTTTTTCTTATTTATCATCAAAAAAAATTAATAACAAAATTAAAACCATCATGGCTTGCGTAGTCAGCTATATTTTGGTTGCGTTAATTCATATAGTGAATGTTGCGTTTATAAATAGTGAATTGTTTTCAAAAACATTATTTGTTTCAGGTGTAGCAACAGTTATTTCAACAATATTGGCAATTTGCCTGTCTATGCTGTTCCTATGTCAGAGAGTTAATACTTTTATGTTAAAGGTGCTTCATAAATCACCGAATGATGATATTTGGAGAGATATATTTAACTACAATCAAGGTTCGAATTTGAAAGTTTATCTAAAGGACAAACCATATTATATAATCGGGCACTATAAGTTACACGAAGAAAAAGAAAATAATTCTTGGTTTGCGCTTTCAGCTTATAGTAAAATGGATAAACTAACAAATCAAAATTATAATAACGAACCGGATTATAGTGATAGAGAAGATATTATAATTGCGGTAAGGCTAAGTGATATGGAACATATAGAAATATTTTAAACATGCAGAAATAGTTGGAGGATATATGGATATCAGTGAGATTTTTAAAGCAAATATCGAACTTAAGAATGATATAGAAAAATTCCTAAAACGAGGAATCTGCGATATACTTGGATATGATGCTAGAATAATTTCAAATGATCATGTTAATTATGTATTGGAATATTACGATAGATACAATATAACAGTAGATTTTAACAGAGCAGAATTCTATACATTTATACTCGCCAAAGTAAATGAGTCCAATAAAGTTAATGCTAAAGAAGTGATTAATATTGAAGAAGATTTTAAACTTTTCATATCAAAGAAAATCTCAAACGGATTGTTGAAACAAATTGTTAAGAGCCAATAGTAGGCTCTTTTCTTTTACCAAAACGACGAATAGGAGGTGTCGACTGATTGCCAAGAGGCAGTTTGGAGTAATATACCTGTATAATTTAGCATTCCTGTATGTTAATATAAGATTAATTTCATACGGAGGTGCAGTGAAATGAGTGAAGTTGTCACCATACTAATACTTGTTCTCTTTATTTTATATATACTAAAATAAGACTGAACACCAGTAGTCAACATGATACTGGTTATGGTGATATACAAACAATATAAAACATAAAAAATTGCACCAATAGTTAAGATCATATAGTTTAGGCTATATGGTCTTTTTATTTTTTAGAATGAAGGAGGTGAGCCTGATGGCAAAAGGCAAATATGAATATTGGTTAACACCAGATGGCTTGCTTAGGCTTGAAGCATATGCTAGAGATGGTTTAACCGATGAACAGATAGCTCATAACTTAGGAATCACGGCAAAGACATTGTATGAATGGAAAAACAGGTATGGTGAGATATGTGAGGCCCTAAAAAGGGGCAAGGAAGTTGTTGACATTTTAGTTGAGAATGCACTTTTGAAAAGGGCTCTTGGTTATTCCTACAATGAGGATAAATATATAAGTGTTAAAATGGATCAGGTAGAGTATTATGAAAAACTTGAGGCTTTCATGAATCATTATAAGTATGAGCATCCGGAGGCTACTGATTCAGATCTTATGTTGGTAAGAGAGCAATTTCCACAGACTAAAACAGTGTTGGTTGAAAGAAAGACAAAGGATGTTACACCAGATACTACTGCTCAAATCTTCTGGTTAAAGAACCGCAAGCCTAATGAGTGGCGTGACAAGCAAGACATAGAAGTCAGTGGTAATATTAACAATCCTTATGAGGGGATATCAACCGATGACTTAAAGAAGCTGATAAATGATGGATAAAGAGTTAATAAAGCTAGGTGCAAAGATAGAACTTGCAAGACGTGAGTTCTTTTTTTATTGTCAGTTAAAAGCTCCTGACTTCTATAAGTCTGATAGAAAGTACTTGGTTGAGTTATGCAATGAGTTCCAAGAGTTCTTAGATTCTGACGATGAAGTAATGATAGTTAATGAGCCTCCAAGACACGGGAAGTCTAGGACAGTTGGTAATTTGGTTGAGTGGGTGCTTGGTAAGGACCAAACACAAAAGATAATGACTGGATCATACAATGAAACCCTGTCCACCATGTTCTCTAAAAACGTCCGTAACAGCATTATGGAACAGAAAGCAGATAAATATAAGCCTGTGTACTCAGACGTGTTTCCTGGGGTGTCTATAAAGCGTGGTGATGGTGCTATGAATCTTTGGAGTTTAGAGGGTGGATATAACAATTACTTAGCTACTTCTCCAACTGGTACTGCAACAGGGTTCGGTTGTTCGCTTATGATAATCGATGACCTTATCAAGAATGCGGAGGAAGCAAATAATGAGGCTGTAAAAGAAAAACACTGGGAATGGTTCACCAATACAATGCTGTCCCGTCTGGAAGAGGGCGGGAAGATAATCATTATTATGACTAGATGGGCCTCTGATGATCTGGCTGGAAGAGCGTTAGAGCATTACAAGGAGCAAGGGGCAAAGATTCGTCATGTAAGCATGAAAGCTCTCGTTGATAAAGAAAAGAAACAAATGCTTTGTAGTGAAGTGCTTTCCTATAAATCTTATCTTGGCAAGATAAAGGCTATGGGCGAGGATATCGCAAGCGCTAACTATCAGCAGGAACCTATTGATCTGAAAGGCAAATTATATAGTAGCTTTAAAACATACGAAAAGTTTCCTATGGATGATAAAGGCAATCTCCTATTCACTGCTATTAAATCATATTGCGATACGGCAGACGAGGGAACAGATTATCTCTGTAATATTATTTATGGTGTTTATAATAAAGAGGCTTATGTCCTAGATATTTACTATACCAATGCACCGATGGAAGTTACTGAAACAGAAACCGCTAAAAGAATCCATGAACACGGTGTAAACGTAGCTGATATAGAAAGTAATAATGGTGGTCGAGGATTTGCCCGTTCGGTAGTAAGAATCCTAAGAGAAACATTTAAGAGTAATAAAACCAAGATTCGGTGGTTCCATCAAAGTAAGAATAAGATTGCTAGAATACTTTCTAACAGTACATGGGTTATGGACCACATTTATTTCCCTAAAAACTGGCGTGATAGATGGCCCGATTATTATAGTGCTATGTCTAAATATCAGCGTGAAGGCAAGAACAAACATGATGATGCGCCAGACGCTACAACAGGAATTGCTGAGCGCATTGATAAAGGCAATGGTGTATCGGTTTTAAAATAAAGGGAGGTAATATGGGTAAAAACATTGCAATTTTAATTGAAATATCAGTCTTAGCTAGGTTGGTAAATCTATTAAATGATATATTCTCCTATCTACCTAAAATACTTATAAATCAGTATTGGGTAGATTTAATCGTGTGTATAGCATGTATGATATTTTGCCTATTGGCTGGAGGCTGTATCATTGATGCACTGATTGAAAATATTAGGCAAAAACTGAATAAAGCAGGTGATAAAGGCAGGTGAGAAACATGGATTTAGAAACAATGAAAAAGGTGATTAAGAGGTATACAACAGGGCACACAAATTTTATTACTAATGCTGCTACAGCTGAAAGATATTACCGGAACAAGAATGATGTCCTAAAGAATAAGCCCAGGACAGAATCGGATGAGACTGAAAACCCTCTCCGTAATGCAGACAATCGGATACCGAGGAACTTCCACGGGTTATTAGTTAATCAAAAGGCAGCGTACATGTTCACTGCACCGCCTCTTTTCGATATCGGCGATGACGATTCCAACAAACGGGTTACAGAAGTTCTGGGAGATAGATACGCCAAGACTACAAAGGACCTATGTATTAATGCATCTAACTGTAGTGTAGCATGGCTTCATTATTGGATAAACTCAGAAAAAAAATTCGAATATGGTGTGGTCGATTCAAAGCAGATCATACCGATATGGACAGCTGATTTAAACAAGCAACTTAGTGGAGTCTTAAGAGTATACGAACAGCTGGATGATAATGATGGAGAACTATATACCATATATCAATACTGGAATGATACTGAGTGTCAGTCCTTCCGTAAAAAGACTTCCGATACTTTGGATGATGGGCTACAGTCTTATACAATGTTTTGTTCTTTTGTAGACGGTGAATCCTCACAGCAAGATACATTTATTCATGATTATGGCAGGGTGCCTTTTATACCTTTCTTCAACAATAATGTTGATTCAAGTGACCTTGAAAATATTAAAGCGTTGATTGATGTATATGACAAAGTATTTTCAGGATTTGTTAATGACTTGGAAGATATCCAGGAGATTATCTTTGTATTGACCGGGTATGGTGGAACTGATCTGGCGCCGTTCTTACAGGACTTGAAGAAGTATAAAACTGTAAAGCTGGATGATGATGGTGAAAATGTTCATGCAGGTATACAGACTTTGACCATAGACATACCTATAGAAGCCAGAGAGAAATTACTGGATATCACAAGAAAAGCTATATTCGAACAGGGACAGGGAGTTGACCCACAACCGGAGGCGTTTGGTAATGCTTCGGGGGTAGCTCTTAAATATTTATATTCTTTATTGGAATTAAAAGCGGGTCTAATGGAAACAGAGTTTAAACTTGCATTTGGAGAGTTTGTACGGGCAATATGTAAGTATCTTAATACAGAGTGTAAGACAATCATTCAAACATGGACACGTACTGCTATTACAAACGATTTAGAGCTTGCCACAATTGCTTCACAAAGCCAAGGGATTGTATCTGATAAGACTATTCATAAAAACCACCCGTGGGTAGAAGATGCTGACCAAGAAGCGAAGCAGATACAAAAGGAGCTATCCATGGAAAACGGTTATGATTACGCCCTGCAACAAGGTGGTGACGTAGACGATGGCGAAAAGTAGAGAGTACTGGAAAAAGCGATTTGAAAAGTTAGAGGACGATACGTATCGAAAGAGTAAGGCATATTACGATGATCTACAAGAGCAGTTTAGACGAGCTACAAGTGAATTAGAAAAAGATGTTTCTACATGGTATTATCGAGTTGCAGAGAATAACGAAATTAGCTATGCTCAAGCTAAGCGGTATCTGAATCGGAAAGAAGTCAAAGAGTTCCGTTGGACCGTAGATGAATATATTAAGTACGGTAAGGAAAATGCTCTTGATCAGAAATGGATGAAGGAACTTGAAAACGCTTCGGCTAGAGTACACATTACCAGGCTAGAAACAGTTAAACTCCAATTACAGCAGTCGGTGGAAAAGCTGTTTGTTGAGTACGAGGGCGGTGTCTCGGATTTGTTGAATAAAGCTTTTAAATCATCCTACTATAAATCTGCTTTTGAGATTGCGAAAGGCACTGGAGTAGGTAAGGATCTTCATGCACTAGACGATAATTTGGTAAGTAGTTTCCTTCGTAAGCCTTGGGCTGCTGATGGCAAGGATTTTAGTAGTCGTATATGGCAAGACAAAGAAAAGCTTATACGTGAGCTACATACGGAGCTTACGCAACAGCTGATACGTGGAAGTGATCCTGGTAAGACTATTGCAGCACTTGCCAAGAAGATGGATGTCAGCAAGAGCAAAGCCGGTAACTTGGTAATGACTGAAACAGCAGCTATACATTCAATGGCTCAGAAGGAATGTTATAAAAATCTTGAAATTGAAGAGTTTCAAAATGTAGCAACACTTGACCTTAGAACAAGCGATATTTGCATAGGGATGGATGGCACCCATTTTCCTATAAGTGAGTACAAAGTCAACGTTACTGCGCCACCTTTCCATTGTAATTGCCGCACTTGCACATGCCCTTACTTTAACGACGAATTCACCGAAGGAGAGGAAAGAGCAGCAAGAGATCCGGTTACCGGAAAGACACATAATGTGCCTGCGGATATGACATATAAGGAATGGCATGAGAAGTACGTTAAGGGCAATCCTCAAGCAGACCTTGCAGAGAAAAAGTCAAATAATACGCTTGCTGATCAGAAACAGTATGACAAGTATAAAAGTATCCTTGGAAAAGACACTCCTAAAAACCTTGATGATTTCCAAAATTTGAAGTATACTAATGATGAGAAATGGAATATGTTGCAACTGGCATATAAGGACCAGAAAGTACGTAATAATATCCGTTCTGATGATACCGTAAAAATAATTGAAACTGGTAAACAGGGCAAGCATATTAAAGGACATAATAATTATATAGAAGGTCGTAGTTACTTAACTATAACTGAGAAGGAAACCCAAGATTTAGTCAACAAGTATGCTGGTACAGGAGAAATCAAGAGAGATAACAGAGGGAACTGGAACAATAAAGAGGTTGTAGACTTTAAGAAGGAAATAGGTATCAGTATTGATAATCTGACTGGCATTGAATACGTCACAACTAAGGCGAAGATACACTACAGTAAAAAAGGTGTTCACGTAGTTCCGCATGGAAAGGAATGATACAAATGGATCTGTTAAGCGCATTAAAAAACATAAACGAATTAAATCAGAATACAAAATTAAAGATTCTATGTGTTGGAGGCATAGTGGTTGAGGGCACTTATGACAGTTACACTTCTGCACTGGATAATGAGCCAGAAGAAGCAGAAATAACTATTAGAGATGCTTCAAACAAAGGACTGGTTGAAATTTTAGAATCAGAAATAGAAACTATAGAAGTTATATCCAATTAACGTACCATCTATCGTAAACGGTAGGTGGTATTTTTATGCCTGGGAGGAGGATTATGAAGGTAAATGTATTAGGGACTGAATATGAAATAAAACGACGCAGTTACAACGAAGATAAGGATTTCAAAAAAAGAGATATAGTTGGTTACTGTGATGTAGTCATGAAAGAAATTGTTGTTTGTAACATTGCTACATATCCCGGTTATGAAGAAGAATCGCGAGAATACCACGCAGAGATCGAAAAGCAAACGCTAAGACACGAAATCGTGCATGCGTTTCTGGCTGAAAGCGGACTGTGGGACAACTCGTGTACTACTACGGGATGGGCGACAAACGAAGAAATGGTTGATTGGATAGCAATTCAGTTTCCTAAGATGATAAAGGCATTTAAGGAGGCTAAAGCGATATGAAAATACTATCAGCAACAGTAGATAAAAGACCAAAGACCTGCGCCGGATGCCCGATATGCGCTGAACGACGCAAGGATTATGAGTGTGGTCGAGTTGAGACAGTGCATAAAGGGCATGCAGTGCAGAGCGAGAAGGCTCCAGACAGTAGATGTCTGTTAAAGAAAGGTTAAGGTGACTATATGGGAAATGATGATTTTTTGAAGCTAGTAAAACAGATTGTGGTTGAGTATTTCAACAAGAATGCAGACAGGACCGACCATGCACGGATTATAGAAAGTGACGTGTTCATCGTCTGGTCATGTAAGACGTTGCAGAATAACAAAGCACTTGCAAGTACCACTGTTTCTGATGGAATGTACTACGAAATCACCCATAATGGAGATAAGCAGGAAACATATGTTGATGCATATAAGAAATGGGAGAATTTTGTTGTGAAGTAGAAAGGATGTGATCCTTCTTATCTCGCATTGAGACGTAGCGTATACGTCTTATTTTTATGTCCGGAATGACGCAAAACTATCGTCACTCTGCCGGAGAATAAACGGCTGAATCCCAACACCCGGAGAGCGGGAATAAAAATCTATGGAGGAATGATCTATGCAATGGTTATTAGACTTAATAGCAAAACACACAAAAGAGGGAGTACTAGATACAGAAGCTCTTACAAAAGAACTCAATACAGAGTTCCCAAAGCATGCAGTACCAAAGACAGAGTTTAATACTGTCAATGAACAACTTAAGACTGCAAATAATACAATTACTGATTTAAAGAAGAGCAATGGTGACAACGAGACATTGCAGACAACCATTAAGACTCACGAAACTACTATAGCAACACTTAAGGCTGAATCTGAAAAGGTTAAGAAGGAGTATGCCTTAAAGGATAAGCTGAAGGATTTAGGGGTTACTGATGCTGACTATCTGATTTACAAGCATGGTGGAATTGATAAGTTTAACTATGATAAGGACGGTAATCTGATAGGCCTTGAAGATTCCATAAAGCCATACAAAGAATCTCTTCCACATATTTTTAAGAATGCCAAATCAGGAACTGATTACAATCCTGCAGGTGGAGGAAGTTATACCGGAAAAAATCCATTTGCAAAAGATTCTTTCAACTTGACGGAGCAAGGGAAACTATTAAAAGAAAACCCGGCACAAGCTAAGGAGTTAGCAAGTGCTGCCGGAATAACAATTTAAGAAAGGTAAAGGTGATATAATGCCAGCAATAACAAGATTAAGTGACGTAATTGTACCAGAATTATTTAATCCATATGTAGTTAATCGAACTATGGAATTATCCGCACTGTTACAGAGTGGAATTGTAGTAAATAATAGTGAATTTGATGCCTTAGCATCTCAAGCAGCTCCTACGGTTAATATGCCATTCTTTGAAGATTTAAACGGAGAATCTGAGCAAGTCATTGAAGATAAAGATTTGGATGAAAACAAAATTACATCCAACAAGGACGTGGCAGTTATTATTAGACGTGCAAAGATGTGGGGAGCAACAGATTTATCTGCAGCATTGGCCGGCAGTGATCCAATGAAAGCTATAGGGGATTTAGTTGCAGGATTTTGGGCGAGAGATATGCAAAAAGAACTGATTGCATTGCTCAAAGGTGTATTTGGTTCTTATAAAGAAGGTGCTGATCCTATTACAAGAATGGCTAGCAACATTTCAGATATTTCCGCTTTAACTGGAGATAAGGCAAAGTGGTCTGGACCAGCGTTCATTGACGCACAACAATGTTTAGGAGATGCAAAAGAGCAGTTAACAGCTGTAGCAGTCCATAGCGCTACTGAAGCCTTTTTAAGAAAGCAAAACCTACTTGAAACTATTCAGCCATCAACTGGCGGCCCAATTAATATATATCAGGGTAAGAGAGTTATCATCGATGATGGCTGCCCTTATGAAGGTTCTGGAGCTAATATGGTATTTACATCTTATCTGTTTGGTGCCGGCGCAATTGCACTTGGTAACGGCTCACCAGTGGGCTTTGTACCAACTGAAACTGACAGAGCAAAACGAAAAGGTTCTGGTGTAGATTATTTAATCAACAGAAAGACCAATATCCTTCATCCACGTGGAGTTAAGTTCACGAATACAAATGTTGAGCTTACTGAAGGGCCTTCCAGGGAAGAATTAAGAGATGCTGAAAACTGGAAGCCAGTGTATGAGCCTAAGCAGATTCGTATCGTAGCCTTTAAGCATAAAATCGGATAGGATGTGACAATATGTTGGAGTTGTCAAAACTTAAAAAGTTGTTGGGGGTGAAGTCTTGCGATAAAACGAAAGACATTCCTCTTCAATTTGCTCTGGACGATACTCAGGACACGATTTTAAATTACTGCAATCTAAAAGAGCTACCGGTGGCACTTGAAACTACAGCTTATCGGATGGCTATGGATCTATACAGGAATGAATCTCCAGGGGAAGAAAGTACGCCCCTGGGGACAGTGTCCTCCATAAGCGAAGGAGATGCATCAACCAGTTTTAAAAGCCCTACGACTGAATTCAAGGACCACCTGTTAAAGGATTATAAAGCTCAGCTAAGAAGATTTAGAAAGGTGGGATTCCGATGAATAGGATAGCTGTTAAGCAAGCCAGGAAGGCTATAGAAATCCTTTATGATTCCACCTGTACTGTTATTGAATACCGAAAGGAAAAGGACCCTGTTACAAAGGTAACATCCAACCAAGAGGTTATTATACACTTGGATAAGTCGTGTCGGCTATCATATTCGAGTAAGAATAAGGCAAACCAGACGGATACTGCTAATGCTGTTGAACAGGTTATAAAGGTTTTCATTGCTCCGGAACTTGACATAAAGGCTGGATCTAAGTTGGTCATTAGCAGCAAAGGAAGAATGGTAGAATATAAAAACAGCGGTGTTCCAGCCGTGTATGATACGCATCAAGAGATTATTTTAGAGCTATTTAAGGGGTGGGCATAATGGGTAGAAATGGTGGTTGTAATTTTAGTGAATGGGAAAAGCTGAAAGCAAATCTTGAAGCAACAGATGAACAATTGAGCTTATTTATTGAATCGTGTGCAAAGGAATTGGCTGCAAGACTTCTTGCGAAGGTAATTAAAAGAACACCAGTCGGTCAGTATCCCTCAAGTACTGGAAAGAATGGCGGCACATTAAGAAGAGGTTGGACTGCAGGAAAGAACGCAACTGAATATGCACAGTCTTTAAAGGTTAATCATTTGGGCGACACTTATGTAATTGAAATTGTAAATCCTACGGAATACGCTTCTTATGTAGAGTTTGGGCATAGAACAAGCAATCACAAAGGCTGGGTGGAAGGTAAGTTTATGTTGACAATATCTGAACAAGAAATTAAAACTGCCGCACCTGCAATCCTTGAAAAGAAAATAAGTAAGTTGCTGGGGGGATGTTTCAAGTGATAAATGAAATTATTTATGGAATCAGCAAAGCAATCGACCAAGAGTTTGGTGACGGCTACGGCATACACACAGAATCTATTGAACAAGGTTTAGAAGAGCCTTGTTTTTTTATTTTGTGCTTGAACCCTACCAATGAACTATTCCTTGGGAAAAAATATTTCAGAACAAATCAGTTTTGCATTCAATACTTTCCTTCAACAGATAAAACTAGAATCGAGTGCGCTGATGTCCTTGATAGATTATTTGATTGCTTGGAAACAATCACTATCAATGAAGACTTGATCATGGGAACAAGAATGAACGGTGAAATAGTGGATGGAGTTTTAAACTTTATGGTTAATTTTAATCTATTTGTTTACAAAGATGCTGATAGAGCAGACGAAATGGATACAGTAACAGTCAAATCTGATGCGAAAGGATGATGACAGATGGCAATTAAAAAAATAGAAGAAAACGTTCCAATGTTTACAAAGGAACAATTGTTATCTTCAAAAAGATACAATGACAAAAAAGATATTATCAGTGCGATTCTTCATGATGAAAGATTATACTCACGTGAAGAAGTGGATGCACTGATTGAAAAGTTTATGAAAGGTAAGGTGAAATAGGTATGTCATTAGGTGGCGGAACGTTTGTTACGCAAAACAAAGTCCTTCCTGGCGCTTACATCAATTTTATTTCTGCAATATCGGCAAGTGAAAGCTTGACTGATAGGGGCATTGCTGCAATTGGCCTTGATCTTAACTGGGGCATCGATGGTGAAATATTTGAAGTAACCAACGCTGATTTTAAAGAAGAATCTTTGAGGATATTTGGGTATGAGTACACAGATGCAAAGATGAAGGGTTTAAGAGATTTATTCTTAAATGCAAAGATGCTCTATGCATACAAGTTGACTAGTAATGGAGAGAAGGCAACTAATGAATATGCAACTGCAAAGCATTCAGGTACCCGTGGTAATGATTTAAAGATAGTAATATCACTAAACGCTGATGAACCGGATAACTTCGATGTAAAAACTTATCTTGGAACCTTGATTGTTGATGCGCAGACGGTTGCGACAGCGGATAAACTGGTTGCAAATGATTTTGTGAAATTCAAATCAGACGCAGTACTTACTGTTACTGCAGGTACTGCGCTTTCAAATGGGTCCAATGGAGTGATTGACGGTGCTTCACATACAGCATTTCTTGCAAAAGCAGAATCCTACTCATTCAATGCAATCGGCGTTATTTCAACTGATGACGAAGTGAATGGCTTATATGCAGCATATGCAAAAAGAATGCGTGATGAGCTTGGTGTAAAGTTCCAAGCGGTAACCTACCATAAAGCTTATGATTATGAAGGTGTTGTAAACGTTAAAAACAAAGTAATAAATGCTGGATGGTCAGAAGCATCACTTGTTTATTGGGTGACTGGTATTATTGCCGGATGCGAAGTCAATAAATCTAACCTAAACAAGAGCTACAATGGCGAATTCACCATTGATACAAACTACACACAGTCACAGCTTGAAGCAGCGATCAAAGCAGGTGAATTCACACTACACAAGGTAGGTCCTAATGTTCGTGTTCTTGCTGATATTAATTCCATGGTCACTATATCAGATACAAAGAGTGATATCTTCAAAGAAAACCAGACCATCAGGGTAATTGATCAGATTGCAAACGATATTGCAGTTCTGTTTAATACAAAGTATTTGGGAGCAATTCCAAACGATGCATCAGGAAGAATTAGTCTTTGGTCAGATGTTGTGAAGCACCACAAAGCACTTCAAAACATTAGAGCAATTGAGAATTTCCAGGATTCTGATGTTGTTATAACACAGGGGGCAACCAAAAAATCAGTTGTTGTCAGTGATGTTGTAACTGTTGTTAATGCAATGGGCCAGCTCTATATGACAGTTACGGTTCAATAGGAAAGGAGGAATATCTGAATGGATAATGTAACTATGATTGGTAAGGATGCCGTTTCTGCTAAGTTAGCACAATGTTTCGTTACAATCGGAAGAAATAGATACAATTTTATGCAAGCGATCAATTTCGAAGCAAAGTTTGAGAAGACTAAAACAGAAATACCTATTCTTGGTAAGACTGGTGCGGGAAACAAGTCTACTGGATGGAAAGGAACTGGTTCAGCAACCTTCCATTACAATACAAGTATTTTCAGACAGATGATGATTGACTTCAAGAACACAGGCGAAGATGTTTATTTTGAAATTCAAGTAACCAACGAGGACAAAACAAGTGCAGCCGGAAGGCAGACAATGGTTTTCATTGACTGTAATATCGATGGCGGTATATTGGCAAAGTTTGATGCCGATGGTGAATATCTTGATGAAGATATGGATTTCACTTTTGAAGACTTCAATATGCCTGAAGCTTTCAAAATTCTTAGTGGTATGCTTTAATACTTTGACCCCTGATTTAATTAACAGGGGTCTTTTCTTTTAAAAAAATAAAAGGATAGGTGAAAATATTATGTCAAATTTTAATAGATTTATGAAACAGAACAAGGTACAGAAGGAAAATACTACTTACCCTGCGACCAAGTCGTTAACAGATGAAAAAGGAAATCCTTTGCTTTGGTCGATTAAGCCATTGACGACAAGAGAAAATGATGCAATTAGAGAGGACTGCACAATGGATGTGCCTGTAACTGGTAAGCCTAACATGTTTAGACCAAAGGTAAACACCTCTAAGTACATTGCAAAAATGATTTGTGCAGCTGTTATTGAACCAAATCTAAATGACAAGGAGCTTCAAGATTCTTACGGCGTCATGACTCCTGAAGAACTTTTAAAAGAAATGGTAGATGATCCTGGCGAATACGGAGACTTTGCTAATTTCGTTCAGCAGTTCAATGGATTCACAACCACTATGGATGACAAGGTGGAAGAAGCAAAAAACTAATAAACGAAGACTCTGATGCCACTTATGCGTATTACTGTCTTCACAAACTTAAAATATTGCCTTCAACATATGCGGCTATGGATGAAAATGAAAAAGCCTT
The DNA here is from genome assembly GCF_000018685.1 of Lachnoclostridium phytofermentans ISDg. Lineage (NCBI taxonomy): Bacteria > Bacillati > Bacillota > Clostridia > Lachnospirales > Lachnospiraceae > Lachnoclostridium > Lachnoclostridium phytofermentans. Next base: position 3,624,969 of record NC_010001.1, on the reverse strand, counting down.
CATTATCGCATCTATTAAAATCAGGGTTGAGAATGAGAAAAAGGAAAGAGCAAAAATAAAAAAGAAATAGAATTGGGGGTGAATGTGAATGGCAGGCATTTCGACCCAAATAAACATAGTTGATAGAATGTCAAGCCCATTGAACAATATCATAAGTGCTGTTGATAATGTTATTGGCTCATTACAAGATGTTGATGGTGCAATAAATCGAGGTTTTGATACTAGCGCAATTGATAATGCAAGAAGGTCCGTTGATTTAGCAAACAAACAAATGGAAGAAATTCATGGCAGCATTAAGAGGAATGAAGAAGCACAGCAAGGATTTAATCGAGAAGTCCAGAACGGAACTAATTATGCAGGCAACCTAGGTTCCACAATAAAAAATGCTGTTGGTGCCTTTTTGGGAATAGCAGCTGCTAAGAGCTCGATTAATTGGGTTCATGAGTCATTAGATTTAACTAATGTTTCAACAAATGCAGAAAGGCAATTACAAACTGTACTTAGTAATATAGGTGCTGCGGATGATGCATTTGATAAATTGAAAAATACAGCTTCCACCGTTCAAGGATATTCGCTTTATGGCGATGAAACAATGATTGGTGGCGCCGCAGAATTATCAACTTATATTAAGGATACAAAAGCTATTCAATCCATGATGGGTACACTGGCAAATTATGCTGCAGGTATGTCAGGTGGTGGTGAGGTTGGCTACCAGCAGATGGTTGAGTATGCAACACAACTTGGTAAGGCCCTAGATGGGACATATGATGGATTAAAGAAAAAAGGATTTGAATTGTCGGAAGCACAGCAAAAAATAATCGAAAAAGGCACTGACATGCAAAAAGCCTTAGTAATTGAAGATGTAATCAATCAGTCATGGGCAGATCTGGCTGTGCAGATGGCAAATACTCCACAAGGAGTGATTATACAGATGAAGAATGATTTTGTTGGAATTCGTAGGGAAATTGGAGCGGAATTATACCCGGCTGTGCTTTCATTGTTTGACACGATTCGTTCAAATATGCCACAAATAGAACAAGTACTTCATGGATTTGCGTCAGGGATTGAAAAGATTATATTTGTAATCAATAGAGTAATCGAAGTTGCAAGCACAATGTATAGCTTTATAGCTGATAACTGGCCTATAATTTCACCAATAATTTATGGTATTGTTGCTGCATTAACAGCATATTCAATTGCAATGGCAATTACAAATGCACTTGAAGTAATAAGTAACATATCTAAGGGTATTGCAGCTGTAAGAGCATATGCAGCGGCCGCAGCAAATACAGCACTTACAGCGGCAGAGATGGCAGAGGCTAAGGCAAAAGCAAGTGCTACAGCCGCACAATATGGTTTTAATGCTGCACTTCTTGCTTCGCCTATTACATGGATAATCATTGCAATTATTGCAATCATTGCTGTTCTGTATGCGGTTGTGGCTGCTATTAATAAGGTCACAGGTTCTACTGTTTCTGCAACGGGTATTATTGCAGGTTCGATTGCCTGGCTGGGTGCATTCATATGGAACACTGTTATAGGCGTACTCAATGGGATTATTCAATTATTATGGACGCTTTTTGTTGAGCCTTGGATTGGAATAATCGAGTGGGTTCTGAATGTCTTCGATGGCGGTTTCAATAGCTTCGGTGATTCAGTTGCTAACCTGATTGGACAGATTATTTCATGGTTCCTTTCACTTGGAAAAGTGGTCACTAAAATAATAGATGCAATCTTCGGTACAAACTGGACAGGAGGACTTAATTCATTACAGGACAGTGTTCTTGCTTGGGGTAAAAATGATAAAGCAATAACTCTTGACAGAAATGCACCAACTATCGATGCAAGAATTGCATATGGTGACGCTTGGGACGCAGGATATAAATTCGGTGAAGGTATTGATGATAAAATAAGTGGAATGTTTGGTGGAATGACAGATCAGTATGGTGATTTTTCATATGTTCCTGGAAACGTAAGTAAAATTGCTGATAACACAGGTGATATAAAGAATTCTGTAACTGCAACAAATGAAGAATTGAAATATCTTCGAGACGCTGCAGAACGAGATTCTATCAATAGATTTACCACAGCATCAATAAAGGTTGAGATGGGCGGCGTAAACAATACCGTAACAAACAATCAAGACCTTGACGGAATGATAGACTATCTATCTGAAAAGATTGGCGAGGAGCTTAATAATACAGCCCAAGCCTATAACAAAGGTTAGGAGGTATAGATGTATAAAGTTTATTTATGGGATATGCTTCTGCCAATTACGCCTTCAAAAATTGTCACAAAAATAAACAATCAGAATAAAACGTTAACGTTACTTAATGGCCAGGAGATCAATTTAGTAAAATCTCCTGGTCTTACTGATATTAATTTTCAAATGATACTACCAGGAAATAAATATCCTTTTGTCATTGGTAGTTACAAATCGCCAAACTGGTATCTTAACAGATTACAGGAACTGAAAGTTAATAAATTTTATACTACACTGTTAGTATCAAGAGAAATCAAGGGCAGAGAGTGGTTCAAGCAAGAGATGGATGTTACCCTCGAAGACTACTCCATAACGGAAGATTCTAAAAACGGGTTCGATTTAGTTGTTGATGTCAAACTCAAGCAATACATCGATTATGGAGTTAAATACGTCATACTTGAAAATGTAAAGGATGGTGTAGTTGAGAAGAAAACTAGATCCTCTTCCAAGACAATCCCAAAAACTTATACCGTTGCGAATGGTGATACTCTTTGGGCCATTGCTAAGAAGTTACTAGGAGACGGTTCAAAGTGTTGGAACCTAGCAAAATTAAACAATATCAAAAACCCTAATATTATCTTTGTTGGACAGGTTTTAAAGATTCAGGATGTTCCGGCAACAACGCAAAAAAGCACATCCACATCTCAGAAAACAGGTAGTTCGAGTACGTCGTCTATCACTACTACTGCATTGGGTGGAAAGAGTGATACTATGAAAAAAGCAACAACTTCCGCCCCACTTAGTAATACTGGTATACTTCAGGCAAAATTATCTGGTAACGAAGGACAAGGCAGTTATGATCTCAGAAAAGATTGGTTAGGAGGCTTAAATGTACCAGGTCAGCTTAATAATAAAAAACAAACTGTATTTCCCCGTAGTGAGTGGTGGGCTAGTATGGACCACGGAACGTAAATCGACGCCTGGATCAATTAAGCTGTCAGTCATTAAGGATGAATCAATGAAGATAGAAGAAGGGTGTCAAATCGCTTTGGTTGACGATGAACTCGGTGTATTTTATGGGTATATCTTTACAATCAGGGAAACAAAAGACGATTTGCTAGAGATAATTGCATTTGATCAGCTTCGGTACCTAAAAAACAAAGATACTTATGTTTATACTGCTTGGAGTACTGGGGACCTATTAAAGCGTATAGCAACAGATTTTAAGCTAAAGATTGGTACAGTTGATGATACTGGAATTAAGCTTAAATTAGCAGAAGTAGATACAGAACTATTTGATATGCTTAACAACTCAATTGCACATACAGTAGAAATAACAAAAGATCTTTATGTTATGTATGATGATTATGGAAAGCTATGTTTAAGAAAAGCTAGTGATTTGATTCTAAATATATTAATCGATGAATCTTCTGCAGAGGATTATGTCTTTACGAGAAGTATTGATGAGAGCACTTATAACAGCATCAAACTTGTATACGAAAATAATAAAGCGGGAACCCGTGAAGTATACAAGGTTTATGACAGTAGTACGATTGAAAAGTGGGGTGTACTACAGTACAGCGAGCAGATTCAAAACCAAAATATAGCTAAGGATAAAGTTGAAAAGCTCCTAAGTATGCATAATACGCCGAAACGCACTTTACAGATAAAGAATTGTCTTGGTGACAGTAGAGTAAGAGCAGGGTTTAGCATTATTATACCGATGCTTGATACTAATGGTGAAAAGAAGTTTCATCCTATGTTTGTCGAGAGTGCAAAGCATACTTATGAAGCAGACGCTCATTTTATGGACTTGAAGTTAACAGGAGGTGTTATCAATAGCTAATTTAGTGCAGTTAATTAAAAAGGCAGCATGTGACGCTGTAGAGGCTACCAAGCCTACGCAATTCCTATATGGAAAAGTCACATCTATTAATCCGCTTACAGTATCTATCAACCAAAAAATAGTGCTTACAAGCGGATTTTTAGTTGTACCAGAACACTTGACAGACCATAAGATGACAGTCGAGTTCATGGGCGCCGAAACTACCTATACATTTAAAAATGCTCTCCAAATTGATGATAAGGTGGTACTCTTACAGCAAAAAGGTGGACAACAGTACCTTTTGTTAGATAAGGTGGTGGATAACTAATGGTACCACAAATTGATTTTGATATAACCACTCTTGAAATCACAGAAATGCCAAGTAAAACATTTGCACTATCTAGAAATAAAGTTATAGGCACTGTGGATGGACTGGAGGCGATTAAGCAATCCGTTTATATGGCTTTGAGTGTGGAGCGCTATGAACATCTTATCTATAGCTGGGATTACGGCGTTGAGCTAGAAGACCTTTTCGGAAAAGACCCTGCGTATGTATACCCTACATTAATAGGTCGCATTGAAGAAGCATTGCTGCAAGATGACCGTATTCTTGGTGTGGATGAATTTAGTTTTGCATCTAACAAAGGAAGTGTGACGGTCAAGTTCACGGTTCATACCGCTTATGGTGATATTGAACAGGAGAAGGAGGTGAATATCTAATAATGTATGAGGATATGACATATGAAGTAATTTTAAATCGAGCCCTTGCCAGAATTCCACCCGGAATTGATAAACGAGAAGGTAGTATGATTTATACTGCAGTTGCTCCGGTATGTGCAGAGTTAGCGCAGATGTATGTAGAGCTCGAAGGAATTATGAATGAATCCTTCGCTGATACTGCTTCGAGAGACTTCCTTATTCGCAGAGCTGCAGAGAGAGGTCTGACACCAAAAGAAGCAACTTATGCAGTTGTCAAAGGCGTAATTAATATTGATATACCAATCGGCGCTAGATTTACTCTGGATAAATTTAGTTATAGGGCAACAGAGAAGATATCTGCAGGAGCATTCAAGCTCACCTGTGAGACTCCTGGAAGTTCGCCTAACAGCTCAACAGGGGTATTGTTACCAGTGGAATACATCGATGGGTTGACAAGTGCAAGTATCACCGAAATACTCATTCCTGGCGAAGAGGAAGAAGATACAGAAGTATTCAGAAAACGATACTTTGACAGCTTAGATGCTCAGGCATTTGGTGGTAATCGTGCGGATTATAAAGCAAAGGTATTGAGTCTTGATGGTGTAGGGGCTGTAAAAATATATCGTGCAACTAATGTTTCAGGAGAAGAAAGCGGAGGAAATGTTAAGCTAGTGATACTTAACTCCGATCATGCAAAGCCTAGCGCAACTTTAGTAGATAGTGTTCAGTCTACCATAGATCCGATTACAAATGGCGGTGATGGTTTAGGACTAGCTCCTCTATGGCATTTTGTTCATGTCACCGGTGCGGACGAAACAGTTATTAATATTACAACCACAATTACTTACCAAAGCGGATATACCTATGAGGACGTAAAAAGCTATATTGCTTCGGCAATCGATGGCTATTTCAAAGACTTAGCCAAGAGCTGGCAGGATGAGGGCAGCTCCGGATTGGTAGTGAGAATTAGCCGTATCGATGTTGCCCTACTAGGCATTCCAGGAATAGTTGATGTCACTGGTACGATGTTGAATGGTAGTGCTGTTAACATTGAGCTTGATAAAAACGCAATACCGGTTAGGGGGTCTTTAAATGGCAGCTAATCTTATCAGCTATGTACCAGGAGTGCTCCAAGAAGTGCGTGAGTTTAAGGCAATAACAACTGTAGAAAATCCAGAAATAGATAATCTTTCAGTTTCGCTTGGCCTTGCATTAAACAATCAATTTATTGGCTACTTGGATAATTACGGTTGCTCTCGATGGGAAACGATGCTTGCTATCAAACCGTTGGATACAGACACACTTCAGGAACGTAATTTTAGGATTCTGGCCAGAGTGAACGAGCAATTGCCTTACACGTATCGAAGCTTGGAGGAACGGCTTGCAGACTTATGCGGTAAAGATGGATATTCAATTGTCATGGATAAAGCTAAATATATTTTAAATGTAAGGATTGCACAGTCGGCAAAGAAAAACTTCAGCGCTGTTGCAGAACTCCTGGACAGGATTACTCCTTGCAATTTAATCTTATCAATTTCCTTATTATATAACACTCATAATATGGTGGGCGGTTTCACACACAATCAATTGTCTGCTTACACATATGGTCAGATTAGAGAGGAGGAAAATCTATAATGGCAAAATATACAGAAAAGCTAAATCTCAAAAAGCCGGAACCAACGGACTTTTATAATATAAAAGACTTCAATGACAACATGGATAAAATAGAAGAACATAAGCATAAGGCCAGTGATATCACAGACTTACCAGAAAGTTTGCCGGCTAATGGTGGAAATGCTGATACTGTTAATAATCACACAGTAAAATCAGACGTTCCATCAAATGCAAAGTTCACCGATACAGTTTATGCACACCCAGAGACACATGATGCAAAAATGATTACAGGGCTTCCTGAAAAACTACCTGCTAATGGTGGTAACGCACATACTGTAGATGATTTGCACTTTCTAGTACTTACTCAAGCCGCCTACGATGCTTTATCTACTAAGGATGCCAATACGATTTACTTTACAACATAAGGAGGGATTGTATGGCAGGATTTAAGCAATTAACAAAATTACCAAAAGGGTTTATTGGTACAACAAAGCTAAAAAATGGATATAAAGGTGCAATAAAATTTTGGAGTAACGGAAAAAAAGTATTAGTAGGTTATGGATATGCCCAAATTGCTTATAGTGAAGACGGAATAAATTTTACTGTTTCCAATTTTGTACCAACCAGTTATCTAAGGGCATTTGGTGGAACTTTTTTCAAAGGTAAGTTTTACATTTATGATAACTCTTATTCTATCTATTCATCTAAAGACTGTGTAACTTGGACGCAGGTGTATGCAAATACTAGTAATGGGCAAAAGAGCAATAATAAGACAATGGCTACAAATGGAAATATACTTGTACTGTTTGATGAAAACCAAGGAGTCCTGTATTCCTACGATGGAATAAACTTTACAAAGAGTTCGTTAGTACAAACTGGCGTACTAACAATAGTAAATAAATTAAGGTGTATTAATGGTGTATTTTTTGCCTTGGGAACAAGTGATGAAACAATATTCAAGTCTACTGATGGAATAAATTATGTAAAAGTAACAAGTACCTATTCTGACAATTATTTTACTGATATATGCTTTTTTAACGGATATTATTATGCGTGTAAAAATTCAACAGGTAATTGTATACACAGATCACAAGATGGAACAACATGGACCATGCTAACTACAAAGGGTATCAGTACTCCTTGGTATCTCAATATTCTACAAGGCAGGTTTGTGGCAATGAATGGAGTTGGCACTATTTGGAGGTCATCAGATGCAATTACTTGGAATTTAGATCTTTATGCAGACGGAATAAATCATAGAATTGATGATTATATCGTTGATGATGAATCAGGTAGGATGTATCAAGTTGGTAACAATAGCACAGTTTCAAATTGTATTTATACCACGACAGGAGCTGATTTAAACTATACAAACTTACCGGCAAATAGCAACCAATCACCCATATGCGCAGTATTGGAGGGAGAATAGTGAAATTATTATTAGATTCAAGGAAACTAATTATAGCTATAAGTACAGAAATTACATTTGGAACTTTCGAAGGTGAAGAAAAATGGAAAGTTGGTAATATATATTACATCGATAATTGGTTTACTGTAACCGATGTTGACGATGTTCCAATCGATGTAATACCCAATAAGTATTTCTATATCGATGGAGAATTTGTTTTAAATCCAAATTGGGCGAACGCACCAGAAGATATTAGTGAGATTAATAAACGTTTTGATGCAATGCTATTGAACAAGGCAGAATCCGAGTTGGAGATAGATGAACGTTTATCATTACTCGAACTTGGTCTAGCATAGAATGGAGAAAGACTATGAATACATTTAATAACTGTATGATAGTAATCACAAATCAGAAGAAAACAAGAGAACAAATGCTTTCTCTTATGGACCTCTATGTAATGAACAACAGAATTACAGCAGAGCAGTACCAGGAGTTAGTAGATAAGATGGATCAAGTAGGATTAGAATAATCATTGCATACATAGAGCGCTTAGGCGCTCTTTTTTGTATGCGGAAAGAGGAAGAATGGAGAAGTTTATTACAGGCTTACAATATATTATATCTTTGCTTGGAGCGTTTTTAGGATGGTTTCTTGGTGGTGTAGACGGTTTTATGACAGCACTCATTTGGTTTGTTGTCGTGGATTATCTTACCGGGGTAATGGTAGCGATTATTGAGAAAAAGCTATCAAGCAAGGTAGGATTTAGGGGAATATTCAAGAAAGTTATTATTTTCTGTTTAGTTGGTATTAGCAATATATTAGATATTTATGTAATTAAGACCGGAAGCGCCATAAGACTTGCTGTTATTTCTTTCTATATCTATAATGAAGGTGTAAGTATATTAGAAAATATTTCGGTTATCGGTTTGCCGGTACCAGAAAAATTAAAAGATGCATTAATTCAAGTAGGAAACCATGATAAGAAGGAGGATGAATAGTAATGGCTGAATATAAAAAACTTATGACTGATCAGGAACTGCAAGCGAAAGTATTAGACATCGTAAATAACCACAAGACCTGTTATGCGCTCGGCGGAACAGGACAGCTAGTTACAGATGCATTTATCGACCAGAAAGCTAAGCAACTACCTTCATGGTACACACCATCACGTATTAATGAGCTTAAAAAGTTAGTAGGCAAAGGTTACTATGCCTTCGACTGTTCCAACCTAATTAAAGCGATTTTATGGGGTTTGTTTAATGGAAAGCAAGGTGTTTACAACTCTAATACTGTCCCAGATACTAATGCGAACGGTCTTATTAATTTATGCGAAGATGTAAGTACGGATATGTCTAATATTAAGCCAATGGAATTGATCTGGTTTGATGGACACGTTGGTCTTTACCTTGGAAATGGTGAGTGTATCGAGTGTGCACCTAGTCTTAATAAGGTTGGCGTTACAAAATTAAGCTATCAAGGCAAGTGGTGTAAGCATGGTAAGCTCCCATGGATTACTTATACAGAGCAAGAAAAACGTCAGCTTAAGCTTACCACTCCATACATGCGTGGGGATGATGTTAAGAAGCTGCAGCAACTAATCGGAGTTACACCAGACGGTATCTATGGACCTGCAACAGATAAAAGAGCACATGAAATACTAGGTTTGCTCGGAATATAAAAAATAGCCCCTCGGTTATGCTGAGGGGCCTTATTTTATTTGAACAAGTTTTTTAATATAGAAGACAGACTAACACTTGTTTTATTATAAACTTTATTATATGCTGCTTTCTTTGGATTCTTTAACCATCCCATACCCTTCTTACCGTATCCAGGTATAAGAGCTTTCTTTATCTTTCGTTTTGCTTTTCCAGTTGTGCGAGCTTTAAAACTCTTTTTTAAACTTGGTTTTCTAATACCGTATTTCATAGCCACCTCCGGTTCCATATTATGGTCATATAGTAACATTTTAGATATGATTAGGCAATAAAAAAGTGCCCATTACCCAAGCACTTTATACTATACTACTCTTGGTAGCCCTTCTGGAATTGCGGCGACTGCTAAACTTACGCTAGTCATAAACATATCAAATAATTCACGTCCTTGTAAGGTACCAAGTAAAAATATAGCGATACAAATACCTAAAGCTGCAATACCTAGAGCTTTCCCAGTCTTTTCAAGACGTTTTTGGAGTGGTGTTTCTGGAGTCTCATCTTCCATTATCATTCGCGCAATTGTACCAACTTCAGTACCCATACCAATTGCAGTAACAACCGCAATCCCACGACCAAAGGTGATTACACCGGTTGCAGGCACTAGGTTCTTTCTATCTCCTAGCATCGTGTTTTCTTTTAGAATTACATTGGCATCTTTTTCAACTGGATGTGACTCTCCAGTAAGCGCAGACTCATCAACGCGAAGATTAATGCTAGTAATGAGGCGTGCATCTGCTGGTATGTAGTGTCCTGTTTCTAAGTAAATAATGTCTCCCGGTACAAGTTCCGTGGAGGGAAGTGTGATTCGTTTACTATCACGTAATACTTCTGCGGTTGGTGCTGACATTTTCTTAAGTGCTTCGAGTGATTTTTCAGCCTTTTCTTCTTGTATAACTCCCAAGATTGCATTTAAAAATATTATGGCGAAAATTATGATGGGGTCTATGTAATCTGCATGACCCTTTAGCAGGGAGATAAAAAAGGATACGACAGCCGCAGCGATTAATACTATAATCATAAAATCCTTAAATTGCGAAAGGAAGCGGGAGAGAATGCTTTTTCCCTTTTTTGCCTCCAGTTGATTTTTGCCGTATTCCTGTTGCCGTTTTTGTGCCTCTTTTGTGCTAAGCCCAGTTGAAGCATTAACTTTGAGAGCTTTTAAGGTATCTTGTATGGATCTTGTATGGAATAGCATTGCATTCACTCCAAATCCTCTTCAAAAAAATATATGAGTAAATTAAGAAATTATGAGATGTATGTTCCAAAGAAATATTGGATAGTATAGAAAGTGAGGAAGAATTTGACATGTTATTGCAAAGTATGTTACCATTGGTTGAAATAATGTGATTACAATTCCATTGGCTTTCGATGATAGGTCATTTAAATAAATTCTAGTTGTGAGGGCTATATGATATTTAGTACAAAAAAATTAGATCCACGTTATAATAATGCAAGTGCTTTTCTGATTGCACTGTTTTCTCTTAATACAGCAGCTTCCACATTATATTTGGCTTTAATGGAATATACCGCATATTTTGTGAATGGTATTATAGGATTTTCGGTCGTATTAACATCAGTTGTATTAACAGCACTTAGAGTCTTTGACGGACTGATTGATCCATTTATCGGTTATGTCGTAGACAGAACGGAAGGAAAATACGGAAAATTTAGACCTTTTATGGTGCTTGGGAATGCATTAATGGCGATTAGCTCTTTGTTATTATACTATTGTTCTTACACAATACCAAAAGCTATCAGGTTACCGATCTTTGTCTTAATTTATATTATCTTTGTTTTTGGTTACACATTTCAGATGCTGGTAGCAAAAGCAGGCCAGACAGTAATGACGAATAATCCGAAGATGAGACCTTTATCCACCTATTTTGACTCTCTTTTTATTACTGCAAGCTACGGCGGAACGGCCCTCTATGCGCAAACATTTCTTGCGAAGAAGTATGGCGGGTTTAAAAATCCTAAGTTATATCAAGAATTAACGCTCTGGATTGTACTAATCGGTGGAATTTGTACGATTTGTGCAGTAATTGGAATATGGAGTAAAGATAGAAAAGAATACTATGGAAGTTCTGATCAAGTCACAAAGATTAATATGAAAGATTATGTTAGCATCATGAAACATAATAAGCCAATCAGAATGTTAGTAACGGCTGCTTCAGTGAATAAATTCACCTCTATGGTTTACAGTAATATAACAGTTGGTGTTATAATTTTTGGAATCATGATGAAAAACTATGAATTGTCAGGTCAGATTGGTTTAGTAACCGCCATTCCAAATTTACTCGTTGTGTCAATTGGTGTTATGGTGGCTCAGCGTTTAGGACAGAAGAAGGCCTTTGAATCTTTTACATGGTTAGCGATTTGTTTTCAAATCATTATGACATTCTTATTATTATTTGGTAATTTAACTCAAATTGGTTTAACAAAATGGAATATGATTTCACTCTTATTTTTTGGAATCTTTATCTTATTAAATGGTTGTAAGACAGTAAGCAATAATATTGTCGTACCAATGATAGCAGATTGCTCTGATTATGAGGTGTATCGTAGCGGGAATTATATTCCTGGTATCATGGGAGCACTATTTTCGTTAATTGACCAAGTTGTTTCTGCTTTTGGGACTGCTTTTGTAGGACTTGTGGTTGCTATGATTGGCTTTCGAAATGCCTTACCACAAATAGAAGATAAGCTAACTAACTCGTTAAAAATGGTGGCGATTTTATGCTATTGTATCATACCAATAGGGGGATGGTTACTTTCTTTACTTTCAATGAAACATTATAGTTTAGATAAAGAGAAGATGCGTGAAATTAATCTAAAAAATAGTATTGAAGATAACCATTTTGAAAAATTAAGCTAATGTTTATTAACCAGTAAGTAAAAAAAGTCATTGTTTATTATTAAATCATTCAACTTTTATCATTCAAGCTGAAAATAACCTAATTCACGCAAATCTATTGATTCCTTTCTTTGCTTAGTATATTCTGTATATATCAAAGAGGAAAGGAATATGCAATTGCATATAGGGGTGAAGTTTATGGTATCATTATGTTGGCTTATCGTTTTAGCCTTATTGCTTGCCATAGAAATTGCGACCCTTGGACTGACTACCGTTTGGTTTGCTGGTGGTGCTCTTATAGGTTTCATTGCATCATTGCTCGGAGTGGACTTCTGGATTCAGATGATTCTATTTATACTGGTATCTCTACTGCTTTTATTTTTTACAAGACCAGTTGCAGTCAAACATCTGAATAAAAGCCGAGTGAAAACGAATTATGAGGGACTCATTGGAAAAGTTGTTAAAATAACACAACAGGTTGACAATGACAATCAAACAGGGGAAGCATTAGTCAATGGCCAAGAATGGACCGTACGTTCTGAAACAGATGGTGTTATCTATGAACCAGGAACGAAGGTTAGAATTGTTAATATTGTTGGTGTGAAACTAATTGTAACAGAATATAGGGAGGAGAATTAATATGGGTAATGCACAGATTTACCTTTTAATAGGGCTAGGAATCATTATTTTATTAGTATTAGCATCTTGCGTAAAGATCGTACCTCAAGCGTATGCCTATGTAGTAGAACGTCTTGGTGGATATCAAGGAACATGGAGTGTTGGTGTACACTTAAAAGTTCCACTAATTGATAAAATCGCAAGAAAAGTTGTTTTAAAAGAGCAGGTTGCCGATTTTGCACCGCAGCCAGTTATTACAAAAGATAACGTAACAATGAGAATCGATACCGTAGTATTTTTCCAAATTACTGATCCAAAGTTATTTGCATACGGTGTTGAAAATCCGATGATGGCAATTGAAAACTTAACAGCAACAACACTTCGTAATATTATCGGTGACTTGGAATTGGATGAAACATTAACCTCACGTGAAATTATTAATACGAAGATGAGGGTATCTCTTGATGCGGCTACTGACCCATGGGGGATAAAAGTAACTCGTGTTGAGTTAAAGAATATCATTCCTCCAGCTGCAATTCAGGATGCAATGGAGAAACAGATGAAGGCAGAGCGTGAACGTCGTGAGTCTATTTTAATTGCAGAAGGTCAGAAAAAGTCCGCAATTCTTGTAGCGGAAGGAAAGAAAGAATCTGTAATCCTAGAGGCTGAAGCTGATAAAGAATCTCAGATTTTACGCGCGGAAGCTAAGAAAGAAGCTACTATTCGCGAAGCAGAAGGTCAAGCAGAAGCTATCGTAGCAATTCAAAAAGCAAATGCAGATGGTATTCGTATGTTAAATGAAGCTAATCCAGGGAAGGGTGTTATTCAATTAAAGAGTTTAGAAGCATTTGCAAAAGCTGCAGATGGTAAGGCTACAAAGATTATTATTCCATCCGAAATTCAAGGAATGGCAGGACTTGTTAAGAGCCTTACTGAGGTTGGTGCGAAAGACGAACTGTAAAATAATTTCTAATTAAGAAATTGTATCAAAGGAGCATGTTATGACCAGTGTACTAATCTTAGAGGATTGTAAGCAAAATGCAGAGGCGTTGGGAGCAATCATAAAAGAGAGTAAGCTGGACTTACATGCTCTTTTTGCATACACTTACGATGAAGCAATTAGAATACTAAAAAGTGAAGTTAAAATAGCATTATTTCTTTTGGATATTAACCTAGATGCATTTGAGAAAGAGAATAAACAAGGAATTTTATTTGCTAAAAAAATAAGAGAGATACCATTCTATGCGTTTACACCGATTGTTTTTATCACATCAATAGCAGAGCTAGAATTAATATCTTACCGTGAGACTCAATGTTATTCATACTTGGTTAAACCATATGAAAAGAATCAGGTACTCGAACTTTTATCAAAATTAGCGATGGAAAAAACCCCGATGAAAAGAGAGCAATTAACCGTCAAAAAGGCTGGAGTTAATTACCGAATTCACATTGAAGATATCATCTGTATTGAGGCGATTCCAAGAGGAGTGAGTCTTTACTTAAAAGAGGAGATATTAGATATTAAGTATTTAACGATAAGACAACTGTTAGAGAAGCTTCCAAGTGAGCAGTTTCTTCAATGTCATCGTATGTTTGTTGTAAACACCGATTATATTGACTACGTGGATACTGTAAATCAATTGATAAAGCTAAAGGGCATTCATAAAACAATAGAGATAGGGATTACCTATAAAAGTAATATGAGGAGATGGATGAATGAATAATATTACAATATTTAAATCACTGGCCATTCTATTGATCGTATTGATTGTTCTTTTAGCTATATATCTATTATGGAAGCAAAAGTTAATGATTTATCTAAAACAGGAAGATGAACTGCGGTTGTATAAATTATATGTAAAGCCTTTGGAGGAATTTATTAAAGAAATACGAGCAAGGCAGCATGAGTTTGACAACCACTTAAATGCCCTCCTAAGTATGCATTTAACCATAGATAATTATGAGGAGCTTGTCAAATCACAGGCAGAGTATATTAGGGAGCTTATATCCTTACCAGAACATAATTATCAAGGGTTGCTAAAAATCAGTAACAAAGTGTTAGCGGGGTTTTTGTATAGTAAAATTATAGCTTCACCCCCGAATGTTCAAGTTGAATTGATTGTGGGGAGCAAAGATATCTTTACGAATGTGCCGGAGATGGATGCAGTAGAAGTACTTGGAACTTTGATTGATAATGCTTTTGAAGCTTGTGGTAAAGAAGAAGGAAACGTAAAAATCTATCTAACCTCCGAGGATGACCGCTTAATTTTTATCATTAAGAACCGCCATGAAAAGATTCCAATCAATGAACTATCTAGATTTTTTGAGCGTGGTTACTCTACAAAAAATACGAAGGAGAGTCAAGGATATGGTTTATATAATGCAAATCGCATTATGAAGCATTGGGGCGGGGATATCTATGTGGAGAATGAAATAATTCTTGGAGAAAATTATGTTAGCTTCCATGTTGAGTTCTAAGTTTTGAAATTAAATCTTCAAAAGCTCTATAAATGAAGAATAAACTATCGGCTTTTTAATAGTTAATTTCGAAAATATTAAAAGGTGAGGGAATATATGAGAACCACCACAATAGGAAATGTGTTGGCTTGTAAATTCCCTCTTTCTTTTATTCTAAGGAAAAGTTTGCAAAGCATTATCTTGTTTTATTTGGTTTTAATATAATCTTAGCTTTAATATAATTTAGCTTTGATATCTTTTTAATTTTTATAGGTATTATATTACTGTTTCAATATGATAAGTTTCTAACCAATCATTTATCATTAAGAGGTATGCTAGTGTTTGCGGACCAGCCATAAGTTGGCCATACCATGGTTTCCCATAATCAGATGGAGTATGAAGGAAGGAATCCAGTTTTTTCTTATCAATAAATGAAACGATTGGTGAAGAACTATCATTCATTACTTCTAATAATTGTGTAGCAACTAAGGATTCATATCCTGGATCATAGGTTTTTGGATAAGGAGATTTCTTTCGCCAGAGAATATCATCGGGTAACAAACCGCTACAACTCATTCTTAATAACCCTTTTACGATGCCATCCGGAGCTTTCATAGAAAATGGAACATTCCATAGATACTCAATGATTCTTATGTCTGCAAAAGGTACTCTAGCTTCCAATCCACTATACATACTGGTTCGATCCATACGATCTAATAAGGTTTGCATAAACCACTTAAGATTCAGATAAGAGATTTCTCTAAGTCTTCTTTCGTCCTCGGAATCTTCTGCGAGATAAGGTGTTTCACTCACTGTTGTTTCATACGCATTCTGAACATATTCGTCCATATGAAGACACTGAAGAAATTCATCCTTTAATAACTGCTTTCTTGCACTTAGGTCTCTTGACCAAGGAAAGGAATGAGATTTTTTGGCCTCCTCACTATGAAACCAAGGATAGCCTCCAAAGATTTCATCTGCGCATTCCCCTGTCAGAGCTACTTTATCATATTGTTTGACGAGAGAACAAAAATGTAGGATAGAGGAATCGATATCCGCCATAGCTGGCAAATCTCTTGCAAGTACGGAATCATGTAGTCGCTTCGCTAACATAACATTATCACATTCTAGAAGATGATGATTGGTGTTAAAATGCTCCGCCATTTTCAGTGCATAAGGCAGATCTCTTGATGGCTGAAATTTATTAGCTTTAAAAAATTCTTCATTGTTCACGAAGTCAAAGGAAAAGGTGTCAAGTTGCTTATTCTTTTTCTTTAATTCATTTGCACAAACTGCAGTTACAATACTAGAGTCTATCCCACCTGAGAGAAAGGTACAGATTGGAACATCACTGACCATCTGGCGGCGTATCGCATCCGTAACTAGGAACCCAGTTCGTTCCATGGTTTCTTCATAAGAATCCTCGTGTGGCTTGCTCACCAGTTTCCAATAGAGTTCTTTCGTAAAACCACTTTGGTTATAGCAAACCATTTCCCCTGGTAAAACTTCCTTGACCTTATCAAAAACACCGCATCCAGGGGTTTTGGCAGGACCGATTGAGAATATTTCATTTAACCCTTCGCTCGTAACTTTCGGTGTAAATCCTGGGTACTCAAACAATCCTTTTATCTCAGAGGAAAAGATTAAGGTATCCTCATATAAAGTATAGAATAAAGGTTTTACCCCAGCTTGATCGCGGAAGAGATAGAGGGAATTCTTTGCAACATCAATGATTGCATAAGCAAAGATACCATTCAGTTTTTTTACGAAATCAGGTCCATTAGCAATAAAACCAAGTAGTATGACTTCAGTATCACAAGTCGTTTGAAAACTCATGCCTTGTTGTTGCAACTCTTTTTTTAATTCCTCTGCATTATATATTTCGCCATTGTATACGATGACGTACGTCCTTTCTCCAAAAGAGCGTAGCATTGGCTGTCCGCCTGAAACCAAGTCAATGATGGATAGACGCGCATGAGCCAAGCCTATGTGTTCATTCAGATAGATTCCCTGTTCGTCCGGACCGCGATGATAAAGACGTTTGGTCATGCAATTTAAAATTGTTTTATAGTAGGATTCTTTCTCTAAGTAGTTTTGTCTAGGATGATAGAAACCAGCAATTCCGCACATGGTATGTAACCTCCCGATAGCAAGTTCTTTTTATTGTCACATTAATTTATGTAATGAATAGAAAATGTGTGCATAGAAATAGTCAGACATGTAAATTTGAATGTTAACTTATTAACAATAATCGGTAAATTTTAGTAATATATATTACTTTAAGTGTATAGATATACATCTTAAATTCTGGTGAAGTGATTTAAAACAAGGAATTGCTTGAATGTAAGTTTACAGTGCTATGGACAGAATAGCACAAATATGCTATTATATAAAACTTGTAATTAATACTGGATTTTTTTAACCCGATGGTCTATAATAACCAATGATATCAAATTAATTGTTATTTATTTAACATGTGTTTCTTAACTGTTTCTTGCTTAAGGTTAGAAATTCATGTAGAATAACTACATAAAATCCAGGCAAAACGGATGAAAAAATTGTTAGGAGAGATGGTATGTACAAGATTACTAAAAAAGTGCTTCTAGCTTCCAACATCTATTTAATGGATGTAGAAGCTCCACGTGTTGCTAAGAGCTGCTATCCAGGTCAATTTGTGATTGTTAAGATGGATGAAAAAGGAGAAAGAATTCCACTAACCATTTGCGACTATGATAGGGAAGAAGGAACTGTTTCCATCGTATTTCAGGCGGTAGGTCCATCAACTCAGATGATGGCTAAGTACGAGGTTGGTGAATACTTTAGAGATTTTACAGGCCCACTTGGTTGTAAGTCTGAATTAATTGACGAACCAGTTGAGGAGTTAAAAGAAAAGAAGATTCTCTTTGTTGCCGGTGGTGTAGGTACTGCTCCGGTTTATCCGCAGGTAAAGTGGATGAAGAGTATTGGATGTAATGTAGATTGCATTATTGGTGCACGTAGCAATGATTTCATCATCTTAGAAGATCAGATGAAGGAAGTTGCAGCAAATGTATATGTAGCAACAGATGATGGCTCCTATGGGTTTAAGGGAAATGTAAATGATATGATCAAAGAGTTAGTACAAAATCAAGGAAAATCATACGATCTTGTCATTGCAATCGGCCCAATCATCATGATGAAATTCGTTTGCCTATTAACGAAAGAACTAGGAATTAAGACTGTTGTCAGTATGAATCCTATTATGGTAGATGGTACTGGTATGTGTGGCGCATGCCGAATTACGGTTGGTGGTCAGGTAAAGTTTGCTTGTGTTGACGGCCCTGAGTTTGATGGTCATTTGGTTGACTTTGACGAAGCAATGAAGAGATCGCAGATGTATAAGACCAAGGAAGGAAGAAAAGAGCTTCGTGAAAAAGAAGGCGATACTCATCATGGCGGATGCGGATACTGCGGCAGCGAGGAATAGGGGGAAAATCACATGGACGTATTAAAAAGAGTACCGGTAAGAGAGCAAGAACCTAGTGTCAGAGCGAAAAACTTTGAGGAGGTTTGTCTTGGATATAATAAAGAAGAGGCTATGCTTGAGGCAACGAGATGTTTAAAATGTAAGAACCCAAAGTGTGTTTTAGGATGTCCAGTTAGCATTGACATTCCTGGCTTTATTAAAGAGGTGGAAGCTGGTAACATTGAAGAAGCTTATCGAGTAATCAGCACATATTCTGCATTACCTGCAGTTTGTGGCCGTGTTTGTCCTCAGGAATCCCAGTGTGAAGCTTTATGTATTCGTGGCATTAAGGGAGACCCAGTATCCATTGGTAAATTAGAACGTTTCGTTGCAGATTGGTCAAGAGAAAATGGAATTAAACCGGAACCTCCAAAGGAGAAGAAGGGTAAGAAAGTAGCGGTAATTGGTTCTGGCCCTGCTGGTTTAACCTGTGCTGGTGATCTTGCAAAACTTGGCTATGACGTAACTATTTTTGAAGCACTTCATGAGCCAGGCGGTGTTTTGGTATATGGTATTCCAGAGTTTCGTTTGCCAAAATCAACTGTAGTAGCGACAGAAATTGAGAATGTTAAAGCTCTTGGTGTTAAAATCGAAACAAACGTAGTAATTGGAAAATCAACCACGATTGATGAATTATTTAATGAGGAAAGCTTTGATGCTGTATTCATTGGTTCTGGTGCTGGTCTGCCAAAATTCATGGGTATTCCTGGTGAGAATGCAAATGGTGTATTCTCAGCAAATGAATACTTAACAAGAAGCAATTTGATGAAGGCGTTTGATGAATCCTATGATACACCAATTGTCTCCAGTAAAAAGGTAGCAGTTGTTGGCGGTGGTAATGTTGCAATGGATGCTGCAAGAACTGCATTACGTCTTGGGGCAGAGGTTCACATTGTTTATCGTCGTAGTGAAGAAGAACTTCCAGCAAGAGTAGAAGAAGTACATCATGCAAAAGAAGAAGGAATCATATTCGATTTATTAACAAATCCAACAGAAATTCTTGTAGATGAGACTGGATGGGTGAAAGGAATGCGCTGTGTAAAGATGGAACTTGGCGAGCCAGATGCATCCGGAAGAAGAAGACCAGTAGAGGTACCAGATTCTGAATTCGTATTAGAGCTTGATACTGTTATTATGTCTTTAGGAACAAGTCCTAATCCACTCATTTCTTCTACAACCGAAGGTCTTAAGATTAATTCTCATAAATGTATTATCGCAGAAGAAACTGACGGCAAGACCACAAAAGAAGGTGTATATGCCGGTGGTGATGCTGTAACAGGAGCTGCAACTGTTATCCTAGCAATGGGAGCAGGTAAGGCGGCAGCGAAAGGAATTGATGAATTTTTATCATAAATTATAAGTAGCGATATATTTTATCATGTGATAATAAATATTTATAACAAGGAAAAGTTCTCGAAGTGTGTATTTTCTTGTTCATGATAAGTGAATTGGATTGCGAATTTATCGTGTATTAAAAAACTGGGGAAACCAAAAATTCTAAAGTGAAGCTATGCTTCATGCGATAGACTTGGTTTCCCCAGTTTTTTCATTCATGACAAGAAAAAGATCACAAAACATACTATTTTGAGTTTCAGAAGGTATAGACTTATCACTATTTTCTGATAGACACAAGAATTTAAATTAAATAGAAAATTTATTAGAATCGATAAATATGTCGAGGTAATTGAATATTTCCTTTATTATGAACAAAATGAGCCATAATATTCGCTTTTCTAATACTTATAACGTAATATTTTGCGAAAATCTGTAATTTTATAATTGAAAGAACTTGGTAATTATGTTAGTATATATCTGATAAGGTAATTTTATAAAGGTACGGATTTTGAGGTTACGTATTAGAAGACAGATTGTAACACAATAGAAGACATATTGTGTAGAAAGGAATGCTCCGTAGAAAAACAAGGAGTCATAAGCGTGATTTCTTGTATGAAATATAACTCCAAGAGAGCATAAGAATAAGAATGGGAAAAAGCAGATTGCTTCAAATTGTATTATCAGCGATGAATACAACTTCTACAGATACCGAACTTATTTTAATGAATACAACTGCAGATACGACCGTTAATCAGATAGACATTGGGTCTGGGCGGAATTTATTATATATTTTACTTGTGACAATTGTGGTGTTTTTGATTTTTTTTCTTTTATTGTTTGTGAATATAAGGAAGCGAACCAAGGCAGAGAAAGCTGCTATTAATGTAAATCAGAAACTAAAAGAGAGCAATAAAGAATTAGAAAAGGCATTATCAGAGGTTACTGCAACCAAAGATGCATTACATAGTAAATATGAAGAACTGAAAAAGAGTAAAGAAATCGTGAAACGTATGGCGTATTCCGATTATTTGACATCGCTGCCAAATCGGCTTGCATTTGTTGAACTATTGGATGGTATCATGGCGACAATACGTCAGAATGAAATCGTTGGAATCTTAGATATCGATATTGATAATTTTAAAGACATCAATGATACGTTAGGCCACTCCTATGGCGATGAGATGTTAATTGATGTGATGCATCGCTTAGAAGAACTCATCAAAGAAAATGATTATTTATCAAGAATCGGTGGAGATGAGTTTGCAATATTAATTCAGAATCTAACAGATTTATCAGAGTTAGAAGAAAGAATTTTGGAAGTACAGCAAATTTTTGCAACACCATTTCGAGTTGCAACGAGAGAATTTTTTATTACGGTCAGTATCGGAGTTGCGATTGCGCCAAAGGATGGTAAGACAACACAAAGCCTTGTAAAGAATATGAATTCTGCTATGTACGAAGCAAAAGAACGTGGAAAAAATAATTTCTGTTATTATGATGATTCAATTAATCTTAAGATGATGCAGAAGTTAGAGATGCAATCAGAACTTCGTAAGGCAATCGAAGAGAATCAATTTGTTGTATATTATCAGCCGCAGATTAATCTGGTAAATGACCGTGTGGTTGGATTCGAAGCATTAGCCCGTTGGCAACATCCAGAGAAGGGAATTATTGCACCAATTGATTTTATTCCACTTGCTGAAGATAATGGAATGATAGTTGCAATTGGAAAGAAGATGCTTTATGAGTCTTGTATGCAGCTGCGTTCGCTCCAAGAGAGTGGTTATCGTGATATCGTGATTGCTGTGAATTTGTCAGCGAGACAATTTAAGGACAAAGATTTTCTCCCTATGGTATATGAAATACTGGAGGAGACGAAAGCAGATGCAAGAGGTTTGGAATTTGAAATTACAGAGACCGTTGCGTTAGATGATCTGGAATTTTCAATTTCTACGATATCAAAACTTAAGGAAATCGGTATTACTTTCGCATTAGATGATTTCGGGACAGGATACTCTTCTTTAAATTACCTAAAGCGATTACCAGTGAATAATTTAAAAATTGACAAAAGCTTTTTAGATACGATATTAGAGAATAATTCTGATCAAAAGATTGTTCATACGATGATTGATCTAGCAAAACATTTAAATATTGAAGTGATTGCAGAAGGTGTGGAATTATCGGAACAAGAAAAATTCTTAAAAGAAATCAACTGTGGAAAAGCGCAAGGATATTACTACGGTAAGCCTGTACCTAAAGAAATAGCATTTGAGATACTGAAGAAATTAAATAGCGAAAATTCGTAGGAAACAGGCAGAATGTCTTTCCTTAGATTTGGAGGAAGCATATGAATTATCGTTTGGGGAATAGGTTAAGTAAGATCATTGTTTGTAGCCTTGGAATTTTATATCTAGCATTCTTAGCACTGGACATCTTTGGAGGTCCAGTGATTGTGTCCTCGATTATAAAGTTTACATCGATTGTGTTATGCTTTGTTTTGACAGTGATAAGAACACTATGTTATCAAGCAATAGCAGATCGAATCTTATTAAATATTGCCTTTGTATTTACAGTAATAGCGGATGTTTTTTTATTATTTACAACAAAATTTCAATATGGAGTTATTGCATTTTGTATCGTTCAGCTAATTTATTTTTATCGTATGTTCAGCTTATCACGGTATTCACTTCGTATGGAAAATCGTGTTCATAGAAGTAGACATGAGAAAGGCTTCTTAAATTTCTTTCTTCACCTTGCTACAAGAGTATTTGTAAGTGCTGTAGTTATCGTTGTCTTGCAACTTAATGGTTTTGTTTTAGATCTACTCTTATTCGCAAGTGTATTCTACATCGTGAATTTTGTCGGAAACCTCATCTTTTTAATCCTTCTATATCCAAAGAAGCATTATATGAATGGACAGATTCGATATGGTTTATTTTGCCTTGGAATGGTACTCTTTTTCTTATGTGACATACAAGTAGGGTTATATAATCTGCCTATGTATCTTTCCAATAAATCAAAGGTTTTGGATATCTTAGTACAAATAGCGGGCGTAGGAATGTGGGCCTGTTACCTACCAGGTCAGGTAGCAATTAGTATGAGTGATGCGAAGTATAACAGAAGTACCAGAGGTTCATTTATTTAATTTGTTGAATTTTAATCAAAAATTTCTACAATCGCAATGGAAACTTGCGATTGTTTTTTTTATCTACTTTTGGTACGATTAAGCTACCATGATGGATATACACCCACTTTTGGCTTTCGTAGTAAATCAAAGTAGAATCTTATTTAAATTTCATTTCTTTAAAGCAAAATAATCATTACGAATGAATCAAAATATTTTGCTATTAAAGTCTAAAATTACATTATCGTAAATTACCCCAATTTCTATTCGAACCTCAGTCTGTGTACTAAAGAATTCAGCAAAATGCATTTTGTGGTTTTGCCACTTAATGTTACATAGCAAGGAAAAGCTTGCGATGGTTGCTTTTCTTTATTCAAAAAATTTAAATCTTTATATAGAAATATGAAGTTCATTTTGAAAGTTCGTTTGAAAGCTTATTGAAAGTTCATCTGAAAACTTATTATGAAAGTTTTTTGAGGATGGCTTTCTTGGAAATTCATTGAAATTTTTTTGAAAGTTTATATTTATTTTTATTATCTAAGGTTTAAATTTCGAATTCTTAATTTGATAAATTTATGTGAAGTTCAAAAGTGGAGATAACTCATGGAAATCAAGGAAAGGAGATGTTCTAGGTGTCTAATTTAATGTCCTATGAAAACTTCCTAAACTATATGAAGGAGGAAGTGAAAAAACGTCTAGGAGAAGGATATGAAACTGATTTAAATCAGATTCGAAAAAACAACGGTTTGTTACTAGATGGTCTTATGATACGTTGTAATACGGATAAGATAATGCCAAGTGTTTATTTAAATCCTTATTACGAGAATTATCAAAAGGGTCAGTCTGTAACTGACATAGTAGATGAGATAATAAAAGCTTATGATGGAGCGAGAGAGGAGACGGGAAGGATTGCGATACCAGCTCGAATGGAGTTTGAGGAAGTAAAATCAAGGATAATCTATCGGTTAGTAAATTATGAAAAAAATCGGTTATTATTACAAAACATCCCGCATTACCGCGTTTTAGAATTTGCAGTTACCTTTCATTGCTTAATCAGAAGGGATGAAGAGGGTATTGGAAGTGTTCGAATTACAGAAGAACATCGAAAGAACTGGGGCGTGTCCGTAGAAGAGTTACGAAATGTGGCTATGGAAAATACTAAAAAGAACTTTCCAGCTCTCATACGACCTATGGAAGACATTGTTTATGATGCAATTAAGCATGAGTCATGGACACCAAAAAAAGAAGTAGAAACCTTACCAACCAATTTCAATTCATCTATGTATGTTTTAACGAATAGTTGTGGAATTAATGGTGCTAGTTGCTTGTTATACCAAGGATTACTGGAACTCTTTTATAAACAATTAGGATCAGATTTTTTCCTTTTGCCATCCAGTATCCATGAGCTAATTTTAGTACCAGTCGGAGAAGATAGGGATAGAGAACACTTGGAGGAAATGGTAAAAGAAATTAATCAGACACAGGTTGCGATGGAAGAGATTCTTTCGGATACCGTATACAGCTATGAATCGATAAGAGATGGATTGTTAGATTTGGGTACTTGATAATTTGTTTATTAGTTCTTAATGTAATTCAGTCTAGAAAAGCGGGAACAAATATATATTCCTAAGATACGCTTTGTATCTTCATAAGGAATTTAAGATTTGTTCCCGCTTATATTATAATTTAACCTCATCAGGTAAGTTCTCCGCTTCTATAAGCGGGGGTAAGGACTTGCATGTTTTAAAATGCCACGTAGTGGCAATGAGGTAGAGCTGGTAGCGTAAGCTAATTGCGAATATCCGCTTGGACTTCAACACGAACGCTTAAAATCATTTATGTTTAAGGGAATATAAATAATTTATGGAGCTGGTGTTTCACTTGGTTCAACATTTGAAGTTTGTGCAGTTAGATTTTCGTAAAATTCCCTTAAATCTTCATCCATTTCAATTGCTTTGGCTAAGTTATCGTCAACTTCTTTACTTAGTTTTTGAACGTCTTCGTCTAAATTTGTTTTATCAATATAATTTTTAGTTTTCTGAGATACATTACCCAAAAAGATATGTGGCTTTCCATCCTGATAGGTAATATAGAATACATCAGCACTTGGGGCTCCGGTTTGTATCTTGGTGATCATAATATCATAACATACATAGACAATGTAATCAATTTCACCAGTTCCGGGTTTGCTATAACAATGGAAGTTCTTATAATCTGTAATATATTCAACTTTTTTCGAAATACGTTCAAAATCAAGAAGACTTGCATCTGTAACACAGTTTTTTAAAATTTCAATGGAATTGGCATCTGTACTAACTTTTGCCTTATAATATGTTTCTATTAATTCATTGATTTCCGGATAAGCATCTTTCTTAAGTGCATTCGGATTCTCTGGTATTGGTGTATTTGTTGCAAATGCTGTAGGAGTGATTGCTTGTGAATCGGGAGAACTAGTAGGTTCTAAAGAATCTCGGTCTCCCTCTTTTATAAAGGCAGCTTGTAATGCATCCGGCGAAACTTGAAAGGAGATAGTGACCATTCCAATTCCAAAGATACCCATCGTGAATAATAACAACAATTTTTTATACTTTAATCTCATAGGGTTACTCCTTAAGTTCTACTTTGAGATGGTATTGCTATGTTGATCAAGAGTATAGTATGAAATCAATAGCATATCACACTATATAATTATGGCTGTACCACATCTGTAAATAGATTTGGTATGTAATGAGTGTAAGTGCGAAAATTAAAAACATTAATTTTAAATTATATCAGTACTGCTTCAATTAGTAGATGTGGTATACATCGAAGTTAGAAAGAAATAAATAAAAGCACTCCACACTCTTATTCATGACAAAGAAAAGTTCGTGAAGCTTGCTTTTTCTTGCTTGGCATGCGATGGGTGTTTGTATGTACAATAAATTACTAGTATAATATTATGAATTATTTAACCTTACTTATCATACCAAAAGATGTCCCAAAAATCAACTGATATCTCATATTTTGGTAACATTAGATTAATAATTTGTAACAAAGATGTAACAAAAATTTACATGGGGAAAGGTAATATCAAAGAAGAAAATGAGATTTTTTATGAAAAAATAAAAGAAAGGCTAATTTTGAGTATAAAAAATGCACCTGATAGGATTCGAACCTACGACCTTCAGCTTCGGAAGCTGCTGCCCTATCCACTGAGCTACAGATGCAAGATATGCCTAAGAAAGGCTATTTATATTAAATTGTTTATAGTACTCCAATATTATATCGACAAATGAAAGATTTGTAAAGTCAAAAAACGAATTAAAATATTTCATGAAATGCAGGTATGTATCACATAATTGGAACAACAATAGGGTTTTATTTCTATTAAAAACGCATACTAAAAATTAAAAAGGACCGGTTAAGGATTACTCCCTAACCGGCGGATTTTTAATAATACTAAATAAAATCAAGTTCCAGTGTTCCAGCTAACAGTTCCATCACGGCTTACAGATACTAGTAAAGTTGCAAAACTATAATATACACCATTTTTATAAATTTTATAGGTTATAGTTCCACTTGCTCCACTATATGATGAAGCAATACTATCGTACTGCACGGTATAAGTTGAAGTATCATATGTAGTTAGGGATCTCGTAATGGAAGTTATTTCAGCACTACTTCCGGTATATGTATATTTTACTGTAACAGTAACTTTAGCGAAAGTATTAGAATTTGCTTTAAATACCATATCGTGTGAATCAGAACCAGTATTAGTTGCAGCGAATACATTAGAGCAAGGTGCTAATGATGTAAAAAGTAAAGCAGCGACAAATGTAAATGCAATAAGACGTTTAAATAATTTTTTCATAGTACGACTCCTTTCATAAAAAACTCAACTATAAGTAATAGAATATATCAAGTAGCTCTTATCCGGATTTAAAATTTAAGAGATACTTAACATATTATAAGTTTACAATAAATGACAAATTGTGTAAATTAGCAAAAGACACAAATATTACTAAACATTTCAGTAAATATAACTATTAAGTTCACCAAGTATGAAAATAAGCTTTTCATATTTCGTGAAATATGAAATTATATAGTGAAATAAAGATTAACTGAAAGAATGCACATTGACAGCCACATATTGATTAGTAATAACCTCATAAGGGGGATATTCATGGGGTCTAATGAATAGTAAACACTAGTAAATAGGAATATAAGAAATGATTGGAATGATAAGAAAATAATGATATAATAGTACAACTGGTGAGAAAATAAAATAAGGTTATATTTCTTTGAAGAATTGACTTTAAAAAATTTATTGGAAGGCTTATTTCTTAGAAATAGGTTCTATGAAATTTTTTATTTGGATTAGATTCCACGAAATTTTAGAAACCTTATGAGATTCTCAGATGGAAAGGAAAATAAGAAACATGGCGAAGGTTACAAAACGATCATTTGATACAGAAGAGACGGGAGAGAAAGCTGTCCGTATTAATAAATATCTTAGTGAATCTGGAATCTGTTCTCGTAGAGAAGCAGACACTAGAATAGCAAAAGGCGAGGTTACCATTGATGGCGAAGTTGCTGTGATGGGAAGCAAAGTATTACCAGGGCAGAAGGTTGTGCTTGGTAAGAAAGAAGTAAGTAGAGAAGAAAAGATGGTTCTTATTGCATTTCATAAACCAAAGGGTATCGTGTGTACGACAGAGAAAAGGGAACCAGATAATATTATAGACTATATTAAATACAGTCAGCGTATTTATCCAATCGGAAGACTTGATAAAGATTCCGAAGGCCTTATCTTCTTAACGAATAATGGTGATATCGTTAATAAAATCCTGCGTGCGGGAAATCATCACGAAAAAGAATACATCGTAACAGTAAATAAACCGATTACTGCTGCATTTTTAAAAGGAATGGCAGGAGGAGTACCAATCCTTGATACAGTAACCAAACCTTGTACATTAGAGGCAATTGATAAGGTTACGTTCAGAATTATCTTAACACAAGGATTGAATCGTCAGATTCGTCGTATGTGCGAACATTTTGATTATAAGGTTACTAAACTAGTACGTATACGAATTATGAATGTTAATCTTGGAAGGCTAAAAGTTGGTGGATATCGTAACTTAACGGATAAAGAGCTTGAGGGAATAAAGGAACAAATTGAGTTATCAAACAATGAAGCCTTAAATTTAGAACCAGATGATGAATTCCCAATTGAAAGAGTGAACGTGGCAAATATAGCTAAGACACACGGTAACAATGTAGCTACTGGAAAGAGAAGAACGAAAGATAAATACTTCGCAGAAAAGAAAGATGATAAGAAAAGAAGCGATGCTACAAGAAATAAAGCAGAGGTAAATAAATTCGCTTCAAAGAATAAATCAGAAGGAAATAAGTTTGGATCAAAGAATAGCTCAGAGGGAAATAAGTTTGGATCAAAGAATAGCTTTGAGGGAAATAAGTTTGGTTCAAAGAATAGCTCAGAAGGAAATAAGTTTGGCTCAAAGAATAGCTTTGAGGGAAATAAGTTTGGTTCAAAGAATAGCTCAGAAGGAAATAAGTTTGATTCAAAGAATAGTTCTGGGGTAAATAAGCTTGGTTCAAAGAATAGTTCTGGGGTAAATAAGTTTGGTTCAAAGAATAGCTCAGAAGGAAATAAGTTTAGTTCAAAGAATAGTTCAGAGGGGAATAAGTTTGGCGCAAAGAACAGATCTGAGGATAAAAGGTTCGTTTCTAAGATCAAATCAGAGGATAATAAGTTCGCATCAAGAGGCAAAACAGAGCAGCCTAGGAGCTACTCAAAGGGAAATGCAAGTAGTAATCGGTTTGCAACTAAGAAATCAGATTACAAAAGGTAAGTTGAAACAATAAGGCTTTATGGAATAAAGGTAGTTGTAGCAGAGACAGTGTGAAATAAGTGAAGTATAAATAAGATCAGAATGTAATAAAGTAAGTGTGTATTTAGGTAGTGTGAGATAAAGACATTTCACAAGATTAAATATTGGACACATGAAGAGTATTAGAGAAATGATAAAAAAGGAGCAAGACAATGCAGGGAAAAAAACAACGTATCACCCAATTAACCGAACTTCTTGACGAGGCAGCAAGAGTCTATGAGCAGGAAGACCGGGAAATCATGAGCAATTTTGAGTATGATAAATTGTATGATGAGTTAAAAAAGCTTGAAGAAGAAACTGGAATTGTCTTAGCAGGAAGTCCGACTAGAAAAGTTGGTTATGAAATATTAAGCGAGTTACCAAAGGAGCGTCACGAGTCTGCGATGCTTTCTCTTGATAAGACAAAAGAAGTACCAGCTTTAATTGATTGGCTTGGTAATAAAGAAGGAATTCTTTCCTGGAAGATGGATGGTCTCACCATTGTTTTAACTTATCGAAATGGTGAGTTAGTAAAAGCTGTAACAAGAGGAAATGGTGAAGTAGGAGAAGTTGTAACGAACAATGCAAAGGTATTTAAAAATCTTCCACTAACAATTCCATATGAAGGTGAACTGATTATCCGAGGAGAAGCAGTAATTCGTTACTCGGATTTTGAAATGATAAATGCACAAATCCCGGACGCAGATGCAAAATATAAGAACCCAAGAAATCTTTGTAGCGGTTCTGTACGACAGTTAAATAACGCGATAACAGCAAAGCGTAATGTTAATTTCTTCGCATTTGCTCTTATACGAATGGATGAGATGAATCGTTTCAAAACGATGATGGAGCAATTCAACTGGTTAAAAGAGCTAGGATTTGATGTGGTGGAAGAAAAACTTGTAACCGCAGAGAATATGGCAGAAACGATGGAGTATTTTGAAAGCCATATTATCACGAATGATTTTCCATCAGATGGTCTAGTGCTATTTTTTAATGATATTGCATATGGTGAATCACTTGGAAGAACTTCGAAGTTCCCAAGAAACGGAATAGCATTTAAATGGAGAGATGAAATTAAGGAAACTACCTTACAAGAAATTGAATGGAGTGCTTCAAGAACAGGACTGATCAATCCAGTCGCTATCTTTGAGCCTGTAGAATTAGAAGGAACAACAGTTAGTCGTGCGAGCCTTCATAATATCAGCATTATGGAGGGACTAGAGCTTGGATTAGGTGATAAGGTAACGGTTTATAAAGCAAACATGATTATACCGCAAATTGCAGATAACCTAACAAGAAGTGGACATTTACCAATACCAAAGACTTGTCCGGTTTGCGGTGGGGATACGATGATAAAACAAGATAGCGATGTGAAGTCATTGTACTGTATGAATCCAGAGTGTCTTGCAAAGAAAATAAAGTCTTTTACCCATTTTGTAAGCCGTGATGCTATGAATATTGAAGGTCTATCAGAGGCTACCATAGAGAAATTGATTGCAAAAGGGCTTATCAAGGAACTAGCAGACATTTTTCACGTGAAAGATTTTAAAGAAGAGATTACAACCATGGAGGGCTTTGGCGAGAAGTCATTCCGAAATCTTGTAGACTCTGTGGAAAAAGCGAGAACGCCAATTTTAGCTAAATTTATATATAGCTTAGGCATAGCAAATGTTGGATTAGCAAATGCGAAACTGATTTGTAAAGAGTTTGGTTATGATTTTAATAAAGTATCAAATGCTACGGTTGATGAGCTTACACAGATACCACAGATCGGTTATGTCATAGCAGAAGCATTTGTGTCTTATTTTCAAAAACCGGAAAATAAACTTATTATAGAAGATTTATTAAAGGAAATAACATTTGAAAAAGAAGAGGCAGCAGGGGGTTCTGAAAAACTAAAAGGACTTACCTTTGTTATCACTGGTTCTGTAGAACATTTTACAAATCGAAATGAAGTAAAGGATGTAATCGAACAGCACGGGGGAAAAGTGACTGGTTCTGTTACAGCGAAAACTAATTATCTGATTAACAACGATAATACTTCAAGTTCATCGAAAAATAAGAAAGCAAGAGAGCTTGGAATTCCTGTTATTACAGAAGAAGAATTCATACAATTACTAAACGAAGCATAATAGCTTAATATAAAAAGAGACTACTATTAAAAGAAGTCAAGTAAAAAGTTAAAAAACAGATATGCTTATGAATAAGGTGGCAATGACTTTTCATTGCAATCAGAACCTTGTAAACTGCATGACAAATAGAGCATCGATATCGGTGCTCAAAAAGAAGATATGAAATTAGAGATGATTAGGCTGACTTTATGTATTGTTGTCCGGATTTTTCGAGTTGATAAATGACTCGAACTAACTTTTTGGCTGCATGAGATATAGCAACATTATAGTGTTTTCCTTCAGCGCGTTTTTTAGCTAGGTATGTACTAAATGCCGGATCCCAATGGCAAACATATTTAGTAGCATTGAATAAAGCATATCTTAGATATCTTGAACCACGTTTTTCCATGCGAGAATGGGAGCTATCTAATTGACCGGATTGATAAGTTGAGGGGGATAAACCAGCATAAGCCAATATCTTATCTGGAGAGTCAAATCTGTTAAAATCACCAATCTCACGATGATTATGGCCCCCATACGGTAGCTGATTCCTGGAATGCTAAGTATTGGGGAGTTGATTTCGTCCATGATACGATTGATTTCGTTTTCAATTTCATCAATCTCAGAATCGAGTTCCTGAATAAGCCTAATAGTGTGCTTAAGTTCGAGAGATTTTGCAGGCATATTTGAACCAATGGAATTTCTTGCAGCTTCTCTAAACAAAATGGCGATATCTTTGCGATAACGACCTTTTGAAGCTTCTTCAAGAAGATTTGATAGTCGGGTTAGATGTGCAGAAGCTACTTGTTGGGCTCCAGGAAATTCATAAAGTAAGGCATAAACTGATGCCATATGAAGTGTTGTAACAAGCTTTTCTAATTCGGGGAAAAGAATACAAACAAGTCTTGATACAGAAACTTTGAGAGCTGAACGTTCTTTTACTTTGTCAAATCGATAGCGAGTTAATGATTTTAATTCTTCGTTGTGGTATGATGTGTCTGAGTAGGACTTTAAGCTCACATTAGACATAAGCATAGAAGCAATTGTATGGGCATCTACCTTATCCGTTTTCGTCTGTCTAAGGCTTAGACTTTTTCTGTACAGATTGGTATGTAACGGATTGATAACGTAGGTCGGGAAACCTTTATCGATGAGATATCCAAGAAGATTGTAACTATAGTGTCCAGTGGCTTCTAGGCCTACTTTTACTTTGTGTTCATCTTCCATAACGGATTTTATCTTTTGATAAAGATTATTGAACCCTTCTAGATTGTTTGGTATGGTAAAGGCTTTGAATAAGACCACACCGTCAGAGTTGGTGATAAAGCAATCATGCTTATCTTTAGCAACGTCAATTCCTACAAAAATCATATAGAACCTCCTTAAATGATATTGATACTGTTTTAAGATCCACAGGGCTCCTTGCGATTGTAACCTACTTCTTGATGAACCGTCATGCGGTAACTAACTGATTAACAAATGAACAAAGAGACTGTGGTTGGAGCCTCGTTTAAACCATCAAGTGGTAGGAGGAATGAACCAATCCACAGTATCTTAATATAGCATAGTCTAACCTACAGAAAAGGTAAAGAATGACTATGACAATATAATAGTAGGAGGATATATCGATGCCAATTAAAGTTCAAAATGATTTACCTGCAAAGAAAATTCTAGAAGAAGAGAATATATTCATGATGGATGAAAAGCGAGCGATGCATCAGGATATACGTCCACTTAAAATAGCAATCTTAAATCTAATGCCATTAAAGGAAGATACCGAAGTTCAATTACTTCGTAGCTTAAGTAATACACCGCTTCAGGTTGATATCACATTTTTAACCACTGATACCTATGTAGGAAAGAATACCGCTACGAGCCATCTTGAGCAGTTCTATCTAACTCATGAGGATGTGAAAAATAGACGTTTTGACGGTTTAATCATTACTGGCGCTCCTGTGGAACAGATGGAATTTGAAGAGGTTGCTTATTGGAATGAGCTTAAAAAAATTATGGAATGGTCGAAAACACATGTAACTTCGACACTTCATCTTTGCTGGGGAGCGCAAGCTGGACTTTATTATCATTATGGAATTAAGAAATATCCTCTTCCTGATAAAATGTTTGGAATCTTTGAACATAAACTATTAAATAGAAAAGAACCATTAGTGAGAGGATTTGATGATGTATTCCTAGCCCCTCACTCCCGCCATACGGAAACCTCCAGAGAAGAGATCTTACAAAACTCTGACCTTACGATTCTTGCAGAATCGGAGGAAGCTGGAGTACTTATTGTGATGGGGGGAGATGGAAAACATATCTTTGTGATGGGGCACCCAGAGTATGACCGAATAACCTTGGATAATGAGTATAAGAGGGATGTAAATAAAGGTTTAGAGATTCAGTTACCTAAGAATTATTATCCTAGTGATGATTCGATGCAAAGACCAAATCTTTCTTGGAGAGCGCATGCGAATGCGTTGTATACGAATTGGTTGAATTATTATGTATATCAGGTTACGCCGTATGAGCTTTAGGAAGAACTATTAAAACATATTTTCTAGGACGATTGTAAGTGTAATATTTTATCACAATAATATCATAAGTTTTGTTGTAAAAATGGTCTTAAAATGAGTACGAAAAAAGTACCAAAATAGGTCTTAGATGAAGTGAAAAAGTATATTAAAAATGATACAATGAAATAAATGATTGCAGAAGATAATCAGTAAGATAGGAATCGGTACATGGAATGTAGATAAGCAGTATGTTTTGCAAGGTGATGCCTGAGCGGGTAGGACTTTGAGCATGCTGCTTTTGTTTGATTTTACAGAAAATGTCGGAGGGGGTGTTAGGATTAGAGCAAAAGGATTTAGGAAAGGGTTACTTTTGATGAATTGTTTATAGATACAATGTACAGAAGAATTGTATTTATGTAACTGTATAGAAGCAAGAGATGCTTTACGAGTGGATTGCAGAAAATGCTTCCTTGCCTAGATACATTTGGGCATAGATATCTCTATAAGCTCTTTTAATTTTTTACATTAAATTGAAAAATTCAAATTCAATTGAGTTTTTATGGTTAATTTGGTAGAATAATTGTAGGTTTACAATATAAAAGAAATGAATTGATAAGAGGTAGGATAGGACTGATATAGAAATTATTAATCGATCGAAACATGATGAAGAAATATACGGATTATTACAAGAGTTATAATAAACACGATGGATAATCTTCGGGAAATTAAAGTGTTTCTACTGACGAGTTGTGCAAAATATGTAAAGGCACTCATTGTTAGATTGCAGTATATTAGATATAGAAGAAAAGTCATGATTTAGTACAGAGACCCTGATGTTATGATAATCGAGAATGAATTAATAAAGTGATAAGACTAGAGATTGAAGTGAGGATATTATGAAAGTTGCGGATTTTTTTTGTGGAGCAGGTGGTTTTTCGGAAGGATTTAGACAAGCAGGTTTTGATATTGTATTTGCGGTTGATAAGTGGTTGCCTGCGGTTAATACATATAAAGCTAATAAACCAATGGTAAATGTTATACAAGATGATGTAATTAGGATATCGAATCTTCCGGATGAAGAATTTGAAAAATTAGTACCAGATACAGAAGTTATTATTGGTTCTCCACCGTGTGTAGCTTTCTCTAATTCAAATAAGTCGGGAAAAGGTGATAAAACTTTAGGAATTCAACTTTTAGAAGCTTATTTAAGAATTGTGGCAAGAAAAAAGTTTAAAAAAAATTCAATATTAAAATATTGGGTATTGGAAAATGTTCCCAATATACAAAAATACATAAAGAAGTGCTATAGTGCAGCTGATTTAAATTTAGAAGGGAACTTTAAACTTAATACAAGATGTGAATCAGCTAAAGTATATAATGCCAAGTATTTTGGGGCTCCTACAAATCGAAAAAGGTTTTTATGCGGTGATTTTCCAGCAATTATCGAAACTAAAAATGATAATAATTTAGTGACTCTTGGTGATATTTTAAAAAGTTTAGGGACTCCTTTGAGTGGTGAAAAAAAAGAGATTATTGATTATAACTATAATGATTTAATTTTACCAGTTGAAGATGTAACGGATCATCAATATATTTATAAATTACAAAGATTTGAGTGGGAAACGGCAAAAAGATTGAAAGAAGATAGAGGCTATATGGGGAAAATGACTTTTCCAGAAAACCTTAATAAACCTGCAAGGACTGTAATGGCTACAATGTCAACAAGTTCAAGAGAAGCTATGATTTTAGGATATGGAAGCGACGAATATAGATTACCAACAGTTAGAGAAGCTGCATCTCTAATGAGTTTTCCAATTGATTATCGTTTTTATGGTAATAGTATTGGTGTAAAATACACATTGGTTGGGAATGCAGTTCCTCCTAAACTATCGTATGCCGTAGGAAAATCAATAATGTTAGATTCTAACCAAAATGTTCCATTACACTATATTAGAATTAAACATGATGAGGAAATTGGGTTTATTAATTTAAATTATACAGAAATAACGGAAAAGAAAGAGCGAAAGAAAAAGGATAATGCAAAATTTAAATACCACATCCCATACCTGATAAATTGTGCATATAGAGTAGAGCTTACCAATTATCATTCTGCATTTGAAAAGAATAGATATACTTGGAGTGTTGAATTACATTATAGTCAGGGGAAAAAGAATGCTGCCTGTTATACACCTAGAATTAACGAAAAATTAATACCTAGCGATATAAGAAATTATGTGCAAAACTTTGTAAATGAGTACTCGGGAAAGTTGTGTAGTTTTAGTGACTTCCAGAAACGGTTTTGTATGCCAAAAGAAGCTAGAAAAGATCTAATGGGTCCATATGAATTATTAAATGATATCAGAAAATTTATGGATGAAAAGGTTTTGCCACTTACAACATCATTTTTAAAGATTGAGATAAAGACAAACGGAAAAATAATTTCTGTTCCATTAGATATTTATATCGGTTATTATTTATTAAAACTTTGCATAGGGGAGATGAGGAGGTAAATTATGGACGCGATAATAAGAAAACGTGAATTGGAAAAAATCAAACAGGATAGCAGCAATGTCCAAATGACAGGTATACCATTGAGGTATAAAAGTGAAATTCGTAAAGAAAATGTGTACAAGATACCATTAGAATATTTAATTTATAATAAGTATAATGGAAGAATTGGTACTGAAGTACAATCATATGAGACTCAGAATGGACCACTAAATCCAGAAGTTGATACAGATAAAATTATTATTGAAAAATTTTTATATGATTCTAAGCAAGATAGAAATAAAAAAACAATGGAAAGTTTATTAAAAAATGGTCAGCAAAGATATGGTATTGTAACCGCGGATGGGAAAATCGTTGATGGAAATAGGAGAGCTAGCTTATTAAATAAACTTTTTGCTGAGAGAACTGCTATGAATCATACATTTTCAGAGGTGGAACATTGCCAATATTTTTTTGCAATAATCTTACCGGATGATGCAACTGAAAAAGATATGCAGCAGTTAGAAACAATTTATCAAATGGGAGAAGATGATAAATTGGATTATAATGCTATCGAAAAATACTTAAAATGCAAAGAATTGAAAAAGTATTTTACAAATAAAGATATAGCTGACTTTATGGGAGAAGAAAGTGAAAAGCAAATAAAAAAATGGCTTGATATTCTAGAGTTAATGGAAGAATATTTAGACACATACGGATATACAGGAATATATACAAGGCTTGAGAAAACAGAAGGGCCCTTTGTTGATTTGCAAGGCTATTTAGAGTCGTATAAAAATCGTAGTGCTAATACGAGTTCTGTTGATTGGGCATATGATGAATCAGATATTTCAGATTTGAAATTAGTATGTTTTGATTATATTAGAGCTCGTTATGAAGGTAAAGAGTTTCGAGATATTGCAAAGACGGGTAAAGAAGGAAGTATTTTTGCACATAAAGATATATGGGACGAATTTAAAAAAATGCATATGGAAATACCTAACGATGAAGAATGTGTTGATGTTTTAAGAGCTAAGCAACCGAATGAAGAGTTGTCTCAATTACTAAGATCAAGAGATATTGATTGGAGTAAAAAAGTTAAAAGTCATCTTGAAGGTAATTTAAGAAGACAAACAAGTAAATTGGAAGATAAACGAGATGCGAATCAGCCTTTGAAACTATTGGAGAGAGCATACAATGCAATTAATTCAGTTGATACAAGCCAAGATGGTTTTTTTGATAATCCTAGAGTTTTAGAATACATAAAAGATATTAGTAAAATAACTTGGGATATGAAGAAACTGTTAGATCGGAAGTGAGATAATGAACAAAGTACAAGTCAATATTAATGAATTAGAAAATAATATTATTTTGATGGGAGCAATTGGTGAATTATGTAAAAATCGCTTCGCGTATCTATATCTTAGAGGAACATTAAAAGCTCAAATTGAAAATAGTATCATTAAGATTCCACTTAATGAGGAAAAGAGCTCGGTTATGCTTGAAAAAATATCAAGTATGTTAAAAAAATATGGATTTGAAGCTGAACATGCTGAAGAAGCTGAAAAAATAATACTAGATTTTTATGAGGAAGAAGACAAATTCAATCTTTTTTCAAAAAAAGCACTAGAAATTAGAAATAATAATTGTGAGCATGAAGAATTTAAAGCGTTTATTGAAGTGCTTAGCAAAAATATAAACAACAGGTCTTTATATGAGCTTCAATTATTGTCAGCATATCATTTAGCTTTTTCGCAAAATGCATGTAATTTTTCTGTGCCAGGAGCGGGAAAAACTAGTATTGTATATGGAGCATATGCATATCTAAAGAATTTAGACTTAAACGATAATAAGAAGATTGATAGAATATTAATAATTGGACCATTAAGCTCATTTGGTCCATGGGAACAAGAATATGAAGAGTGCTTTGGGACAAGAACCACAACAAAGAGGTTGATAAGTTCTTTAAAAAAACAAGATAAAATCGATTATTTATATTCTAATAATACATCGGAGATTACGCTAATTTCTTATGCATCTGTTGCAACGGTCTGTGATGCTTTAATTTGGTTTTTGAAAAATAATAAAGTAATGGTAGTATTAGACGAGGCACATAAAATTAAGAATACATCTGGTGGACAAAGTGCAGATGCTGTGTTAAAGTTGGCTCCATTTTGCAAATCAAGAGTTATTTTAACTGGAACACCTTCACCAAATGGATACGATGATTTATATAATTTATTCAAATTTATTTGGCCTTCAAAAAATGTAATGGGATTTCAGATAAATCAACTAAAAGATATGTCAAGCAAACCTAATGATGTTAGGGTATCAAGGTTGATTTCGTCAATAGCGCCTTATTTTATACGTATTAAAAAGAGTGATTTAAATCTTCCATCTGTTAAAATTCATAGTCCAATTGAGGTTGAAATGGGAGAATTTCAACAAAGGATTTATGATTTAATTGAAAAAAAGTATATTGAATCAATTATTGAAAATAAAGAAGATGATTTAAATGACAAATTTAAGAAACAATTAGTTGCAGCAAAAATGATTAGACTGATGCAGGCTGCGACAAATCCAACTTTATTAAGAATGCCATTAAAAGAATTCTTGTATGATGAAGATTTGTCTATAGATTTACTAAAGAATTTCGATGATACTGACTTGCTAAAGCAGATTTTGGATTATAAAGATAATGAAATACCAGCAAAGTTTATTGAAGTTAAGAAATTGGTGGATAGTATCATTAGCGACGGTGGTAAAGTTGTTATATGGGCAAGTTTTGTTAAAAATATTCATGATCTTAAATTGTATCTTGAAAATAATGGGATTAAATGTCAAGAACTATACGGTGCAATACCAGTTGAACAGGAAGATATGAATTCAGATAATGATACTTTAACTAGAGAAAAAATAGTAAGAGATTTTCAAAAAGAGAATAGTGAATTTAAAGTTATTATTGCGAATCCGTTTGCTGTAGCAGAATCAATTTCATTACACAAATCATGTCATAATGCTATTTATTTGGAAAGGACTTTTAATGCAGCTCATTATATGCAATCGAAAGATAGAATTCATAGGTATGGATTAAAGGCTGGAATAGAAACTAACTATTATTATATTTTGTCTAAAGATTCTATCGATGAAATTATTCATGAAAGACTTAATTTAAAAGAACGACGGATGACAGAAATCATGGAAAGTATGCCAATTCCATTGTTTGATAATGTTTCTGAAGATTTAGGGGATGCCGATGTGAAAGCGATGATTAAAGATTATGTTAGAAGAACTAAAAAAATATAAAGTGATTGGAAGAAAAGATGATATTGATTACATAATCAATGATGTGTTTGGTGAAAAAAGTTTAACCAAACGAGATGCGTTTCTACTTAGTGTTAATAGAAGTAAAAATCAATTTGATTTTTATGCAATTTTAAGATTATTGGAGTATTTTAAGCTTATAATATCTGAAAACGATAAATATCATTTAACAAAAAAAGTAAAAGAAATGCAAGGTAATAAATTACAATTTGATTTGTGGTTTATTAATGAAATCATTGAAGAACTCTGTGAGAAGAATTATTTAACCAATCAGATGTTTGAATTTATTCCAAGTAAGCAATTATACTTATTTAGGAAAGAATATTTTGATTTACAGTTAAGCCAGTTAAGAGATTTATTGGTCTCATATGGATTTTTTCTATTAGAGAGAGAGAATTTTATTACCAAATTTTATATAGCTAAGAATTATGAAAAGAAAATTGAAGACTTATTAAGTAAAAAATCACGGGCCATGTCGCTTCAAGACTTATACAAAAAAATGCAGGAAGATGCTAAAATAGGAGAGTTGGCGGAGCAATTTGTAATAAATTATGAAAGAATACGATTGAATAACTGTTCGCAATACCCAATAAAACAAATTTCAGTAGTAGATGTAAATGCTGGATATGATATAGCATCATTTAAATCAGAAAAATCGTTATCATACGATAGATTTATTGAGGTTAAGGCAGTAAACATTAAATGTGAATTTTATTGGTCAAAAGCGGAAATTGAGGCAGCAAGGATAATGCAAGATGCTTATTATCTATATTTAGTTGAAGTCGCTAAAATGAAATATAGTAATTATATCCCCAAAATAATTCAAAATCCTTTTAAAAATGTGTTTAAAAGTGAACAATGGCTTTTAGAGCCACAGTCATATAAAGTTACTTATGCTAATTAGTGAAACGTAAAATTTAAACGAATAATCCGTAGTAAATGTATATTTTCGGTATGTATGTAGTTTCAGAATATACAGAGGTAATTCTAAAGGGTAATCTGTTTAAATAGAGTTTTTGGTTTGATATGTCTAAAACTGATATACATAATGGTGAGGGTATGCATTTTTAAATATGAGTTTTTTATTTGTCGTTGCTTGAATCATCTTCCTCCAATCTGGAGTAAACGGTTCTGATTCCAAATTCATTGTTGGAGAGCTGGAAGTAAAACACTCCACTTATTTGAATACAATTATATTTCCATGGTAGTTGAGCTGCTTACAAAGCATCTAAAAAAGAATGAATATAATGGAGTTTTATTTTAAGACAATAGAAACAATGGTACATCTTTACCGAGTAAAAGGGTTATTCGATGAGGGTAGAAAGTTATCCTGTGGATTTGATGTAAAAATAATCGGGAATCAGGGTTCGCATTTAAAATCTGGATAAATAATTATGAAAAATGGAGAAAAGTACTATGGATAAAAAAAATAAATTAGGATTAATTGTAGCATTTTATTTATCTAAATATGACAGAGATGGGGTTAAGAATTTAGGATATAAATCTTTTAATCAAGCATTTAATAATATTGGAGAGATACTAGGAATAAAGCCTAATACTATCAAGAATATGCGAGAACAATTTGATCCATTATTTGAAAATAGCAGAGTGGGGTGGTATCAAAGAGAACTAAGTCCAAGCAGAAATCAAGTGCTAGAAATTTATGATAATTTTAGCGAATTAGCTTTAAGAGATGTAGTATTAGATATTATCTATAATGTGAAGAAAAATGAACGTATTGAAG
Source organism: Lachnoclostridium phytofermentans ISDg (assembly GCF_000018685.1). Classification (NCBI taxonomy): domain Bacteria; kingdom Bacillati; phylum Bacillota; class Clostridia; order Lachnospirales; family Lachnospiraceae; genus Lachnoclostridium; species Lachnoclostridium phytofermentans. The sequence continues at coordinate 3,583,563 of NC_010001.1, read as the reverse complement.
AAATTGAACTGTATATAGAAACTATGAACATAGATGACGATGATGATAAAAATGATAGGTCGACACGCAGTTATACGACTAGAGGGATGTCAGGAAAAAAAGCAGAAAAAATATTTATATTAAAATTTGAGGAAGGAGAATTTTCGGAGTATAAAGGTGAATTAATTGACAAAACAGAACATGGATGCGGCTATGATTTTGAATTGAAGGGTGATGAAAACTTATATTTTGAAGTAAAAGGATTGCTTGATAAGTGTTCTAACATACTGTTTACAGATAAAGAGTGGAGTGTGGCTAACCAATATGGCAGTAGATATATACTAGTGCTTGTTAGCTATGTTGATCAAGATAATCCATTGGTAAAATTTATAGTAAATCCTGTTGATAAGCTATCGCCCAAAAAGAAAATTGAAAAGGTGATTTCTGTTAAGTGGATAGCAGATATTAAAGACACGATATAGGAATAACAAGAAAAGCTATGATATTTTATAGGGGCAATGTCTAATTATATTGGGTAATTGCCTTTTTATAATGTTTACTGGTTACTATTTGTGTAATATGCACTCATTGTAAATCGAAATGCAACCTATTTGAGAACATTTTGAGTAGTAATTCTTAATTAAAATATCTAGCCAAATGATTACATCATGGCTTACAAAAGCTTGGTGTCTAATCAATTGGTGATTGAATTACCAGTCTTTTAATTTTCTAAATCATATATTCTAATAATTGTAAATGCCTTGAATCTATAAATTGTAATCTTTATGAAAATATGTGTTAAATCCATATCTTTAAGATACTTTATTAAAAATTATTTCCAATGCTTTCTGTGATATATTTTTTAAAACATAGCATTCTAATTCTGCCAGTATTTGTTTGGGCAATGTATGGGAAATAATAAAGCCTACTCTATAGAAAAATTTACAAATTTCTATGTGCTTCAAAGAAGAGGCAACTGAAGGGTCTGAAAAATTTAATCGGTAAAATATTATATTCGATATCATTTCAAAGCCGCTGTAGTTGATTCTTATAATCACCTACAGCGGCTTTTACCCTTAATTATTCAGATTTAAAACCCCTGATAATTCCATATGATTTTTAAGTACTCTATATTAATATAAATATTAATGAGGTGTCAATAAAATCCCTTAAAATTAATCTTCATCTGAATCAGAACCTACTACTCTAATACTAATTGAAATAATATTATTTTTACTGATAAAATGAACAGTTCGTAACGGTAGCTCCCACAATTTTATCTTTGCTTGCTCCGCCAGAAGAGATACAACCAGTAAACTTATGTGTTCCAGAAGCCGGTGCTTTTGGGAAATAGAAATTTACGTTGTTTTTTGTACCAGTACAATTTACTAGTGTAATATAACCAGTATTGTTATTTTGGTCATATCCTCTAGAACGATTTCCTGTGGCAGTACAATTTTCAAGATAATGATTATCCGCTGAGTTATTTCCTCCTACTTTAAAACCATTTCCATTGCCATCCGCTACTCCGTTATAGGATGCTTCACAGTCATATACCTTTACTGCATTTTTCGCATCATAAAAGTCAAATCCATCGTCGGAATTATTGTATGCTTTACAGGAAGTAAAAACATTTCCAGGTCCGATACCTAATTTTGCTGCAAAACCATCCGCATTCTCACCATTCGTTTTCTTATCATAATTGTAAGTGGAAGTAACACGAGTAATTGTATTATAAGAACCACCATTACTGATTTGTAAACCAGTATCTCCGCACTTAGTGATAAAACAATCTTGCACTCGATTATAGTTTCCACTTATGTGAATACCATTATCCCCAGCACCAGTTATCGTTAAACCAGCGATAATCCAATAATTTCCCGATATTTGAAAACCTCTTGAACTATCCGCATATTCTTGACTAGAAAAATCAATAACAGGGCTATGTCCGCTATAGTTTAATATTTTTATTGGCTCAGAAGCCGTACCATTACTAGTTAGTTTAAATGTCGTAGAATAACTGTAAGTTCCATTTAAAACAAAAATTGTTGTTCCTGCACTAGCTTTAGTTAAAGCTTTTGTAAGAGTTTTAAAAGCTGTTTCCTTAGTAGTGCCATTATTGGAGTCGCTACCTGTAGTTGAAACATAATAATATGTAGTTGCTGCCTTCGCAGGAACACAGTGAAATAAACCCACAAACATTACACAAACAATTAATAAACTTACTTTTCTCCATATTTTTTTTGCCATAATAATACCCCTTTGTTTTATTTTTTGTCTGTGAATAATTAAAGGTATAATGTTCTTAGCTTTGACTCGTTGCTATCTTTCGTAGAATTTGAAATCTCCCCTCCTTTTTAATCTAATATAAACCAACTAGTATTATCTTTTAGTCATACTAATTTTAACATATTTTGTAAGTGCTTACAAGAGAGAAAAAATATAAAAAATTCTTTGAAATTTAATACATGGAATAAATGTTGATACATTATATATTTTGAATAAATAATTGTTATAACTTTTATATGGTGATCTCAAACCCACATATGAATGCTTCATTTTTTCGTAAGCTCTTTCTTTTCCAATGCAAATGAAGGTGAAATTTTTTGAGCTATTATAGTGGAAAAACGCACAGTAATAGACAGGCAATATGGTAAAACAGTCGAAATATACAGAATAATGCGATATTAAAATGAATAATAACTAATAATAGTATTGTTTGTCTTGAAATAGTATGATATAGTAAAAATGTGGATCCACAATTGAAATGAAACAATTTTATTAATATCTATGGAGGTGGGTATATGAGATTATTAAAGAAAATAATTAATAGTGTAGTAACATTCGTATTAGTACTAGTATTTATTTTATCAACACCAAGTGTAATTGTTTCTGCAGCTGAATCCGTATTAGGTTCCTATAGTATAAACATAAAGAATATTATACCATCATCTGAACTAGATAAGGAAACTGCAATACAAAGTTTAGCCTTTGTTGAAAGTTCTGACAAGAAAATAGGAAGTGAGGTATATCTTACTACAAGACGTTTCGATACAACATTCGTAATAAGATGTACTGTCAGTGGTACTCAAATAACAGGACAAGATTATATTGCACTTTTAGGATTCGGACATGGAGAATCACTTGAAATAATTAAAGAGAATGGTAAAACATATTTATGGGTTGGATCAGCCGCTTATGCTTCAGCTCCTGATTACTATTGGTCAACTAAAATTTCATGTGTAGAATATATAAAACCAACATCAGGAAAGAAGGGAAGCTATAGTGTAATAGGCACATATACAGTAGATAAAAATGGTGGTATTGCCAAAGATACTTCTCCAAATGGTCATAATCAATACAATCCTGATCGAATTTATGAAAGAGTATCAATAGCGTTTTCAACGGCTAGTATATGTGTGAGAGAGGCTAATAGTGCAGAGTCAAAGTACATTTATTTTAATAATATTGATGGAGGTTTAACTAATGCTAAAATTGAGGATGCTTTGCTTAATACAACTCCATATATTAGTACAGTAAGTAGGACAGTTGATCGAGTATTATCAGCAGGCGTATATAGTTACCAATCACATGATATATACAATGGTTATATTTATGTTGCTGGCGGAAGTGAAGATGGAGTAGCTAAAATCAATAAACTTAAAGCTAGTACCGGTGCTTTCCAAACTGCACTTGATATCAGTAATACATACAATAATAAACAATTGGAAATGGAAGGAATAAAAATTAATTCTTCTTATATCTTCTATATGTTAAGACCTTATACAGGTGGAAGTAATTTTGGAGATACTAAAATCTACTATATTGCAATAAAGTAAAATTTAATTTTAATAGAACCTAATCAAGTCGATTAGGTTCTATTATTTTATTAACTAACATGTAAATCTACAATATGGTTTAAGGAAACATGTATCCTGCTCCCTGCTACATTATGGATTGTTTTTTAGGACGAATGAAAAAGGCTAAATAGTAAAATGATGTTTCATTTAAAAGTAATTATTCTAGTATAATTCTGTTGTAACACCTTGGTAAATTAATTTATTTGTTCGTAATGATATAATTGCAATTACCTTAATATTCTGATTCATATAAGAATTTAAAGCAATTTAAAATAATATTTACAGGTTTAATAATAGTGTTATAATTACTAGTAGCACTTAGATTATAATGAACAAAGAGAGTAACCCAAAATAATGATTATGAATTATTTTACCGGCATTCTTTTCATAAATGTATCCTTAAATAACACCAAATAAGTGAAAGGTCAGCAAAGATGAAGCTACGCTACCAAATAATTACCTACTGCTCCAACCTAAAAGATGTCTACGAAGACTACCCATTCCATGATCCAAACTGGACTGTTATGCGTCATAAGGAAAATAAGAAAGTGTTTGCTTGGATCTATGAAAAGGATGGCTTAATCTGGGTTAATGTAAAATGTAATCCGGAATGGAGAGACTTATGGAGGGATGCTTTCCCATCAGTAGTTCCAGCATACCATTTAAATAAGGAACACTGGAATTCCATTATTTTAGATGGAACCGTTCCAGAAGACGATATTAAAAGAATGATTGAGGAAAGCTATGAGCTTACAAAAGGACGAAAAAAGAAAATATAGAATAAAATATGCAGTAGCATTTATAGTACTAATAATCATTGAGGTGCTGATCGCATTATATGTACATGATAACTTTGTACGCCCATACATTGGAGATGTGTTGGTTGTTATCGTACTTTACTCTGCAATACGTGTTATAATTCCAGAAAAGTATGTCTTAATGCCTTTGTATTTATTTGTCTTTGCAGCAGGCGTGGAGTTTTTGCAGTATTTTAAATTGGTGCAGGCATTAGGATTACAGAATAATACTTTCTTTAGAATAATTCTTGGCTCAACTTTTGATTGGATGGATATTCTGTGTTATGGAGTTGGGTGTGTAATTTTAGGTGTATATGAGTGGATAGTAAGGAATAGAAAAAGATGCCAAGTAACCGTAACTAAATAATGCTTACCCACAATGAACTAAGATTAAAGTCACCCCACTTCCAACATCCGCAGTATTCTTCCAAAGACTTCCGAATATACTTATACAAATCATAATTTGGAATCTCATATTCCAAAAGCTAAAGGTGGGATTTGTGTGAGTAATGATATAAAATTTCAACAACCCAATAATCCAACAGATGAAGAAAGACATCAGATGATAAGAATTGCCTTAGAAGAGGCAAAGCACCCGGAAGATTTTGATAATCTAATAGAACTACTAAGCCCACCTGTCGATATTACAACGATTGTATCACCAGAGAAATGCAAGGGGAAGAGTGTAGGGATAGTAGGAGGTGGTCTTGCTGGGTTATCTTCTGCTTACGAGCTTAGAAAACTTGGCTTCGATATCACGATATTTGAAATGCAAGAAAGCCGTATCGGTGGAAGAGTCTATACATATTATTTTGATGCTGACAAACAGTTGTATGGGGAATTAGGAGCAATGCGAATTCCTGTCATCCATGAAACTGTATGGCATTATATCAATCTGTTTGGTCTAAATACGAGACCATTTGTCCAAGACAATGAGAATGCATTTATTTATGTAAGGAATAGAAGAGCGAGAAATGATCCCAAAGGGTTAGATGTTATGAAAAAAATCTATCCCGAATTTCCACTAACACAGATGGAAAGTGAAACATCTTGGCAGGAGTTATTAAATTATGCTCTAACTACTTTGCTTTTTAGTTTAACTCCGGAAATTCGAAGAGAAATTTTGGAGATTAGAGAAAATTACTCAGAACAGATTGTATCAATAGATTATTATAACATACGGCAAGTGATGGAGATGAGGGGGTTAAGTGAGGGGGCCATGGAGTTAATATCCTGTGTTGCGCCTTTTCTTGGTTCCTTATATTACAATAGTTTTTTTGAAAATCTGCAAGAAACTTATACAGTAGATTCTGCTTTTCGATATGAGATAATAGGAGGAATGGTGCAATTGCCCCTTTCTTTTTATAATTCCTTGGTGTCTAATAAGCCAAATTCTAATTCGGAAGCTTATGGAAATGTTACATGGAATAGTGGAAAAATGGTAACAGGTATCCGTCAAAGTGATTTTAGCGAACAGATTGTAATAGATTACAAAGATGTGAAATCTTTAGAGACTAATCAACAGATATTTGATTTTGTGATATGCGCGATTCCTTTCTCTAGTCTTCGAACTGTTGATATATACCCTATGTTTTCTACCAGTAAAATGCAGGCAATCAAGGAAGTCACTTATGTTAGCAATCAAAAGACCTTTTTTAAGTGCAGTAATCGATTCTGGGAAATGGGGAGTAGCAATGAGAGAATCTTGGGCGGAGGCTCTTATACGGATTTACCAATATCAAGCATTTGGTATCCGTCAGATCATGCAGGGCTTAGTGAATCTTATTTTAATGAAAATCGCTTATGGGAGAAACCGGGAGTTTTATTAGCTTCTTATAATCTCACTCAGAATGCTCTGCGAGTAGGGAATCTAGATTACAAGATACGTATTGAAAAGATAAAGAGGCAAGTAGAAGCGGTTCATGGCCTTCCAATAGGATATCTAGATACTATTGTAGAGGATACGAAATCGATTGAATGGGATAATGAACAGGGTTTTTATGGAGGCTTTTGTTACTTTTCACCAGAGCAAAAAAGGCTTTTTTCTTATGCTATGATTGAACCGGAGTTTGATGAAAAAGTTTATTTTGCTGGGGAACACACTTCTTCGACCCATGGATGGCAGCAAGGAGCCTTACAAAGTGGAATGAGAGCTGCAAATGCTATAGCACAATATTGTGATGTGACGTTTCCGTAAAATATATTTTAAAACCCTTTAACAGAAAGATATAACATCATACTATAAAGACAACTATAGAAAAGGCAAACTATAAAGACAACATGCCAATTAAAGAAGTTGTAAATGAATGCGGTTATAAAAATGAGGCACATTTTATGAGGCAGTTTAAAAGTATAGTTGGAGTTACACCTTCGGAATATAGGAAAAATAGTTTTTCTAAAGGAAATAAATAGACGCTAAAGCGTCAGAATCGAGGTTGCTATGTTAGAAAATATAACGATTGGATTTATTGGGTTTGGAAATATGGCACAGGCGTTAGCGAATGGGCTATTGTTTAAGAATGTTGTGAAGCCGCGACAAATCTATGCGAGTGCAAAAAATTATGAGAAGCTTTGTAAAAATACAAGAGAAAAAGGTATGATCCCATGTAAATCAGCGAACGAGTTGGTAGAACAATGTGATATAATAATAATTGCAGTGAAACCTTTTATGGTTCCAGAGGTAATTACACCAATAAAGGAGTTATTACAGAAAAAAATTGTTATTTCCGTCGCAGCAGGTTATCCATTTGATAAATACGAAGCTATCTTAGTACCAGGAACTCATCATCTAAGTACGATTCCGAATACTCCTGTATCCATCGGAGAGGGTATCATTATTTGTGAAAACCATCATTCCCTAACAAAAGAAGAATATGATACTGTTGCAGATCTATTTTCTAAAATAGCCCTGTTAGAGTTCGTAGATACCAAACAATTAACAGTAGCAGGAACACTAAGTGGATGCGGACCAGCATTTGTTAGTATGTTTTTGGAAGCGTTAGCAGATGGGGCGGTAAAACATGGATTACCACGGGATACATCCTATCGATTGGCTAGTCAGATGGTAGCTGGGACAGGAAAATTACAGATTGAGACTGGTGCTCATCCGGGTGCTATGAAGGATGCAGTATGTTCTCCTGGTGGGACTACCATAGTAGGTGTAGCTACCCTTGAGAGAAAAGGATTACGTTCTGCTGTGATTGAAGCGATCGATGAGATAGAAAAATCGAGAAAATAGAAGAATCAAGAAAATAGAAGAATCAAGAAAATAGAAGAATCGAGATAATAGACAGTGTCTACGGAGCGTGGATTGCTCAACTTATTTTTCCTTGTTATCTTTAATATGAGGTGAAATAATATGGATAGTGTGAAAAAAAAGGAACTTATTGAAGAGTATAAAAATAGACGTCCGGAAATGGGCGTCATATCCTATCTTTGTAAAGAAACAGGAGAATCATTTTTAGGTATCTCAAAGGATACAAGGGCAGATTTTAATAGTAACAACGCAAAACTTGCAGCAAATTATCATCCTAACAAACGGATGCAGGAACTCTGGAATAAATATGGACAGAACGGATTTGAGACTTCAGTTATTAAGATACTAAAGTACGAAGACCCTCGCAAAAACCATACCGCTGAATTAGAAAAATTAAGAGAGCAATGCTTTGCAATAGACAATAAGGCAAGTAAGATCTGGCTCTAATTAGTTCATGCAAGCAGTCGTAGGGAATCTGGATCCATGATATCCTAACGGAGTTTAAATTGTGTTATAATCGGCTCGAAGACTTAGATACCGCTCCTTTCATCAGAAGTAAAGAAGTAACTTTTGATAGGTTATCATATCAAAAGTTTGGAGGTGGCTTGTATGGATTGTGAGAAAGTCGGAAAATTAATAAAACAGCTTCGTAAGGAACATGGTTACACCCAACAACAAGTTGCCAACGCTTTAAACATTTCAAATAAAACGGTTTCAAAGTGGGAAAATGGTTTTGGGTGTCCAGATGTATCTCTTCTTGGCGAATTGTCGATTGTACTTGGCGTAGATTTGGAACAAATGTTAAAAGGAAAACTCAGAATGAATCAGTTCGATAACGGGAATATGAAAAGGGTAAAATTTTATGTATGTCCATTCTGCGGTAATGTTCTAACTGGCACTGGTAGTGGTAATATTTCCTGCTGTGGAAGAAAACTTACACCACTTATACCCAGGATGCACCTTTCAGAGCATACTTTTACCATAGAAGAAATCGATTTGGATTACTATGTTTCTTCTAAGCACCCAATGAGTAAGGAACATTATATTACTTTTATTGCTTGCGTGGGAACGGATAAGGTATTGTTAAACCGTTTATATCCTGAACAATCCTGCGCTGTGCGTATTCCGCTGTCATTTCACAAAGGTATTTTATATGCATATTGTACGGAACACGGTTTATGGGCGATGCCAATGGAATTAGAGAACGAATAATGCAAAACGAATAAGCAAAATGAATAATGCAAAACAGAGTAAGATATTACCGTTGGGGTGATATCTTTTCTTTTTATGAAAGATTGAAATTAACACTATACGATTTGATGCGAATCCAATGAATTAGGAACTTCCTAAAACATGAATAATTTATTAATATGGTGGAATTATTATCCTATCAACATAAAGCTTAAAACAATGATTGACTATAAAAATTCGTGCCTGTGCTATCTCTTAAAAGTATTCAAATGCACAGAAATGGAGAAAAATTGATAGGAGTAGATAACGGAAATGATAGTGAAAAAACAGATTCCACGCGATAAATGTATTGATAACACATTTACTCTATTGAAGGAAGGATATCTCTTTATCCAAAACAGAACGGAACGATATTCCTCTGATGTATTTGAAACACGCTTACTAGGAAAAAAAGCAATTTGTATCAGTGGAAAAGAAGCACCAAAGCTATTTTACAATCCAATATTAATGAAAAAAAAGGGAGCTTTGCCTAAGAGAATTCAGAAAACACTTTTTGGAGTAAATGCGATTCAAACGATGGATGGTCGGAGGCACCTTCACAGAAAGAAACTATTCATGACAATCATGAATCAGGAAGAGCAGGATCGGCTATCAAAGATTACAACAGAAAAGTGGCAAGAGGCTATTAGCAGATGGGAAGGTGCTTCACGGGTTGTTCTCTATGATGAAGTGAATCGTATTTTGTGTCAATCAGTATGTGAATGGGCCGGAGTACCATTACCAGCCTCCGAAGTTAAATGTCGTGCGAAGGATTTTAGCACAATGGTGAATACTTTTACTGCTATCGGACCGGAGTATTGGAAAGGAAAAAAAGCAAGAAAACGGACTGAAAAGTGGATAAGAGGTATCATAGAAGCTACCAGATCAGGCAAATTAAGGCCTGGAAGAAATTCAGCGCTCCATCAGATAGCCTACTACAAGGATTTGGACGGGAAACTGCTGAGTACTCAAATGGCTGCAGTGGAACTTATTAATGTATTACGTCCAGTAGTTGCAATTTCAACATTCATTACCTTTACGGCTGTTGCATTATATGAGCACAGAGAATATATTAAAATATTACGATCCAGTGATGAAAATATGCGCGAAATGTTTGTACAGGAAGTAAGACGCTACTATCCGTTTACTCCTTTTTTAGGTGCAATTACAAGGAAGAATTTTATGTGGAAAGGATACAACTTTAAAAAAGGTACGCTTGTAATCCTTGATGTTTACGGTATAAATCATGATGCGCGGATATGGGAAAATCCTTATAAATTCAGACCGGAGCGATTTTCCGAGAAGAGGGAGCATTTATTTGATTTTATCCCTCAAGGTGGTGGCGATCCTTCAAAGGGACACAGATGTCCGGGAGAGGGGATAACAATAGAACTTATGAAGTTAAGTGTAGATTTTCTGGTAAATAAGTTAGAATTTAAAATCCCAGAACAAGAATTAAGATATAGTCTTATAAAGATTCCATCCTTACCTAAGAGTGGATTTATTATGAGGAAAATTAAAACTCGCACTTCTATGTAAAATGTTTTCCATAAGTAAATAGAAAGTGTTCCAAAGGATAATAGATGGTATTGCAAAAGGATAATAGAAAGTATTGCCAAAGGATAATAGAAAGTGTTCCAAACAAAGGATAATAGAAAGTGTTCCAAACAAAGGATAATTAAACTACCTCATTTCTAAGGTAGATAGTGATAAGAATAAATAGAAAAAGAGTGGAAACGACGGTTTGAAATAATGATCAGAACCGTCGTTTTTTGTGTGTCAGTAAAGTGCAAACTCATCATTCCATAGCTCTACATATTTGGGAACAATTCCATGAAAGTTTGTGAAGACTATATAGAATTTGGTATAGATTTACAGAAAACAATAAACATGGTAATATATAGAAAATGACTGCGGAAATGTTTAAAAAATATTAAATTTTAACCCAAAATTATGACAGACCTTATTTTTAATTAAAGGAGAAAAGTATATGCCAAGTGTTGAGAAATTCAAAGAATCGTTAACTCAATTCCAAGTAGAGGATAATATTATAAAGTCTATCAATTCAGGTTATGAAGAATTAGTTAGTAGCAGTCCTAAGAAACAAAAAGCAGCCTATTTTAAACAAGCTATTGATATTATGGATGATAATATACCTTTAGATAAGAGTCGTGAAATCCTAGAATGGAATGCATGCTGTAAGGGCGGGGCAAGAGAGAAGGCATCGATTGCATTTCGAAATGAAAATAAAGAATTATCTTTAGAAGAAAAGCTAAAAAAGATTACTAAGGTCCCTAATATGGGAAAGCCTCTATTGAATAAAGACGGTACAATTACTATACATGCAGTAGAATACTGGGATGGTGATAGATTTGCATGTGCTTGTTCAAATTTTAATAAATTAAAACGTGATTATCCTGTTTCGAAAAACTATTGTTTCTGTTGTGGAGGACATTTTAAATATCATTATGAGATAATGCTTGGTTTAACGTTAAAAGTGAAAGAAGTTATATCCTCTCCGTTAGATAGTGAGGGCAAAAATTCTTGTGTTTTTCTGTTTGAGGTTGTATAAGTTATTTTTGTAGATAAATCGCAATATCATAAAATTAGCGATCGGGGGAAATATGTACTGTAGGAAATGTGGCGTAGAGATTCCAAATGATAGTTTATTTTGCTTACAATGTGGTGCTAACGTGATACAAGGCGAAGATATAAGGAAAGCATAACATTACTATTTGAACGAACATTACTTGACAATAAAAATAGTTGAAAGGAGGGGTTTATACCCTTCTTTTATGTTGCTAAGTGATACAATTTTAACCTAAGCCAAAATTCACATTGAATAATTGTACATTCCTTATATAAGAGAACCCAATAGTTTATCATTTTGCTATAATAAATGAAACTTCACTATATCTGAATTGGTATCCATAATAAAAGAAATTAACATCCACTACCACTATGATAAGAATGAATCCAAAACAATTTCGAGAATTAGGGACAATGTATCAGAAAATAGGATTGACTCAAATGATAAAAGATAGTAAAATTATGGTAATACAAGTAGATAAGGAATACGCCATACAAAAGATATCGGGGGGAATAATCATTGGAGGGTTGAGTATGAGCAAGTATTCCAGAGAAAAGGTGATTCAAAGGATAAAGAGCAGTGTTTATTCGAATGCGAATCAACTAAACATGGAACAGTGCTATCATGTTTGCGCAAATAAACAAGTATTTGATGAACTTTTAAAAAAGGAATGCCAAATAATCTTTGGTAGAAGGGGTACAGGTAAGACGACAACTCTCAAAGCATTTACCCATTATGTCAATCAAGTGAGAAAAGCAGAGCATCCGGAAGATTCTTGTTGGTACGTAAGATTGGATGAATGTATTCCGAATAGCATTGAGATATTGAGTGGAGCATTAGAAGATAATATAGCATATTGCGTACAGAATATGTTGTTAGAATTTACAACATTTTTAATGAATGAATTTACGCAAAAAGAAAAAACATTACGTCCAAAGCCAAAAAAATTTGGTCAGGTTGAGGATGATATATTAAAGTTAGCCCAACTTATTGAAGAAGGTAAGAAGAAAATAAAGCTGTTGACAGGATCAGAAAGTTCGCAACATACCAATGTAAAAGAGAATGAGTTTAACTTAAGTGCGGATACCAGTGAGCTGTTACAAACGAATAATTTTTTATCAAAACTTCTTTCGATGAGATTTTCTTTTGGAAAAAAAGCTGGTCGAGAAATTAGAACGACGAAGGATAAACAGTATGTTTATCGTATTGATATCAATGAAATAAGAAGAAGTATCGAAAAGATAATTAAGACTATGGGATATCGTACTCTATACATCTGCATTGATGAGTTTACTCAAATCGATAGAGATACCTCAACAACGATACAGCCCAAAGTAGCCCAAGTATTGAAACAGTTGTTTTTTAGCTCAAGCATTATTGTAGTAAAGATAGCTTCTGTTTGGTCAGAATATCGCATGCAAACGAGACAAGAGTACGGTTTTCGAGAAGGTATTGAACTTTCTCAGGATATCTTTAAGCATAATAGCATTAATTTTGATAGTATGTTTGATTATAACAATGAGAAAGCACATCAATTCTTTAAGGATGCAATGCTAAACTACTTTCTATTTGAAATGAAACATGAGGAATTTATTCAACTACCAAATGGCCTAATCGTATCACCAAGAATCGTGATGACAGAAGAGGAGCGAAATGGTTTATCAAATTACCTTGTAGAACTCTTATTCTCAAAAGATAGTTTTAAACATCTAATTTGCGGTTCACAAGGTATTCCAAGAGTATTTGGTATTTTGTTAGTGGCCTGCTTTGATAAGCTAAAAGAGGTGAGGAAGGAAAAGGTAACGGTTGAAATTGTATTTGACTGCATTATGGATAATTATTTTGATGAGGTAAGGCAGTCGATACCGGACTCTTCGGAAATATTCACCGGAATGGAAGCACATATAGGTAAGACAAAAAATCGCTTTTTCCTTTTAAGTATTATAGATTATAATACTGCAGCTTTTTATTTTGATCGGTTAGTTGCTGTGAATGCTCTTTATGAATATACGAGTAAGGTAATCCCAAGGGAGTTAAGAAATACTTATAAGCTTTATTGTGTACACTATGGGAACTATCTTGATAGCTTTAAACGTGGGATGTCGAAACTAAATAATGATACAATGGTTGGACAGGGATATTTATTCCCTAAGTTTCCAGATGATATGATAACAAGTCCTCAAAAATATGTATTCATGCTACCAGAAAAATTATTAGAGGAAGCGATATTCTCCATTTGTAAAAAAGAAATTAGGAAGGAGAGCATAAGAAATTATTCCGATGTAAAGACAGAAGATATTAAAACACCTGAGTAAAAAGATAGTACTGTTATGTCCTTGTAAAAAAAAGAGATAGTTTGTTACTCCTTTCAATTGAAAGAATAACAAACTATCTCTTTTAAATTATGTCGTTTATTGTTACAATAGGGATATTGTATTTATCTATAGGTTATTAAATTAACCTACTTATATAGCTTGTAACCGAAAGGATACTCATCAATATAGTGTTAAGGGAGAAAAAATCTGCAACATCCGATATAAAATGGAATTAATTTAATAACAAAAAGTTGGAATATGTAATTTAGCATTTACATATCCCAACTTTTATGATAGAACCAAATGTAAGAGTTTATCTAAGTTATTTTCCATTCACCCATCTTAATCGCATTCGTTGCTTTTAGTAAATACAAAGTAATAGCGGTAAGTGCGAATGCACATAAGACAATTAAGGCAACGTCAGGTATCTTAGAGACCGTTTTAAGAAATAGATAAGCACGGTAGAAGACGGAGCAAGCGAAAAAGGTAATTATACCTGGTTTTAGCAAAGAATTAATCGCATCAAATTTAAAAGGTATGTTCTTTACCACAATAATAACATCAAGTGCAGTGGTTAATAATTGGCTTATTAAAACACTGATTAAATATCCATAGATACCGAACTTTGGTATGATAAGGGCAAGCAATATAATACGAAGGGATAGCCCCGCTACCGAGTTAAGGAAAGTTAAATGAGCTTTACCTAATCCATTTATGATACTACTTAGTGTTGTCGCAGTATAAAGAAATGGGCAGAGCCAAGCCATTACCACCAGGTAAGTTCCAGCTTCCTCAATATGGAACACAGACATTCCCAAAGGCGATCCAAAGAACAGGAAAAATCCAGTGCTAAAGATACCTAGGATAAGGCTGTATTTGATGGAAACTGAGACGGTATGTGCAATAAGTTTCGTATTCTGTTTCGCAGAAGCTTCCGAAATTGCTGGAAGTAGTAAAACGGAGAGGGAGTTGGTTATCGTCGATGGGAATAGCAAGAAAGGAATTGCCATACCATTTAGGATACCAAATAAGCTTAATGCCTCAGAATCGGATAACCCTGATTTTTGAAGCATGGCAGGTATTAAAATTGCCTCAAAGCTATGTAAAACACTGATAAAGAGTCGGTTTGCAGTAAGAGGAACGCTCATTTTTGCTAGTGCGTGAAGAAAACGGCTTTGGTATTGGTTTTCTACCCCCTTAGAAATTTTGGGTTCTTTTTTTTGTGTGGTTAATGAGATTAGATTATAAATATTCGATGCAATCTCACCGAATACGATACCAGCAACCGCAAGTTCACAAGTAGCTTTTATTTTACCTCCGCCAAAGTAAAGTGCGGCAAAATAAACGAATCCTACTCGGATAATTTGTTCAACCAGCTGCGTTAGTGCAGGGACACCAGCCTTTTTTAATCCAAAGTAATAACCATTAATACATGCGGTGATACCGCAAAATGGAAAAACATAGGCAAGTATGCGAAGGGAAGATGCAGTCTCTGGATGAAGCAAAAGTTTAGTTGCGATTAAATCACTTGAGTTATAAATGATGATTGAGATAATGGAAGCTATCGTTACAGATAGTAAAATCCCTGTTTTTAAAACTCGTTTTGCGCTTTTGGTACTGCCTTTTGCAGCTTCTTCGGCAACAAGCTTTGAGATTGCTGTTTGAATTCCCGAGGCATAAATAGTAAAGCAGATACCATAGACAGGAAAAATGAGCTGATATAGACCAAGGGCTTCAGCACCCAAAGCCTTTGACAAAAAGATTCTATAAAAAAATCCAATCAGCCTGGTAAGCAAACCTGCAAACGTGAGAATGAGGGTCCCTTTGATAATTGTATTTTTACTCATGTGTACAGTCTCCTCCTGGATGTCTGGCACAGTGGAATTATTAAAATATATTCAAAAAGTGCAAAGATATACGTTGTAGAACAAAGTTGATGTGACAAGGTCACAAAATGTCATAAATCTTTTACTACAGGGATTGACAAACCGATTAACTGGGGGTAAAATGACGATATCATAGTAAATCACTAGGATATAACCGAATTGTCGAAAAAAGACAACATTGTCAGAGAAATACCGACAGGAAATAGTGAAGACCTTGGCATTTCTTTCACAAGAGAATCATCGATGCGTAAAATATATCAAAAGCTTGTAGTGTGTTACTTCGCAAGAATAGTGATAAGCATGATAATCCGAAGCTGTATAGTGATGAAAATTCACTGCAGAGTGGAAAAGTGATGGTTTGATATCTGAAAGATGATAAAAGAGAGCAAATGTATTAGTCATATCGTATGATTTCATATCATATGGAAATAATAGAAAAATGTTTATAGACAAAAATAAGTCAGAATAAACTAAAACAGGTTAGAGAAAAGAGGAGATCGGAATGGGTAAAATGATTTATTTAGATAATGCTGCTACCACTCAGACCAGACCGGAAGTAGTAGAGGCCATGTTACCATATTTTTATGAGAATTATGGGAATCCTTCCAGCGTATATGAAATCGCGACGAGAAGTAGAAAAGCAGTAACAGAAGCAAGAGATATCATTGCTAAGACCATAGGCTGTGAGAATAATGAGATTTATTTTACCGCTGGTGGATCTGAGTCTGACAACTGGGCGATTAAAGGTGTTGCAGAAGCTTATCGTGACAAGGGTAATCATATTATTACATCTAAGATCGAACACCATGCGGTTTTGCATACTTGTGAGTACTTAGAGAAACTTGGGTTTGAAGTTACTTATCTCGATGTGGATGAAAGCGGAATTGTAAAGCTTGATCAATTAAAAGCTGCGATTCGTCCAACCACTATCTTAATATCAATTATGTATGCAAATAATGAAATCGGTGCGATTCAGCCTGTAAAAGAAATTGGTGATATTGCGAAGCAGCACAATATTTTATTCCATACGGATGCAGTTCAGGCTTTTGGACAGTTGCCAATCGATGTGAAAGAACTTGGTATTGATATGTTAAGTGCCAGTGGTCATAAATTAAATGGACCAAAGGGAATTGGTTTCCTCTATATTAGAAATGGCCTTAAGGTACGTTCTTTTGTTCACGGCGGCGCTCAGGAAAGAAAGCGTAGAGCAGGTACTGAAAATGTACCAGGTATTGTTGGATTTGGTAAGGCAGTTGAGCTTGCAGCATCCAATTTAAAGGAAAGAACCAAGAAGGAAATAGAACTTCGAGACTATCTTATTGAGCGAGTATTAAAAGAAGTTCCTTACACTAGATTAAATGGACATAGTAAGAATCGTTTACCAAATAACGCAAACTTAAGCTTCCAATTCATCGAGGGAGAATCTCTATTAATCATGCTCGATATGCAAGGAATTGCAGCATCCAGTGGTTCAGCTTGTACTTCTGGATCATTAGATCCTTCTCACGTTTTATTGGCAATTGGATTACCACATGAAATTGCACATGGCTCATTAAGATTAACTCTAAGTGAGGACACAACAAAAGAAGATATCGATTTCACAATCGATCAGATAAAAGAGATTGTAGATAAATTAAGACAGATGTCACCACTGTACGAAGACTTTATGAAAAAGTTAGCAAAGAATCGTGCAGAATAATTTGATAGATTAACATACCAAGATATTAGAAAAGAAAATGGAGGAACAGTTATGTATACAGAAAAAGTTATGGATCATTTTCAACATCCTAGAAATGTTGGCGAATTAGAAAATGCGAGCGGTGTCGGAACCGTTGGTAATGCTAAGTGTGGAGATATCATGAGAATGTACCTTGATATTGATGATAACCAAGTTATTCAAGATGTAAAATTCAAAACTTTTGGTTGTGGCGCAGCAGTAGCAACAAGCAGTATGGCAACAGAATTAGTGAAGGGTCTTACTGTACAAGAGGCTTTAACAGTAACAAATAAAGCAGTAATGGAGGCTCTTGATGGTCTTCCAGCAGTTAAGGTACACTGTTCCTTATTGGCAGAGGAAGCAATCCATGCAGCTCTTTGGGATTATGCTGAAAAGAATGGTATTCAAATTGAAGGTTTAAAAAAGCCAAAGAATGACATTCATGAAGAAGAGGAAGTAAACGAAGAGTATTAATTCGAAATACGAATCATCAAGATATGCATTAAACAACAATGTATTAAAGCAAGATGTGATGCTCACTAGCTCATCTTGACATGTAACAACAAGGTGCTGTTTTCAATCTTAGGATAGAACAGTGCCTTGTTGATTTTTTTATTCACGACAGGGAAAAGTTTGCAGAGCGTACTTTTTCTTGTATGAGCCTAGCAAATGCTTGCATTTGTTTGTATTATAGTGGTATTGTAAGTAAATAGGTTTGAGGTAGAATTTTGCCTGCGTAATCCACGGTACAAACTTCGGATGCGAGGAAAGATACGTAGAAATGAGGTAAAATATGAAAAAAGTTGTAGTTGGTATGTCTGGAGGGGTAGATTCCTCAGTAGCAGCGTACCTTTTAAAAGAGGCTGGATACGATGTCATTGGTGTTACAATGCAAATCTGGCAGGATGAGGATAACCAAACAGTAGAGGAAAATGGAGGATGCTGTGGCTTGAGCGCAGTAGATGACGCTAGACGAGTTGCTAACTCTTTAGATATTCCTTATTATGTGATGAATTTTAAATCAGAATTTAAGGCTAACGTTATGGATTACTTTGTAAAGGAATATCAGGCAGGTCGTACGCCAAATCCTTGTATTGCTTGCAACCGTTATGTAAAGTGGGAGTCACTACTTACAAGATCATTGCAAATTGGAGCAGATTATATCGCTACAGGTCATTATGCAAGAATCGTAACCTTACCAAATGGACGATTTGCATTAAAGAAATCCGCTACTGCTGCGAAGGACCAGACATATGCATTATATAATTTAACACAAGATCAGTTAAGCAAAACATTGATGCCAGTTGGTGAGTATACCAAGGAAGAAGTACGTGAAATTGCTGCTAAGATAGGATTATTGGTTGCAAATAAGCCAGATAGTCAAGAAATCTGTTTTGTGCCAGATAATAACTATGCAGGGTTTATTGAAGATTATACAGGACAGAAAATCATACCTGGTAACTTTGTAGACACGAAGGGGAATATCCTTGGTAGACATCAGGGAATCATTCATTATACAGTTGGCCAAAGAAAGGGACTTGGTATCGCACTTGGTCGCCCTGCTTTTGTTGTAGAAATTCGCCCTGAAACAAATGAAGTAGTAATTGGAAGTAATGATGACATATTCACAGATCGTTTGATTGCAAATAAACTAAATGCGATGGCCGTAGAAGAGTTTGAAGACGGTATGGAAGTTATCGCAAAGATTCGTTATAATCATGAAGGCTCCAAGTGTACGATTCGTAAAGTATCAGACACTGAAATAGCATGTGAGTTTGAAACCCCTCAACGTGCGGTTACACCTGGACAAGCAGTTGTTTTCTATCAAGGTGATATCGTTGTTGGTGGCGGAACTATTATAAAATAAGAGCATTAAAGGGTATTAAAAAGTTTAAAAAGGTATTTAAAAGCGCATCTGCCTAAAGTTAAAAACTTCTGTCAGATGCGCTTTTTATTATTTAACTGATGAACACAACAAGATTATTGCTACGTTAATAAATAATAAATAGAAGAACTGTATGAGAATTTTTTGATAAATATTTAATGGTAAGATGGAGTCTTATTATCTATTCCCAAGGAATAACTTTTAAATCGGACCATTTGCCTAACCAACTTGCTGTCTTTTTTTCATAAATTTGCTTTGTGATTTGTGATTTATTTGCTCGAACGATTTTACCAAATAAATCATTCAATCCAAATGGAGCATACACTTTAAATTCATTATTATTATCCAACCTAATTCCAATTGCGGAAGCTGTAGTTGGCCATGTATTTATAGCAGATTCAAGGGATGTATATGGCTCAATCGAATAACCAAAATGGTCTTTATACCACAGATGAACCCTTGCTTGATTTTTTACGTCTGTCTCAATTCTTAAAGCTGAATATAATTGCTTTACTTGCATGATAACTCTATTTTCAGATTCAAAATCTAAATTTAAATTATCAAAATAAACAAAATCAATATCTTTTATACCATAATCCAACGGATAATTAGAAAGATAGTTCCAGACTGTTTGTGTTATACAACCTGCCCCGATGTAGTAATTATCTATGTTTAACTGCTTTGCTCGTTTCAAAGCTGTATTAATAATCTCGCTTGACATAATAATATTTTCCAGAGTTTTCATTTGTGTATTAATATCTAAATTATAGCCTTCCAACATTTTAAAGTTGCCCTCCACACGTGCATACACACTTATAGCGTACTTTCAAATACGAATGGTTTTCTTATCAGACAATATCTTGGTACATCTGCCAATACGAATGGTTTTCTTGTCTGACTGTATCTTGGTACATCTGCCAATACGAATGTTTCCTTGTCAGACTTATATCTTACTACATCTGTAAATAAGAATAATTTCCTCATCTGGCTTATATCCAGGTACATCTTTCTGTATTACAACTTCACAAACGTAGGCTTCTTATCCCGGAATACCGTATAATAGCGAAAACCAAGATTCGTTAATAACTCATTGGCTACTGTAAAATCATAAGCTATATGTTCTGGCTTATGAGCGTCAGAACCAATTGTTAGGATCTCACCGCCTAATTCTAAATAGCGTTTTAAAATCTCTGCTTTTGGATGAGGATTTGAAAGCTTGTATTTAAAACCAGAGGTATTACATTCAATACCGATTCCATACTCAATAAGAGCTTTTAAACATTCATCCAGAATATCCTTATAATCAAGATAGTCATAAGCCTTTAGAGTATCTGGTATATAGCGGATAATGTAATCAAGGTGTCCATATACCTGGAATCCTTGATAATATTTGGCATTATGAGCAATGGACTGAAAGTAAGCTAGTATACCTTCTTCTGTTGTAGTCGTTGTCCAGAATTCTTTATAATAGGGATCAATATTTTGCAGTACATGAGTAGACCCTATAACAAAATCAAAAGGATAGGTGGATAATAACGAATTATAATATTCACGTACCTCTTCTTTTTGTTCTGGTTCATTTCTAAGACCTAGCTCAATTCCAATTAAAAGCTCAATTTGATTTGCATAGCGTTTTTTTAATTCTTGAAGATGTGTTATATAATCCTCTGGAGAAAATGTAAAGGTACCCTCATCTCCATGCGGAAAACGATAATCCATGTGATCTGTAATGCAATAGGTGGATAAACCCAAAGAGATAGCACGCTCTATCATGGATTCGGGGCTGTAATCAGAGTCGGTAGAAAAGTTTGTATGGGTATGAAAATCAGCAAGTATCATGAGGAAGATCCTTTCTCAAACGTGTATTATATTATAGCCCATGATCTAGTCTGAGACTAAGGTTAAGGAACTAATATCTGGTATTGCAATAAGGGAGTAGTTAGTGTAATAAACAACAAAACCTGGTTTCCCTTTACTTGGTTTTTTCACATTCTTTTTTTCGGTATAATCAATTTCAACCTTTTCGTTTTCTCTACCCTTAGAGTAGTAAGCAGCAAGACTACCAGCTTCTTCAAATACACGGTCTGGAAGTTCATCTCCGTTACTTTTTACAACTACGTGAGAACCTGCGATACCTTTCGCATGAAACCACCAGTCATTTCCGATAGCAAAATCAAAGGTAAGTTCATCATTTTGATAATTATTTTTTCCAACATACATATGGTAACCATCGGAGGAAAGATAATGGAATGGTTTACTTGTTATCTTTGTTTTCTTTTGCTTATTCCCATTCTTTCCAGACTGCTTTCCATCTCCTCGGACGAAATGTCGCTTAATATAGCCATATTCAATTAATTCTTCTTTTAACTGAACAAGGTCATTTTCTGCAATCGCGATATCAAGGGAGGTACGAATGGAATCTAGATGTTTTAAATCTTCTTCTGTTTCAACAATTAATTTACTGAGAGCTTCATACGTACGTTTTAATTTGCTATATCGTTCAAAATAAGCCTTTGCGTTCTCAAGAGCTGATATCTCTGGATTTAATGGTATGTCTAAGTCCTCGTTGGTATAGTAATTTAAAACCGTGATTGACTTATCTCCAGGAGCTGCTTGATACCCATAAGTAGTTAGTAATTCACCGTAAACTTTATATTTATCTTTTTTTTCTGTATCTAAGAGTTGCTTTTTTTGTAAATCATATTTTTTTGACTCACGTTCAATTGCATTTGCAACAATTTTACGCAGGTCTGCTGACTTTTGACGGATACGTGTTACCGTATTTTTGGAGGCATAGAAGTCCTCTAATACACCAGAAATACTATCATAGTCACGCTCTTCGTAACCATCTGCACTTTGGTAGCATGTGAGTGGAATACTAGAAAATTCTACAGGTTCTTTCCCGCGATAGACGATGTTAGGAGTATATTCTTTTGATTTGGTAACTTCCATTACTCGTATAAAATTCTGGAAGAGATGGTAAGTTAAATCTTCACTTAGGCTTGCAGTGGAGGCTTCAGAATCAATGCTTGATCGATAACATATCTCATTTGCAAGAAGTGGACTAATTCCAGTTAGCGTACTATAGAGTGCTTTTCCAATCGACATAGGCTTCGACATTACTTGATTTTTAAATTCATCAAAGCTAATAATTGTAGGATCTAATTTTTCCATTGTTTTAGGAATGAAATATTTCCTTCCAGGTAACACTTCTCTTACAGAGCTTACAAAGCTAGAGATATGTTTGATACTATCAATTACTGTAAATTCTTCATCGCAGAAGATAATATTACTATGTTTTCCCATAATTTCAACGATAAGGTATTTTTTTCGTAAATCCCCCATCTCGTCTAAATGTTCGATTTCAAACTGTATAATACGTTCAAAATCAGGTTGGGTGATAGAGAGTATCCTCGCACTATTTAGATGCTTACGAAGGAGCATACAAAAGTTAGGAGCATTTAAAGGATTTTGTTTACTTTGCTCCGTTAGATAAATGAGTGGAAGTCCCGCAGATGCAGATAAAAATAGCTTATATTGATCGTAATTTTTAATTGTAATTACAAGCTCGTCCTTTTCTGGCTGGCTTATTTTCACTATACGCCCACCAACAAGCTTTTCATTTAATTCATATAATAAATTGGATATCACAAAACCATCAAATGCCATATTAACCTCTATTCTGGCGCAATAGCGCCTCTTTATATCAATGTAAAAATGAGCGTTTAGAGATACTCATTAATATTATTTATAAAAAGTATATTGGAGCACTAAATATTTTTAACACAAATCTTAGATAAATACTTGAATAATATGTCTTAAGTATTATACCATAAAATTTTTTAACATGCCATATTCCGGCGATAAAATAATGTATACTACCAGTTTCAGTCAAAGTTATGAGTGTAATCAACATAAAGTGAAAAGATTATTAAGATGTTTTAGTTTCGTTTGACAAGCTTAGCGTGAATACATATAATAGTGTGAGGATAGTGGCAGTACCGAATAGGAAAATGGAGGTTTATATGAAATTTTTAAATAAAATTGAAAGAAAATTCGGCAAATATGCTATTCACAATCTTATGAATTATGTGATAGGCTTATATGTTGTAGGTTTTATAATCACTCTAATTAATCCTTACCTTAAAACTTACCTAAGTCTCGATATTGACAAAGTATTGCAGGGACAGGTATGGAGACTGGTTACCTTCTTAATTCAAGTACCATCTATTAACGGTTTTAACTTGTTTTTCTTCTTAATCCAGATGTATCTATATTATTGGATAGGAAGCTCACTTGAACGCTCCTGGGGAGCATTCCGTTTTAACCTTTATTTTTTCAGTGGTATCTTGTTTAATATTCTTGCTACCGTAATAATTTATGCTGTTACCGGAAGTAGTGTTCAGTATGGGCTAACTTATATTAATCAAGCAATGTTTTTTGCCTTTGCAGCATTATATCCAAATGTTGAACTTTTACTCATGTTTGTTCTTCCTATCAAGGTTAAGTATCTTGGTTATTTCTATGCAATCGTATATGGTTATGAGGTCTTTTTGATTGTGAGAGCAGGAGGAACAGGAGTATTTGAGGGTATTGCGATGGTTTTAGCAATATTAAATTTCCTAATATTCTTCTTTGCTACTAGGAATTACAGACGAATATCTCCAAAGGAATACAAAAGAAGAGCAAATTACAAGCGTCAGGTACGAAAAGCTCACAATCCAGATAATGTTATTCAGTTTCAAGGCAGGACTACTGTTACGAGACATAAGTGCGCGGTATGTGGCAGAACGGAATTAGATGATGAAAGCCTAGAATTCAGATTTTGTTCCAAATGCGACGGAAATTATGAGTACTGTATGGATCACTTATATACTCATGAACATGTGCATCGAGAAGACAGAGAACAGGACAGTTAAAGAGAGGAATTTAAAAGATGCAGAAAAAAACGAAAATTGTTTGTACCTTAGGGCCAGCGACTTCAACCGAAGAGATGATTAAGGAATTGTGTTTAAGTGGAATGGATATTGCGAGATTGAATTTCTCACACGGAAATCATGAAGGTCATGGTGAAATGATTGCTAAAATTAAGAAGGTTCGTGAAGAATTAGGTCTTCCAATCGCGATTCTTCTTGACACAAAAGGACCAGAGATTCGTACCGGACTTGCGGAAAATGGTAGAGAGTTTACCCTAGAAAAAGGCGAACAGGTAATTGTAACAACAGAGGATGTTCCTTGTAATAGTTCAATTATCAGTGTTACTTATAAAAACCTTCCAGAGGACGTTGTGGTGGGAGGATCAATCTTAATCGCAGATGGTCTGATTGAGTTAAAAGTTAAAAAAGTAGAAGACGACGAAAAAGTAATCTGTGAAGTTGTTAATGGTGGTGAGCTTGGTAGTAGAAAAGGTGTAAACCTTCCAAACGTAAAGCTTAAGCTTCCAGCAATCACTGAGCAGGATAGAGCAGATATCATCTTTGGTATCAATGAAGGAGTTGACTTTATCGCAGCTTCTTTTATCCGTAATGCAGAAGCGATTCGTGAAATTCGTGGTATCATTCATGACTGCAATTCTGATATCGCAATTATTGCGAAAATCGAGAATATGGAAGGTATGGAAAACCTAGACGAAATTATTGCAGAAACAGACGGAATTATGGTTGCTCGTGGTGACCTTGGTGTAGAAGTAGAGCCAGAAACTCTTCCATACATCCAAAAGACCATGATTCAAAAATGTAATGCGGCATTTAAGCCAGTTATTACAGCAACTCAGATGTTAGATTCTATGATTCGTAATCCACGTCCAACTCGTGCAGAGGTTACAGACGTTGCGAATGCGATCTATGATGGAACAGATGCTATCATGTTATCTGGAGAAACAGCTGCTGGTAAATATCCTATTGAAGCAGTACAGATGATGGCGAAGATTGCAAAAGAAACAGAAACACATTACGAGTCTATTACATGTAACGAGAGTGAATTTGTACCAGGCAGCGAAGATGTTTCATGCGCAATTAGCTATTCCGCAGTTGCAACAGCTGGACGCCTTGATGCTAAATTAATCATTGCTTCTAGCTTCTCTGGTTATACCGCTCGTTTGGTTTCAAAATACCATCCAAAGTGTCCAATCATTGGATTATCTCCTTTAGATCGTACACTTCGTAAGATGCAGATTTACCGTGGTGTTCAGCCATTAAAGGTAGATGAAGTGAATTCTACTGACCATCTTTTAGATGAAGCAGTGAAGACGGTAAGTAAACATGGCTATGTAAATGTTGGTGATGTTGTGATTTTAACAGCAGGTGTACCAGCTGGTAAGTCAAGCGTAACTAATATGATAAAAGCGGTTATTATTGACTAAACAACCGTAGGAGGCATTCATGTGGAATTTAATGAAAAAGGACCTCAAAGTTTGGGGTCAAAATAAACAAATATGGATGTTTCTAATTGCTGTGCTTATTATGTTTATAATAGGCACTGCTTTTTATGTGTCCGAGGAACCTGCCTCACCGAAGGCAGGCGTATCCATCGGTGTAATTGATAAAGACAAATCAGAATATTCAACTCTTATGGTATCTTATTTTAAAGACAATAAGGTATTCTCCCAATATATAAGTGTTATAGTGGGGGAAGAGAAGGAGATAAAGCAAAAATTTGAGGATGGAGAATTAACAATGTATTTGTTAATCCCACCAAATTTTGCAGAAAGTTTAATTTATATTGAAAACACTCCGATGCAAGCTGTGATAAGTAAGGAAGATACCACAAAAGCTATTATCTTAAAAAACATGCTGCTCGGTTATGAACGATACATATCTGCAGTTGAAATAAACTGCGTCGCATTATATGACATGATGCAGGAGGCATCCATGCCACAAAATCTTATTGACTCTGAAAATTTCCGTATTTCCTATGATTTAGTATTTACTGCTCTTGGAAGAGAGAACTTTTTTGATTATATTGAAAAACAGGATGTTGCAGGAATACCATTACGTACGTACTATACCTATGAAGCATTCTTCCTTCTTTTATCCTATCTTGCTGTTTTCGCAGGAATGGATCTATTAATCGAGCGAAAAAATGGTATCATATCTCGTCTAACTACAATGGGTACGAAAGTTACAACCGTGGTGTTAGCCAAGTTCATCTTATATCAGGGACTTTTTTCTGTGCCAGTACTTACATTCTACGGTTTGGGGCAGGTTGGTTTGTTTCCTAAAACTAGTTTTTCTGAAATTGTATTTTCTATCTTATATTTTGGTACCACAGTATTGGTATTTTTATTCCTTGGAACCTTATTTCAAAAACTACCGAATTACTTACTGGTAGCGAATGCTTTGATATTATATTGTGCCATTATTGGTGCTGGACTAATTCCTCTTTTCTATTTACCGGATGCTATGAAACAATTGGCAAAGTTGTCGCCAAATTATTGGTTTTTAAATAGATGTTTTACTTTGCATCTAACTGAGAAGACTCTTTCTCTACTTTTTATTCTTGGTATGGTGCTCCTCATAATATTCCTAGTACTTTGTATAGGATTTGTTTCTCGAAGAAAGGAGGGGATGGTACGTGAAGATATCTAAAACCTCTATGATGAAAGATATATTAAATCGTATTTCAATTTCTCTACGGTTAGTACTTCGAGATAAGGGAACTGTTATCGTATTTTTACTTTCCGTCCTTAGCTTTTTCTTAGTTTGTAATTCGTTAAATCAAGCTGCGACGAAGCAGAGTAGGATTCCTATTGGGGTAATTAATCTTGACGTAAAATCGGAGAATGGAGTAGAAGTGCCGTCGGAAAGTTCTTTGAGTTTAGCCCAGAATCTACATAGCGTGGAATCGTTTCTAGTGATAGAAAAAGATTTTGATACGTTAGAACGAATGTTACAAAAACGTGAAATTTATTGTTTTTATATCATTAACAAAGGCTATGAAGAAAAACTGAAAAATGGTGATTTGACTCATCTAATTACAACACATCAAGTAAGAGGAGACCTATCGGTATCAATTTTTTCGGATATCTTTGCCGGAGAGATGATGTATCAGATTTGTACGGAACGTACCGCATCTCGCTTTGCAGCAATCTTAAAGGACAAAAGCGGTGAGGCGAAAGAGGACTTTTATCGATATGTAAAAGAGTTAAGGGAAAATGATGAGCTTGAATTTCAATTTGATATTACGCTTTCCGATACAACAAGTGGGCAGGAGATGTTTGAAAACTTAGATAACAGTCTTATCTACCGACAAGTTATAGCGGGTCTTTTTGCTATCCTACTTTCCTTTGTCATCATGTTTTCTTATACCTATGTATGTATGGAAAGAGAACAAGGAATTGAAAAAAGGGTAAAGATATCGATGATTTCTAGATGGTCAAAAGACCTTGGCACAATAGGAAGCGTCCTCATCTTATCGCTTATCCTAAATGTAGTTTTTATTTCCTGTGTATGCTATTATGCAAAATTACCGCAGGCATTTGGCAGGTTATTACTCTTATCCATAGTATTTGCTCTTATGATATCGCTGTTATTTTTATTCATTACAAAAATCGTACATAGTTTCATTGCATATCAATTGTTTGGCGCTATCACGGTTTTAGTACTTGGAGCAAGCGGATTCCTTTCTTTTTTAGGGATGGTATTAAAATTTGATTTCTTAAATGTTTTTAAATTTACACCAAACGGGTGGTTTATTGAGAAATTTGTTGATATAATAATCAATATCTAATTTAGGATTCTAAAACTCGTTAGAACTTAGATTACGTACTGTTGTATACGATACACACACTTACTAATTAGTTAGATGGTAAGATATAGAGATTTTGAAAGAATGGAGATAAATGCAATATGTTAAATAGAAAACAGATAGAGCAGGAAGTACGTAAGGGAAAACAATTAGAGGTACATTTACCAATGTCGTTAAATCATATTTCCTCAGATTATTATGCTTATAGTGGTATGAGCTTTGCTATGCATTATTATAATGTGTATGAAATGCTTGTATCTGGTGAATGCTCAAAGGGGGCTAAAAATCACATTCTCAAGGTAAATGACATTGTCTTAAGTACGGTGCTTGCAGAGTTTGATGCCATTAAGAGAGAAAAGGGGATTAAGAAGTTACATGAACTTCGCACCTCAATACTTTCTATTATGCAAGGTTTGACCTCTTATGCGGACTGTTTTTCGTTGTATGAATATATGCTAAATCGTATCGAGCCAAACTATAAGAACGACTTAGAAGACATTGATGTCGAAGCAGAAGTAAAGGAACTTGTTTCCGTGATTTTTGCGAATGAAGATAAACTGGTAATAAATGAGAATATTCGTGGTATGCTTTCCCAGTTGCCAGTTCGTATGACGAAGAATAGATTCTATGATATGTTAAAAGAATGTCTCTCGATCTATGAAGGTAGTGAAGAGAGTACGGTAGAAGATTTTATATATATGCTTCGTTCTGCTGCAGGTATCTATAAACCGGAACATAAGGAAGAAGATTTTCCACAGCTTATGGAGGCTGTGAAGCGTTTTGAGAATGCAGATTATCAAAACCTTAGTGAATCTGAGTATAAAGAATTAGAAACAGTACTTAGTGATGCTACTTCTCTCATACAAGTTGAGACAGAGAGTTACTATGCGCTGGAAGAAGCAGTAAACGCTCTTTATAGTGTATTGTTAAATGAAGTGTATGCGCTGGAAGAAGCAGTAACCACAGGTAACTTACTAAAGGGCATAGTGAAAGAGATTGCAATGCTTTTACAAAAGAAGCAGTTTACCGCAATCCCAGAAGACTTAGTAGACGAATTCTCGGTAGTAGAAGGAAAAATAGAGCAGTATTTAGATCGTGTTATAGAAGATGAGGCTTTGATTGATTTAATTAAAAATGATCACAAAGACCTTGCACAGGCACTTATGCTAAAGCAACAGTTAGAATGTCTTGTATTATCTCAAAGCTTAGTTTCCAATTCCTTATTTATTGAATTAGATAAACAGCGGAATGGAAAAATTGCAGACAAGTCATTTCTAGAAAAAAGATGGAGTGAACTTGTTGATGAATTTAGTAATGCGTTAAGTGAAGGAAATAAGTTAATGAATCGTGCACGTATTGCAGCAACATTAAGGGAGATGCCTGTACTTTTTAGTAATTCTACAGAAGTTAGAGATTATATGAGAAATTCCTTAGCAAGTTGCCGTGATGTAGCAGAGCGCGTTGCTAGTGTTTCTCTTCTAAAACAGTTACTAGATTAAAGTATACGATAATATATCGCATAATAAAATCTGCTGTATTTTTAATAGGAATCTGTGTTATAATTTAGGGGATAACCAAAAAGAGGAAGAGGATGAGGAGAACATGATTCAATGGAATGAAAAATTGTATTATGGCGAATCCATCAAGAAAAGGCATAGGCGAATGATTTATGCGATTAATCATGGGAGAAAAGCTCCCAATATCTATTGCATTATCTTTGCTTCCAATGACCAAAATCTATTCGAAATCATACCGGCTAGCCATTTAAAGCTTCCTCACATAAAAAATAGTGAAGTTCATATCCTTGGATTGGCTTATAATATGGAGGAGGCCAAGGAAGTTGTAATGCAAATGCTTGTAGAAATTTTCAAGGCTACCGGAGATTTTAAGGTGCGAGAGTATTTTGCTTAGCAATTTGCTATGATAAGCATATAAGATTGGGGAATAATAGAATGCTTCATATTTTATTACTGATATTAAAAATAATCGGGATAGTGATAGCAGCCCTCTTGGGTTTGCTACTTTTGGCTATTCTGGTTGTCTTATTTGTTCCAATCCGTTATCGCTTTGAGGGAAAGAAATATTCGGATATAGTGGTAAATGGAAAAGTAACTTGGGCTTTTGGACTGGTACATCTAAGAATATTATATCTACAGGAAAAGCTAAGTATTGTACTTCGAATTGCAGGTTATCGTTTTTATGATAATGACGATTCAAGTAAGAAAGAACAGAAGAAAAAGAAACAGAAGAATAAGAAAAAGCATTCTGAGGATGAATCATCAGAATCAGAAAAAAATTCAAACCAACAGATTAAAAAATCAAAAGATAAAGTATCAAGTGATAGAGATAAAGTATCAAGTGATAAAGATAAAGTATCAAGTGATAAAGATAAAGTATCAAGTGATAAAGATAAAGTATCAAGTGATAAAGATAAAGTATCAAGTGATAAAGATAAAGTATCAAAGGATAAAGATAAGGTATCAAGTGATAAAGAGAATGAATCTAATGATAATAAACAAGAATTGATTGATACTGAAAGTAAATTTATCACTAGGAATGAATCAATCGATAATAATAGAGAATTAATCGTACCAATAAAAGAAACAGATACATCTTTTGATGAGGAGCATAAAAATCACTTATTAGAGGATAAATCGATAGATTCTAATCATGAAAAAGTCGATGAAAAAGCCAATAAAAAGGCCAATAAAAAGGCTAATAAAAAGGCTAGTAAAAAGATTTCGTTCTTTCGACGTTTCATAACTAAAATCAAACGGCTATGTGGAAAAATAAAGAGATTTTTTATCTCGATTGGGAATAAGATAAAAAATCTAAAAAATATTTTTCTTAAGTTAAAAGATAAGTTATCATCTATAAAGAAGTTATTACAAGGTCTCTGGGAGAAAAAAAGAAAAGTAGTTGATTATTTTAAACTTGAGGAGAATAAAGTAGGTATTAAATTAGGACTCTCAAGTCTCAAAAAGCTTTTAAGGCATATACGGCCTACCAAAACCAAAGGTTATATTCATTATGGGACAGGAGATCCAGCTACGACGGGACAAATACTTGGTGTAGCATCTGCTTTCTATGGATATTATGGTAAGTATCTTAAAATAGAGCCAGACTTTGAAGAAGAAGTTTTGGAAGGTGAGCTTTTCATAAAGGGCAGAATAAGATTATTTAACTTACTTATAATAGGAATAAAGCTATTACGAGATAAGAATTTTAAACGATTAATCAAAAATACAAAGCTATTAAAGGAGGAGTTATTATAATGGCAGAACAGAATTTTAACCAAACCGTAGAGTCATTGTTTAAAGGTATGGATTCTTTTATTACTACGAAAACAGTAGTTGGCGATGCAGTAAAATTTGAAGATGGAACCATCATATTACCATTAGTAGATGTTAGCTTTGGTGTCGGTGCAGGAGCATTTACGAATGATAAAAAGAACAATGCCGGAGGGGCTATGGGTGGTAAAATAACTCCTAGCTCAGTACTTGTAATTAAGGACGGAAAGATTCGTCTTGTAAATGTGAAAAATCAAGATATGGTAACTAAGATTATTGATATGGTACCAGACGTCATCGATCGTTTTACAAAGGATTCGAAGAAGAAAAAAGAAGAACAAGAGATAAATGATAGGGCGTTTGATATTCTAAATGGGAAAGAGGACGACTTTGAATAAGAATTTAAAGAAAGAAATGCAGTAGAAAAAAATCATTTTCTGCTTGCATTATGTCTTAAATTCTGATAGAATAGTTTTGTTTGTAGGTCACAGTGTAATTTATGCACGATGCTGGCGGCTCTTACGCAGGGAGACGCAAGGCCTAATTTAATTAAGGAGGTGCTTTTCAATGGCAAAATGTGCAATTTGCGATAAAGGTGCTCACTTTGGTAAAGTTGTGAGCCATTCCAGAAGTCAGGTTTCTGGAAGATCCAACAAAATGTGGAAGTCCAATGTTAAATCTGTTCGTATTAAGGTTAACGGAGGAACACAGAAGATGTACGTATGTACTTCTTGTTTAAGAGACGGTAAAGTAGAGCGTGCTTAATCCATATAAAAAGGGGTGTCATAAACTGACACCCTTTTTTGTTGTGTAGGGACTATTGTATATCATATGCAAAAAGCAATCAGTTAAAGTTTCATTCCTTGTAATGTGTGAGATATTTCCTAAGTCTCGTTTTGTTGACTGTTCAATCTCTATAATAAAATGGTCTGCTAACAACAGAAGAGATTATAGCCAAGAATAAGGAACAGGATGATAATACATATGGCCAAAAAACCATTGGTGATGAATAGCATAATTGTCATTCCAACAGCTATCCAAAAAAAGATGAAACCGCACATTCTCTTCATAGTCAAGCCTTATTTTAGCTGCTTTTTACATATATATGCGATAAGTTGTATGTTATCCATGTAAGTGTAATAAGAAGTTCTAGCTCTAAAAGACATGAGCGTTGAAAGCACTCATAAAGACGCTATCAAAATTTAGTTTCTTTTTTTATGAAAACAGGTTATAATAGATTATTATACGAATTAGATTGGAGGGTTACGTATGAATGGAACGATGTTTACCAAAATGGGTGAAATCACTATAGATACGGATGTAATCGCCAAATACGCAGGCTCAAGTGCGATTGAGTGCTTCGGGGTTGTAGGTATGGCTTCCGTTAGTATGAAAGACGGCTTAGCAAAACTATTACGGCGAGAAAGCTTAAACCATGGCGTTAACGTAGTTATCGAGGATAATGTTATGACGATTGATCTTCATATCATTGTTTCTTATGGAGTGAGTATATCTGCCGTTGCAGAGAATCTGATTAGCAATGTAAAATATAAAGTAGAGGAATTTGCGGGCCTTACAGTCGCAAAAATTAATATATTTGTTGAGGGCGTAAGAGTCATCGACTAGATTTAAGGAGGAGCAAACAAGTGACTTTGAATACGATTGATGCAAAACTTCTACAGAAAATGTTTCTCGCAGGGGCAAAAAGCATCGAAGTGAAGAAGGAATACATTAATGAGCTGAACGTGTTTCCAGTTCCAGACGGTGATACAGGTACAAATATGACATTAACTATTATGTCAGCTGCGAAGGAGGTTAGTACTATTGTAAACCCAACCATCGAAGATTTGTGCAAAGCGATCTCCAGTGGATCCTTACGTGGAGCTAGAGGTAATTCTGGTGTTATTTTATCTCAGCTATTTCGTGGATTGACAAAGGAATTTGCAGAACACAAGCAAATTAATGTTATTGTTATGGCAAATGCATTCCAGAAAGCAGTCGAGACAGCGTACAAAGCAGTTATGAAGCCGAAGGAAGGTACCATATTAACTGTTGCCAGAGGTGGTGCAGAAAGAGCAGCAGAGCTTGCTAATGAAACCACAGATTTAGTATACTTTGGAGCAGAAGTAATTAAACGTATGGAGGAAGTTCTAGCTCGTACACCAGAGATGCTTCCAGTATTAAAAGAAGCAGGAGTAGTAGACTCCGGTGGACAGGGATTATTAGAGATAGTAAAAGGCGCATACGATGCAATGCTTGGTAAGAATGTAGACTTTACAATTGCCCCAGCTACTACTAGTACATCATCCGCTATGAAAAAAGTTGATGTTGAAAATATTGCTACAGCAGACATTAAGTTTGGCTATTGTACTGAATTTATTATCATGGTTGAGAAGGAATACAATGAGAAGAAAGAACATGAATTCAAGGGATATCTTGAATCTATTGGTGATTCTATTGTAGTTGTTTCTGACGATGATATTATTAAGGTTCACGTACATACGAATGATCCTGGACTTGCAATCCAGCGTGCATTGACGTATGGTTCGTTAACTAGAATGAAAATAGATAACATGAGAGAAGAGCATAATGAGCGTTTAATCGCTGATGCATCTGCTCAGGCTGCTAAAAATATTGAAATGGCTGAAGTAAAGAAAAAAGAGCCTAGAAAACCAGTTGGTTTTGTAGCAGTATCAATTGGAGAGGGTATTAATGATATTTTCTCTGGTCTTGGAGTTGATTATTTAATTGAAGGTGGTCAAACCATGAATCCAAGTACCGAGGATATGTTAAATGCTATTGACAATGTAAATGCAGATACCATCTTTATTTTACCTAACAACAGCAATATTATTTTAGCAGCGGAGCAAGCAAAGGCTCTGACTGAGGATAAAGAAATTGTAGTTATCCCATCAAAAACAGTGCCTCAGGGAATTACAGCAATCATTAACTATGTCTATGATAAATCAACAGAAGAAAATCAAAAGAGAATGATTGAAGAGATGACTCGTGTAAAGACTGGTCAGGTTACCTATGCGGTTCGTGATACAAATATTGATGGTAAAGAAATTAAACAAGGTAATATCATGGGTATTGGTGATAAGACTATTCTTTCTGTTGGAACCGATGTAAGTGAAACAACACTTGATCTAATTGAGAATTTAGTGGATGACGATTCTGAACTAATAAGCTTATACTATGGCGCTGAAGTAACGGAAGAGGATGCAAATCAAATTGCAGACCAAATTACCGAGAAGTATCCTATGGTTGATGTTGAAGTTCATATGGGCGGTCAGCCAATTTACTATTATGTATTATCAGTGGAGTAATTGATATCTTAAAATCATGAAATAAAAATGATAATAAAATAGTAATGATTGTGAAATAGTATAGATATCAATATAGAACTAATTTAAAAAATCGCGTATTTGAACGGAAAGTTTTTTCAAATATGCGATTTTTTTGATTCCATGTCAAGCCTTTTGAGTGATTGTTATCAATCATGCTTTATTACTCTATGTAGAGATATATGTATGGGCTCTGTGTCATGTGTCGGTGTGAGGTTCCTTCAGAACCCGCATAGATACAAGATGCAGGGTTATTCTAATTTGTAGGAAAATGCTCTGGAATATCTACAAATTAAAGCTATCTAATTGGGAAAGACACTTGTAACTATAGGATAACTATGGTAGTATTTTTGTAATAAAAGTTTTATAAAAGAAAGGATTCATGCGATGCAGTTGACAGATTCCTTGGGAAAAATTAAGGGAATAGGGGAAAAAACCGAACTAAAATTTCATAAACTATCGCTGTTTAGCGTGAATGATTTAATAGAGCATTATCCTCGCGGGTATGAAGTGTATGAGATGCCAAAACCAATCAGCAGTGCTGTAGAAGGAACTACAATAGCGATTGAGGCAGGAATAGCTAGCATAGCAGAAGTGAAGAAGATACGAAATCTTCAGATCATTACCTGCATGGTTCGTGATCCTTCTGGAACGATAAAACTAACGTGGTTTAATCAGCCCTTTTTAAAGAATACCTTGCGCATGGGAGCAAGATTTATCTTTCGTGGCAAAGTGACAAGAAAGAATGGTTCTTTGGTGATCGGGCAGCCAAAGATTTATAAACAAGAAGAATATCGAATATTGTTAAATGTAATGCAGCCGATTTATGCGTTGACCGAAGGTTTAACCAATCATACCGTATCGAAGGCCGTGAATACAGTCTTAAGTCAGATTGATGACTTTAAAGAGTTTTTACCAAAAACTATAATAAAGGAACAAAACTTAATATCAAGAAAAGCAGCAATCAGAGAAATTCATTTTCCAAAGGCAAGAGATACGATGCTGGAAGCCAGAAGACGGTTGGTATTTGATGAATTTTTTATCTATACTGTTATACTACAAAGGATTCGAGAGAATAAAGGTAGTATTCTAAATGGGTTTGTTATCAAAGAACAACAAGAAGTTTCTGAGCTTATTGCCGGACTTCCATATGAATTAACGAATGCGCAAAAAAAAGTTTGGGAAGAGGTTAAAAAAGACCTTCTTTGTAACACCTCGATGAATCGCTTGATTCAAGGAGATGTTGGTTCTGGTAAGACAATACTTGCGGTTTTAGCTTTATTACTGGTAGCAAAGAATGGGTACCAAGGGTGTTTTATGGTACCAACTGAAGTCTTAGCAAAGCAACACTTGGAAGCACTTCAATCAAGCTTGACAAGGTTTGGTGTTAAAATAGAACTTTTAGTAGGTTCTATGACAGCTTCCATGAAACGTAAGGCTTATCAGCGAATAGAAAATCATGAAGTTGATATTATTGTTGGAACACATGCTCTGATACAAGAGAAAGTTATTTACGATAAACTTGCGTTGGTTATCACTGACGAACAACATCGTTTTGGAGTAAAGCAGCGTGAGAGTTTACTGAATAAGGGTGATAATCCACATGTACTTGTTATGAGTGCAACGCCAATTCCGCGAACACTAGCGATTATTTTATATGGGGATCTTGATATCTCTGTTGTGGATGAATTGCCAGCAAATCGCTTACCAATCAAGAATTGTGTCGTAGATTCCACCTACCGAGAAACAGCCTATCGTTTTATTGGAAAGCAGATTTCAGAAGGTAGACAAGCTTATGTTATCTGTCCAATGGTAGAAGAAAGCGAAACAATGGAAGCAGAAAATGTTGTAGAATATACCGAAAAGCTTAAAGAGGCATTACCTTCTATCAATGGAATTGAATATCTTCACGGTAAGATGAAACCTAAGGATAAAGATGATATCATGGGGCGTTTTGCCTCTGGTGAAATTAAAGTATTGGTGTCCACAACAGTAGTTGAGGTAGGTGTTAATGTACCGAATTCTACAGTTATGATGATTGAGAATGCCGAACGATTTGGGCTAGCACAGCTTCATCAGCTTAGGGGGCGTGTTGGTAGAGGTGCACATCAGTCTTATTGCATTTTGGTTAGTGGATCTAGTAGTAAAGAGACAATGGAGCGTCTTGAGATATTAAACAAATCAAATGATGGATTCTTTATAGCCAGTGAGGATCTAAAACTTCGAGGGCCAGGTGATTTGTTTGGTATCAGGCAAAGTGGTGATTTGGAATTTAAGATTGGCGATATTTATCAGGACGCTTCCGTTTTAAAGGCAGCCAATGAAGCTGCAAAGAATTTAACTGCGGAAGAGTACCTTAGCTTATGTGATAATTATCCTGCACTTCAGGATAAGTTTGAACGACTTGCCATGAGCACTTTATAACCTAGAGAATAGATTCCGGTCAACTAGTAATTAAATGAAATGTGTTGGTAAAGGAAGGGTGTGTTACCCCCTTTCCTTTCCAATTATAGTATAGTATAATATTAGAGTTTAGGAAAGAAATGTGAAAAGTATAGGAGGATACCCATTGATTGCAATATTGTATCTGTTGATATGTTTTGTCACAGGATGTATGATATGTACCTTTGCATTTCCAAAGCTAAAGGACATTACGAAAAAGTCCTTTCGTGGCAATCCGATAGAATTAAATCAATATTTTGTTTTATTACCAGCATGGTTTATTTCTGGAACCATTCTAGTAACTTGGCTCGTCTATTTGTTAGCACTTATTTTTAGAAACAAACCGCAGCCGTTAATTTTTGCAAATGGAATCACTATGTCGATTTGCCTAGTGATATCTGCATTATATTTAATTCAAAAATTCTGGTCAAGAAGAGTACTAAAAATGGCGGAAAGTGCAGATCCGGTTCACAAAATGAGCCTAACGACCTCAGAATGGATTTTCTTAGCTCTTGTAGCCTTTTTATCAATACAATTGATGTGGCAAACTTTTTTTGTAGCACATGGCCAAGTTTATATTGGAAACTCTGTATTTAGTGACTTTTCACCACATATAGGCATGATACGTTCGTTTTCTCATGGAAATAATTTTCCAACGACTTATTCCCATTTTGCTGGAAGTGATATCAGATATCACTTTATGTTTCAGTTTTTAGTTGGTAACTTAGAGTTTTTAGGTATGCGGTTAGACTATGCCTTTAATATACCAAGTGCTATTGGTATGATTAGCACTTTTAGTTTACTCTATGTTCTCGGATGTAAACTTGGTGGAAAACGTGCCATTGGTTTCCTTAGTTGCTTATTTTTTGCGTTTCGCAGTTCACCTAGTTTATTTACGTATTTATCTGAGTTACCAAAAGGTACTGGTATCTTTGAAGCTTTAAAAGCAAATTCTTCATTTTTCTCTTATACTACTCATGAAGAATGGGGATTATGGAATTTAAATGTATATTGTAATCAGAGACATTTTGCATTTACGCTTCCAATTATGTTACTTATGTTGTTACTATTTATACCACTTGCTTACGAAGGTTTATATCGTGCCTCGGAGGGGCTTATTGTAGCTTCGAATAAAGAGAGGGATAAACAAAGTATTTCATCCATATTCCGTAGGGGAATCGAGTTTGTAAAACTTCTATTCTTACAATGGGAGGGTTGGAAGGTAAAGGATATCAAGTTAGCAATCATGTCCGGGCTCATAATTGGTGCATTGGCATTTTGGAATGGTGCAGTTACGATTGGAATTTTATTGGTACTGTTTGTATTGGCAATTATCTCAGATCGTAAGCTGGAGCTTTTAATAACAGCTGTGCTTGCAACAACTCTATCGGTAATCCAATCCAAAGTTTTTATCTCTGGTTCTGCAATCGAGACTAACTTCTTATTTGGTTTTATAGCCGAAAATCCGACCTTTTTTGGTAGTCTAGATTATATTAAAAGGCTTACGGGTATCTTATTCCCAGTCCTTTTACTATCATTTATAACATTAAAGGGGACAAGAAGGTGGATATTATTTTCATTTTTAGCACCATTTATCTTTGCTTTCACGGTTTCCTTAACTATTGACGTAACCGTAAATCATAAGTACATTATGATGTCACTTATGTTGCTTTCCATATTTGTTGCTATTTTTCTAGTAAAATTATTTGAGAATCGTAGCATTTTCTTAAAACTTGTCAGTGGAATTCTAGTTATCGTACTAACTTGTACTGGTTTCTATGAATATTTAACTGTATTAAGGAAGAATAGTGGAAGTAATTATGTGGTACTAAATATGGAAGATAAAGTAACCGAATGGGTTATGGATCATACAACTGCGAAAGATATCATATTATCACCATATTACGCACTCAATCAGGTTGTTCTGGGGGGAGGTATGTTATATCTTGGATGGCCATACTTTGGATGGTCAGCTGGTTATGATACCGAAGGTAGACAGGAAATGGTAACAAGAATGTATGAAGCAGACACCAAAGAAGAGCTAAAGAGTTTGGTAGAGCAAGAAAATATTCGTTACATTATTGTTGATTATGATGCCAGAACATCTGATTTATATATTGTGAATGAAGAGAATATTAGGAATACGTATCAAGCGGTATTTTCAACGGGAGAAGGAGAGTGGAATACCACGATTTATGATACTTCACAAAAATTAGCACAATAGGAAAGAGAGGACGCTTCATGAAAGTTAAGAATGTAGTAGTTGGAGCAGGGCTGGCGGGGCTAACCATTGCACAGCGTATCGCAAGCGAATGGCAGGAAGAGGTATTAGTGATTGAGAAGAGAGATCATATTGGAGGAAATGTTTTTGATTCCTACAATGAAGATGGCATCTTGATTCATAATTATGGACCTCATATCTTTCACACAAATGATAAAGGTGTCTACGAATATTTAAGTAAGTTTACGGAGTGGAATGACTTTTGGCATAGAGTACTTACTTATGTGGACGGTAATTTGATTCCAATGCCAATTACAGTGGAGACGATTAACAAATTATATAACCTGAATCTTTCCTGTGAAGAGGTAGAAGAGTTCATAAAAAAACAAGCAGTTGCAATTGATGAGATTAAAACTAGTAAAGATGTGGCATTATCTAAGGTAGGTGTCGACATTTACGAGAAGTTCTTTGAAAATTATACAAAGAAGCAGTGGGGAATTGATCCAGGAGAAATTGATACCTCAGTAATTAGTCGTATTCCAATTCGTTATAATCGTGATACAAGATATTTTACCGATCGTTATCAAGGTATGCCAAAACATGGATATACTAAGATGTGTCAGAACATGATTGCAGATAAGAAGATAAAGATCTTATTGAATACAGATTATAAAGAGATTATTGATGATTTAGACTATGAATTACTAATCTATACGGGACCAACGGATTACTTTTATAATTATAAACATGGCCAATTAGCATACCGTAGCATTGATTTTAAATTCGAAACCATGGATTGCGAGAAGTATCAAGAGGCTCCGGTAGTAAATTATCCGAATGATTATGATTTTACAAGAATAACAGAGTTTAAACAAATGACATGGCAAGAAAATAAGAAGACAACTATATTAAAAGAGTTCCCATGTTCTGAGGGAGAACCTTATTATCCTTTCCCAACCAAAGAATGCAAAGAACAATTCGCATTATATCAAGAAGAGATGAAGAGAGAAACGAAAGTACATTTCTTAGGAAGACTTGCAGAATATCGATATTATAATATGGATGCGGTCGTAAGAAGTGCATTGGATTTATTTGATTCTTTAGAGAAAAAATAGTAAGCAATACCGAGAAAGACGCTTATAATACGCATAATAAGGTGTGTATTACGCTATAAAGAAAGTGCGTAATATGCATAAAGAAAGTGCGTAATATGCATAAAGAAAGTGCGTAATACGCATAAAGAAAGTGCGTAATACGCATAAGGAAAATGCGTATGTATAAATGCAAAATGAATGGAGATGGGAAGCAAATGGACAAACTATATATTGTAATTCCTGCATATAACGAAGAAGAGAATGTCGAGAATGTAGTTAGAGAGTGGTATCCTATTGTAGAGAAAATCGGAAATGGAAGCAAACTAGTAGTGATTGATGATGGAAGTAAAGATCATACGTATGAGCTGATGAAAAAGCTAGCTAAGGACCTTCCTGCTTTTGAACCAATTACAAAACCAAATGGCGGTCACGGCGCTACGGTATTGTACGGATATCATTATGCCATTAAAGCAGAAGCAGATTATGTTTTTCAAACAGATTCCGATGGTCAGACCTTACCGGAGGAATTCTGGGAGTTTTGGAAAAAAAGAGAGCAGTATGCAATGGTAATTGGTCATCGTAAGGGAAGACAAGACGGATTATCTAGAGTATTTGTTACAAAGACTTTGAAATTCGTTTGTAGAATATGTTTCCGTGTAAAAGTTACAGATGCCAATACACCATTTCGTCTTATGAAAGCGGATATATTAAAGGAACAATTAAAACTTGTTCCAGAAAATTTTAATTTATCAAATGTTATTATTTCAGTAATTTATGCAAAGAAGAATTTACCGGTTCTTTATCTGCCAATTACTTTTCGCCCACGTCAAGGTGGCGTGAATTCTATTAATTTTAAAAAGATTGTAAAGATTGGTAAGAAGGCTTATAAAGACTTTATACAAATAAACAAGTGCCTCAAATAAGATGGTAAGTTTGATTGAACAAAGTTCTTTCAAACAAGAGGTTGTGCATACGTAATCATTGACACAAACTTTCGGCTTACTACTAAGTAGGCATGTTTTCAAGTGTGAGAAAAAATCATTCACACTGGTATTAAACAGGCGTGTTACTTAGGGTGAAGAATCAAGGATTTTTCACCCTAAGAATTTGTGCTACCGATTCGCAGAGTACTAACAGAATGGAGGTTAGAGTATATGAACGAACGGAACAAACAAGGGAGTAAATCGGGAGCTTACTCCTGTCTTACAAAAATCATTATTCCCTATACGATGCGAATCATAGTATATTTGATAGCATTCGTTATAGGTAAAAAATTATTGAAAGAGGATTTTACTCCTTTTCTAACGTGGTGGTTAACCTTACTTGCGATTACTATTACGTTTTATCCTCTGATTGGAGTATTGTTTAAAAATTT
Source organism: Lachnoclostridium phytofermentans ISDg (assembly GCF_000018685.1). Lineage (NCBI taxonomy): Bacteria > Bacillati > Bacillota > Clostridia > Lachnospirales > Lachnospiraceae > Lachnoclostridium > Lachnoclostridium phytofermentans. The sequence continues at coordinate 3,541,534 of NC_010001.1, read as the reverse complement.
TCATGATAGTGGATGGATTTTTTCGAAAGCGATTGGCATTGCAATAGCAGGCTGGGTGTTATGGTATTTATCCTCCCTGCGTTTATTAAAATTTACGAGAGAGAATGCGATAATTACACTAGTAATTTGCTTTCTAGTTAATCTCTTGATTATCGGGCTGTCCTATTATCTAAAAAATAGAAGAGATGAGAAAAAGTGTCCCCTCAACGATTGGTATCAGATTGATGTGGATAAGGTGAAATCCATACTTACCGTAGAAATCATGTTTTTTGTTATGTTTTTATTCTGGTGTTATGCAAGAGGATTTAAACCAGAGGCTTATGGTACAGAAAAAATGATGGATTATGGATTTATGACAAGTATGATGAGAACGGAGTATATGCCGCCTGTTGATACTTGGTTCTCAGGTGGAAGTATTAATTACTACTATTTAGGACAATATCTTGGTACCTATCTTTCAAAATTAAGCGGTGTCGGTGTGGAATTTGGATATAATCTGATGCTCATGACACTAGCGGGTATTGCTTTTACCCAGTGTTATTCCATTACTTATAATGTGACTAGAACCTTCTTACAGGATAGCACCCTTCGTCGTAGAAAAACTGCCGGAGAGCATTTTACTTTAGCGAAGAGTAAATGGAAAGGCTTATGGTGTACTTTATCTGGTTTAATCTCTGGTTTTGCAGTCGTTTTTGCAGCGAATATGCATTATCCAATTTATAAGCATATAAAACCATGGTTAGAAAAGATATCAGGGAAGGAAGTTTCCAGCTATTGGTTTCCAAATTCCACGCGTTATATTGGATATGATCCAGTTGTGGAGACTGACCAGACAATTCATGAGTTCCCGTCCTATTCTTTTATCCTAGGGGATCTTCATGCTCATGTAATTAATATCATCTTTGTCCTTGCAGTATTAGGTTTATTATTTGCATGGTTGTTGTATCGAAAAAAGAAGATGGATGATATTCGTTATGGAATTACCATACAAAAACCTGATTTTCTACAAGAAGCATTTCATCCAATTATCTTATTGCTTGGTTTTTTTATAGGACTATTCCATATGACGAATTTTTGGGATTTCCCAATCTACTTTGTTGTGGCAGGCGCAGTAATCCTATTTTCCAATTTGGTTATCTACCAGTTTTCAAGAGTTGCGGTAATACTAACTGCGGCACAAGCAGTTATCATAATGTTAATCTCTAGTGTAGTGTGTAAACCATTTACGGAGAGTTTCAACCAAATCTCCACTAGTATTTATTTAACAGAAGCTAGGTCAATGGTTCATCAAATGATAGTATTATGGGGGCTTCCATTTGTTATTTGCGGTTATTTTGTCATTACAAGATACTATGATTTAAAAAAGGAAGGTTTCATTACGGAAAAGAAAGCAAGCTATAAGAAGTTAAGGCTTGAGCAAAAAGAAGTAAAACGAGCAAATTATAATAACTTTGACGGAAATCGCCTTCAGAAGTTGATGATGAGTTATGAAACCACAGTAACGTATGGTGGAGAGAAGAATAAACTTTACCAGTGGATAGAAAGTCTTCAGGTTGCTGATTTGTTTATAGTCATTATGGCACTATGCGCAATGGGACTTATTTTACTTCCTGAGATTATCTATGTGAAAGATATCTATCCGAATCATAAGCGTGCCAATACCATGTTTAAATTAACCTATCAAGGGTTTATCATGTTTGGTTTATGTTTTGGTTATATATTAATCCGTTTTCTTCGTTTCGGTAGAACGAAACTAAGGAAAATAGTTGCTATGGTTGGTTTAATCCTTCTATTATGGACCACTGGATATTGTGTAACATCAATGAATTCTTGGTTTGGTGATATTCGTAAAACAGAGAATTATAAAGGCTTAGATGCAGCTGCATTTATGGAAAAGGAAAATGCGGATGATTTCTTAGCAACGAATTGGCTGAATCAAAATATTACAGGACAGCCTGTAGTTCTTGAAGCAAATGGAGATAGCTATACGTTTTATGAACGAGTTTCAGTCATAACCGGGCTTCCGACGCTTCTAGGCTGGAGAACTCATGAGTGGCTATGGCGTTCTGGTGCAGATAGTGGATTACCACCAGAAGTAGAGGAACGAGAAAAAGTAGTGGAACTAATTTATACCTCAATGGATGAGAATGAAATTAGAGAAAAATTACGTGAATATTATGTGGAATACATTTATGTTGGTAAATTAGAAGCTGAAAAATTTGGAACAGATAATCATGAGCTACTAAAAACATTAGGAGATATTGTATTCTCTATTGATGCTCGATCCGGAAAAGATTATGAAACGTTTATCGTTCGTGTAAACTAATAAAAAGAGAATGTTTAGGTAAATACGAAAAGCTGACTTCTGTATTGTGCAGGAGTCAGCTTTTTCTAATGAGCCAAGCTGTCTCAATTAATCATAAATTAATGCATTTATATAAACTACGTAAATGTCATAAAATCCCAGCGTGATACAACCAATTTGTATATTAATATATACGAATAAATTATGACACGGTTCGATTTTTTCTAGTAACTCGGACACTTTTTACTTTAACAAAAAGGTAGAATATGGTATAATACAAGCATCAAAATGTATTGGGAGGGTTCTATGAAATTAAATTATAAGCGCACGTTTTTTGTAGGTCTTGCCTTTTTATCAATCTGTTCTTTTTGGCAGTTGTACGACAACATTATTCCATTAATCCTAAAGAATACGTTTGGGATTGGAGAAACAGTTACCGGAGTAATCATGGCATTGGATAATGTCCTTGCATTATTTCTATTGCCGCTATTTGGCATATTGTCGGATCGAACAAACACTAGATGGGGTAGGCGGACACCATTTATTGTCGTAGGAACCATTGCATCAACGATATTTATGATGATAATTCCAATTGCTGACCAAAATAAGCAATTTGTTGTCTTTATCATAGCACTTGGTCTAGTGCTCCTATCTATGGGAACTTATCGTTCTCCTGCAGTTGCGCTTATGCCAGATTTAACTCCTAAGCCACTTCGTAGTATGGCGAATGCCATTATTAATTTAATGGGTGCTGTTGGTGGATTAATCAGTTTAGTGTTGATTATGATATTCGTGAAGAAAGAGAAGTCACCAGATTACGTACCTACCACACCACCCAATTACATACCACTCTATACTGTGGTAGCTCTGATTATGTTAATCGCGGTTATTGTTTTACTTGTTACAATCCGTGAAAATAAGATGAGAGATGAAGTTGCAGTCTATAACGCAGATGAGCCGGAAGAAAGGATAGAAGTTAAAAATGAACCAATGAAACCAGAAGTAAAACGTAGTTTAATCTTCTTGGTAGCATCTATCTTTTTATGGTTTACAGCGTATAATGCGGTAACGACAGCATTCTCTAGATATACAGAAGTTGTATGGAAACTTGGAGCAGGTGGCTTTACTACCTGTCTTTTAGTTGCGACGGGAGCAGCGATTGTAAGTTATATACCGATTGGTATTATTGCAAGTAAAATTGGTCGTAAGAAGACGATATTAATTGGTATTAGCTTGATTACATTCTCTTATGTGTGTGGATGTTTCTTCGCTGAATATTCATCATTAATTAATGTTGTTTTTGCAATCACTGGTATAGGATGGGCTGCAATTAATGTAAATTCCTATCCGATGATTGTTGAGATGAGCAAGGGAAGTGATGTGGGAAAATATACAGGTTATTACTATACGTTCTCCATGACAGCTCAGATCATGACTCCAATTTTATCAGGTGCGTTATTAGAATTTGTGTCTTACCGTACGTTATTCCCTTATGCTGTTTTCTTTTCTGTAGGATCTTTTATTACGATGTTATTTGTAAAACATGGTGATGCAAAGCCAGAAAAAAAGCAGAAAATGTTGGAAAACTTTGATGTCGAAGATTAAAGAATTGTGAATATTGATCCATTCAAGGAGATATTGCGAACACTATATTTGTATTGTAATATCTCCATTTTTGTGTCAAAATAGATAGGAGCACTTGGGAAACGCGGGTGACAAGTGGATATGGAAAACGAAAGAAAGAAGACGGAAAAATTAGTGAAACAATGGTTATCAAAAAATTGGCTTAGTAAACTTAAGAATATAAAGACATTAATATTATTTGAATTGATTTATAAAGCAATCTTTTTAATTGTTATGGTACCCCTAGTAAGAGCACTTATGAAAGTAACATTAAAGCTTTCAGGATTTAGTTATCTCACCTTAGAGAATTTGATTGCGTTCATAGCATCGCCGGCATCGATAGCAGCGATTGCTTTGTTATTCATTTTAATTTCAGTATTTATCTATGTGGAGATGATGTCATTAATCGTATACTATCATAGTAGTTTAAGGTTTCGTAAGATAAGGGTAAGCCATGTCTTTTTCCCCGGTTTATGGGAATCTTTTCGTTTGATTAAGAGAAAAGGAAACCGAGCACTTAATTTTTATGCCTTATTCTATTATTTTGTGTATAGTTTACCACTTTTACTGGGAATGATTATGCAGATGAGAATACCTGCTTATCTTTTGGATGCGATTCTCAATCTTAAATCGGTAGTAATTGGTTTACTTATATTACTCTGTGCAGCAGCATATTTCGTATATAGGGGAATCTTTGTGTTACATTATTGTAGTTTTGATGAGATGAACTTTAAAGATGCTTATCGAATGAGTTGTAAAACATTAAAAGGACATGGTGCCAAGATTGCTTCAGCGATGATTGGTTATAATGTACTTTTATGTTTATTTTATATTGCCTTGTATTATGGAGTAGTTTTTCTTTCTGGTTTGATTATCTATCGTACAGTAAGTGAAACTCTTGTGGTAGCGGTTTTTCTAACGACTTTCGATCAGATTAATTTGTATTTTTCCTTAATTGCTGGAATGTTATCTATTATTGTAAACTGTTCTCTTGTAACAAGGTTGTTCTTACAATATAAGTTAACAGATATGAAGGGAGAGACACAAATCCTTGCAATGCAAGAAAAAATTTCAGAAGTAGAAGATTCTTTAGTATTTGAAAATCGAAGTCTTTGGTTTCGAATTCGCAAGAGTAAGTATACGAGAACTGTAGTTTTTGTGGGTGGATTATCATTTGCTTTGGTTGGATTGTATTTTGGACAAAATTTTAAAAGTAATATATTAATAAACCGTGAACCATTGTTTGGTACTGCGATTTCGGCTCATCGTGGGTTTTCATCCGTAGCACCAGAGAATACCATACCAGCCATCCAGGCTGCAATCGACAATCTTAGTGATTATGCAGAAATTGATGTTCAGGAGACAAAGGATGGGGAAATAATACTACTTCACGATTCGAATCTAAAACGAACGACTGGGAAAAACCAGTATATATGGAACTTAACGTATGAGGAATTAGAGAAAATTGATGCAGGAAAGAAATTTGGCAGGGGGTTTGAGGGAACAAGGATTCCTAAGTTAGAAGAAGTTTTAGCCCTTTGTCAAAACACGATTAAGTTAAATATTGAATTAAAGATTAATAGCCATGAAAAACAACTTGTCGAAGAGGTTGTTCGACTGATTGAAGAGTATGGTATGGAAGAGCAGTGCGTCTTAAGTTCAGTAAACTATGGGGCGCTTGGGCGTGTAAAGGCTCTCAATCCGGATCTAAAAACAGGTTATATTATGTCTTTTGCCTATGGATATTTTTATAATTGGGAAAATGCAGACTTTTTTAGTGTAAAATCAAGCTTTATTTCGAAAGAAATGATTCGTTATGCACATAGCTTAGGTAAAGGAATACATGCGTGGACCGTTAACTCGATTGCAGAGATAGAACGTATGAAGCAGTTAGGGGTAGATAATATCATTACGGATCAACCGGTTCGTGTTCGTGAGATTGTGTACGGAGAAGGACTAAACTCTACCTTCCAAGAGTTTATTAATAGTTTATTCAAGTGATGTGTTTCAATGAAGCTAGGCATCTCAGGTAAGTAACAACTCGGCAATAGCTACACACAATTCATCTCTTTCCTAAGGGATTGGGTAGTATTTTTGTAAGTATACAGATAAATAGGTACATTTCTTATTACTATATGCACTTGGATTAAGTTTATTATCATATCAGTTTCTATGAAAACTGCTAGAAAATATAATAAAAATATAATAATTTCCACTAAGTAGTGACATTGAAATACTTGATAAAGAGAAGTATAATGTATGGCAGGAAATTTGAAAAGATAAAGAAACCTTACCAGTGTACCATCGGCAAGGAAAAGGTGCGAAAGCACAAGATTGGAGGAATTACTATGACAAAAATAGATGTTATTTCAGGTTTTCTTGGAGCAGGAAAGACAACCTTAATAAAAAAATTATTAGAGGAAGCCTTAAAAGGTGAAAAACTTGTATTAATAGAAAATGAATTTGGAGAAATCGGTATTGATGGAGGCTTTCTTAAAGAAGCTGGTGTTGAAATTACGGAGATGAATTCTGGATGTATCTGCTGTTCCTTAGTTGGAGATTTTAGTACCGCACTGAAAGAAGTACTTGATACGTATCATCCAGATCGTATTATTATAGAGCCATCTGGTGTAGGAAAACTATCCGATGTATTAAAAGCAGTGTCTGGGGTACTTACCGAGGATGTAGTATTAAATAGCTACACTGCTGTTGTTGATGTGAAGAAGTGTAAGATGTATATGAAAAACTTCGGAGAGTTTTTCAATGATCAGATTGAAAGTGCAAAAACGATTATTCTTAGCCGTACCGGTGATATTTCAGAGGATAAATTAGCAGCTAGCCTTGCGTTAATCAAAGAGCATAATGAGAAGGCTACAATAGTAACAACACCATGGGATAAAATTGATGGCAAAATGATTTTAAGTGCAATTGAACATCAGAATGATTTAATGGATACGATGCTAAGTGATACAGGTATTTGCAAATCATGTGGACATGTCCACGATCATGATCATGAAGATTGCTGCGGACACAACCATGATCACGATCACGACCATGAAGATTGCTGCGGACACGATCATGATCACGATCACGACCATGAAGATTGCTGCGGGCACGATCATGACCATGATCACGACCATGATCATCATCACCACCACGCTGATGAAGTATTTACAAGCTGGGGTATGGAAACAGCGCATAAGTATGAAGAAGAGGAACTTAAAAAGGTACTTACCACCCTTTCAGAAGCAGAGAATCTTGGTATTATCTTACGTGCAAAAGGTATTGTATCATCAATGGAGGGTGAGTGGTTCCACTTTGACTTGGTTCCAGGAGAATTTGAGATCCGTCATGGAGGAGCAGATTACACAGGAAGAATTTGTGTGATTGGAAGCCAGTTAGACACAAAAGCTATCAGTGAGTTATTTTAAAGAGGATTCCAAGAGAGAAAATAGAAGAAGTTGAAATAAGTAAAGTTTTTCAACTATATAGAAATGCCATATTCAAACGAATTGGTGCATGGAGGATAAAATGGAGATACCAGTATATTTAGTCAATGGGTTTTTAGAAAGTGGAAAAAGTACATTTGTACTTGAAACAATGAAAGACCCAGAATTTACAGAATCTGTCCGAACCTTACTCCTTGTTTGTGAAGAAGGGGAAGTAGAATATGACGAAGCTATGTTAGCAAAGTTAAAGGTTGATGTGGTTGTAGTAGAGGATCAAGATGAATTTAATGAAGAATTTTTGAAACGTTGCTATGAGCGCTATAAACCTCAGCGGATTATGATAGAGTACAATGGTATGTGGGATACCGAAGAATTTTTAGAGATGGAGTTACCTGAGCCACTTGAAATGGCACAGATCATCACTTTAATCGATGCGTCCACCTACCAAAATTATATGAATAACTTTAAATCCATCATGATTTCACAATTTAAATATTCTGATACCGTAATAGTAAATCGTTGTGATGAATCTACGGATAAGCTTGCAATTAGACGTACCATTAAGCCTGTAAATCGAAAGGCAGAGATTGTATATGAATCTGTTGACGGAGTTACGACCGATGCTGGAGAAGAAGTACTACCATTTGATATTACAGCAGACCACATTGACTTATGTGATGAAGACTATGGACTATGGTATTTGCATGCAATGGATAATCCCAAGATGTATCAAGGGAAAACAATTACATTTCGTGCCATGGTTTATAAAACAGAGCGATTTCCTAAGGGAGCATTTGTCCCTGGTAGATTTGCAATGACTTGTTGCGCAGATGATATTGCATTTATTGGCTTCCTATGTAAGACAGATTATGCGGGTCCAGTAGCTATTGATCAGTTAAAGAACCGTATGTGGATTACGTTAACAGCGCAGGTTCGTGTTGAATACTACAAGGAATATCACGGAAAAGGACCGGTTCTTTATGCGAAGAAGATCGAAATGGCAGAGGAACCAAAAGAAAAATTAGTGTACTTTAATTAAGTATGGAATTAATCACCAAAAACTAGAAATTACTTGACGAACAAATTATTTTTATATATAATGTTTTAGATAATGGCTAATCGAGACAATAGGTTAACTAAGAATCACAGGAGTTATTCCAAAGTGTGAAGAAATTCTTCTTCACTGAAAACATGCGCGTTTAGAATGCTGATATTTGCACCGAGAACGACGCAGGCATAAATATCCGTAGGAAAGAAAATTTATAGTTTTCTTTCAAACTTATCACGAGAGGAATTGAGCTGATATGTTAAAGAGTATGACTGGCTTTGGTAGATGTGAGATTGATACCGGGGAACGTAAGTTGATAGTAGAGCTAAAATCTGTCAACCACCGTTACCTTGAGATTTCGGTAAAATTGCCTAAGAAATTAAACTTTTTTGAATCAGGTATTCGAAACGTTCTAAAACAATATATTAGCCGTGGAAAGGTCGATGTATTTATTACATACGAGGATTACACGGAAGGTAAAGCTTGCGTTAAATACAACGAGGATATTGCAAGAGAATACTATAACGGTCTCGAAAAAATGAGCCGGGATTTTGGTATAGAGAATGATGTTAGAGCCTCCATATTATCAAGATTTCCAGATGTTTTTACACTTGAGGATCAGACCATGGATGAACAAGAACTATGGGATTTGCTAGAGAAAACAGTAAGAGCAGCTGCAGAAAAATTTGTGGAGACACGAATCGCAGAAGGCGAGCATTTGTTAGAAGATATTCATGCAAAGTTAGATGGCATGTTAGCGATTGTAGAATTTATCGAAGAAAGAGAACCTCAAATCGTTTCAGAATATCGCAAAAAGCTGTCTGATAAAGTGAAGGAACTATTAGGAGAAACCTCCATTGATGAGAGTGTTTTAGCAACGGAGATTACCATATTTGCTGATAAAATCTGTGTAGATGAAGAAACAGTTCGGTTACGGGCTCATATCAACAATATGAAGAGCACTCTGAATGAAGCAGTAAATGTAGGAAGAAAATTAGATTTTATTGCTCAGGAAATGAACCGTGAAGCTAATACCATCTTGTCGAAGGCGAATGATTTGGCTGTATCGAATCAAGCAATCGATTTAAAAACTGAAATTGAAAAGATACGAGAACAGATACAGAACATTGAGTAAGAGGGGATACAGTTGAATAAACTGATTAATATTGGTTTTGGTAATGTAGTAAATGCAGGTAAGATAATTTCTGTAATACGGCCGGAGGCAGCTCCGGTAAAAAGAATGGTTCAAAATGCAAAAGATAGCGGCAGCTGTGTGGATGCAACTTGTGGAAGAAAATGCAAAGCAGTTGTTGTTATGGAAACTGGACAGATTGTGTTGTCAGCATTGCTTCCCGAGACAATTGCAAATCGTGTGAACCAACGAGAGAGCATAGAAAGCAATGAAGTTTTCCAAGCTCTATAAAATAAATTAAGGATTGTCAAGGAAGGAGATATTAAAATGCTACATCCATCTTATAATGACTTAATGCAGGTAGTTAATAGCGAGGTAGAACCAGGCGAACAGCCAGTAGTAAACAGCCGTTATTCTATCGTATTAGCTACAGCAAAGCGTGCTAGACAAATTATTGACGGTGCAGAACCTTTAACAGAAAGTAGTTGCAATAAACCACTTTCTATAGCAGTGGAAGAGCTTTACAAATCTAAAGTAAAGATCGTAAGCGAAGATGACGAAAATGAAAATGAATAAGCTATAACAAGTGTGAGGGCTGTTGTAAAGATGTCTTATAGGACGACTTGCAACAGCCTGTTCCAATGAAAGGGAAATTATGCGTAATGACATTAAAATAGAGGAGACAGCAACTGTGGAAAACGATAAAGGAATGCAGGATGGTAAATCGTTTTTACGACAATCCATAGAGACGGTAGCTTACTTTATCATTATATTTGTAGTTGTGTTGTTAGTACAGCGTTTTCTAATTCAACCTGTTGAAGTAAACGGAAGTTCCATGGAACCAACTCTCCATAATAATAACCATGTGCTTTTAGAGAAAATTTCGTATAGCCTATCAGAGCCAAAACGTTTTGATGTCATTGTTTTTCAGCCTTATGAGGATGATAATGAGTTATACTATATCAAACGTGTGATTGGATTACCAGGAGAAACAGTGCAAATTATGGATAGTGTAATTCTTATCAATGGAGAACGTTTAGATGAGAATTATGGACTTGAAAATCTCATTAAGAGTGCAGGTATTGCTGGTGAAAAAATCGTCCTTGGAGAAGGTGAATATTTTGTACTTGGTGATAACAGAAATAATAGTAAAGACAGTAGAGATCCAAGTGTTGGTGTAGTAAAACAAGATTCCATATTGGGCCGTGCGTGGTGCACTATATGGCCTTTTAGAGATTTTGGTATAGTAAAACATAAATAGGCGGTGATAGCATGGAAGATAAAGAAGTAGATGGTTATCATGATTTAGAAACTGAAGTGGCACACACAGAAGGAAAGAGTTCGAGGAAACGGATTGTGTTTGAAATCTTAATCTACATAGTGGCCTTGTATTTTGCAGCTTTTATTGTACCAAGATATATACTACAAAGAACAATTGTAGTAGGTGACTCTATGGAAACATCACTGCATAATGGTGAAAATCTATGGGTAGAGAAAATATCTTATCACTTTGACAAATTAAAACGTTTTGATGTGATTGTATTTTATCCTCACGAAAAAGGAGATGATGAATATTATATCAAACGTATTATTGGCATGCCAGGAGAAACAGTTCAAATCATTGGTGAGGATATCTTTGTTAACGGTGAATTACTGAAGGAAGACTTTGGAAAAGACCCAATAAGAAAACCTGGTCTTGCGGCGAATCCAATTACATTAGAAGAGGATGAATATTTTGTACTTGGTGATAATAGAACTGTAAGTCTAGATAGTCGCTATGAAGAAGTAGGTCCGGTGAAAAAAGAAAACATCGGTGGAAGAGCAATTTTTCGTTTATGGCCACTCAATAAGATGGGGCCTATTAAATAAATACTAACATTTTGTTCAAGGGAAATATAAACATAATTTCAAGTTAATAATAGTTACAATACAAATCAAAAATAAGTCAGCTTAATTATTAACCCTATCATTTTTATTAACAAAATTATAATTATAAAATGCACAAAAAAAAGAATGGAAAAGGTTGAATTATAGCCTAAGTGTTAATAATTAGTAAAATAATAAAATTTGCTTGAAATTATATTACAAATTGGGTAAAATAGAGAAGGATTTTGGTTATAGTCAGGCTTAGTCTTTGACAAAATCTTAACAATCCAAGAAATAAATTAATAGCTGTCCACTTTGGTTAGTATTTATGACAGTATATTATAAAATTTCATTTAGGAGGAATTTAATCATGGCAGTAAAAGTAGCAATTAATGGTTTTGGACGTATCGGTCGTCTTGCATTCAGACAGATGTTTGGCGCAGAAGGTTACGAAGTAGTAGCAATCAACGATTTAACAAGCCCAGCTATGTTAGCTCATTTGTTAAAGTATGATTCAGCTCAGGGAAGATATGACGGACACACAGTAGAAGCAAAAGAGTCTTCTATCGTAGTTGACGGTAAGGAAATTAAAATTTATGCTGAAGCAGATGCTTCTAAACTTCCTTGGGGAACACTTGGAGTAGACGTTGTACTTGAATGTACAGGTTTCTATGTATCCAAGGCTAAATCTCAGGCACACATTGATGCTGGTGCTAAGAAGGTTGTTATCTCCGCTCCAGCTGGTGATGATCTTCCTACTGTCGTTTTCAGCGTAAATGAAAATACATTAACAGCTGAAGATACAATCATTTCTGCAGCTTCTTGTACAACAAACTGTTTAGCTCCTATGGCAGATACATTAAACAAGTTAGCTTCAATTGAAAAAGGTTTCATGACTACAATCCACGCTTACACAGGTGATCAGATGGTACTTGATGGACCACACAGAAAAGGCGATTTAAGAAGAGCTCGTGCAGCTGCTTGTAACATCGTTCCTAACAGCACTGGTGCTGCTAAGGCAATTGGTTTAGTTATTCCAGATTTAGCTGGTAAATTAGACGGTGCAGCTCAAAGAGTTCCAGTTCCAACAGGATCTACTACTGAGTTAGTAGCAGTTGTTAACAAGAAAGTAACTAAGAATGACATCAATGCAGCTATGAAGGCAGCAGCTAGTGAATCTTTTGGTTACACAGAGGAAGAGTTAGTATCTTCTGATGTCATTGGAATTAGATATGGTTCTTTATTCGATGCAACTCAGACTAAGGTTACAGAGCTTCCTGATGGAAAGACTTTAGTTAAGATCGTTTCTTGGTACGACAATGAGAATTCTTACACAAGCCAGATGGTAAGAACAATCAAGTACTTCGCTGAATTAGCATAATAGAAGATCCAGTATGGGTCCGGTCTTTATGGACCGGACCCATTTTTTAAATTACTAGGAAATTTCTTGAATTTACATCCACATAGGTGTATTGTTATAGAAAATATCTCCTACCTAGAATAAATTTTGCAGAAAAACGGGGAAGCCGTTTCGCTGTTTCGATAAAGAAAGGAGTTTTACGTATGTTAAACAAGAAATCAGTTGATGATATCAATGTAAAAGGAAAAAGAGTTTTAGTTCGTTGTGACTTTAACGTACCATTACAAGAAGGAAAGATTACAGACGATACTCGTCTTGTAGCTGCACTTCCTACTATTAAGAAATTAATCAATGATGGTGGAAAGGTTATTCTTTGCTCCCATCTTGGTAAGCCAAAGGGAGAGCCAAAGCCAGAGTTATCCCTAGCTCCTGTTGCAGAAGCTTTAGCTAAATTACTTTCTAAAGAAGTTAAATTCGCTGCAGATGCAACTGTAGTTGGTGAGAATGCAAAGGCTGCTGTTGCTGCTATGAACGATGGAGATGTAGTATTACTTGAGAATACTCGTTACAGAGCAGAAGAGACAAAAAATGGTGAAGCTTTCTCTAAAGAACTTGCTTCCCTTTGCGATGTATTCGTAAATGATGCATTTGGTACAGCTCATAGAGCACATTGCTCTAATGTTGGTATCACACAGTTTGTTGATACAGCAGTAGTTGGTTACTTAATGCAGAAAGAAATCGACTTCTTAGGAAATGCAGTAAATAATCCAGTAAGACCTTTAGTCGCTATCCTTGGTGGTTCTAAAGTTTCTTCTAAGATTTCCGTAATTAACAACCTTCTTGATAAAGTAGATACCCTTATCATCGGTGGTGGTATGGCTTATACTTTCATGAAGGCTCTTGGAGAAGAAGTTGGTAATTCTTTATTAGAGGCTGATTACATCGATTATGCAAAAGAAATGATGGAAAAAGCTAAGAAGAATGGTGTTAACTTATTACTTCCTATCGACACAGTAGTTGCAAAAGAGTTCAGTAACGATGCTCCATCCAGAATAGTTGGCCGTGGAGAAATCGAAGCAGATGAAGAAGGTCTTGATATTGGACCAAAGACTTGCGAACTTTATGCAGATGCTCTTAAGAGTGCTAAGACAGTAGTATGGAATGGACCAATGGGTGTATTCGAAATGTCTAATTATGCAAAGGGTACAATCGCAGTAGCTCAGGCTATGGCTGATATTGATGCTACAACAATCATCGGTGGTGGTGATTCTGCAGCAGCTGTTAATCAGTTAGGATTTGGAGACAAGATGTCTCATATCTCAACAGGTGGCGGTGCTTCCTTAGAGTTCCTTGAAGGCAAAGAGCTTCCAGGTGTAGTAGCAGCTAACGATAAATAATATAAAATTATAAATCTTTTCAGTTTTATTGGTTATAATACAATAGTCGATGCATGGCTGTTTGTTTGAAGCGGTATGCGCTCCTAACAAGCAGCCATCATACATAATAGACTAAAAAGAATAAGGAGAACAAACAATGCGTAGAAAAATTATTGCAGGTAACTGGAAAATGAACAAGACTCCAAGTGAGACTGTTAAGTTAATAGAAGAATTAAAGCCATTAGTTAAAAATGATGATGTAGACGTAGTATTTTGTGTACCAGCGATTTCTTTAACAACTGCAATTGAAGCAGCGAAGGGATCAAACATTTCTATTGGTGCTGAGAATATGTTTTATGAAGAGAGTGGTGCTTATACTGGAGAAATCGCTCCTAACATGTTAACTGATATCGGCGTAAAATATGTTATAATTGGACATTCTGAAAGAAGAGAATACTTTGCAGAATCTGATATTACAGTAAATAAGAAAGTATTAAAGGCATTAGAGCACGGAATTACTCCAATTATCTGTTGCGGTGAGTCCTTAACACAAAGAGAGCAAGGAATTACAATAGACTGGATTCGTCAGCAAATTAAAATAGCTTTCTTAAATGTAACAGCAGAGCAAGCAGCAACAACCGTAATTGCTTACGAACCTATTTGGGCAATTGGTACAGGTAAAGTAGCAACAACAGAGCAAGCTCAGGAAGTTTGTGCTGCAATCCGTGTATGTATCGGTGAGCTTTATGGTGAAACAACTGCAGAAGCTATTCGTATTCAGTATGGCGGTAGCGTTACAGCTGCAAGTGCACCAGAATTATTTACTCAATCAGATATCGATGGTGGCTTAGTTGGTGGCGCTAGCTTAAAACCTGACTTTGGACAGATTGTAAATTATAAATAAGTATAAAAGATGTTATAGAGTATACGATGTTATAGTGTACCATTTAATTGTATGCCACTATAATATCGTATAAGTAAAGGGGGTGCAGGGAACCAAAGTGTTAGATTTTATTCAACATTTTAGTTCTCTGTAACTCCCTTTATTTATAAGGTAATCGATAAATTTGAACTTATGTATTAAATTTAAATACATTTTCAACCGAATTATAGCCAAATGTCTTAATAGCCATCTTATACATTGCCTTGGCATGTATTCTATCATGCCATATAAAACGTCTCAAAACTTTTCTCAAAGACCAAAACTCATCATAACTACTTTCAACTAATTGATTGATCAAATAATTAGAATTCTGCTCCAATAATTCAAATCCTTTTTTTCGACACGTATAAATTGTTCCTTTGTTATCAACTTGAGTATTAATCTCTCCGAAATAGTATGAGTTTACATTTTTGGTATGTTCATACATCTCATAAGCTGTTCTTGGTGCATCACCATAAAAGGTTTTTCTTTTTGGTAAAACGCTTTTATTTTTATCGGGAATCATTTCATATAATTTCAAAAAATCGCTTGCAGATTTTAAAGCCAATTCTTTCAAACGTAAATACTCTTCTTTGGTTAAAGGTTTCTTTTCTTCATCAAAGATAATGTCGGAATCTGCATCGCAAATTTGCAATTGACTTTCCTTTTGTTGTACTATCTCTGGTACAAGTGAATCAGGGATCAATTCGTTTTGCCATCTAAGATATGATTCCACTTCTCCTTGCATTTTTTCCAGTGCTATATCTTTTGATCTTCCCCTTGTATATGCTCCGATAAAGTTATCTGAATAAAGGAGCGTATCGTTTCCGTTATGTTCCCAAACACATCTGATTTTCATAAATACCCCCTGCAAACTTTGATTTATCAGTGTTATTATAGCATAAACAAAAATGATATCATATTACGGAATATGGATTAGTAGGAGTATACCTTGGTTATTCTTAAAATATATTCTTATAATATAAGAGAAGGCTAATTCAATTAAGTGATTAGCGTATCAATTAAACAATCATAGAGCGATTAGCCCTTGACATAATGTAAGATTAAAACTATAATACAGAAAACAAGAAAAAGGCTAGGAAGAGAAGAGTAGTCTTTCTAACACTTACAGAGAGCCTTCGGTTGGTGGAAGAAGGTAGTGAAAGAATGGTGAAACAAGACTCGGAGCTGCATACGGATATAAAATTAGGAATACCAAGTATTAATGGTTACCAGAGAATTAATGAATACCACTGGAGAAATAATGGTAACCTGAATATTAATGGCTACTAGAGAATTAATGATTACCAGAATATTAATGGTTGTTGCCTTATTTTATTGATGCTATGACGGTTGTCTCCGTTACAGGACTAGAGTATCTAAGTGTACTTGATAAGGTTGATATGGTGACGTATCAATGAAATAGGGTGGTACCGCGAATTCATTCGCCCCTTGCTAAATATAACGCAAGAGGTGATTTTTTTATGTCTGAATGGAAAAAAGAAAAGACGCGTCCAGTTTTTCCAAAGCGCGCAGTTGTTACAGCAGGAATGCCTTATGGCAATAAAGAACTTCATTTTGGCCATGTTGGTGGTATGTTTGTTCATGCAGATACCTTTGCAAGATTTTTGCGAGATCGTATCGGAGAGGAAAATGTAATATTTGTTTCGGGAACAGATTGTTATGGCTCACCGATTTTGGAAAGCTATCGTAAAAAACTAGAAGAGAATGAGAATGTTGGATCGATCACAGATTATGTTCGTAGTAATCATGAAAAACAAAAAGAAGTACTTGAATAATATCAGATATCTCCAAACCTTTATGCAGCCTCTGCACTAGGTGAGGCTGGTGAAATTCATGAGAAGGTATCAGAAGAAGTATTTTTAAAGTTAAAAGAACAAGGCTATTTAGAAAAATTGACAACAACACAGTTTTATGATCCTGATTTTAATGTGTTCTTAAATGGTAGACAGGTTGTAGGCCAATGTCCAATTGAAGGGTGTCAATCCGAACATGGATATGCAGATGAATGTTCCCTAGGACATCAGTATATGCCAAGTGATTTGATAAACCCAAAGAGCACTTTATCAGGAAAAACCCCAATTATGAAAGAGGTTAATAATTGGTACTTCCGTTTAGAAGACTGCACAGAAATGCTTCAGACTAGGATTGATTGGCTAAGAAAGAATACGGTATCTAGAAAGTATTTATTAAATACAATTGAAGAATTTTTAAAACCTCCAGTAATGCATGTATTAAAAAAGCAAATCGCGGATTTAAAAGAATTAGAAGAAAAGCTACCAGCGCATGAAACCATCAATGAGGAGAAGAAACCTTCTGTAACTTTTGTATTTAAAAATCTAAATGATAGAGATAGAGCAAAAGATATCTTAGCAGCAGGGGGGCTTCGCTATCGTACTGGTAAAACATTAGTGCCATTTCGCTTAACAGGAAATATCGAATGGGGAGTTCCGGTACCAGGTGAAGAAGATTTAACCTTTTGGGTATGGCCAGAATCTCTATGGGCGCCGATTTCATTTATTAGAGAATATTTAAAACTTCAAGGGAAAGCCGAGGAATTATGGAAGGATTATTTTCTTCATGAGGATAGCGAAGTGTATCAATTTATCGGTGAAGATAATATTTACTTTTATGGAATAGCTGAGATGGCGATGTTTGCAGTTCTCTTTAGTGAGGAGGTAAATCATATTGATATGGCAAAGGTAAAACTTCCAATGCTTGTTGCCAATAATCATATTTTATTTATGGATAAGAAAGCAAGCAGCAGTTCTGATATCAAACCTCCAATGGCTGGTGAACTTCTTGATTATTATACGGATGAGCAACTGAGAATCCATTTTTTAAGTTTAGGATTAGCCAATAAGAGCGTTAGCTTTATGCCGCAGGTATATTTGCCAAAAGAAGAACAGATAGGTGCAGATCCGGTATTAAAAGATGGCAATCTTCTTACAAATGTGTTTAACCGTTTGATTCGTTCCTGTTTTTATCAGGTACAGTCTGATTTCGATGGAAAGCTTCCGTTAGGAGCTGTAAGTCAGGAGGTAATTGATGAGGCGAAGGATACGATTTTAAAATACGAAGAGCATATGTATCGTCATGAGTTTCATAGTATTACGTATGTATTAGACACGTATATTCGTTCTATGAATAAGCGATGGGCGAATGGAATTAAGATGGCACAGGAATCTGAAGATAAAGAAAAATTAAAACAGCTCTTAATTGATTGCTTCCATGGTGTACGTACGACTTCTATATTACTTCATCCTATTGCGCCAAGAGGTTGTGAAATGATACAAGAATATCTAAAAGTCGGGAAAGAGTTCTTTTCTTGGGAGCATGTGTTTGAACCGTTATCTTATTTTATATCCGCAGAAGGAGAACACGAGCTTAAATATTTGGAACCAAGAGTTGACTTTTTCGCGAAGCATCCAAGTCAGTTTGAACGATAAAATTTATTTACTAAGCAACCAAACCAGTTTGAATGATAATTATTTTTTAAATATCAACAAACTTGTATGAAAGACACTTTTCTATTCATAGAAAAGTTACAATACACTTAAACAGCTGTATTGCTACGATTAGAAAATAGTTGCATTTTTCATCTATTGTATTAAAATTATAATGACATTAACAGATTTGTTATTTCATAGGATACAAAAAGGAAATCAATTCAATTAGTGCATTGAAGCGAATGGGTGGAAAGGATAACATATTGTTTTTCAATATGTAAGAAGGGTATGTGGATATTATTTGCATTTTTATCAGCGTTATTTGCAGGCTTAACGGCTATTTTAGCGAAGTGTGGAATTAAAAATACAGATTCTAATGTTGCGACTGCATTAAGGACGATTGTAGTTCTCATCTTCTCATGGATTATGGTATTCCTTGTGAATAGCCAAGGGGGTATTGGTAATATAGCCGTTAAGACCTGGATATTTTTAATATTGTCAGGAATATCTACTGGTGCTTCATGGCTTTGTTATTTTAAGGCATTACAACTTGGAGATATTAATAAAGTAACTCCAATCGATAAGTCTAGTACGGTATTAACGTTTTGTTTCGCTTTTTTATTTCTTCATGAAAGTGTAACTGTAGTAAAAGCTATTGCTTATATCATAATCGCAGCAGGTACCTACCTGATGATAGAAAAAAAACGAAGTGAAAAGAATAAGAGCAGTGAAAAAAATAGGAGCAGTGAAAGACATGCATGGATCTTATATGCATTTGGTTCTGCAATTTTTGCCAGTTTAACTTCTATACTTGGGAAAGTTGGAATTGAACATATCGATTCGAACCTTGGAACTGCGATCCGTACCGTTGTTGTATTAATCATGGCTTGGATCGTGGTGTTTGTAACCAAAAAGCAAAATACTATAAAAAATATAGATCGGAAAAGTTGGTTGTTTTTAATCTTATCAGGTCTTGCAACAGGTGGTTCCTGGTTATGTTATTATCGAGCACTACAGACTGGCCCAGCGAGCGTAGTTGCACCTATTGATAAATTAAGCATCGTAATTACCGTTGCATTTTCTTATTTTGTTTTTAAAGAAAAACTGAGTAAAAAAGCCTTCATTGGATTAGCTTTCATTGTACTGGGGACGTTTTTACTACTGCTCTAATAAAGAAGAGATATAGTTGAGTAGGAATCGTCAAAATACAATATAGCTTAGTTACTCTTATGTTACGTGAGTTTTAGGTCTATAAAAAGTGAAAAACTTTAGGGCTATAAAAAGTGAGAAACTTTAGGTCTACAAAAGTGAGAAACTTGACATATTGAAATAAGGGGTCTAAAATTACGGAAGGGTATGGTTTAGTATCCTTCCGTAATTACGTATCAAGACAGAAATAGGGTGGAAGATAAGATGGCACAAACGAATGATTTTTCCAAAGGAAGCGTAGTTGGAAATATAATAAAACTTGCAATCCCAATGACTTTAGCACAGCTAGTAAATGTTCTATATAATATTGTAGACAGAATGTACATAGGTTTGTTGCCAAAAGATGCTACATTAGCATTAACCGGTATGGGTTTGACACTCCCTATTATTACAATCATCATTGCTTTTGCGAATTTGTTTGGTATGGGTGGAGCCCCACTATGTTCCATAGCAAGGGGAAGAGGGGATAATGAAGAAGCGGAAGCGATTATGGGAAACTCTTTTGCTTTACTTCTAAGTTCCGGATTATTTATTACTCTTGCTTGCTTTCTGCTAAAACGGCCGATGTTATATTTATTTGGGGCAAGTGATGCAACTTACCCATTTGCTAATCAGTATATTTCGATTTATCTGCTCGGTAGCGTCTTTGTTATGATAGGACTAGGGATGAATAGCTTTATCAATGCCCAAGGTTTCGGAAAAATTGGTATGTATTCCGTAATAATTGGAGCAATAACGAATATTTTTTTAGACCCAATTCTCATCTTTGTATTTGACATGGGAGTTCAAGGTGCTGCAATTGCTACCGTAATATCACAAATGATTTCTGCATTATGGATCTTAAAATTTTTAACTGGAAAAAAGACAATTTTAAAGTTAAGACGAAAAACAATGAAACTATCTCTCCAACGAGTCAAGGCAATCACCGGACTTGGAATGTCTGGATTCATTATGTCAGCAACCAATGGAGCAGTTCAGATTGCTTGTAATACCACATTACAAAGCTATGGCGGAGATTTGTACGTGGGCGTAATGACGGTAATCAATTCTGTTCGTGAAATCATCAGCATGCCTGTAAGCGGAATTACAAACAGTGCGCAACCTGTGATGGGATTCAATTATGGAGCATCAGAATATAAACGTGTAAAAAAAGCAATCAAATTCATGGCGGTAACATCGATTTCCTATACTTTAGTTATGTGGGGGCTACTGAATTGGTTTCCTGAATTTTTCATACGCTTATTTAATCATGAGCCGGATTTAATAAAAGCAGCGGTACCGGCTATGAAAATTTATTATTTTGGATTCTTCATGATGTCGCTTCAATTTGTAGGGCAAGCAACCTTTGTCGCTCTTGGAAAATCAAAATATGCGATTTTCTTTTCCTTATTAAGAAAAGCAATTATTGTTGTTCCATTAACACTTTTATTACCTCGAGTTGGACATCTAGGGACGAATGGAGTTTTCTTAGCGGAACCAATTTCAAATTTTCTTGGAGGAACTGCCTGCATTGTAACAATGTTATGTTCTGTATGGAGAGAATTAGGGAATAAGTCATAAGGTATAAATGGGATGAAATATGATTTCAAAACTTCCAACCATCACGATAATTAGAAACGTCGGAAGGAATAACGGACATAGAAGGAATAATGGACATAGGAGGAATAGCGGACATAGAAATCCTCTTGACTAATGAATAATTCATGTTATGATAGTAAAGAATGAAGTGGTGCATTTGCTAAAATTTTAACAAATGAAAAGAGCACTACATCGGAAATACTTGACCGTTTGAAGTTTTGACATAATTCTAATGAACAAAAGGAGAATAAATTATGAGCAAAAAACCGACCGTACTTATGATACTTGATGGATATGGATTAAACGAGAAGACAGAAGGTAATGCAATAGCATTAGCCAAAAAGCCTGTTCTTGATAAATTGATGAAAGATTATCCATTTGTAAAAGGTAATGCTTCTGGGATGGCAGTTGGTCTTCCAGAGGGACAGATGGGAAACTCTGAAGTTGGACATCTTAATATGGGTGCCGGAAGAATTGTATATCAGGAGTTAACCCGTATAACAAAAGAAATTCAAGATGGTGATTTCTTTGAAAATACTCAGTTAATAAAAGCAGTAGAGAATTGTAAAAAGAATAATACAGCACTTCATTTATTCGGATTATTATCGGATGGTGGTGTTCATAGTCATATTACACATCTTTATGGATTATTAGAGCTTGCGAAGAGACATGGCTTAGAGAATGTTTATGTACATGCATTTTTAGATGGTAGAGATACTGCTCCAACCTCTGGTAAGAGCTTTATGGAAGCTTTAGAAGCTAAAATGGCAGAGCTAGGAGTAGGTCGTATTGCATCTGTAACTGGACGTTACTATGTTATGGACCGTGACAATCGTTGGGACCGTGTAGAAAAAGCATATGCTGCTTTAGTGGATGGCGAGGGTGTAGAAGCTGCGAATGCAGTAGAGGCAGTAGCTGCTTCTTATGCAGAAGGCGTGAATGACGAGTTCGTTTTACCTACTGTAGTAGTTAAGGATGGTAAGGCAATTGCTCCTATTAAAGCAAATGATTCTATAATCTTCTTTAACTTCCGTCCTGACCGTGCAAGAGAAATTACAAGAGCATTCTGTACAGATGATTTTGACGGCTTTGTTCGTAAGAGCGGAAGATTACCTCTTACTTATGTTTGTTTCTCAGAGTATGATGTTACAATCCCTAATAAGAGCGTAGCATTTGAAAAGGTTTCAATTACAAATACATTTGGAGAATACCTTGCTGAACATGGAAAGACTCAGGCTAGAATTGCTGAGACAGAGAAATATGCTCACGTTACATTCTTCTTTAACGGTGGTGTGGAAGCACCAAATGAAGGAGAGGATCGTATCCTAGTGAATTCTCCCAAAGTTGCAACTTATGATCTTCAGCCAGAGATGAGTGCGAATGCAGTAGCGGATAAGTTAGTAGAAGCAATCACATCACTAAAATACGATGTGATCATCGTTAACTTTGCTAACCCAGATATGGTTGGTCATACTGGAATCTCTGATGCAGCGATCAAGGCAGTAGAAGCAGTGGATGCGTGTGTAGGTAGGGCTTATGATGCACTTCTTTCTGTTGATGGACAGATGTTTATCTGCGCAGATCATGGAAATGCAGAGCAGTTAGTAGACTATACAAATGGAGAGCCATTTACAGCTCATACTACAAATCCAGTTCCATTTATTTTAATAAACTACGATGATTCCTATACTTTAAGAGAAGGTGGCTGTTTAGCTGATATCATTCCAACCTTAATTGAAATGATGAAGATGGAACAACCAAAAGAAATGACTGGAAAATCTTTATTAATCAAAAAATAAATTCCAAAATCAGTTACTACTTGTCTTATTTCCGCGATTGTGGTAAAATATTCAGTGTGACTTTTAGGAGGTGTTATTGATGGAAATATTAAGAGCGATAGTTACAGTTTTATACGTTCTCATCTGTTTAGGATTAGTAGTTGTTGTATTAATGCAAGAAGGTAAGTCTGCAGGACTTTCTGGTTCAATCAACGGCGTTGCAGATACTTATTGGGGAAAGAACAAAGGACGTTCCATGGAAGGCGCGCTTGTTAAGATTACAAAGCTTTTAGGAGCACTTTTCATCGTTATTTCTATAGTTCTCAATATGAATTGGGGATTGTAGAAAATTGATTGCACATAAGTAAAATGTAAAGCGAGAATAAGTGGATGATTCCAAAGAGAAGCATGTTAGCTTCCAGGTGGAGTTCCATTTGTTCTCGTTTTTTTAGGTTATAGTTATACTTTTCACTTTTTTCTTTTGCTATAGCACATGTCATGTTATAATGGAAGAGCCCAAAATAGAGTATATTTTGAAAAGGTAAAAGAAATTATTTAAATCACGTATTTTAATTCAGAAGAATTAAGTTTCTGTTGATTTTGATTATAATAAAGCTACATAAAACGAATAATAAAAGAAACAAGAATTAATATAACTTATGAGAAGATGCGAAGCTGATTCTGATAAACCAGATTCTAGAAAAAGGTGCGTTCTTTGCACCGTAAATCCGATTATCGGAATACGTTACTGGTTCCGATAATATAGCTTCTCATTAGTTAGTGATTTTATTATATCATTACTTATGATACAAAAAATAAGTTCTGTAACAGTGTAAAACGAAAAGGAGTTTAAACATCTTGATTTATATGTGTGCTAAAGCACATAGATGGGAGTTAGAATGGAAAAAGAAATATTAAATAATAAAAAAGAGTTATTGCTTCAAGTAATAACAGACAGATCTTATCGTCCAATGAAGTTTCGAGAACTTTCAAGTTTACTTCAAGTTCCAAAGGATGAGAGAGATGATTTAAAAATAGTTATGGATTCTCTGATATCTGATGGGAAGATTATGCTAGATGGGAATGGAAGATATAAAGAAACGAATGGTAATATAAAAACGGGAATATTTTCTGGTACCACAAGAGGCTTTGGATTTGTTAAAATAGAGGGGGAAGAAAATGAAGAAGATATCTTTATCCCAGAAAGCGAAACCAAAGGTGCATTGAATAAAGACCGTGTACAGATAGCGATCTTTGAAGAACAAAGTGGAAGACGAAGAGAGGGAGCGGTTATCAGTATCCTAGAGAGAAACGTAACTGAACTTGTTGGAACCTTCCAAAAAAGCAAGAACTTTGGATTTGTTATTGCTGACAATACAAAGTTTAATAGTGATGTTTTTATTCCTAAGGAACATACCAAAGGCGCAGTAAATGGCCATAAGGTATTAGTACAGCTAACGGATTACGGTAGCGAAACAAAAAATCCTGAGGGTAAGATTATAAAAATTATTGGTCATATCAACGACCCTGGTGTTGATGTTGTATCGGTAATATTAGAAAATGGATTGCCAACAGAATTTCCAGACGAAGTAATGAAACAGGTAGAACGTATTGGGGAAGAAGTAAGCAGTGCAGATATTGGCGGAAGAGTAGATCTAAGAAATCTACAAACAGTAACCATAGACGGCGAAGATGCTAAGGACTTAGACGATGCAATCACATTATCTAAGAAAGGTGATATCTATCAATTAGGTGTTCACATTGCAGACGTTAGTAACTATGTTACAGAAGATTCTCCACTTGATAAGGAAGCATTAAAGAGAGGAACCAGTGTATATTTAGTAGATAGAGTAATTCCAATGCTTCCTCACAAATTATCGAATGGTATATGTTCCTTAAATGCGGGCAGTGACCGTCTTGCATTATCCTGTATGATGGAGATAGATGAAAAAGGAAATGTGGTTGGTCATCGAATTGCAGAAACGGTGATTAATGTTGATCGAAGAATGACCTATACTTCTGTGAAAAAGATCATAGAGGATCATGACGAAGCAGAGATAGAAGAGTATAAAGAACTTGTTCCAATGTTTGAATTAATGTTAGAATTAGCAGATATACTTCGTGAAAAGCGTAGAAAGCGCGGTTCCATTGACTTTGATTTTCCGGAAAGTAAGATTATATTAGATTCTGATGGTAGACCTACAGATATCAAGCCATATGAAAGAAATAAAGCAACGAAGATTATTGAAGATTTTATGTTAATTGCCAATGAAACTGTTGCAGAAGATTTCTTCTGGCAAGAGTTACCGTTTGTCTATCGTACTCATGAGAACCCAGACTTAGAAAAGATACAGAAGCTTAGTGTATTTATCAATAATTTTGGATATACCATGAGAATCGGGCAGGATGAAATTCATCCAAAGGAATTGCAGAAACTACTAATTAAGATTGATGGTAAGCCTGAGGAAGCATTAATTAGTAGATTGACACTTCGTAGTATGAAGCAGGCAAAGTACACCACGACTTGTGATGGACATTTTGGTTTGTCTACCAAATACTATTCTCATTTTACTTCTCCAATCAGACGTTATCCAGACCTTCAGATTCATAGAATTATAAAGGAAAACTTACGTGGAGGTTTAAAGGAAAAACGAATCAATCATTATGAGAGCATATTAAATGAGGTAGCTAGGCAATCAAGTTTAGCAGAACGTAGGGCAGATGAGTCTGAAAGAGAAGTAGAAAAACTCAAGAAAGTTGAGTATATGAGCCAATTTATTGGGCAAACCTTTGAAGGAGTAATCTCAGGAGTTACTTCTTGGGGTATGTATGTGGAACTTCCGAATACAGTAGAAGGTATGATTCGACTTGCAGATATGCATGATGATTATTATATTTATGATGAAGAACATTATTTGTTAACAGGAGAGCATACCAAGAAAATCTATAAATTAGGAGAGGCTGTCGTTATCCGAGTTGAGGATACTGACAAACTGATGCGGACGATTAATTTTTCTATCGTAGGTAGGGCAAATCGCATCGAAGAATAAAAAGAATCAGGGGGAATAGGACATGGCAAAAGAAGGTATTAAGCTAATTGCAAATAATAAAAAAGCCAGATTCGACTATTTCATAGAGGAAACGTATGAAGCTGGTGTCGTATTACACGGCACCGAAGTAAAATCCCTACGTATGGGAAAATGCAGTATTAAAGAATCCTTTATGCGTATTGAAAATGGGGAAGTTTATGTTTATAACATGCATATAAGCCCATATGAAAAAGGAAATATATTTAACAAAGATCCATTGCGTGTTAAAAAGTTATTACTTCATAAATTTCAGATAAATAAAATTGTTGGTCAGATCCAGCAAAAAGGATATACTTTGGTTCCGTTAACGATTTATCTAAAAGATAGTCTAGTAAAGATGGAAATCGGAGTAGCTAGGGGTAAGAAGCTCTATGACAAGCGACAGGATATTGCAAAGAAAGATCAGAAAAGAGAAGCGGAGAAAGACTTTAAGGTAAAGAATCTCTAGCAGGAGGATATGTATGATAACAAATGCGAAAAAAGTAATAGTAATTGGCCATAAGAATCCAGATACAGATTCCATCTGTTCTGCAATCTCTTATGCAGCATTAAAACGTAAATTAACAGGTAATGACTATGTAGCAAAACGTGCAGGACAGATTAACTCGGAAACTCAATATATTCTGGAACGATTTAAAATAACACCACCAGAATATGTTGCTGATGTTAAGACACAAGTACGTGATATTGAGATAAGAGAAACAGAAGGAGTTGACGATACCTTATCCTTAAAAAAAGCATGGAGTTTAATGAGGAAAAATAATGTTGCAACTCTACCAATTACGGAAAAAGGAAAATTAAAGGGTATTATTACGACTGGTGACATCACTACATCTTATATGGAAGTATATGATAATCGTATTCTAGCAGAAGCAAAGACTCCTTACATTAACATCTTAGAAACGCTGGAAGGTACTCTTTTGGTTGGTGACGAGCATACAATCTTTGAACAAGGAAAGGTATTAATTGCCGCTGCAAATCCAGACTTAATGGAAGATTATATAGAAGAGAATGATTTAGTTATTCTAGGAAATCGTTATGAATCTCAGCTTTGTGCAATTGAGATGAAAGCAGGTTGTATTGTAGTATGTGAAGGTGCTAAAGTTTCTATGACTATCATGAAACTGGCAAAGGAAAGAGGCTGTACGATTATAAGTACACCACATGATACGTATACAGTTGCAAGATTAATGAACCAGAGTATGCCAATCAGTCAATTTATGATTCAAGATAATTTAATCACCTTCCGTACGGATGCTTACGTTGATGAGATAAAGAACGTAATGGCAAAACAAAGAAATCGAGATTTCCCTATTCTTGATCATAAAGGAATTTATCGTGGAATGATTTCTAGACGTAACTTATTGAATATGGAAAGAAAACAAGTGATTATGGTGGATCATAATGAGAAAGACCAGGCAGTGGACGGAATTGAAGATGCAGAAATCTTAGAAATCATTGATCATCATCGTCTAGGTACCATTGAGACAATGAAACCAGTATTTTTCCGTAATCAACCACTTGGCTGTACAGCAACGATTGTTTATCTGATGTACTGCGAAAATCGTGTTGAGATAGAACCATCGATTGCAGGACTTCTATGTGCAGCTATTATTTCGGATACATTAATGTATCGTTCACCAACTTGTACTAAGTTTGATATAGAGGCAGCAGAACATCTTGCAAAGATTGCGGGAGTTGATGTAACAGAATTTGCAGGAGAGATATTTGAAGCAGGAAGTAATTTAAAATCAAAATCAGCAGATGAAATTTTCTATCAAGACTATAAAGATTTCTCTGTAGGAGATACAACCTTTGGTGTAGGACAAATTAACTCTTTAAATGCTTTAGAACTTTCAGAAATCAAGGATCGTTTATATCCATATCTTGAGAAGGCAAGAGAAGAGCATGGAGTAGATATGATATTCTTTATGTTAACAAATATTATACGTGAATCAACGGAATTACTCTGTGTTGGTTCCATGGCAAATCAAGTAGTTGAGAACGCTTTTCATGTTAAGGAAGTCTCCAATGGGTATAAGTTAGATGGTGTGGTATCAAGAAAGAAACAGTTGATTCCTGCGATTGTTGCAGCAATGCAAGAATAATGTGAATCAAAATTGTGTAGTAAGAAGTTTATAACTTTTAGCTTAACAATATTTCATGACAAGTGAAAGTATGTTTCACGAACTTTCCTTGTCATAAAAAAAAGAGCAACCCAAGTTATGGTTTGCTCTTTTTTTATGCGAAGGATGATCACTCACACTTCAGGTTCAAATACGAAGTGTATTCTCCTAGAGAAAGAGTCTCCGTCTTCAAGCTATTGCTTGAAGACGGAGACTCTTTCTTAAATCTTTATTCGATTATGCAATGCTAACGTTAGTTGCCTGCATACCACGAGCGCCTTTAGTAATCTCGAAAGTTACATTCTGACCTTCTTCTAAAGACTTAAAGCCTTCAGATGCAATACCGGAAAAATGTACGAATACATCTTCACCAGTCTCGCTATTTGTGATGAAACCAAAGCCCTTCTGTGCATTGAACCATTTTACTGTACCCTTGTTCATAAGATACCTCCTAAAATATTGAATATTTGACAGCTTGCTGTCTTTTGAACAATAAAGAAACTTTACAGTGACCTTACTGTCTAAAACTAAAAAGCGACTGCACTTAATGCTTACGAGTGATTAGCTCATAAAAAAATCACATATTTTTGTAAATCATTAAATGTTAATGACTTACAAAAATATGTGAATCAAAATCGCATTTATATTACCCTCTAACTATAACATAGTAAAGAAGAGAAGTCAATTACAAAATAAGGTAAAATGAATTTATTATTTTTTATTATTTTTATTAGTAAATGTCAGTTATTGCTTTGACAAAATTAATCAAAAAAGGTAGAATATAGAAATAGTGTAATCTATTTAGATGTTAAAGGAATTAGAAAATAGGTGGGAATTACATATGTTGCATGATACAATTTTTTTATTAATAGATTGTCTAGTACTAGCGTTTTTTATACGCTCTTTATTTCGTAAAAAAGGAATTTGTCGATTAGCAGGATTTACAATTGTTTCATTTGGTTTGTCATATTATAAACTAAACATGGATATGAATTTACCTTTTTATATGGGTGAAATACTTATGATATTTATACCGGTAGCTGTTATCATTATCTTAACTTATTGCTTATATCAGCGTAACCTTGTGGTATCTATAACTACCGGAATTTTAATAACTGTCGTAATTGTTTTCTTACAGATTTTAGCTCTATTAATTACTAATTTTTCACTTTATTTATTATCTATTACATTATCGATAGAAATTCATCGTGATATTTGTCAAATATTATATATGCTTGGTATGTTGATTACAGCTTATTATATGTGGATAAATCAAGATAATATCTATGAGAAAGTAATAAGATATTGTGAAACGAAGAGCGAAAGAACCCAAAGATATGTAAAATACATCAAGTTTGGTATAACGTTATTTCTTATGCTAACGTTTACTGTTTTGGGAGAAGGAATTTATGATAAATTGGGAATTAGTAATGAATCATTTATGTTAATCTGTTTTACGATACTTCTTGCCGCAACAATTTTTTTATTAACCTATTATGAATCTATTATCACAAGCTATAGGAATCGTCAAATTGAAGAGAGAAATAAATTAAACGAGATTCATCAGGATTTTGTCGATAATATAAATTACTTCGGCCATAGTTACAATAATATGATGCAGGCTGTGAACTTCTTTGTAAATTGTGAAGAACTTAAAATTGAGGATGTCCGAACAGTTTTAAAAGACTTACTGGAATGGGATGAAAAAAATAAAATAAATTATAAGTTAAAATATATTAATATTCCAAACACTGTGGTAGCCTCAATATTAAGTATGAAACAAGATTATGCTAGGGAATTAGGTGTGAACTTAAAGGTTATTTATGATGGTAGCAGCAATGTTAAAATAAATTCCAAAATATTTGTGGATCTAATCAACATTATTGTAGATAATGCGATTGAAGTTGCACACTTCACTGAAGACAAGACGGTTTATATCAATCTAATATTTGATGATAATCGATTCGAATTTACTACTAAGAATTTCAAGAACTATGATAAAAACGGTAAGTTATTAAAGTACGGAACATCAAAACATATTGGTCTTAGAAACATTGAAGAAATGGTAAGAAAAAATATAAGTATTAATTACGATATTATTGATGGCGAGGGAGAATTTGAGATACGACTTATCATAAATAATTAGTGTACTTCGGATTAAGGAACGTAATTTGTGATGATGCTTATAGGAGGCTGTATAATTGAATCATTTTACTTACAATAATTTAGAACAATTATTAATTACAACTAAGGGGTATGAACCCATAAGAGCTAAACGTGCCGTTTACCAAACAAAAAATTTTCTACGCAGCTTAATTTATTCGCTTCTAATTGCGTTTATATTTTTTTGGTTTCATTGTTTGAAAGAAGCTGTGCTAGTAATGATTATCCTTAAGTTATACCGGGGTTACTCTGGCGGTATACATGTTAAAAATTATATGCTATGTTTTTTCAGTTCCTTACTATTAGTATGTGCTATCATTGTGATAACCAAAGCATTACCATTGACAATCGAACTAGAGATAATTTTGTGGTTGATTAATCTTATTTTATGGTATCGATATGTACCCCAAGGTACATATGCAAGACCGATTCGTAAGATGGAACTAAAGAAAGAGTTGAAATTTAAATTTTTTATCGCTATGGTACTTACCTTCTCTATTCGTTTTCTTTGGATGGAGATTTATAGTATGTGTTTATTCTCGATGTTACTTATATTATCACTAACTACTCCAATGGCGTACAAGATTTTCAAAGTTCAGCATGATAGAATATAATATAATAATATTGTTAAAAGTAACCAATAAAGCACTTGTTAAATTATGTAAGAGGTGCTAAAATGAGCTTGTACATTAATGTATAATTAATAAAGGAGGTTATTTATATGACAAAGCTTTTATTATTAGCTGTAACAGCATTTGTAGCAATTGCAGAGGCAACTTCTGTTTATCCATGCTTAATATGGATTTTGGGCCAGGATGAAATGCCAGAGGAATTAATTGAATAATCTGGTAAGATATTTGGAAGCAGAGCCTAACATTGTAAAACATGTAGGCTCTGCTTTTTAGGAGTGCCCAATAATATGCACTCATCATTTGGGTTCTGCAAGGCGAAATATAAAGGAAACTCAATTGAATTATTTAAGTATTTCTGTTATTATGGTATTATAAATATCATCTTAATAAAAGTAGCTTTATAAAAAAATGAATTTATGTTGAAATGAGGTAGCAGACTTGAATATATTAATTGTTGATGATGTAGCTTTTATCCGAATCGGTATAAAATCTAGTTTAAGCAAGTATAGAAATTTATATATGTTTGATGCTGGAACCTATGAAGAGGCAGTTAAGATCTTAGACGAGGAAAAGATAGATCTTATCTTTCTTGATCTGAATTTAAATACTAATTCTCAAACAAAATTGGAACATGAAAATGGTTTAGATATTGTTCGGTACTTAATGGAGAAGGAAATAGATATGCCTTATGTTGCGATTTTATCTGGAACAGTGAATGAATCAAAGATGAGAGAAGCATACAATCTTGGGATAACGAATATAGTTTCCAAACCGTTTAGTACTGAAAGTTTGATGAGTATAATAGATGAGGTGCATGATGTGATGTATCAGGTACCTTTGCC
Source organism: Lachnoclostridium phytofermentans ISDg (assembly GCF_000018685.1). Classification (NCBI taxonomy): domain Bacteria; kingdom Bacillati; phylum Bacillota; class Clostridia; order Lachnospirales; family Lachnospiraceae; genus Lachnoclostridium; species Lachnoclostridium phytofermentans. The sequence goes on along the minus strand of NC_010001.1, from coordinate 3,509,566 downwards.
GAGGTAATGAAAACGATTTAATACATATATGACAAAAACCGTGCAATCCATGCATGGATTTTACGGTTTTTGTTATATATTACTTTTTTATTCGTACTTTTATTTATGTAATTTCTATTCGCACTTTTATTTTTCGTAACGTTTCTAGTCATACATTTTTATTTTTAATAACTCTGGATAATCTTCCTTCATAATTTGCTCACAGCTTCTTAATTCCTTAGTATCTCCCTGTAATAAGTATAGCCCCATACAGATGTCGTAAGAGGCCCTTGCTTCTTCATATCTATTGAGTGTATATAATACACGCATTTTTTGCCTAACTATATTAGTTAAATAATAGGAGCAATTATGCTTATTTGCAAATACAATTCCTTTATCAAAATAACTTAGAGCCATTCTATACTCCTTTAATATAGTTTTTTGTGTACCCATATTATAGGAAGTTGATAAATATAGTTGTTTTACAAATTCTATTGAGGATTGATAATAAGAAAAGTTTAATGCTACTTTCTTTTCGATGTCGATTAATATCTTATTCCATATATCAATAGATAAATCCAATTTTCCTAATTCATTTAGATAACACCCAAGATTATGATATAAATTCAAACCAATACTTGAGCTGATTTTACCATATAATCGATTTTTACTAAAACTTGGATCTTCAATATGTAATCCATTAATACAATACTGTACCGCTTGGTTATAATCTTTTTTGCTGTGGGCACATAACGACTTATAATAGTATATGAACTGAAGATTTTCACCCTTTTTAAATTCAGGGTAATTTTCAAATCTGTTTATAAGTTTCTCTAAATCATCATACTGACCACCTTTAATTAAGACATCTGCTTCAGTTTTTATTGTATTTGCTTGCAATGTTTGATCGCAGTATATAAGTTTATAATAAGCAATAAGGTCATAATTTAAACGATGGGAAAGCAGCTGAACTAGGTACATCGAAGGTTCTGAAGTATTATTTTCAATTCTCACATATTGTCTTAAAGAGCAGATATCTTTACATGTTTCTACTTGTGTCATATTATTTGTTTTTCTAATTTCTTTTAATAAAGCTCCAAATGTAGTTGTTATCATTAAATCACCCCAATGTGACATACTTGTCAATTTTCAAGACAGAAATAATATACTAAAATAAATAAACATAAAGGAAATTATTAAATCACCCCAATGTGACATACTTGTCAATATCCATGGCAAAAATTATATGCTAAACTCAATATAACATAAAGGAAATCAATAAATCAATCAAATTATATTATAAGGAGAAGGGTATGGGGAAAAAATTATTAGTAATTTTATCAGTAGTTGTGTTGGCAAGTAATTTATTATGTTTTGCATCAGTTTCAAATGAAACTAAATCTACAAATCAAATTCAATTATGCGATCAAGCAGGTCTTATTGTAAACTTACCAGTTAAGTTATGATAAAATATTAATTGTTACAATTTTCTTTACCATTCATTTGATTACTAACTATTAGTTACAGCGAGATAAGAAACAGCAAGATAGGAAACATCATGATGAGGAAATGTTAAGATGTCTGTTATAGAATGTAAAACAATACCAAAATTACAGTAGCATTATTACATACGATACATTATCAGATTTACTGGTGTTGGGGAATCCTATGTTGATCAAGAGCTAGAAACAATTCCGGACAATAGAAAAAACATGGTATAAAAATCTTGAGGGGATAAAATTTATATAGATAGATGAAAAAAACATATCAGGAAAAAACATGTCAGGAAAAGGACTAGTCATATTTCATAAAATTAAAAACATGTTGCAAGTAGTAACACAGTAAGAGAAATTTATTAAAAGAGTTAATAATCTGTTTCTTCGAGATCAAAGTGATTCGTTTTTTGAGAGAGCAGAGGTAAATAATAAACGGGTAACCTATAAGGTGAATAAGAATATTGCAGGATGGAAAATTCATCGCTTGATGTTTCAGTTGGCTGTATATATGATAACTGACTCAAGAAATCCTGAATTCCATGCCAGATAAATGGACAAGGGAAATATTCAATAACTAATTTAGCCCCCAAAGTATATTCATACATGTGACGGCTGCAGTCTTCGATAACACGAAAAGCTGCAGCTGTTATTATAATATTGTAAAAAAAACTACAGCCTAATATCTATTGACAAAAAGTTAATACTATACTATAATAAGCTCACACCTCAAAATAGGTACTGTAATAATTTGGGGATGTACCGGTTTCGACAGGGGTTTTGAAATTGGAGAAGCAAGTCGTAGGCATGCGTTAAATCCACAATAAATATAAACGCTAACGATAATTTAGCATACGCTGCCTAATGGCAGCTGTCTGACTTAGAGCACCTATACTTTAAGACCCAGGCATCGACTATGTAGGAAACGACTCATACAAAGCTTTGAGTATGTGGGCGTAACATGAAGCTACTGAAATCAGAATCGTGTTGATTCGAGTCTGACGTAGGGAATGTTAAAAGATCAACTAAACTTGTAGAAGTACAATGGAAGGGCTTTTGGACACGGGTTCAACTCCCGTCATCTCCACTAAAGCATGAGGATAGAAAGATTATGTAAATATCTTTTTGTTCTCTTTTTTTATGTAAAAAATTATCTAGATTACAATATTAATTAAATAAGTAAAAGCAACCTCGCAAACTTTTCCTTCCATAAATAAAAGTGTTAGAGATGCAAAAAATTTGCATACCCTAACACTAATAGTTACAGAAACAATATGGTGTATTAGATTACCTAAGAATATATATATAATAATTTAACATTCTCTTATTTTTTTGTTAGATTATTATAGCAATATTTACACATCGCTCTATATTTATCATTTCCTCCTATGTCAACTTGTTCGCCACGAGTAATTACATTACCATGTTCATCAAAGCGAACATTCATCGTTGCTCTACGACCACAGGCACAAACAGTTTTAATTTCCTGTAAACTCTCAGCAAGCTCAATCAATCTTTGGCTTCCTTCAAAAAGACGTTGTTGAAAATCCGTCAACAAACCGAAACATAAGACATTGTTTTGAAAAGAAATATCATATAGTTCATCGACTTGATCTTTCGTTAGAAATTGAGCTTCATCAACCATAATAATATCAGCAGGATTTTTTTGAAAAATATCCTTAATAGAATCTAATGGCTTAACCATAATGCATTCTGCTTCAATTCCAATCCTTGATTTAATAATTGATTTTCCTTCTCGGTCATCTATGGAAGGTTTTAATAATAAAATATTAAAGCCCTGTTCCTCATAATTATGGCGTATCATCAGAAGATTCGCTGATTTACTGCTATTCATGCAACCGTATTTAAAATATAATTTTGACATCCATACCTCCGTGGTAGAAAGAAATTCGAGTTCTTTCTGATTAACCATCTAACTAGATTAAAACTCCTTCTAAATATATTAGCATGAAAACTAGGAATCGAGGGAATTCTTAGAATGGTAACCAAACGCTTTTGTACATCCTATTTAATTTGTACTCATATGGAAATTATTCTACCATTAGTGTATAGAATAAGCAACTGTTTACTTCCGTTGTATTTTCCAAAAAAATATGATACGATACAAAAGTAAAAAGGTGACAGTATGATTACTTATGAAACTAACGTTAATCAAACATTATTATACTAAATAAATAAGAAAAAAATAAAGGGAGAATACCATGCATAAGAAATTAGGAATTATGATATTATGTGGAGCCATAGCGATTAGTTTAGTGGGATGTGGTTTAATAAACAAAGGAAACAGTGAGGGTAAATCCTCCATCACTCAAGAGGAACCAGGCAAGGAAGGTGTTGTAGAGGAACCGACTCTTACCCAAGAAGCAAAAAAGTTATATCAGTTTAAAGATGTTAAGAAAGGTGATACAATTGCCGAAATTAATGTGAAAGATTATGGCACGATGAAGATAAAATTATTCGGGAAGGAAGCACCAAAAGCAGTAGAGAACTTTGTAACACATGCAAAGGATGGGTATTATGATGGAGTTACGTTTCATCGTATCATAGAGGAGTTTATGATTCAAGGTGGTGATCCATTAGGAACAGGTTTTGGTGGTGAAAGTATCTACGGTGAACCATTCGAAGACGAATTCTCTAATGATTTATATCCTTTCCGTGGTGCTCTTTGTATGGCAAATAGTGGATCGAATACGAATGGTAGTCAGTTCTTTATTGTACAAGCTGATTCAGAACAGGTCAATCTTTTAAAGGATTTAGCAAAGGAATATTATGATTTATCCTTTATAGATTATGTACAAAAGGCATATGGCGTAAAATTATCTTCAAACGAGTTGAATCAATTTATAACCTATGGTGGTACCCCTTGGTTAACCAGGAAACATACTGTATTTGGACAAGTCATAGAAGGATTTGATGTGTTAGATGCTATCGCAAATACCGAGAAAGCTGACGATCAAGGAACTCCAAAGAATCCAGTTGTGATAGAAAATATAAAAATTTCTGAAGTTGAATAAAGAAATTCTTTTTAAAAACATAATTCACATTTTGTAAAAAGGGGGAATAAGGATTGTTTGAGTTTGATGGATATAGGTATGCAACTGTGAAAGAGATGGACTTAGCCAAGAAGGAGGCTGAATCAATTGCTTATATTAAAGGTAGAACTGACTTTAAGGACAGAGAAAAGCTGAAAAAACTATATGAAGGATTAATCGAAAAGCAATCATTTGTTACTCCGACCGGAATCAATTTTCTTAGGGAAGTACAAAGAGAACTGAATGCATTCTCTGATAAAGCGGTGAGCCCGGTGTTTGTAACAGTACCAACGGAGATGAAAAAAGGTTCCTATGTACGTAGCACATCTTTTTAACAGACGTCTGAGGTACAGAAAGAAGCAAAAAAAGATATATTACAAGCGAAACTAAGAAATTTGCGTATCATCAATGCTTTTTTAATTTTAATTATAATTGGAATGTTCGTATCTGTATTACTTAGTAAGAACTCTCCTTTTACAGATGCTGAGATAAAGATTCGAGATAAGTATTCAGCATGGGAGAAGCAATTAACAGATAGAGAAAATGCTATACTTGAAAAAGAAAAAGCATTGCAGGAGAAAGAAAACTAAGTTTAAGGTTTTCACAAATTCTACATAGATATTTGTTATGCTGTAGAAAAGAGTGGAGGGACAATATGGAACGCCTAAAAGTTTTAGTGGTAGATGATGAAAGCAGAATGCGTAAATTAGTAAAGGATTTCCTTTCTCGAAGTAACTATGATGTATTAGAAGCAGAGAATGGGGAGCAGGCAGTTGATATATTCTTTGAACAAAAAGATATATCCTTAATTATTCTTGATGTGATGATGCCAAAGATGGACGGATGGCAAGTATGTAAAGAAATCCGTAAATATTCTAAGGTCCCAATCATTATGCTTACTGCAAAAAGTGATGAGAAAGATGAATTATTAGGTTTTGAATTAGGTGTTGATGAATATATTTCGAAACCATTTAGTCCAAAAATCTTAGTTGCGCGTGTAGAAGCCATTGTACGTCGATCAATACAAACTTTGGATGAGACTATGGAAATTGGTGGTATTGTGATAGATAAGGCAGCGCATGAAGTTAAGATAGATGATTTAGCGATTGAGCTTAGCGTTAAAGAATTTGAACTATTAACCTATTTTATAACAAATAGAGGAGTTGCTTTATCCAGGGAAAAGATTTTAAATAATGTATGGAATTATGATTACTTTGGAGATGCTAGAACCATTGATACTCATGTGAAAAAACTTCGCAGTAAAATGGGAGATAAGGGTGATTATATCAAAACCATCTGGGGTATGGGTTATAAATTCGAGGTGGTATAATGAAACATTCCTTACGATTGAAAATAACATTTTTACTTACTATATCGCTGGCATTAACGATTTTTTTGTGCTGGGGATTAAATAAATCCTTTTTAACTGATTACTATCAGTATAGTAAGATAAAATCTTTGGATTCAGTATTTTATGAGGTTAATAATACTTTCAATGAAAGCAGTCAAAAAGGTTTAACTCAAGAACAATTAGTAATGATGGATAGTATGATTTCGAAAAACAATGCAAGTGCATATATCTCAGATATGGATTTAGGATTGGTATATCGATCGAATGGAACTGATCGTGACACTCAACGAGTAAAGAAATCAATGAAAGCGTACTTATACGGAAATACGCCAGATACATTAATTGATAAAATAAAATGGATTAAAACCGTTGATAATAAATACGATATTTATATCCAACATGATGCATTGATGCAGATGAATTATATTGACTTGATTGGAATATTAGATACTGGATTTATCGTATTCATACGAACTAACATGGAAAATCTTCAGGCGAGTTCTGCGATATCCAATAATTTCTTAGCTTATGTCGGAATTTTTGTAACTGTTGTTGGTACGATAGTTATGTACTTTATTAGCAGAAGTTTCACGAAACCTATTTTGGTATTAGAAAACATCGCCAAGAAAATGTCAAACCTAGATTTTAATGCGAAGTATGAAGGAAAGTCACAAGATGAAATTGGACAGCTTGGGAATAGCATTAATATGCTTTCTGAAAAATTAGAGCAAACAATTTCTGAATTAAAGGTTGCGAATATTGAATTACAATCCGATATTGAAGATAAAGTACAAATTGACGAGATGAGGAAGGAATTCTTATCAAATGTCACTCATGAACTAAAAACACCAATCGCTCTCATACAAGGGTATGCAGAAGGTCTTAAAGATAATATTTCGGAGGATGAACAGAGTAGGGAGTTTTATTGTGAAGTCATTATTGATGAAGCAATGAAGATGAATAAGATGGTAAAAAAACTACTCAGTTTGAATCAATTAGAATTTGGTAATAATCAGCCGGAAATTATTCGTTTCGACATTGTATCTCTTATTAATTCTGTGATTCAATCGACAGATATCCTATGCAAGCAAAAAGAGATTAGGATAATCTTTGAAGAAAAACAGCCATGTTATGTATGGGCAGATGAATACATGATTGAAGAAGTAGTGACGAATTACGTAAGCAATGCGATCAATCATGCAGATGGTGCTAAAATAGTTGAAATCAAATTGATTCATATGGAGAATGTAGTTCGTGTAGCAGTTTTTAATACTGGTGAGTTAATTCCAGAAGAGGATTTAGAAAAAGTATGGATTAAGTTCTATAAAGTAGATAAAGCAAGAACACGAGAATATGGTGGAAATGGTATCGGTTTATCCATCGTAAAGGCTATTATGAATGCACACAATAAAGAATGTGGTGTTGTAAACCACTCAAATGGTGTTGAATTTTGGTTTGAATTAGATATTACATCATAACTTTGATATTCGTTGCCGAACCCAGAAAAAAGTGTTATGATGAGAAAAACAATTGAGTGATAAAAAATATAGAATTTACTTCCATAGGAGGAGATATGTTGAAAAAAAGATTATTGCTATCTTTAGCAGTAGTTTCTATGTTTGGATTAACCGGTTGTGCCAGCTCAATTCGGCTAACGGAAAATGAAAATAATATTATTGCGGAATATCTATCGGGTGTATTATTAAGTCAACAAAGGTCTTATGACCAAGCATTAATTGAACCATCACCTACACCAATACCTGTAGCAACCGTAACCCCAACTCCTAGTGCTGAAAAGCCTAGTACAGTTTCTAATAAGGGAAATACAAATGGTCATCAAACAGGAGCTAATATTCAAGCGAATTCGGATTTTACCGAAGTAATTGGGATTAAGAATCTAACAATAGAATACACTGGTTATGATATAGTAAATAGTTTTTCGGATGAGTATTTTTCCTTAGATGCTTCCAAGGGTAAGCAGTTGATGGTAATTAAGTTCAATGTAAAAAACACATCGAAGAATGCAACAAAACTTCAATTAACAGATGCAGGGATCCAGTATCAGTTAGATATCGATATGGGTACGATATTGAAGCCACAGTTAACATTTATATTAAATGATTTGCGCTATATAGACTTGGAAATTGGAGGCAAAGAAACGAAAGAGGCTATCGTGATCTTTGAAGTGCCTAAAAAACAAGAGATGAAAGCAGCGAATCTCATAATTTCAAAGGATGAGAAAACTGCAATCATTAAACTGAAGTAGTGAAGTTTTAGTGCAAGTATATGTTAGTGGGGGAGTGTAACATGGAAGTAGTTTATAAGGAGAAGAAACGTACAAAGTTGTTTGGTTTACCATTGCACTTTGTTACATATCGCATTGGACCAGATAAAATCAACATTCAGAGTGGTTTTTTAACTATAGTTGAGGATGATGCGTATATGTATAAAGTTCAAGATGTAAGACTAACACGTAGTTTTTTGGAAAGAGTTTTTTGCCTTGGTACTGTTACCTGTTATACTGGAGATAAGACCCACCCAGAGCTTAAGCTAATACATATACGTAAGAGCTCTAGCATAAAGGACTATTTAATGGAAGCTTCAGAAGAAGCTAGAAGAAAACGTAGGGCCATGCATATCTTAGACGGACAAGAACAAAAAGATGTGGATGAGGATGACGTGGAAGATGAATACTAGATATTAGTACTCTTTACTATAGAAGTGATGGGAACTGGATATTAGTACTCTTTACTATAGAAGTAGATAGAACTAGATATTTATATTCTTTATTTTGATAACAAAGATGGAAAATATATTTAAATTATGAAAAGGGTGCTATCTAAGTAGTGATGATTTCATTATATAGATAGCATCCTTTTTACATTGATAGGTTTTTGATATAATCCTGTTTGTTATTTACTCAACTTTTCTTTCAATTGACGAGAATATGAATAATCCCAATGCATCTGTAAAAGAACGTATCATGGATTCGGGGGTTTTGTATGGACATTCTAGAAACTCTATAGTACAATAAGGTGGATGGTATGCGCCCTTAACTGAGGGATAGTAAAAAGGAGGTATTTTCATGGTTGAGATAAGAATTGAGAGTTGCCCATTTTGTGGAAGTAATGAGATGGGGTGGGGATATCAAAGTGCTCAAGGTGCCGTTATGACTGGAAAATCAGGATATGCTGGTTCTAAAGTGGAGCATTTGATTTGTACAGAATGCGGTAGCATAGTACATAGTAGAGTTGCTAAACCAGAACTCTTTAAAAATGTTATCAAGGATAAAGCTAAGCCAAGAATAAGAAGACGTAAGGCAGCAAAAGTAAATGAAACTAATTCAGATGTAGCAACCATGGATAAATAGTGTTACTTATACCATACATTAAATTTCATAAGAATAATAGATTGAGTTGTAATTAGATTCCGTTGGTGTGTAATTTTATTACATAGATATAAGGTATATAGATATAAGGTATATAGATATAAGGTATATAGATAGTCGGTATATAGATAGTCGGTATATAGATATAAGATATATAGATAGTAGGTATATAGATATAAGATATATAGATATATAGATATATAAGTTATTGTTTCAAAATATATAGTAAACAAAGAGAATAATTTATATAGAAGGTACTTCCTTAGTATTAAGGGAGTATTTCTTTTTATCCGTATGTTTTT